>CAVTZX010000017.1:0-38337 GCA_963739275.1 uncultured Acidobacteriota bacterium
CCAGTAGCAGTCAAAGTAAACGATAAATCGCTTTCGTATTGTTTATCCCGAAGAATTTCTGCAAGATCAACTGATTTAACTCGGCCATTGACATTATAGAGTATGGAATCCTTTTCGAAAAATTTTATCTGATTTGAAATTTCATAGTTACCACTACCCACGGACGCAGCGATGTGAGATCGTAGCGTTCCATCAGCGATATCAAATACTAAGACCGATTTATCAATAGGCAATCCATTTATCGATGAAGAGTCAACATCCACTCTTGCAAGGCCCGTCATTGTGAGCGGATTCATACCTGAACCATCGACCTTCACTTTCAAGTTAAGATTACTGGTAATCGTTTCATCTCGGAGGATAGTACCCAACGCTAAAGAACGAGTTGCGATAATCCCGTTGTATGTAATATTCCCTCGATCGATTTTCATTGAACCATCCAGATCGAATTCTCCTGCAGCAGTATTGCCTTGGAAACTGGCTTCAAAATCCAATGGTTTCCCTTCATACCTCATCGAATAATCTACAGATCCCAGAAATGTTAAATCTGGTATTTTTAGTCCCGGAAGATAGTCGATAAGATCGCGCGTGGAAATTGTGTTTTCGTTGCTGTAAAGGTGCATTTCCAAATCGCGAGGACGATGCAAATTCAGGAGCTTACCTTGGAGTTGCACCAATGAGTAAGGTGTCTGAACAGCAATTTTTTCAATATTCATATTTCCGAAAACCCCTCTTACTTTCACCTGAAGTATTAGTTGACGATCTAAAAAGTCCACCCAAGGATAGAGAAACTGCTTCAGTTCTTGCGTGTTTATTGCATCCGCCATCAAAGTAAGACTGATAGGTTTAGTTTCTAGTTCAGTCAGATCTGAGATCTGCGTGAGATCGATATTCTTCATTCCGACATCGAACTTTAAACGGGATGATGGGGTCTCAATGCTCACGTCTTTTGCACTTACCTCGTTCGATGTCATTAGGAAATCTCCTGACAGCTGGGTGAGTGAAAAAGTAGGAGTCAGAGAAGTAAATTGTAATTTTCTGATTTTCGTGGCATAATTTTCATTCTTAATTTGAAGGGAGGCCACTAATGAGAACTCGCGAAGGTGAACCTGTGCATAATCGACAACATTATCAGACGGGCGTTTGTAATCCTCTAATTGTCGCCGAGAAAGACGTAGGGAATCAGTAAAAATCACTTCGGCATTTGTTAATTCGATCCGCTTGATATCAATACTCCAAGCCGAAGGCAAAGTATCGGTGGGCCTAGGCTTAAACAGACGCGTAACATTCCATGTCCCATCTATCGAACGGAAGAGATGAATGTGTGGATTAACAATAACAGCATTACTTATTCCAAAACGTTTAAATAAAAGTCCAAACGGATCGTATTTAATTTCGATGCGATCTGCAGATATCATCTCTTTCCCAAACTCACCGATGCTAACATCGCGGATGGAGAATCCCGTTATGAGGTTGCCTTGAATAATTCCAAGCTGAAGTTGACCGTTAATTACTGTTTTGGATTGGAGAATGAGAATACTTCGAAGATAGGCTTTGAACGAACGGGTTTGTGTAAATCCGATGACAGCAACGAAGATAAAAAGTAGAATACAACCAAAGTAGTATGTAACGCGGAAAAATCTACGCACGCTATAATTCCGACTTGAACATCACAGAGAGCATAAAAGCTTTACAACCAGTTTACAATCCAAAAATATGGGATGGTAATTATTCATTATACTCCACTGTTAGCAATTTTCTTTATAATGTTCGTAGTTGAACGATTGGGAACAAAATCAATTGTCTTCACAGTACCTCCTGCAGCTTCGACAACATCTCTTCCAACAACCATATCAATAGTCCAATCCGAACCTTTCACTAAGACATCAGGCACAATGGCTTTTATGAGTTCGTACGGTGTATCCTCGTCAAACAAACAGACATAGTCGACTACCTGCAGTGCGGTGAGTACATAAGCACGATCATCCTGTTCCACAATTGGACGTTTCGGTCCTTTAAGCCGCCGAACAGAGGCATCTGTATTCATACCAACGATAAGAACATTACCGAGTGCTTTTGCCTTTGTCAAATATTCAATGTGCCCATGATGCAAAATGTCGAAACACCCGTTGGTGAAAACCACAGTCTTACCTTCAAGTTTTAACTGTTGCCTGATATGTGACTAATTGAGCACGCGTAACTACTTCGCCCATCAGTGCAGATCTCCGTTATCAATATCTGTCAAAATCGTCTGAACAAGTGTTTCCTTTTCTATGGGTACAATGCCAACCTCGCCACAGACAATCCCTCCTGCGTAATTTGCTAACATTGCAGCTTCCCGAATAGAAGCACCCGCTGCCATTGCCATTGTGAGAGTAGCAATAACCGTATCACCAGCCCCCGAAACATCTGCTACTTTTCTCGCTTTCGTCTCGATATGCACTAGTTGACCGTCATGTTCCAGAAGCAGCATACCTTTCTCACCAAGCGTAAGTAATATATTATCGGCCTTAATACGCTGGAAAAGTTCACGTGCCGCATCTTCCATTTCATGGAATGTCACAAGGCGTTTACCAAGTGCTTCTTCGGTTTCTTTCCGATTGGGCTTGAAAACAGATACCTGTTTGTACTCAAAAAAATTATTATACTTTGGATCAACCATAATCATCTTTTTACGCTCCCTTGCAAGGCGAACAATAGATCCGATTAATCCTTTTGTCAGTACACCCTTGTTATAATCTTGAAGGATAATTCCTTCAAGGGCATCCATTTTATTTTCAAGCTTAGATAGAACCAGTGCTTGCACATCCATGTTCAGATCGATTTTTTCCTCCTGATCGATGCGGACAACATGTTGGCTGTGAGCAATGACCCGCGTTTTTATTGTGGTAGGTCGCGAGTCATCAACAACGATTCCATCTGTTGAAAATCCTTTTTTTTCAATTAACTTACATAAGGCATTTGCACCTTCATCGTTGCCAACAACACCAATCATCAGGGGCATGCCTCCAAGCGATGCAATATTGTTGGCAACATTTGCAGCGCCGCCTAAACGTATAGACTCTCCTTCGACTTCTACAATGGGAACCGGTGCCTCGGGGGAAATGCGCGATACCGTCCCCCAATAATAACGATCAAGCATTAAATCACCGACAACGGCAATACGTTTACCGGTAAGATTCCTTTGAATTTCATCCAATCGTTCAGGAGTAAGAAATACCATAGCGATTTCCAAGATTATTTGACAATTTCCTATTGAATATAGACAGAAAACGATGTACAAGCAAGGTAGGCACCAACGAAGGTAATAACTACCATTTTGAGGATTATTATAACAAACTTATTGTGAAATTCGCGTAGAGGATCAAATTCCAAACTTCGTAAAAATTTAACCTACACCTTATTGTAAACCATTATCGCACTTGCAGAAAGTATTGGACTATCCCAAGGGGATGACTTCGTCATTTAAGCAACAATAGCTTCTTCACATCCACAAACCTTTTACTTGGATTATCTATCGAGATAGCTTCAAGACGATAGAAATATAATCCACTTGGAACCTGTGCATCCCAACGTACCGTCTTGAATCCAGTTTCCTGTAATCCGTTTACGAGAATGCTTATCTCTCTTCCTAAAATATCATATATCTTCAGCATGACGTTACTGACAGCTGGCAACTGATAATTGATTACCGTGGTTGAATTAAATGGATTGGGATAATTCTGTGAAAGCGAGAATCTATTTGAAATGGAATTGAACTCATCTATCGCTTACAGAGGATGAATTATCCAAGGATTGCATGAACATCCATTGATGAAGTTGCGGTAAGTCATATGATTCAGCCCAGATGACATGTCCACCCCCGGCGTATTCGGTATATAGATGAGTCGCCTTAGCCGCAATTGCTGAATCCATAACTGCATATGGATCCGAGTTGCATACACTAGCATTGCAATGTGTGTATACAACCGAACGTCCCGCGTTTATGTAAGCTGTTACTATATTGCGAGACTCGCTCGCGGGAACTGTCTGATCTGATGCTCCGTGGAATATCCATACAGGAACATCAAGAATACTTTCGATTTCATATGGATTCCAACCACCACTCATAGGCACAGCAGCTGCGAACCGTTTGGGAAATCGGACGATACATTCATAGGTTCCAGCTCCGCCCATTGACAGTCCAGTAACGTATATTCGGTTTGTGTCTACCGGAAAGGCATAGATAATAGAATCGAGCAAATCCATTACTGCACTGAACGCTTGGGTCATAAATACGCTAGATGATCCACTACTCCAATATTGGTTAGCTGGACACTGGGGCACCACTACGAAACATGGCCATTTCGCTTGGTTGGCACTATCAGACCAAGTAAATGCAAGTCGATGGAGCATAATTTGAATCTCGTTATCTGTGCCTCTTTCCCCTGCGCCATGAAGTGCAAGAACTAGAGGATAGAAATGAGATGGTTCGAGACTATCAGGAATAAACAGACGATAAGGGAGAGTCATATCCTGGAGGGGATGCAAACGTTTTTCAAATTTTTCAGATTCGGGATCTGATCTTATACTTTGTAACTCTTGAGAGAACAAAGAGAATGCGATTAGCAATACATTACATGCGATTACCACAATTCGAAATAAGTTTTTGGTCATTTTTCTTCCTTGATGTTTCTGCAGAAAATATTGGACTATTTAAGAAATAATAGCTTCTTCACATCCACAAATCGCTTACTTGGATTGTCTACTGAGATAGCTTCAAGGCGATAGAAATACAATCCGCTTGGGACTTGTGCATTCCAAACTGCTGATTTAAATCCGGCTTCCTGTTCCTCATCTACCAACCGAGCAATGCGCTGTCCAAGGATATTATAAATATCAAGAATGACGCGACTCCGAATTGGTAAGCCATATTCAATCGTTGTTGATGGATTGAAGGGATTAGGATAATTTTGGGATAAAGTAAAAATCGTTGGAATCTCATTACTCAAATCTTGAACTCTTGTCACTCCGTGCGAAGGTGAGAGACCTGTTCGCTGATTGTTCCCTTGGAATGTCGCCCACATTGGAATCCTTGCGACTTGATTAGAGATGGAAGATTTAGATAAGGCAGCTACTTTTGGACTTGGAGTTTCTGCACTGTCGTATAGTGCTATAACCTGCTTTCCAAGCGTGCCAAGATATAGTGCCGACTCATAATACAAAAGTGGTGCAGAACACCGCTGCTTGTCTTGAAGTACCATTGAATAGTCTTATTACTATCCAGTGCGAATACCTCACCATCATCGTTTCCAAAATATATTATACCTGCATTCGATATAGCCGGGGTTGATCGGATTGCGGCTTTGGTGGAGAATGTCCACTTCACATTACCCGTTTGAATATCTACTGCATAGAGTTTTGAGTCTGTTGATCCGACGTACAATATTCCATTTGCGTCTATGACTGGAGAGCCTATAATAGCCGAACCTGTTTGTACTTGCCACACAATGAAAGGTTGTTGACCCGTTGTCACCGAAATTTTGAGTAATCGGCCCGTGCCAGTGCCGACATAGACGAATCCTTGATCATCTAAAGCCAGTGAGCTTGGTGCCGTATCCGGGAGAGCCATTTGCCAGGTCGGTGAGGCAGGTAAGGAGAGAGCTTTTAAGTCAAATCCATAGAGTATCCCGTTTTGTGTCGCAAAGATGAGTTTTCGGTCTTGTGTAATCACCGCGGAATTCTTGATTGGTGCATCGGTAAAGTAGCTCCACGACACGAGTCCAGTCGCTCTATTCACTGCCACAAAGTTGCGATTAGATACTCCTATATAAAGCCGATTTGCCACCGAGTCAATTGCGGCTGTTGCTGTGAGTTCTCCACCCAATGGCAAGGCTGACCAGACAGCATTGCCCTCCTTTGAGAAGGCATAGAGATTTCGATCTGATGACGCTATATAAACGGTTGTATCGTAGGCAATAGAACTGGACGAACGCACTTCACCTCCGACTTGGAGTGTATAAAAAATATTGCCGTCTGCGCTCATTTTATAAATTGCGTCACCTGAGGCAATGGCATACATAGCATTGTCGCCTAGGATACTGAGACCGGCATATATAGGCCCGTTTACATTTGTAATAAACATAGAGCGGTTTACCCAGGCGATGCTCGTATCGCTTGCACCATCATTATCTTTCACAACAAGCGTAACTTTATTAGTGCCTTGTCCAAAATTGTAGCTGATTAATTGTTGTGTGTTTATCAACTGATCGTTGATAAACCAGAACACCGAATCGATAATCCCATCCGCATCTGTGCTCCCTTGGCTGGAGAACTGGAGCGTAGATTTCAATATTCTCCCGGCGTTAGGTTGATTGACATCGCTCAATTGGACAGCTTGCGGAGGCGTATTGAACGGCTGGGCGCTGACTTCATTGCTGAAGGCACTCTCGATCATTTCAGTGCTCACGGCTGAAACGCGATAGAAGTATTTATTGCCATTTGTCAATCCGCTATCGGTATACGCTGTGCCTGTTGTGCTGTCGATAAGAATTGAAGCAGGTGAAGCGTTACCACGATAAATCCGGTAACGCAGGATGTTTGGACTTGCACTTGCAGTCCAAGTTAATGATATGCTCTTATTCTGCGGAGTAGCTACAAGATTTGTTGGGGGAGATATGGTAGTTGTGAAAGACCAAGATGCCGAGAAATCACTACTTCCGCTAATGTTTTTAGCACTCACTTGCCAGTAGTATACGGTATCGTATGCTAACGAGTAGATTTGCTTTGATGTATTGCTAATCGTTGAATCATTGAATATAAATGTCCGGAATAGAGAATCCGTTGATACCTGAAGGTGATAAGACATTGCTCCGGTAGCCGCATTCCAAGTGAATATTGGATTGATCGGGACTCCTATTGCCCCATTTGCAGGAGAAACCAGTGTAGGCGTTGGAGGAGGTGAAGAACCCGTTACATAAACTTTCATTATCGGTTTTTGCGGATCATTACTTGCGATTGTAAGGCTATCATTATAGGTGATACCGGCAGCTGGCTCAAATGTGATTTGTACACTATCCATTCCAGTAGGAGGAATCGTAAGCGATGTCCGACTGAGCGAAAAGACAGCATTGGAGGATATGATGGTTGAGATGGAGAGCGTGCTATCGATGCCGTTGTTTGTGATCTTAAGATACACACTCTTACTTGATCCGCTTCCCACTGAGCCAAACTGGATCATATTTGTTGAGAGTGAGATTGATGATGACCGTTGATGATACAAGAGAATGGAAACATTGTTGGAACTATAATTCGCTACTGCGAGATCAAGAAAACCATCTCCGTTGAAATCTCCGGCTGTAACTGAACGTGGTCGACTCCCCACACCTGGTATTGAGTCCTGTGTAAATGTGCCGTTCCCATTATTCAAGAGAATGGAAACGGTGTTGGAATTATTATTCGCCACTGCAAGGTCGAGAGAGCCATCGCCATTGAAATCTCCGGCTGTGACTGATCTTGGACCACTCCCCACACCTGGTATTGAGTCCTGTGTAAATGTGCCACTCCCATTATTTGTGAGAATGGAAACGGTGTTGGAATTATTATTCGCCACTGCAAGGTCGAGAGAGCCATCGCCATTGAAATCTCCGGCTGTGATTGAATATGGACCACTTCCCACACTTGGTGTTGAGTTCTGTGTAAATGTGCCACTTCCATTATTCAAGAGAATAGAAACGTTGTTAGAACCCCAATTAGCTACTGCCAGATCAAGAGAGCAGTCGCCATTGAAATCTCCGGCTGTGACTGAATATGGATTGACTCCCCACACCTGGTGTTGAACTCTGTATAAATGATCCACTGCCATCATTTATCAAGAATTGAAACCGTACAGTCGAAGCTCTATTTGATACCGCAAGATCAAGCGCTCCATCGCCATTGAAATCTCCGGTTATGATTGAATATGGAGTCACTCCCCCCACTTGGTGTTGAGTTCTGTGTAAATGTGCCGCTCCCATTATTTATTAAAATCGAGACTATACCGGCAGTAGTAACGGTATTAGTATTCGCTACTGCAAGGTCGAGAGAGCCATCGCCATTGAAATCTCCGGCTGTGACTGAAAATGGATCGACTCCCCACACTTGGTGTTGAATTCTGTGTAAATGTGCCGCTCCCATTATTCAAGAGAATGGAAACGGTGTTGGAAATAGTAATTTGCTACTGCAAGATCAAGAGAGCCATCTCCATTGAAATCTCCGGCTGTGATTGAATATGGACCACTTCCCACACTTGGTGTTGAACTTTGCACAAACTTTCCACTCGCTCCGGCGTCGCTCTTTATTGAAAAACTCCACGTGTAGCTCTTTATCAGCGAATCCCCCACAGTACTCTTTATCCCGCATGTTAACGTTGTCGTAACTACATCGCCCACATTAAATGGTACGATTGGTGTTATCGTTGCGGATTTGGTGGAGCTGTTGTAGTTATATGTAGCTGTATGAGAGCCACTAAGTGAACCGTTGATTTTAATTGACGAGCTGCTAATTGTCGATTGGTCAATGTCTGTACTGAATGTAACGGTGATGTTAATATCCTTCGGTACGTTTAGTGCATTTTGAGCCGGAGTTACTCCTGTTACCGTCGGTGCTTGGGCAAAGAGAAGCAACGGAAGAAGGATGAAGTAAAGCAGCATAGATAACCTTCCGAAAGTTCTCAGAGCGTGTGCAAAGGAAACTTTCGGAAGGTTGCCCAATGCCGCTGTCATGCCCCTTGGATCAAATGTCATCCCCGCAAGCCTACTTGTCATTCCGTCGGATTGTGCCGAAGGCATCCCTAATCGGGATAAGACGGAATCCATGGACGAGGAATACCTTGACACTGGATTCCCACTAGAAACATGTGGGAATGACAAAGGAGGTAATGTCATTCCTATAGAGGAGCCTGTCATGCCCGAATGTGTTAATCGGGCATCCAGAAACGAGGAATGCCTTGACACTGGATTCCCACTAGAAACATGTGGGAATGACAACGGTAATTTAGTCTGTTTGTTCATTAGTACATAAAGTGTTTATCAAATCACCTTTTTTGAAAGATAGAGGCAACCTCCTTACTCCTACCATCTTCCTTCTACTTTTTACTTTCTACCTTTTAACATCTAACATCTTCTACCGCACCAGTACCATTTTACCTGTATGTCGTAATGCTCCCACGGAAACGTTATAAAAATAAACGCCGCTAGCTGCTGAGACCCCTTTCTCTGTATTACCATCCCACCGAACAGAATAGTTGCCCGCTGGTAGAGCCTGTTTGAAAATATTCCGAACCACTTGCCCCTGCAAATTCACAATTTTTACCTCGGCCATCGAGTAAGCAAGTGATGGAGGGATTGTAAACGAGATAATAGCTGTAGAGTTAAATGGATTAGGATAACTCTGCCATACCTCAAATGACACTGGTTGTTGCTGGGGCACAGACTTATCATCCACACCTGTAGCTAATGAAAGTGCTTCTCCTTTGGAAGCGCCTGTCGTATCTGCCAAATATAGATTTACAAAAGCAGGTCGTAGGGATGGGGCAACATTATATAGGGTTTTCCATTCCTCATCTGTCAGTCGCTTGAGTCCTGTAGTGAGATGTTCGTAATAACTGAGCACCGGACCAACGAAAGCGGCGAATTGTCCATCTGGTGTTTCGGCTGTAATAATTGCCATATCAAGTGGACCTGTTCCCACATGCAACACCCATCCAACAGGATTTCCATCCTCGTCCGATTTCGAAGTATGGATGTCGGCAATAATGAGATCGTTTTTGAAGGCATCATCTTCACCGCGATAAAAGAGACTCGGATACCATCCAGTATATGGATCTCCACACATACTTCCAGGTGGAATAATCATTCCACACAAAAAACTTAGCTCAGATGAAGTAAAGGGAGTCTTCGTAAGAGTTTTCTGAGCAATGATCTCAAGTGTATCAGCAATTACCTTCATATTAATGAAGTAATTGTGAATTTCACTTCTCCCCATCGTCGGCAAATTTTGTAGCTGCAATATCGGCGAATGTAGATAATGCATGATAGAATTCTGGAAATGGTTCGACATAGCTTTCTGGAAATGAACAAATGGGAACTGGTGTGTACGATTGCTTTGCATAAAGCAAGTTATCATGCCGAAGCTGTGCCCACGAAGCAAGCTGCGTGTTCAATCTTCTCCTGCCACCAAGCCGCTGTCTGCATAAACGTTGGAAGTGATGTGCGATCCTGAGGAGGATTAAGAGTCCTGATCATAGAAAGCCAACCGTTAAATAACGAGCTATTCCAGAATTGCGGCTCATATGAATTGACCAGATAACGAAGCGCTGCAAGGTTGCTACTATAATTGTACCGAGCCAGTTCCGGTTCAAGCAGTTGCGCCGAAGCATCGTTACCAAGTGCAAACAGAACATCTAATGTGGAAGGAAGCATTCGGAGAACTTTTTGACCATTGAAGATAATCTTATCATACACTACGTCACCTGTGATGTATGAATCAATAACGAAGCGTTGACCGAGAAGTAGGAATGCGGAGGCCGGCTGTGTCGTGAGCATGTCCACAAAGAATTCGCGCGCGGCGATCGTGCGCGTCCCGGAGGAGCTCGCCACGACGATCTCCGCATCCAGCGCCAGGATCGACGCCGGATAATCCGCCGCGGGATCCGCGTGCGCCAGACTGCCGCCAAGCGTGCCGCGGTTGCGCACCTGGACGTCGCCAATTTGTCCGGCCGTCTCCGCCAGCAGGGCGCATCTCTTCTGCACGAGCACAGAATGTTCGATGTCCGCGTGCGTGGTCAGCGCACCGATGGCAATGCGGCCGTCCTCTTCGCGGATGTAGCTCATCCCGCGCAGCCGGCCGATATCCACGATGAATCGCGGACTCGCGAGCCGAAGCTTCATCAAGGGGAGCAGACTGTGACCGCCCGCTAGCACTTTGGCTTCGTCCCCGTGGCGCTCGACGAGGCGCAGGGCTTCTTCCAGCGTCTTCGGTGCGTGATATTCAAAAGGCGCCGGAATCATCGCGCCCTCCTCCTCTTGCCCGAAGCCTTGCTCTTCGTTTTGGGCTTCGCCATTGCCCTGGGTTTCGCCTTCGGTTTCGCTGGGGGCTTTGGCGAAGACCTGCTTCTTGGAGCGGCTGTCGGACGCGCGGGACGCGGCGCCGATCCGTGCAGCAGCCGCCAGATGCGCTCGCGTTTCACGGGCATGTCCACGTGGCGCACGCCGAACGGGGCGAGAGCGTCCACGACGGCGTTCACCAGCGCGGGCGTCGCGCCGATCGTACCCGCTTCCCCCACGCCCTTCAGCCCCAGTGGATTCACCGGAGAAGGCGTCACCGTGCGCGACGTCTCCATCCACGGAATGTCCGCCGCGCGCGGCAGTGCGTAGTCCAGCAACTCGCCGGTGATGAGCTGCCCGGACTCGTCGTATACCGCCTCCTCGAACATCGCCTGGCCTACCGCCTGCACGATGCCGCCATGCACCTGCCCATCCACCAGTAGCGGGTTCAAGACATTGCCGCAATCGTCTACGGCGACGTATTTCTCCAGCCGGACGTCACCCGTCTCGCGGTCAATTTCCACCATGCAGATGTGCGCGCCAAACGGAAACGTGAAGTTCGTGGGTTCGAAGAAATGCGTCGCGTCCAAGCCCGGCTCAACGCCTGCTGGCAGCGATTTTGCCATGTACGCTGCGCCGACCGCCTCGAGGAAGCCAATCGATTTCTTCGTGGCTTTCGAAGTGATCTTCCTGCCTTCGAGGACGAGCTTGTCGGATTCTTCGCCCATCACGTGCCCGGCAATCTTGGCAATTTTGGCGCGCAGCTTCACCAGGCAGTTGTACACCGCCGTGCCGCCGACGGCGCTGGCACGGCTGCCGAACGTCCCGATACCATACGGCACTGCCGCCGTGTCGCCGTGAACCACCTGCACGTCGTCCGGCTCAAGGCCGAGAACGTCCGCGGCGATCTGCGCGAACGTCGTTTCCTGTCCCTGGCCGTGCGGGGAAGAGCCGGTCAGCACAGTCACTTTGCCCGTCGGCTCGATGCGTACCGTGGCGCTCTCCCAGCCTCCCGCGGGCATCGCGCTCGAGGGGCCCATCGCGCAAACCTCGACGTAGGTCGAAAGCCCGATGCCCACGATGCGGCCTTGCTTGCGCGCCTTCTCCTGCGCGCGCCGCAGCCCTTTGTAGTCCGCGTTCTTCAACGCGAGGTCGAGTGAGCGCTGGTAGTCCGCGCTGTCGTAGATCACTCCGGTCGGTGTCGCGTAGGGAAACTCTTTCGGCTGGGGAAAATTCTTGCGGCGCACCTCGGCGGGGTCTTTCTTCAGCTCCGCGGCCACCAAATCGAGCGCGCGTTCGATCAAATACGTTGCTTCGGGGCGCCCTGCACCCCGATAGGCGTCCGTGGCCATCTTGTTGGTGAGCACGCCAACGATCTCCATGCGCGCGGCGGGGATTTTGTAGCAGCCGCACATCATCAGGCCGGTCAGAGTGGGGATCATCGGAGTCAGAAGCTGATAATACGCGCCGAGGTCCGCGATCACGCGCACGCGCAGGCCGAGGATCGTGCCGTCTTTCTTCACGGCGACTTCGATGTCGTCAATTTGGTCGCGCCCGTGAGTCGTGGTCAGAAAATTCTCGCGCCGCGATTCAATCCATTTCACGGGCTTCGTTAGACGCATGGCCAGATGCGCCACCAGCGCTTCTTCGGGATACACATTCAACTTGCTGCCGAAGCCGCCGCCCACTTCCGGCGTAATCACGCGCACCGAAGTCTCCGGCACTCCGGTCATGGCCGCGATTTGCGTCTTCAGCAGGTGAGGAATCTGCGTCGAAGACCAGACAGTGAGCTGCTTTTCGCCCGGGAGGTACTCGGCGAGAACGCCACGCGTTTCCATGGCCACGGGGATCAGCCGCTGGTTCACCAGACGCTCTTTGACAATCTTGTCGGCTTGCTTGAAGGCCTTAGCCACGTCGCCGCCTTCGAGCTCCCACTTGTAGGCGACGTTGTCCTTGTACTTTGTGTGAAGCAGCGTCGCGCCCTTGGCGATGGCCTTCTCCGGATCGACCACCGCCATGAGCGGCTCGTAGTCCACTTCCACCAGGTCTGCGGCGTCTCGCGCAAGGTAGCGATCCGTAGCCACCACGACCGCCACCGGCTCGCCGACGAACCGCACGCGGTCGTTGGCCAGACACAGGCCGCGGCGCAACTTCATATCGGGAATCTGCGCCGCGCACGGCACCAGGCCGATGGCTTCGCGTCACGTCCGCGCCGGTCAGCACCTCCACCACGCCCGGCGCAGTCCTGCGCCTTGGCGTCGTGTCCATCGGATCGTGATGCACTGCATGCGCGTGCGGGCTGACCGGACCGAACGACGGCGTGCAGGCATCCCGGCGGGCTCGCAGGTCGTCCACGTAATGCGCCAAGCCCTGGATCAGCCGCGGATCCTCTTTGCGCTTGAGCGCTTTCCCGATGTAGTGATGTGCGGTGGCCATCGTTGCCCCCTACCGTTTGCGGTTCTACTTGCCCTGCCGAGCTCCATCTTTCCCGCGGCGTACTGCACCGCCTGAACGATGTGCTGATAGCCGGTGCAGCGGCAGAGGTTCCCGCTGAGCGCATGCCGGATTTCACTCTCGGTGGGATTGGGGTTCGTGTTCAGCAGCTCGACCGAAGAAAGAATCATTCCCGGCGTGCAGAAACCGCACTGCAAGCCGTGCTTCTCCCAGAATCCTTCCTGCACGGGATGCAAACCGCCGCCATTCTTGTGCGTTCCAGCCAGCCCCTCGATCGTCGTCACCGTCGAGCCATTCGCCTGCACGGCCAGGACGGTGCATGATTTCACCGCCTTGCCGTCGAGCAAGACGGTGCACGTGCCGCAGATGGAGGATTCGCAGCCTACGTGAGTGCCCGTCAGCCCAAGGACATCGCGCAAGTAGTGCACGAGGAGCAGGCGCGGCTCGACCTTGCTCTCGCGCATCTTGCCGTTGACCTGCACTTGAATTTCGACGGCCATGGCTCCTCCGATGATGCGGCGTGCGCGATGCGGTTTCGGACTGCCGAGAAATGTAGGCTAAGAGGCGAGAAACATTACTCCGTGGGATGGGAAATTTCAAGCAGGGCGGCCGGGAGCGACGCCGCACAGGCTGGATGCCTGTGCCACTAGACCGACACTCGCCGGACCCAGATGCGGCTTGTGGCCGGCTTGCCTAGGTGGATCACGGTGCGGCCGACGCCGAGCGTCATCGTCTCGTCGTATTCGCGCCTCCGCACGCGGACGGAGGTGCCGGGCCTGAGCTGAAGACCATCGAGGAATCCGAGAAACATGGGGTCTTTTTCGTACACACAGAGGATTTCCGCGTGCTCGCCGGGTTGAATCTCCGCCAGGGGCACCGCGCCGAACTTGCTCCGCAGCCGGGCGAGGCCGCCGATGATGGGCACACCGTGCGGGCAACGGCTCTCCGCGCCGAATCGCTTCAGCAGCAGCGCCTCGACTTCAGGCGAGATGGCGTGCTCGAGCCACTCGGCCTCTTCGTGCGCCTTCAGCCACGGGAGCCCAATTACTTCCGTAAGGAGTTTTTCCGCGAGCTGATGCCGGAGTGCGAGGTGTTCGGCCATGCCGCGCCCTTTGCGCGTCAACGCGATGCGGGCGTCGCGGCCGACGCGAATCAGGTGATCGCGCGTCATGCGCTTCAGCGCCGCGGTCACCGCCGGAGGCGTCACGCCCAGTTCCTCCGCCAGCCGCGCGCTGATCGGCGCGACCTCTTCCTGGACCATCTCCCAAATGGCTTTCAGGTAGTCTTCGCGCGAGACGCTGGTTTTTTCGCGGCGCAATCGGCCTCCTCGGCACGCGATCAGGTTTTCCTTACGGCGTGCATCTGGCGCAGCCGCCGCGCCAGATCGCCCACGCGCGCCTCGATTGCATCGCACGTCAGCTCGAACACGCCCGGCTCCTGCCCGAACGGATCCTCGACCTCCCAGTCTTCCACTTTGTCCTCCGCCTCGGGAAAAACGGAACTTGCCGGCAGCCCGGTCATGTTCACGATGAGGTCGGCCCACTCCACCTGCTGGGGCAACAACTTTTTCGAGGTCTGCCCGTCCATCGCCACATCGCGCGCCTCAAGCACCTGCCGCGTCAGATCCGGGATCATCCCCAGGGCCATGGTGCCCGCGCTCGCCGGGACGATGACGTCCGGCGCCACGTGGCGCGCCAGCGCTTCCGCCATCTGGCTGCGGCAAGCGTTCCCCAGACAGACGAATAGGACCTTTATCGGCTGGCCGTTGGGTGGTGGCATTCTGCCTTCTCTGTGGCCATGTGGAGGAAATTTCATGCACAGAGGTGTCGGCCGTCAACTCTGGATGGAAGGTTGCTGCAAGCACGCGCCCTTGGTGCACAAGCACCGGCTTGCCTTGTGATTCCGCAAGGACTTCGACGTCGCGCCCGACCGATTCGATGATCGGCGCGCGGATGAACACCATCTCCAGCGGTCCGTCAGTCAGTTTCGACGATTCCAGGCGCACCTCGCTGGAAAGTTGGCGGCCATAGCCGTTGCGCCTCACGACGATGTCCGCGAGCCCAAGCGAGCGCTGCGGTGGATTGTGGACTTCCTTCGCAAGCAGGATCGCACCCGCGCACGTTCCGAAAAGCGCGCCACCCCGCGCCGCCAGGTTGCGAATCGCCTGCTCGAGCCCCTCGTCGGCAAGGAACTTCAGTTGCGTCGTACTCTCCCCGCCCGGCAGGATGACGCCTTCCACTCCGTCCATATCGGCGAGGGTGCGCACGAGCACGTACTGCGCGCCTAGGCGTTCCAGCACCCTGGCGTGCGCTTCGTAGTCTCCCTGCACTGCGAGTATCCCAATCTTCATGCCGACACTGTTCCTCGCTTCTCTGTTCCTCTACTTCCTCTACCTCATCAACGTCCTCTGCTTCCCACTTTTCGTCACCAGCCCCGCGTCTGGAGCAACTCCTTGTGATCGATCTGGCGCACATCGAGTCCCTTCATCGCTTCCCCCAGCTCTTCCGACGCTTCCAGCACAATCTTCGGATCATTGAAATGCGTCGTGGCTTTCGACAATGGCCTTCGCCCGCATGCCGGGTCGCGCGACTTGAAAATGCCGGAGCCGACGAACACCGCCTCGGCCCCGAGCTGCATCACCAGCGCGGCGTCGGCCGGCGTGGCGATGCCGCCGGCCGAGAAATTCGGCACGGGCAGCTTGCCGAGTTCGCGCCACTTCAGCGCACCAGTTCGAGCGGCGCGCCCAACTCCTTCGCTTCGTGCATCAGTTCGTCCTCGCGCAGCGTGGTCAGCTTCCGCATCTGCCTCACGATCGCGCGCATGTGCCGCACGGCCTCGACGATGTTGCCCGAGCCGGCTTCGCCCTTGGTGCGGATCATCGCCGCGCCTTCGCGCGATGCGCCGCAGCGCTTCGCCCAGGTTGCGCGCGCCGCAGACGAACGGCACCTTGAAGTCGTGCTTCCAGATGTGGTTTTCCTCGTCGGCCGGCGTCAGCACTTCGCTCTCGTCAATGAAGTCCACTTCGAGCGCTTCGAGCACTTGCGCTTCGGCGAAATGGCCGATGCGCACCTTGGCCATCACCGGGATGGTCACCGTCTCCATGATTTCGCGGATGATGCGCGGCGTGGCCATGCGCGCCACGCCGCCTTCCTTGCGGATGTCGGCGGGGACGCGCTCGAGCGCCATCACCGCGCACGGCGCCGGCCTCTTCGGCGATCTGCGCCTGCTCGGCGTTGGTGACGTCCATGATCACGCCGCCCTTGAGCATCTCCGCCAGCCCAACCTTGACACGCCACTGGTTTGCCGCTTCGTTGCCGTTATTCGATGTCATGACTTTCTCCTCAAATGGTTTCCCGCACTCCTCATCCTTCACAATTCCCGCTCGCATCTAATGGAGCCGGATCGAGCACCACAAACCTTCCGCGCCCTCGTGCCAGCACGGATCCCGCTGCGTCGCGGATCTCGCCTTCGTGGAACAGCGAGCGCCCCTTCTGCTCGCGCTCGAACGCCTCCACGTGAATTTCTTCATCCGCCCGGATTGGCTTCAGGTACTCGACCCACAGCTCGGCCGTCACCGCTCGGGCATCGCGGAACCGGCTGACCTTGCCCATGGCCTCGTCGAGCAGCAGCGCGATGATCCCGCCGTGCAGGATGCCGTTGCTACCTGAGTATTCCGCGCCCAAGTGGAACTTGCCGGTGATTCGCCGCTTCTCATCGTCCCGCTCGAACGCAAGTTTCATCCCGCGTGCGTTCCCGCCGCCGCAGCCGAAACACGGATTCTCCGGCCGCGGCTCGAGTCGCGTCATACCAGCGCTACGCGCGAGCTCTCCATCCGCCGCGCGCCCCGCTGCCTTTTGCGCATCTCGATCCGCAGGAGTTCGCCCAGCGTGGCCACGCCACGCGCGATGTGCTTCTCGTCGAGCCCGGCAAAGCCGAGCCGCAAGGTGTTCGGCTGCGGGTTCTGGAAGTAAAAGTACCGCCCCGGTGCGAACAGGACGCCGCGCTCTCGGACGTGAATCAGCAATTCGCTGGCGTCAAACCCCGGCGGCAAGTCAACCCACAAACACATTCCGCCTTCCGGCCGCGTCCAGCGCACTCCCTCGGGCATGTGCCGCTTCAGTGATTCCTCGAGCACGTGCCGCCGCCGGTCGTAAATCTTGCGCATCTTGTTCAGGTGTCGCAGCAGAAGTCCGCGCCGCGTGAACTCCGCCAGCGCTGCCTGCGCGAGCTGGTCGGTGTGCAGGTCCGTCGTCTGTTTCACGAGCCGCAGCCGTTCGATCACGTTTTCCGGCGCCACGCACCAGCCCACGCGCAGTCCGGGGAACGCCATCTTGGAGAAGCTGTCGATCTGAATCACGACGTTGTTACGGTCGAGCTGCTTGAGCGACGGCACCCGCTCGCTCCCCGTCCGCAGCCGCGCGTAGATGTGGTCCTCGACAATCGGCACCTGGTAGCGCGAGGCAATCTCGAGCACACGGCGCCGCGCCGCAAGCGAAAGCGAAGTCCCCGTCGGATTCTGGAAGTCCGGCGTGAGCACCATGAGCTTGACGCGGTTCGCGAGCAGCGTGGCTTCGAGCGCCGTCAGGTCCACTCCCGGGGAGCCCAGCGGGTTTCCGTTCACCTTGCCTACCGGCGGCTCCGTGCGCACCGGCACGCCCAGGCATCGCACGCGCGCCCCCGCAAAGATGGCAATCGCTCCGGGATAGGTGGGGTTTTCCATCATCACGGAATCGCCAGGCCGTAAAAACGCTTTGCAGATCAGGTCGAGCGCCTGCTGGCAGCCATCGGTGATGAGCAGGTTCTCATTGCGAATCTGCATTCCTTCACTTCGCAAGAGTTCAATGAGCACTTCCTTGAGGGGCGCGTAGCCGTCCGACGGCCCCATCTGCAAAATCTTCGCGCCCTCACGTTTCAACACCGTGTTGCAGCAGTGCCGGAACGCCGCCAGTGGAAAATGGTCGGCGTCGGGCCGCGCCAGCACGAAGGAAATCCCCTCCAGCGGAATTCCGTCGGTCAAGCGGCTCAGCGCCTCATCGCCGCGCTCGTCGGAAAAGAGGGATTCCCAGCGCACGGAGCCGTTCACCCCGCTCGCGGGAATCGATGGCGGAGGAGGCGTGATCTTAAACGTATCCGCCAGGCCGCGGATAAACGTGCCCCGGCCGACGTGCCCCTGTATGAGACCCTCCGACTCGAGTTCGGCGTAGGCGTTGGCCACGGTCGTGCGGTGCACGCCGAGGTGCAGCGCCAGTTCGCGGCTCGCGGGGATGCGGTCGCCCGGGCGCAGTTCGCCGGTGTGCACGAGTGCGCGCAGTTGGTCGCGCAATTGGATGTACAGGGGAATGTGGCTTTGAGGTTGTAATTGGAGCGGCAGCATTGTCTTTTCCTTTAGGCCAATCTAGCACTCTAATTCTAGCCGTAAAGAGCCAATTTGTCTCGCTACCCGAACAAGGTAGCGACCCGGAGGAACGCAGTGACGCAGGGGCGCTCCGGCGCCGGTCCGCTCTGCGGCTTTGCGCCTTTGCGTGAGTCCTTCTCTGCCTTACCTCCTCAGTTCCTCCCGCAGGCGGAAGCGTTGAATCTTCCCCGTCGCCGTCTTGGGCAGCTCTGCCCGGAAATGGATCTCCTGCGGACACTTAAAGTGCTCCAGCCGCGCCCGGACATGTTCGCGCAGCGCCTGCGCCAACGCGATGCCTCCCTCTAGTCCGGCTCGCAACACGACGAACGCCACCGGCTTGACCAAACCATCCGCATTGTTCGCGCTGATCACTGCTGCCTCGACCACATCCGCGTGCCCGAGCAATGCGTTCTCCACTTCCACAGGGGAGACCCACATCCCCGCGACCTTCATCATGTCGTCCGCGCGCCCACAGTAGTGGTAATAGCCGTCCGCGTCCCACGTGAACTGGTCGCCGGTGACCACCCAATCGCCGAGCTTGGTCCGCGCCGTCAACTCAGGTTTCCCCCAGTAACCGCGCATGGCGCTCGCGCCTTTCACGTGCAAGTTCCCGATTGCTCCCTGCTGTATCTCCGCGCCCGATTCATCCACGATGCGCGCCTCGTAGCCGGGCACCACTGTTCCGCACGAACCCGCGCGCGCCTTCCCCGGTCCATTGGCAATGAACATGTGCAGCATCTCCGTCGAACCGATGCCGTCCAGGATCTCCACGCCAAACGCTCGCCGGAATCTCTCGAAGATCTCCGCCGGAAGCACTTCTCCCGCACAGACGGCCAGCCGCACCGACGAGAAATCCGCGCGCGCGCCCCTTTCGGCTTCGCGCAACAGTGCCGCGTAGAGCGTGGGCACGGCGAAGAACGCGGTCGGCCGGTAACCCGCAATCACCGAGAGAATCCGCTCGGCGCGCGGCCGCTCCGGATGCAGAATCGTGCTCGCGCCAACGGAAAACGGAAAGTACATCCCGTTGCCCAGCCCGAACGCGAAAAAAAGCTTGGAGACCGAGAACGTCCGGTCGTCCGCACGCAAGCCCAGCACGCCCTGCGCAAATGCGCGCGAAGTCACCAGCATGTCTTTGTGCTCGTGAATCGCGGCCTTCGGTTTCCCGCCGCTGCCGGATGTGTAGAGGAAAAAGGCCGCATCGCTCGCCGCAGTGGGATGCGCCGCGAGTTCATCCGGCTCCGCCGCAAGCGCGGCGCCCCACTCGATCCATCGCGGCCCGCCCGGCACGCCCGCCGGATTCTCGCGAGCTTCCCCGGCCACGAAGATTCGCTCGAGCTGACTCGCGTCGGCGGCGTGCGCAAACTCTCCTAGACTCTCTGCGTGCACCACGGCCATTCGCGCTCGGCTGTCCGCCAGGTAATATGCATAATCCGCCCCACCGATGAAAGAATTCACGGGCACGGCGATGGCGCCGATCTTTGCCGCGCCGAAGAAGGCGGCGATGAACTCCGCGGAATCGGGCAGCGCGATCATTACGCGGTCGCCCGCTGCGCATCCTGCGCGCCGCAGCGCATTCCCCGCTCGGCTCGCAAGGCGCGCCAACTCGGCGTAGCTCACCTCCTGCGGTTCGCCGAGGATGGCCGTGCGTTCCGGATGTTCGCGTGCCGGCCGATCAAGAAAATAATCGGCGATATTGAGGATTCGCGGGAACGCATCCGGGCGCATCCGCGGAGTGTACTACAGCCGGGTGCGACGCCTGTGGTTCCTTGGTTCGACAACGTCGCGCCGCAATCCCTTGACGCGCTTGTTCGTCTCTCGCTACTATTCTCGTTGTCCCCGGGAAATGATTTTTGCGGTGTCGCGCGGACTGCTCCCTCCAGTCACGAGCGGCTTGGCTTTGAAGAGACCCTCTCCTCTGAAGGAGCCGGCAGATGATCCGTCGACTTGTGTTCGGCCCTCTTTCCTCTCTCGTCATCACTCTGGCCTTCTCCCTTTCTCTCAGCTCTGCTGTAAGAATTCCACACTCGGGCCAGCATCGGCGTCCGCGCGTCTCGCAAGAGATTGACGAGCACCGACGTGTCCGTCTCCACGGTAATACGCGCCCCGAAGCGCGCGCCGAAAATGATCGCGGCCGCTTGCCGGACCACTTTCCGCTCGATCACATGCTCCTCCAGCTCAAGCGCTCGCCGGAGCAGGAGCAGGAGCTCGTCGCCCTCATCGATCAGCTTCACACGAAAGGCTCGCCCAATTTCCACCAGTGGCTCACGGCTGAAGAATTCGGCAATCGCTTCGGCGTCGCCGATGCGGACATCGCCAAGGTCACCGACTGGCTCGAATCGCACGGCTTTGCGGTCAACCTGGTGTACCCGAGCAGCATGGTGATCGACTTCTCCGGCACCACCGGCCAAGTGCGCGATGCCTTTGGCACGGAGATTCACCGTGTCGAAGTGAACGGTGCGCGGCACATTGCCAACATGAGTGATCCGGAGATTCCCGCGGCGCTTGCGCCAGTGGTCGTCGGCATTGTCTCTCTGCATGACTTCATGCCCCACCCGATGCATAAGGCCCGCAGCCAATATACGGTGAGTGCCGGCACGCACTTGATCGTCCCGGCCGATATCGCCACCATCTACAATTTGAATCCGTTGTTCAGTGTGGGACTTTCCGGCCAGGGCCAGACCATTGTCGTGATCGAGGACACCGACGTCTTCAGCACTGCGGACTGGACCACCTTCCGCTCAACGTTTGGTCTTTCCGTTTATTCCTCGGGCTCCTTCTCGCAGGTGCATCCCCCTCCGCCCAGCGGCCCGAACAACTGCACCGCTCCCGGCGTGAACGCGGACGATGCCGAAGCGATTTTGGACGCGGAGTACGCTTCCGCCGCCGCTCCCGATGCAGCTATCGAGCTGGCGGCCTGCGCGAACTCCAGCACCTTCGGCGGCCTGATCGCTCTGCAAAACATCCTCAATGCCAGTGGCTCGCCGCCCGCGGTCATCAGCATCAGTTATGGCGAGTGTGAAGCGTTCAATGGAGCCACTCCCAACGCTGCTTACAACTCCGCCTACCAGCAGGCCGTGACCGAAGGCGTTTCCATTTTCGTCTCCTCCGGCGATGAAGGCGCCGCCAGTTGCGATGCGAACGCGACCCGCGCACAACACGGCATCGGCGTCAGCGGATTCGCCTCCACTCCCTACAACGTCGCCATCGGCGGCACAGATTTCGGCGACACGGTCACCAACACCGCCAGCACCTATTGGAACACATCCAATCTTCCCAATTTCGGCTCGGCTAAGTCCTACATCCCCGAAATCCCTTGGAACGACTCCTGTGCTAGCGTTCTCCTCGCCAGCTTCCACGGATTCGCGCAGACCTATGGCACGACCGGCTATTGCAACAGTGGAGGCCCACTCTCCACTGCTTCGGGCAGCGGCGGCCCCAGCGGCTGCGCCACCGGAACGCCCTCGACTTCCGGTGTCGTCGACGGCACCTGCGCGGGTTATGCCAAGCCCTCCTGGCAGTCTGGTCTGTTTGGTAATCCAAGCGATGGCGTGCGAGATATCCCCGATGTCTCGCTTTTCGCCGCCAACGGAATCTGGGGCCATTACTACGTGGTCTGTTATTCAGATATCGCTCGCGGCGGCGCCTCGTGCGCTGGCGCACCCAGCACCTGGAGTGGTTTCGGCGGCACTTCGATTTCCTCGCCGATCATGGCCGGGATCCAGGCGCTCGTGAATCAGAAGTGGGGCCGACAGGGCAATCCCAATCCCGTCTACTACGCCATTGCCGCCGAGGAATTCGGCGCGAGCGGAAACGCCAATTGCAATTCGTCCAACGTCCCGGCGCCGCGCCGCGGCCTGGCCACCACCTGCGTTTTCTACGACGTCACCCAGGGCGACATGGATGTGAACTGCAGAGCACTCCTGGGCGTCCTCCACGATTGCTACCTGCCTTCGGGGACAAATGGCGTGCTCTCTACCTCGAATGGCTCATACCAACCAGCCTTCGGCACCACCTCCGGATGGGATTTTTCCACTGGGATCGGCAGCGTCAACGCTTATAATCTCGTTTTCGATTCGCACTGGTGACCGAGTCAGGTATGATTTGCCTTCATCTCGAGGTCTCGTCCCGGAGTTGATTTCTCTCTGCGGTTAGCACTGGACGATCAGGGGATCCGGCCCATGACCATCTCAGGCTTGTTTCATCTTCGGCTGAGTCGTACGCCCATTGCCTTCGGCATGTTCATCGCCGGCACGGCCTTCCTGCCCATGCCGCAGGGCCCCACCCTCAGAATCCTCCGCCGTGGACGATTGGTCTCACCACCGGCTCGTTTTTTCGAATCCCGGCACGGCCTGGGAGGCACTGAAGGGCGGTCGTTATCGGGAGTGGCTCAAGACCATCAGCGATCCCCGCTTCGGTTTGCAGCAGATCAAGCGCGCCGCAGTGCGGAGTTCCCGGCCGAACGCGATACGGGAGGGAATCAAGGAAAGAATCGAGGAGGCAGAAGCGCGATTGGAAGAGACTATCGAGGACAGACGAGAACCGGGAGATGATGGACGGGATCTTACGGCGCTCCTCCCGAGAGGTCTCGCCGCGGCTCCCGCGTCCTCGGCGGCCGAAAGACGCCACGCAGCAACCGGTCATCGCCGCAGAGTGCCTCCCATCAGCGACGACTGGAGCATGGACATGGGCAGTGGGGCCAGCGCCGGCCTCGGGATGTACCCCGCAAAGTTTTCGTTCGACGTCAGTACGGCGAATTGCGGTACGGCAGCGAAACCCGACTTCGTCGTCTTCAACACCAGCCTCGCCGGGGCGGCAAACCAAGCCAGCATCCTGGCCTTCGACAACCTCTACACGGGCTGTTCCGGCACCGTGCCCTCGACCTATTGGGCGTACAACACCGCCGGCACCGTCGTCACCTCGGTCGTGCTTTCCCTCGACGGCTCACAGATTGCTTTCGCGCAGAGCAGCTCTGGAGGTGTGGCCAGCCTCGTCCTTCTGAAGTGGGCCGCCTCCGGTTCGCAAACGGCCAGCAGCCCGGGCACGCCCACGTCCGTCTCCAACGCGGCCTATCGCGCCTGCAGCGCGCCTTGCATGACCTCGATCTCGTTCTCCGGCGGCGCCAACGACAGCGGCTCGGCGCCTTTCTACGACTACTCGGGAACCGATGCGCTCTACATCGGTGACGACGTCGGCAAGCTGCACAAGTTCACCGGCGTCTTCGCGGGAACGCCCGCCGAAACCACCACAAGCCCCTGGCCCGTCTCAGTGGGCACTTCTCCTCTCAGCAGCCCTGTCCTCGACGGCGGCACCGGCAACATCCTCGTCGGCGACTACCTCTTGAACCTGGCTTCGACCTGCGCGCCCTCCGGCACGCCCTGTGGCTTTTTCCATTCCGTCCGGGCGTCCACCGGCGCCGTCATCGGCACCTCCAGCCGCCTCGACTTGATCTTCGGGCTAGTCGACGGCCCGCTGGTGGACTCGACGGCCGGCCGTGCCTACGTCTTCGTCGGCGCCGACTCCAACAGTGGCGCGGGTTCGCCCTGCGGCGCGAATCTTCCGTGCAGCGGCGTCTTCCAATTCGCCACAAACTTTACCTCGGGCAGCGGCACGGAAACCACGCTCGGCCCCGGCAACGAGTTCCTCCTCGCCGGAACCTTTGACAACGCCTACTTCACGTCCGCCAACACGGCGAGTCCGACCGGACATCTCTACGCCGTCGGCAGTACAGGATCTGCGAACAACACGCTCTACCAGGTGTCCATCAATTCCAACGTCATGAGCGCTTCCGCTACCACCGGCCCCGTCCTCAGCAATAATTTCACCAATGGCTTTGTCTCCGCCGGACTTCAGGTCACCGAATTCTTCGACGGCACACACGATTTCCTGTTTCTTGGTGTGCTCAGTTTTGGCACGCCGGCCAACTGCAGCGGCAGCCTGACCAATGGCTGCGTCATGGGTTTTGACGTCACCAGCGGCACGATCAACGGTGCCACTACGCCCACCGGCGCCACCGTCTCTGCCGGCGGCACTAGCGGCATCATCATCGACAACCGCTCCGCCTTTACCGGCGCCTCCAACATTTACTACACGCCTCTGGCCAACCAGTCCTGCCCCACGTCCGGCACCACCGGCGGCTGCGCCATCCAGGTCACTCAAGCCATCCCGTAAGAAGACAGCGCGTCTCTGGAGTTCATTACGACAGGGTTGTCGGGACGTTCTTTGCGTCCCGGCGATTCTTGTCAGGACGAGTGGGGCTGTGCCGTTCTTTGCGCCGGCCCGTTTGCGAGTGTCATTCCGAGCCCGCCGCAGCGCGCGAGGGATCTGCTCTTGCGAGGAACACTGAAGAAACGCTCTGCCTGGTGGCAGGTTCTTTCGACTTTCGACTTTGAACTACTGACTGTAAACGATCAACTTCCGACCTCTGACTTCCTACTTACTTCCGTTCTCTTGCGACTCGCCCAGCCGGCGCAGACGTTCCTGCAGCTTCCGCCGCAGCCCCACCGGCGTATTGGGATTGAACGCCACCAGATACCACAGTGGCTGGCTTCGATCTTTGCTCAGGTAGGCGAGAGTCGTCGCGTCGGCGTTGGGGTGCCGAGCCACGTTCTCACGGATTGCGGCATACGGATGTTTCGCCAGGCGACTGAGCGTCCGCGAGGTCACTTTCGGATGCTCGCTGATCAGCCGAAGCAGATAGAAATCTTCCGGTGGCGCTTGCTTGGCGAGTCTATCGAGGGTCTCAGGCTTGGCGTCGGCGCTCAGCACCACGCTTACCTTCTCGTCCCAGGAATCGTTTATGCCGTTCAGTTCCTGCGTGCGCGCATGGATCAACTCCTCGAGCGAGCGCCGCTCCTGGTGCAGCCGGCTCTTGGCCAGATCCGTGTTTTCCATCGAATCGAGCACGCGCAGCAAGTGTTGCCTCTCACCGAAAATAATCTGGCTGGTCCTCGCCATCGATCCCCTATTCGAATGTTGAACCAGGTCCGAGCGTCTCATGATGACCTCACCTCGCCAAGCCGGGACTTGCGTATCCGCCGTCGCGGCCCATGGACCGCGACGCCGATGGCCCTCATCTGGAAATCCATGATTCGGAGAGGCGCCTCGAACGCCGCCTCGAATCCCCTCTACCTCGGCTCCGACTACACTTGGAATTATCTATCCCGTTCGCAAGCCAGTAAAGTTTGCCTGCGCGTGGTGTTCCACGATTGCAATACGCCGCGGCGGAGGTTGGCTGGAGACGGCTTGTCATTCCGAACCCGCTTCAGCGGGTGAGGAATCCCTCTTCCCTCTTTGTTGTGCTTGTTTGCCCTGAGGCCGCCGACTGCCGAAGGTCGCCCGCTGCATTCTGCTTATTCCCTTCCGCCTGTATTCCTTTCTGCGTCCTTTGCGTCTCCTTTGCGTCCTCTGCGTTCATGTTTCGCTTCTTCCTGCGTCCTCTACCTCCTTTACCTCCCTCGCTCAAGCGTTGGCGTTGCAGCGGATGCATGAACCGGATATCGTGGGGCCGCACCCCGCCCAACAACGGAGCCTTTGATGTCTGCCTTCGACGACCACAAAGAGGAACTCGAGCATTACGAGCAGATGTTCGGACGCCAGCGCGGACGCCTGGCTGTCTCCCTCGACCGGGTGACGACCGCCCTAGTCCTCGTCGGCCAGCACGCCGTCTATTGCCACTCCAGCCACGACCCCGAGAAACCCGCCATGGACATCCAGCTCATCTCCGGCGAACTCCGCAAAGCCAAGGAACTCATCCAGAGTGTGATGGAGGAATTGCGCGCACAGCGCGAAGGATAGACGCACGCCCGCTGGTCCTGCGCGAGAAAAGTGGTGATTAGCGGGTTTGCAGGAAGGGATTTGACTCGCGCTCGTCGCCAATCGTAGTGACAGGGCCGTGCCCCGGGTACACCACCGTGTCCTCGGGCAGGCTCAGCAGCTTGCTGCGAATCGAGCGGATGATGTCCTCGAACGAGCCTCCCCAGAGGTCCGTCCGGCCAATGCTCCCCGCAAAGAGCGTATCGCCTGCGAAGAGTTCCCCTGGACGCGTGAGCGCGGCGGGCCTCGCGGCATCCGGCGACACATAGAGCGAGACGCTGCCGCGGGTGTGCCCCGGGGTATGCAGCACACGCGCCTCGTACGGCCCCCAGCGCACCGAATCGCCCTCGCGCAGCGCGCCGTCAATCTCCGTAGCTGCAGGCTTGGGCATGCCGATCATCATCGCCTGCTGGTCGAGGATGCGGTATAGCTCCAGGTCGTCCGGATGCATCAGCACAGGTGCTTGCGTGGCCTCGTGCATCTTGCGCAGGCCGCCCACGTGGTCGATGTGCGCGTGCGTCACCAGGATCGCCTTCACCTTCAGCTTGTGCCGCGCAATCACGTCCAGAATCTTCTCCACGTCATCGCCCGGATCGATGACCAGCGCCTCGCGCGTCGCCGGATCGCCGACTACGTGGCAGTTGCACTGCAGCCACCCGACCGGCAGGATCTCGTGGATCATCTCGGCTGCTTTCCGACCGTGCGTCATCTTGGGGAGAATCGCCTCTCTCACCGCAGTATAACAGAGCCTTTCTGCGTCACTCCGTAGCGGCGCGCAGCATCTGCTAAGATAGGCCGCATCGCGCGGCACCACGCGGATCGACAATGACCATTGACACTCCATTGCGCGCCGAACACGAGCGAGCCGGAGCCTCGCTCGCCGAGTGGTTCGGCTGCTTGCTGCCCGATCGCTACACGGACCCGACTGCCGAATACTCACTGGCGCGGAACAGCGTTGCGCTGGTGGACAAGAGCTACCGCATGCTGCTTGAGTTTACCGGCGCGGATCGCGTCCGCTATCTCAACGCGGTGCTGACGAACAACGTGCGCGATCTGGCCCCGGGCCAAGGCACTGTCTCGCTGCTGCTGAATCCCCAAGGCCACATCCTGGCGGAACTCGAAGCCTACGCGCTTCCCGAGCGCATGCTGGTCGCCTCATATGCCATGATCCGCCAGCGGCTCGTCGAGACAATCGACAAGTACATCATCATGGATGACGTCACGCTCACCGATCAGACCGACCGTTGCACCGTCGTTGCCCTGGAAGGGCCTGCGACGCCGGAGATCGTCCGCGAGTTGTGTGGCCTGGAGCTTCCTTCCCTTCCCGAACTCGGCCATGCCGAAGCAGCGGTCCAGGGGATCGCGTGCCGAGTGATCCGACGCGATCCGGGCGGCGTGCCGTCGGCCGAGTTCATCGTCCCTCGCGAGGATGTCGCGGCGATCTGGAAGCATCTCACCGCAGCTGCGTCGGCGCGCGGCGGCGGCCCGATCGGTTATCGCGCGCTGAGCATGCTGCGCCTCGAAGCGGGCGTCCCGTGGTTCGGGTACGACTTCGACGACACGGTGATCCCGCACGAGGCTGGACTTGAGCACTCGCACATCAGCTATACGAAGGGCTGCTACACCGGACAGGAGATCGTCGAGCGGGTGCGCTCGCGCGGCCGTGTGAACCGGCAACGAGTGGGACTCGCATTCTCCGGCGGGGAGCCGCAACCTAAGGAGCAGCTCCTCGCGGCTGGCCAGGAAGCCGGCTTCGTGACGCGCGCCGCGTTTTCGCCGGCGCTTGGCAGGCCAATTGGAATGGGCTACGCGCACCGCGAATTCACTGCGGTTGGCTCGCAGCTCGAGTGGTCCGGCGGCACGGCGGAAGTCATCGAGTTGCCGGTCAAGACCAAGAGCGATTCCTCGCTCCGCTCAGAATGACAACGCCGGAACAACTTAAGGTGAATCGAGGTCAGAACATGGCATGGGCTTTTCTCCTGCTGGCGGGTGTGTTCGAGATCACCTGGGCGATCGCGCTGAAGTACTCGCAGGGCTTCACGCGTCCGGTGCCGATCGGGATTGTCTGCGGCGCGGGGTTGGCGAGCTTCTACCTGCTCGCGCTGGCGGCGGAGAAGTTGCCGATCGGAACCGCGTACGCGGTTTGGACGGGAATCGGCGCGGTGGGAACCGCGATTCTGGGAATCCTTCTCTTCGATGAGGCGAAAAACGCGGCGCGGCTGGCATGCATTGTTATAATTATTGCGGGGATTGCGGGATTGAGAATTTTCGAGGGGAAATAAAGCTTTCTCAAGATCGATACGTTGAGATCCTTCGCCCGCTGCGGCGGGCTCAGGATGACACTCGAACCCCGAGTGTCAACTGAGGTTGAGGGCTTTCTTGAAACTGCCGCGCTCGGCATCGATTTTTTTCTGGAGCTGCAGGATGCCGTAGAGGAGCGCCTCGGGCCGCGGCGGGCACCCGGGAACGTACACGTCCACTGGAATCACCTGGTTCACGCCCTGCACGATGGCGTAGTTGTTGAAGACCCCGCCCGAAGTTGCGCAGGCACCCATCGAAATCACCCACTTGGGCTCGGGCATCTGTTCGTAGAGCTGCTTGATCACCGGGGCCATTTTCTGCGAGACGCGGCCCGCGATGATCATGAGGTCCGCCTGGCGCGGCGACGGCCGGAAGACCTCGGCGCCGAACCGCGCGATGTCAAAGCGCGAGGCGGCCATGGACATCATCTCGATAGCGCAGCAAGCCAGGCCGAAGCCGAGCGGCCAGAGAGAGCTCTTCCGCGCCCAGTTCACGGCTTTATCGAGCTGCGTGAAGATGATGCCTTCGTCTTCGAGCAGCTTGCCGAGGTCATCGGGCCTGGTCAGTGTGACGTTCTTGCCGAGGGAGATGCTCATCGTAGTTTACGATTCCGCACAACCATTATCGCATAGAAGAGTGACTCGGGACTGGTGACTCGCGACCGGCGACTCGTGACTCGTGGAAGACGGAACCGATTTTTGTGATGGATCACGAGTCACGATACCCGAATCACCCGTCAGGGCTTTAACACGATCTTGCCGAATTGCTCGCGGCGCTCCATCAGTTCGTGCGCGCGGGCGCATTCCGCGAGAGGCATCACGCGGTCGATTACAGCTTTGAGTTTGCGATCACCGATCAGCTTCAGCACGTCATAAAGCTCGCCGCGGCTGCCCATGTACGACCCAAGCAGCGATATTTGCTTGGCAAACAGGACGCGCAGGTCAATTTCCGCCGCGTAGCCGGTGGTGGCGCCGCAGGTGACCAGGCGCCCGCCGACGGCGAGGCTCGCCACGCTCGATTTCCAAGTGGCCGTACCGACGTGCTCGACAACCACGTCCACCCCGCGCTTCCCCGTAATACGCTTGACCTCGTCCACGATGTTCTGGCTTTCGTGGTTGATGACCTCGTCCGCGCCGAGTTCGCGGGCCTTCACGAGCTTTGCATCGCTGCCTGCCGTGGCGATGACGCGCGCACCGGTGAGCTTGGCAATCTGGATCGCCGCGCTGCCCACGCCGCTGCCCGCTCCGAGCACGAGCACGTCTTCTCCGGGCCGCACTTCGGCACGACCGATGAGCATGTGCCATGCAGTAAGGAAAACGAGCGGCACCGCAGCGGCTTCCTCGAACGAGAGGTCGCCGGGAATGGGAATCGCGTTTACTTCTGGCGCCTTCACATATTCCGCGCAGCCGCCATCGAGCATGTAGCCGAGCAGGGTGTACCTGCGGCACTGGTTGTCGCGTCCCGCAGAGCACGCAGCGCACTGACCGCAGGAAACTCCCGGGGAAAGCAGCACACGCTGGCCGACTTTCACGCGCGTGACAACCGCGCCAACCTGGGCGATTTCGCCAGCGATGTCGCTGCCCGAAATGTGCGGCATGGGGAACGTGATACCGGGCAAGCCGCGCCGCTCCCAGAGGTCGAGGTGATTCAAGGCGCAGGCGCGCACGCGCACGAGGACATCGGTGGGCGAGATCTTCGGTTCGGGCACTTCGGCGTAACGCAAGACTCCCGGCCCACCGTGCTCGGTGAAGATGATCGCCTTCATCGGAGGAAACCTTGATTCGTGACTCGTGATTCGTGACTCGAGCTGGAGAGGGGAGGTCGGAAGTCGGAAGTAGGAGGTCGGAAAAGAATGAAAAAACGAGTCATCCGCGCGGGCGAGACCCCTCCCCCCTCCCCCCTATTTGCGTAAGAGTGGCATCTAAAGCACTTAGAGCGTAAAGGTCTGTAAGAGTGGCATCTAAAAGGTTTGAAGAGGTGCTTTTTCATAAACTTAGACACTTTCTGTAAGTGTGGATTCTAAAAGACTTAACATCGAAACCTAAGTCCTTCAGAATCAACGGATGTTTAGTAGTTACTAAACATCTGGATTGCTCCGCGCGCCACATATCCGCGCCCATTGGCACGTCCGCCGGGCTTGGCTTCAGCCAACGCTGTCATCCCACACTTCCCTTGTGATTCTATCTTAGCAGGCGCGTCAATAGGCCCGCACCGATCGAGATGCCGACTATTGGAAATCGGCGATGAGGCCGAGGTCTGCAGAGAACCGATACAGATTCGCAGCACTCGAGACGAGATTTGCGCGGGTGAGCGCGGCGGGATTGTTGCGGCCCTGTCGGGCAGAGCAATGGCCGCGCAGAGTGGAAACGCAGAAGAACAAGCCGGGACCCGGAAAACGGCTGCCGTGTCTCACTTCTTGGAGTAGCCGACGGTCTGGGCCAGGATGATTCTCTGGTCGGGCCGCAGGTGCATGGCCTTGGCCAGGGCCGGCCTGTCCACGCTGCCGCGAACGACGGTCGCCAACCCCTCGGAAGCGCAGTACAGATAGACATTCTGAGCGATGAATCCCACGTCGGCGCCAACGTAGAGGTCGCGGTCAGCGGGGTTGCCCCGGGTCTTGGCCAAGTCCGCCACGTAAACAAGGTTTACCGGCGCGTCCTTCACGTAGGACTGTGTTCCCGTCTGCGCGCGCAGATCCTCACGGAGAACCGGAAGGAGTTGATTTGCCTTGGCGTCGTAGACAGATAGGCCGTCCGCGGTGGCCACGTAGATGTCCGTCTCCTGCCAGTCCATGGCGGAAGGCGCCGTGCGTTTGCCGGAGTCCGGGCGATTCACTCCGAAGGCGGCCCAGAGCAGATTGGAGAGCGCCTGCGCGGAAAGTTTTTCTCCGCTGAAGGTGCGCGTCGAAGCGCGGTCCTTGAGGACCTGCATCAGCGGCCGGCCGATATCAGTTTGCGGCTTGGGGAGCGGGACGGGCTTGAGTTCCTGCGCGAGAGCCGTGAACGAACAAAGGGCTAGAATCGCCCAGGCAGAAAAGATTCTCGCTGAGGGTGACGTCTTCACGAGGAGACCTCCTTGAACAGGGTTTCCGCTTTGAAACCCCCTCAAGTGCTAGGCTACACCCGATCGCGCGGTTTTTGAGGGGTGCACACAATCAGGAGCTCTTCGTCTCCCGCCGGGAGGAGCGGACTTACCAGCCCATGATCGACATCTCCGGAGAACGGCCTTGGCCTAAAACCTTCGCGGCGGCAGCTGTGTTACCTCTCGGCAGGGGCGTGGCTGGACGCTGCAAACCACAACTAAGAGGGGCCCTTCCAGTAGTTTCCATCCCCCCCAGAGTGCAAAACCTTAGCACTTTCCTCCGCTTTCTCTCCCCTGAATGGTGGTTGCCACGGATGGCCCTGAGGCGGAAGCTCCTCCAGAGGTTCTCAGTGGAGGCTATCACCTGCAATTACAATAACTTACAAGAGGGGCTCTGCGGCCCCCTGTGGCTCGGTGATTGCTGGGACATCTGAGCAAGGTAATGCTTGTCCCAATCCAGACTCGTTCGATTCCTCACGCAGGACGTCCCGCAATGGGCCACGGTGCTCTCGCTGGCTCTATTCCTGTCGTCGAGTCTGGCCCAAGCCCAAGGTGTGGCCACGATCAGGGGAACCGTCTTGGATCCAACTGGCAGCGTGATTCCAAGCGCGACGGTGCGCGTGAAGAATCTGGAGACGGGCGCGATTCGTGACCTCGTCACCGACGAGAGCGGCCGGTATGAAGCGCCGCTCCTCCCCGTTGGGAAGTATGAAGTTTCCGCCAAGAAAGCAGGCTTTCGGCCGCTCACCAAGGGAGGGATTCTCTTGGTGGTGGGACAGGAGGCCACGGTGGATTTCACGCTCGGAGTCGCTGGGTTGCAGGAAGACGTGCGAGTTCAGGAAGCGCCCGATCTGATCAGTGTGACAACAGTGGATATTTCTGGTGTGGTCGGGGAGCGGCAGGTCAAAGAGCTGCCCTTGAACGGCAGAAGCTACGACCAGTTGCTGACTCTGAATCCCGGGGTCGTGAATTACACCTCACAGCGGGCCGGGGGCATCGGCACTTCGAATTCGGTTGCTGGGAACATGTTTGCCGTTTCGGGCCGGCGACCGCAGGAGAATCTTTACTTGTTGAACGGAGTGGAATATACGGGCACTTCGGAGATTAACGTCACGCCGGGAGGAGTGAGCGGGCAACTGTTGGGAGTGGATGGGGTCCGGGAATTTTCAGTCGTGAAAGACGCTTACGGGGCGGCGTACGGCAAGCGTCCTGGCGCACAGATCAATATCGTGACGGCATCCGGAGGAAACCAGATCCATGGTAGCGCATACGAGTTCCTGCGAAACAGCGCCCTGGACGCAAAAAATTTCTTCGACCAGGGAAACATCCCGCAATTTCAGCGGAATGTGTTCGGGGGATCGCTCGGCGGGCCCATCGTGAGAGACAAGACATTCTTGTTTGGCAACTACGAAGGCTTCCGGCAGCATTTGGGAATGAGCGACGTAACACTGGTACCGGATGATAATGCGCGGAATGGCTTGCTCCCCGGGCCCGCCGGGACACTGACCAACGTCGGGTTGGCCCCGAGCGTTGTGCCGCTCCTGGCCTTGTGGCCCCGAGCCAATGGACCGAATCTCGGCGGCGGGGTTGCCGAGGCATTCAGCCATCCGCTGCAGATTCTCCGCGAGGACTTCGCCACGGCGCGGTTCGACCAGCTCTTTTGGGACAAAGACTCCTTCAGCGGCGTCTACACTTTGGATGACAGCGCCGCCCACACTCCGACCGCCAATCCTCTGAGCTTGGTGGTGGAATCGCTGCGGAATCAGGTTGTGAGTCTGGGTGAAACTCACGTGTTCAGTTCGACGCTGATCAATCAGGCCACGCTCGGGTTCTCCCGAGGGGCTTTCTTCTTCACTGGCGAAACACCGGTGGACGCGCCAGGATTCGTCCGCGGCCGACCTGTCGGCGCGGTGGTGATTGGCGGAGGAAGCGCGCTGAACCCGGCGACGCAGATCACCTTGGCGGGTACGAACGGAGGCAGCAACCTGAGCGCGGTGCGCAATCTGTTCACTGCCGAAGACCACGTCACACTGACACGCGGCAAGCACGTGCTGGGATTCGGAGTCTGGTTCGAACGCCTGCAGAGCAACGACAACCTGGCACAAACCCAGTACGGCCAAGCCTCCTTCTCCAGCCTGACGAGTTTTCTGCAGGGCACCGTGGCCACATTCACTGCCGTGCCGTCGCCGACTCCGCTGGCCTGGCGTTCGCTCGAAGGGGCAGCGTACGTAGAAGACACCTACGGAGTGACTCCGCAGCTCGAGCTCCGGCTTGGTTTCCGGGGCGAGTTCACCAACGGGTGGAATGAGGCTTACGGCCGGGCTTCCAACTATGTCTTTGACTCGAACGGAGTCATCGTGACGCAACCGGTGGTCGGAAGTTCTACGTTCGCCGTTAACCGCGCGAAGTTTCTCCCGGCACCCCGTATAGGCCTTGCCTGGGCGCCTTCTTCATCGAGAAAGACGGTGGTCCGGGCGGGTTTCGGGATGTACTACGCGCTGCTCGATGCACTCAGCTACCGTCTGAACCAGAACCCTCCGTTCAACACCGGCCTCACGATAAAGAACGCACCGCTATCGAGCATCGACATCGTTCCCGGCGGCCCACTTCCTTCGAACGCAAAAGTCATACCCAGTGGGGTTCAGCCGGACCTTTACACACCCGCCGTCGTGTCGTACTCGCTGAAGATCGAACAACTGCTGTCTGCGAACACGATGCTAAGTGTCGGCTATGCCGGTTCGCACGGCTACCACGAACTTCTCTCGATCGACGCCAACGTGCCGGTTCCCACGATCTGCCCTGCGGCCCCGTGTCCGGCGGATTATCCCGCAGGGACGATGTACTTCCCTCCCAACGCGCCGCTGGCCAATCCGAACGTGGCGAACACAACGAGCTGGTTTTCGGAGGGCGTCAGCTCGTACAACGCGCTGGTGGTGGAAGTAAGTCATCGCTACAGCTATGGATTGCAGTTTCGGGGAGCCTACACCTACTCGAAGAGCCTCGACGACGGCGACACGTTGAACACCAGCGTGTCCACGAACTCGCCCGCGTTCACGATGAATCCTCTGCGCCCAAGGTGGGACTATGGCCGGTCGTCGTTTGATGTGCGGCATGCCGCGGTGATGAACGCGACCTATGATCTGCCGCTTCGGCATGGGGACAAGTCCCTCCCGGATAGCTGGTGGGGCAAGGTGATCGGCGACTGGCAAGTCAGCAGCATCGTGACGCTGCAGACGGGCTTGCCATTCACCCCCCAGATGGGTTTCAATCCCACCAACGACGGCGATACACGAAATCCCATCCGGCCGTCCTGGAACCCGTCCTTCACAGGGAAAGTGATCCTCGGTGCGCCCACCAAATACTTCGATCCGAATGCATTCGTCGCGCCGCCCAACGGAACCTATGGCAATGTGGGCCGCAACACGCTGCCAGGACCCGCCCTGGCGGAACTGGACTTGTCTGTGGCAAAGAGCATCTTTCTCTCCGAACGGTTCAAACTGCAGCTCCGGGCCGAATTCTTCAACCTCCTCAACCGGGTGAACCTCAATACGCCGAATCCAGTCGTATTCACCTCCGCGACCTCCGGGCCAACAACGACAGCCGGCGTGATCACATCGACCACAACCAGTTCCCGCCAGATTCAGTTCGGATTGAAGTTGTTGTGGTGAACTGGAAATAACCGGCGGGCGCGCTGCGGCCGGCGGAGCCGCGTCTTCAGCTTCGTCCATTGACACTCGCGCGCGGCCAGCCGTAACCTAAACCGAGAGCGATCCCGCATGGACCTCTTCGAAGAAATCGTGAAACTGAGGCGCGAGGGCAAGCGCGCGGCGCTGGCCACGATTGTGCACACGAACGGCTCGATCCCCAGCTACGAGAGTTCGCGGATGCTGGTGCGCGAGGATGGCTCGATTGCGGGAACCATCGGCGGCGGGTGCGTCGAAGCCGATGTGTGGGCCGCGGCAAAAGACGTGATGCGCGGCGAAGCTCCGCGCAAGATGATCTTCAACCTGAACAACGAAGCCAGCTACGATAACGGGTTGATCTGCGGCGGCACGCTGGAGGTATTCGTGGAGCCAATACTCCCACAGCCGGTGCTGTACATTTTCGGCGGGGGACACGTTTCGATGGCGCTGGCGCAGGCAGCGCACAGGGTGGGGTTTGCGGTGGGAGTGGTGGACGACCGCGAATCATTCGCGAATGCCGAACGCTTCCCAATGGCGCGCGAGATTTACACGAGCTACGAGGAAGCGTTCGCGAAGATCGCGCCGGGCGCTTCCACGTACCTGGTGATCGTGACGCGCGGGCATCGCGGCGACATGCGCGTGCTGGCCTGGGCGGCAAAGACGGACGCGCGTTACGTCGGGATGATCGGAAGCAAACGTAAGGTGCTTTCTGTGTACAAGGCGCTCGAGGAGGAAGGAATGCCCAAGGAGCGCCTGGCGCGGGTACACGCGCCGATCGGGCTCGATATCGGCGCGCTGACGCCGGAAGAGATTGCCATCAGCATCACTGCGGAGCTTGTGGCCATCCGGCGCAATGCGGCGAACCTGCCGCACAAGTCGGTCAAAATCGTCTCTGCAACCCAGCCGGAAAGTGACTGAGGCGCGAGATGCTCGCCGCCGTGATCTTGGCCGGGGGCGAATCGCGGCGCATGGGATCGCCCAAAGCGCTGCTTGCCTTCGAGGGCCGGCCATTCCTCGAACATTTGCTGGAAGTGACACGCCACGCGAAGGTGGGGGTCCAGCGCGTGGTGCTGGGCGCGGGCGCGGAAGAAATCCGTACGAAGCTGGGCTCAATCCCGCCGAGGTCGTCGTGAACCCGCGCTGGGCTGAAGGACAGCTTACTTCGATCCAGGCGGGAGTGCATTCGCTGCCGCCGGGCACAGACGGGATGTTGCTTTGCCCGGTGGACCATCCGCTGATCACTGCGGCGCTGGTGAATGAACTCATCTCCAACTTTTATTCCTCAGGGAAATCCATCGTCGTGCCGTTCTACGTGCAGAGACGCGGCCACCCGGTCATCTTTTCGAGCAAGCTCTATCCCGAACTGCTCGCAGCGCCGCTGGACCAGGGAGCGCGCGCGGTGGTCTGGGCGCACGCGGGGGACGTGCTCGAGGTGCCCACGGGGGAAGAGGGCGTTGTATTGAACTTGAACGATCCGGAAACGCTGCGCGAGGCGCTCGGAGAGACCTGAACGGCCCTTAATCGGAGAGCTTTGGGAGAAGCGCGGCGAGAGCTTCGCAGGCAAGTTGCGCACCGTGAAAGGTAGCCGAGGGGAGTCCGCTAAGCGATTCTGAGATCTGCTCCGGCGTGATGGCGCGCAATTCCTCAAGCGTCTTCCCCTGGATCAATTCGGTGAGGAGTGAGCTGCAGGCGATGGACGTCGCGCAACCGCGCGTCTTGAACCGCGCCGCGGCCACGCGCCCGTTCTCCATGCGCGCGGAGAGCTGGCAGATGTCGCCGCAGGCGGGGTTCGCGACCTCCACACGGGCCGTGGCGTCGGGAAGCTCGCCGGCATTGCGCGGATTCTTGAAGTGATCGAGGACAGCGGCAGAGTACATCAGCCGGAGTATCGCAGGCGCGGCAGAGCTGCGCAACGCCTTGCCCGATGGGCAGCGAAGTTCCCGCTACCCGGGCGCGGAGGGCGAGCGCACACCGTGCCCGCGTGAGCCGGGGAATGGCTCTCCAGAGCGGCCAGGCTTGGCCTGCGCCATTAGGCGCCAGCGACGGCCGCGCGGTATCCGGAAGCTCCCGCCTTCTTCAGAGCTTCGAGGATCTCCTCCTGCGCGAGCAGGGGCGTCGTGCGCACGGATTTGAGCGCGCCGCCCGCGGCAAAGGCGATGGCGATCGCCGCAGCGTCCACATTGGTCGGGAATTCGGTCAACGCGATTACGTCGTACTCGCCGAACGCAAACCAGAAGTTGTGAATCTTTCCGCCGAGTTTTTCGACCGCCGGGCGGATGATCTCGGTGCGGTCCTGGGGGTTATTGATCATCATCTTCCAAGCTTCGGGTGTGTAGGCGGCCTGGGTCAGGAAAAGGGACATGTGACCTCCTTGGTGCGCAAAGGTGGGAACCGATGGCGGGATGCTCACAGAACGGAGCGTGGAAGTCAAGCCGCACAGGGCCGAATGCTTATCGGTTCGGCCCCACACTGTCACTTCATAACAAGACTCGTTTGAACTAGCCAGCCGCGCGAGCGGCGGCGAGCTCGTAGGCGCCTTGCCAGGTGGTGC
>CAVTZX010000018.1:0-38393 GCA_963739275.1 uncultured Acidobacteriota bacterium
CCGCCGTCCTCATAATAGGAACGGTTGAAAATCCCGATCTGTCCGCGCTCCGGCACGGCGCGGTGTGCGCGCCAGAGGAAATCGTGCGCCGCCTCCTCCGCGCTCGGTCGTTTGAAGGGCGTGACGCGGCAGCCCTGCGGGTTCAGTCCCGACATGACGTGCCGGATGGTGCCGTCCTTTCCCCCGCCGTCCATCGCTTGGAGGACGACGAGTACCGCGCGCTTGTCCTCCGCATAGAGCAGGTACTGTAGCTCGTCCAGTTGCTCGATGTTCTTCGCCGTGGCCTGTTCCGACTTGTGGCCCTTCTTGAAGCCGGGCGTCGAATCCGGATCGTAGTCACGCAGTTTTACCTCTGTGCCCGGCTTGATGAGGAACCTCTCGCGCAGGTCCATGACGCAGAGCCTAACACACGACTGGCGAGGCCGGAATCACGCGGGCAAAGGCGAAATCAGGAATCAAGGCACCCCGTTGGGGAAGACGTAGGCGTAGAGCGTTGTGACGAGAGCGATCGCGCCGACCAGGATCACGCTGTGCTTCAGCGTGAAGCGGAAGACCTTCGATTCGTCGGATGGGGGCATCCCGGTTGCCGCCGCCGCCACGGCAATGCTCTGCAGGCTGATCATTTTGCCCATCACGCCGCCGCTCGAATTCGCCGCCGCCATGAGTACCGGACTCAGCCCAAGCCGCCCGGCCGTGACTACTTGTAGATTGCCGAAGAGTGCGTTCGCAGAAGTGTCGGAACCCGAGAGGAATACCCCGAGCCAGCCGAGCAGCGCGCTGAACGGTGGAAAAAACTTACCGGTCGCCGCGAAGGCGAGCCCGAGCGTCGCCGTCGCTCCAGAATAATTCATCAGAAAGGCCAACGCCAGCACGGCCGCGATCGTGATAACGGGGAAGAGCATTTTGCGGTTGGTTTCGATGAAGCTCCCCGCAAACTGGCGGGGCGACCTGCGCAGCACAAGGAAAGCGCCCAGCAGCGCGGCTGCGAAACACGCGCTGCCCGACGCAGAGAGCCAATTGAAGTTGTAGGTCGCAGGGTACGGCGCCGGGCGAACCGTGATCGGCGGCGCGCGCATCACGATGTTGTGCAGCCCCGGCCACGCAAACGAGAATGTGAAACCATCGAGAAACGTTTTGACCCGCGTGATGCCCCAGAGCACCACCGCGATCACCAGAAGGCCGTAGGCTCCCCAAGCTTCGAAGAGCTCCCGCGCAGTGTGCCGCACGGGACGCACCGCCGCCGTTTCTTCACCTTCGAGCACGAAGATGTCCCGCGGTCTCCACACCCGGAAGAGAGCGATCAGAGCAACGATGGCGGCGAGCGAGCTGAGGATATCCGTCAACTGTGGCCCCACAAGGTTCGACACGGTGAGCTGCATCCCGGCGAACGTGACACCGCAAACCACCGCCGCCGGAAGCACGCCACGCAGCGCGCGCCATCCTCCCATCACCCACACCAGGTACGCCGGAATAATCAGCGACACGGGCGCGCAGATGCGCCCAACGCTCGCGCTCAACCGCTCGAGCGGAAGGCCCGTCACGCTGGCGAGCGTCACGAGCGGAATGCCGATCGATCCGAACGCGACGGGCGCGGTGTTCGCCAGCAGGCAGAGCGCCGCCGCATAAAACGGCGAAAAACCTAAACCGGCGAGCATCGCGCCGGCAACCGCGACCGGCGTGCCGAATCCCGCGGCTCCTTCGACGAACGCGCCGAAGGCAAACGCGATCAGCATCACCTGCAGGCGGCGATCGAGCGTGAGGCTGCCGATGGAATCGCGCACCACCTGGAACTTGCCCGCTTCCACCGTGACACGAAAAAGCAGAATCGCCGCAAACACCACCCAGCCAATGGGGAAGAGTCCAAAGGCCGCGCCGTAGGCCACCGCGCTGAACATCGTCGCGACCGGCATGCGGTAGACGGCGACCGCGACGAGGATCGCGCTCGCAAGTCCCGCGAGGCTTGCCAACCATGCAGGTGTGCGCTTTACGCCCATCAGATAGAGGAGAACGAAGATCGGCAGCGCGGCAACCAGCGCGGAAAGAGGGAGGCTACCGGCGAGCGGAGTGTAATTCTGCTGCCACACAAGCGGTTCGCGCCTTGTATCAGCGTTGTTAGGGAGTGTCAAGCCGCGCGCCTTCGAGCTTGACACTCTCTCGTCGAGTGCCTACATTAGACCGCGTCCGTTGAAGAGAACCAAGAGCTGCGCAATGCGAAATCGATTTACCAGCTTCGCCTTTACATGCCGCTTTCTCCGCGGAGGAAGCGGACCGGCGAAGCTGCGCATGAGGGTCATGTGATTTAGAAGCAAGGCACAACCCGAAGCTTCCGCACCGGCCGCGATCCTCCAGAAGAGGGCGCGGCCGTTTTTTTTCTGCATCCCGAAGAGTCGCCAGGAGAATACCATCATGAAGGAAATACAGAACCGCCGGGGCGAGATCGACCGCATCGATGCCGCACTCGTCCGCTTGCTGAACCAGCGCACGCGCCTGGCGATCGAGATCGCGCGGTTGAAAACAAGGGGCGGACTCTCGCGTTACTCACGCCGCCGCGAGTTAGAGGTCCTTGCGCGTGCTTGCCGCTCGAACCCAGGCCCGCTCGGCGAACGGGCGGTGTTGCGGCTCTTCCGCCAGATCTTGCGCGAATCGCGCCGCGCGCAAGTTTCGCTGCCCACCGCAACCGGAAGACGTGAGGTTTCGCGATGAGTGCGCCGAACAAGCCACGCGTGGCGTTTCAGGGTGAGCGCGGCGCCTTCAGCGAAGAAGCTGCGCTGAAGCTGTTGGGCGAGGGCATCGAGCTCATCCCGCGGCCGACCTTTGACGCCCTTTTCGGTGCGATTCCAGAAGGAGCGGCGGACCTCGTGCTCGCACCGGCGGAAAACACGCTGGCTGGCTCCGTTCACCGGTCGCTCGACCTATTGCTTGAAAGCGATCTGCACATCGTCGGCGAGGTGGTACATCAGATCGCGCATCAGTTGATCGGGCTGCCCGGCGCTACCTTCGAGCAGATTCAGGCGGTGGAGTCACATCCCGTGGCGCTGGCGCAGTGCGAACGCTTCTTTCGCGAACATCCACAGATCCGGCGAATCGCCGCCGAAGATACGGCCGGAAGCGTCCACGCCGTCATCGCTCGCGGCGACCCATCTCGCGCCGCCATTGCCGCACGCCGGGCTGCAGAGATTTACGGCGGACGCACTCTACGTGAACACCTCGAAGACCATCACGAGAACTACACGCGTTTCTGGCTGCTCGCGTCCGCGGCGGATACTTCGGAATCAGCCAATAAGCTCTCCTTGGTCGCGGAATTGGCTCATGAGCCCGGTGCTCTTCACCGCGCGCTCGGCTCATTCGCCCGCCGCAACATCAATCTGCTGAAGATCGAAAGCCGCCCCATCCCCGGACGCCCGTGGCAGTATCGCTTCTATCTTGACCTGGAGGCGAGTCCGCGGGACTCCGAGATGCAGATGGCGCTCGAAGAGTTTCAGCAGAGTGCGGCTCGCATTCGCGTCCTGGGCTGGTACACCGCTGCCGCAGACCGATGAAGGCGGCTACTTGAGTTCGTTCTTGAAGACTTTCCCGCCCTTGATCACAAACTTCACGTGCTCGAGTTCCGTAATGTCGGAAAGCGGGTCCCCCGAAACCGCGATCAGGTCCGCGAGCTTCCCCGCTTCGAGAGTGCCTAAACGGTCGCTCCAGCCGAGCAGCTCTGCGGCCGTCGCGGTCGCTGTGCGAATCGCCTGCATCGGCGTCATGCCATACTCGACGTAATAGTGGAACTCACTCGCCTGCGCCAGGCCTTTCCAATCGAATCCGCCCGCATCGGTGCCAAACGCGATTTTCACTCCTTTCTGCAGCGCGCGACGGAATGCGTTGCGCTCGGTTTCCACCATCTTTGGCCAATTGCCCGCGCGCCCCGGCGCGACGTACGCGCCCACGCTGATGGTCGGCACCCAATAGACTTCTTTACGCGCCATGACGTCGAGCAGCTCATCCGTCAGACCGTCACCGTGCTCGATTGTGTCCACGCCTGCGCGCAGAGCTGCGGCGATCCCGTCGGAACCAATGGCATGCGCGGCAACACGTTTTCCCAGGCGGTGCGCTTCGTCCACGATGGCCTTGGCTTCCTCGTCGGTGAAATTCACCCAGCTATGCAGCACTCTATCCGGCCCGTAAAAATATCGGCGGTCGGAGTAATACTTGATCCAGTCCGCGCCGTGCATCACCTGTTCGCGCACGGCACGCCTCGCGCCTTCAACGCCGTCAACGACCTGCACGCCGTGAGGCATCTCTAGCTCCCAGGAATACCCTTGCAGGGGGTACATGCCGGTCGGCGCCATCGCGCGCGTAGCTACCTGCAGGCGCGGGCCGGGGATTTCGCCGCGATCTATGGCCGTCTTGATGTCTACGTCGGCGTACATCGCGCCTTCGGTCTCCAGGTCGCGCAGTGTGGTGAACCCGTGCTCGAGAGCAATGCGGGCATTGCGCGCGCCTAGAATCGCGCGGTAGGCGATGGATTCCTTCAAGAGCTGCTCGTCGTATTCGGCTGCAGTGATGTCGCCCTGAAGCAAGAGATGTGTGTGCGTGTCGATCAGTCCGGGCAGCACCGTAGCGCGCGAGAGGTCTACCAGTTCGGCGCCAGCAGGCGGCGTGCCTCCCGGCGTGACCGAGACAATCCGGTCTCCTTCAATCACGATCAGCGCGTTCAGGATGGGGCGGTCACTTTTCCCGTCAATTAACCGGCCAGCCCGGATGGCGATGCGCTTGGGCGGTTGCGTTTGCCCGAATGCGGACACGGCAAGCGAGATCGCAATGAGAGGAACAATGCAACGGCGTAGCATGGGAATCTCCTCCGTAGAACACGGGCAGTATAAGCTAGTCCGCCTCCCACCGCGCAGTCACGCGGCTTGTGCTAGAGTAATGCGAGGCAGAGGCCCGCAGCTCAGCGAGTAGGGCCGCGGGCCGACCTGTTGGCTAGGTCTACGGTACACCGGGACGTGGCAGTGTTGTTGGCGTTGGTTTCACAGTAGGCCCGTAGCTCAGTTGGTTAGAGCGCCACCTTGACACGGTGGAGGTCTGCGGTTCGAGCCCGCACGGGCCTACCATTCAGGCGGTCTCGTGGTCTCACCACAAGCTAAGTCTTGAGATTTCCGATCTCCGAGAGTCTTTTTGTGACAAATCGTGACAATCCAATGTTTGCGGCGTGCAAGTTCATTTAGGGATTTCTCAACAAGGTGTGCTCTTCTTGGAGGCTGAGGAAATTAGAAGTCAGAGAAGCCAGAAGCGGCGCGAAGAGCTCTAGCGGTGTAGTTTCCCAAGCATTTCCTTGCCCTTCTCGCCGGACAGCACGCCTTGTCGCATGAGTTCGATGACCAGCTCACTCAAAACGTCAGCTTGCGCGTCGTTCGAGTTTGTTGCAGCGCAGGTCTGGTCGGGCGGTTCCGGCACGTTGGCCTCAGACGGCAGCTCACCGCTAAGCTGTCCTATCCATCTCTCCAGAGCCAAGAGTTGCTCTCGATCAGCACTTACGAACATCACCCCCATACCCATGCCGACAACGGAGTAGACAACTTTTGCCTGAGCTTCAACGGATCTGTTCTCCCGCGTGAGGCGTATCCTCACCGTTGTCTGTTCGGGGAGAGGGTTGATGGTATCCACATAGCAGCCCCCCCGGCTCAGATCCGTCGTGCGCCCCTGAATCCTCGTTTGGGACGTGAGCTCCACCGCCTCCACACTCGCCGTGAATGGGTATCGTGGAAAGCGCCGGCGCTCGACAAGGAAAGGATGTGGAACACTGCCGATCGCGGTTGTGGCTGTCTCGGTCATTCCCATGTTAGGCTCCCGTTTGGTTCCTTGCTCCAACAAGGAACTAGCACGCAGACTACCTTTTCTATGTAAGACTAAAACCTTTGTAATGAGATGTTTACAGCGTGGCGGGCCGGGTGGCCATACGCAGATGTTCAAACGGCGTACGAAGTGTGCGCCAGGACTACATCAACGGACGAGAGCGAGCTGCCTCGCGGTCCCCGCTTCCGGGATGAGCTGGCAGCAGGGTGGAAATCGTGGGCCCGATCTTTGGAATCAAACCTAGCAAGTCGGCCCTTCACGAATCTTCCCCGTTTTCCACGCTGGAGCCTTCTGACTGGCGATCCTCCACCAGCGAATCCGGCTGCGATTCATCTTGTATGGTTTTCCTCAAGAGTTGATAAAGGTGCGTGCGGCTGATCCCCAGGACTTGTGCGGCACGCGCCTTGTTTCCGCCGACTTGCTCCAGGACGCGCTGCGCGTGCATGCGTTGGAGTTGGTCCATGGAGAGAAGAGAGTCCTCTCCACTCTTCGGCGCATGCGTCTGATTGCAGATCCGTTCAGGAAGGTCACGCACGTCAATGACGTCTGCTTCTGTCATCATGCAGGCGTGCCCGATGACATTCTCGAGCTCCCGAACGTTGCCTGGCCACGGATAGCGGGCCAGCGCGGCCTGAGCCCGTCGTGTCAGTCCGGAAAGAGGCTTGCTGTACTGGATCGCGAAGCGCTTCAGGAAGTGCCGTTCCAGAAGTGGCAGGTCTTCCAGACGTTCCGCCAGCGAGGGAATCTCCAATTCAATCATACAAAGTCGGAAATACAGATCTTCACGAAATTTGCCCTGGGCCACCATCTCGCGAAGATTCCGGTTCGTCGCGGCGACGACTCGAACGTCCACCTTGCGGACCGCCGGTGAACCCACACGCTGAAACTCTTGATTCTGAAGAACGCGAAGGAGTTTTGCCTGCATCGCCAGGGGCATGTCACCGATCTCATCCAAGAGGGCCGTTCCCCCGTCCGCATACTCGAAGAGCCCGACCTTGTCTTGCTGCGCTCCGGTGAAGGCACCTTTGACGTGGCCAAACAACTCGCTCTCGGCCAACGTCTCGGAGATAGAGGAGCAGTTGAAGGCTACAAAGGGGCCCTCGTGGGACGCGCTTAATTGGTGGAGGGCTTTGGCAACCAACTCCTTGCCTGATCCAGTCCCCCCGATACCAGAACGGTCCGAAAATGTGGAGCGATGCGCCGGATCTTCGAAAAGAGGTCAAGCATAAGAGGGCTGCGTCCGATCATCCCTTCGAACTCGAAGTTTTCAACGAGATCGTTCTCCAGTTTTAAGCCGCGCTGGCGTCGTTTTGCGTCCTCGACCAGTTGCCGGATTCTGTGTTGGAGCTTCTCAGTGGAGAAAGGCTTTGGAAAATAGTCAGAAGCCCCCTTTTGAATGGCCTCCACTGCGGATTCCGTGGAGTAGTAACCCGTCATCAAGATGACGTCGATGCCCGGATCGAATTCTACGATTTTTTCCAACATTTCCATTCCTTGCACGCCGGGCATCACCAAGTCGAGAAGAACGACTTGTGGGCGTAACCGGCGGATGAGCTCCATGCCGCTCTGCGGATCCGCGGCGGTGTGGATTTCAAGGCCCTCGTCCGCCAGGATGAACTGCACGAGCTTGAGGTTCTTGGGTTCGTCGTCGATGACTACGAGTCTCATGGTCGAACGTTCATTCGGTCTTGCGAACGAGGGGCTGTTTCCCGCCGGCGCACTCTCCGCGTGTCTGGATCACGCCTGAGCCGCCAAAAACCTGTTGCATGCAATACTCGGCGATTGCTCTATGCCCGGTGCTCGGCGATGACGCCGGTCAAGATATCCTCCATGCGCTGCAGGAGGTCGTCTCGTGTGAACGGCTTGCGTAGAATGGAGATACCCGTCTCCAATGCTCCGTGCGTCGCAAGCTCACCGTCGGTATACCCGGACATGTAAAGCACCCTCATTCCCGGGCGCAGGGGGCACAGAGTGTCCGCCAAGGAACGTCCACTCATTCCCGGCATGATTATGTCGGTCAGAAGCAGATCTATCGCGGCATCGGTTTGCTTTGCGACTTCGAGTGCCTGAAAGGCGTCGCTGGCCTCCAGAACCGTGTAGCCCATGTCTCGAAGCGTATTGCGGGTCAACTTGCGAAGAGATTGTTCATCCTCGACAAGCAAGACTGTGCGGTGGTCTTGGCCGAGACTCGTCAGGCGCTGGTCTTCCTGAGCGGCCTCTACAGCTTCCTCGCTCCGGGGAAGGTAAATCTCGAAGACGCTGCCTTTCCCGACTTCGCTTTCGACCAAAATGTAGCCGCCGCTTTGCTTGATCACACCGTAGACCGTAGCCAGTCCGAGGCCGGTGCCTTTGCCTTTTCCTTTGGTGGTGAAAAAGGGCTCGAAAATGCGCGATTGCAGTGCCGCATCCATGCCGCAGCCCGTGTCGCTTACCTTCAAGAGGACGTAATGCCCCGGCACGATGTAGGGACGCCGCTTTACGCTTGCTTCATCCAGTTCGGCATCGGCTGTTTCGATGATCAGTTTTCCCCCTCGGGGCATGGCGTCTCGGGCGTTGACCGCCAAGTTCAGAAGTACCTGCTCAATCTGGGTTCGGTCCGCTTTCACCTTTCCGATTTGTTGCGATAGAGCAAGTTCCAACCTGATGTCTTCGCCGATCAGCCGGCCAAGCATCTTTTCGACGTCCACCACGATTGTATTCAGGTCAAGGACTGTCGGTTCGAGCACTTGTCTTCGGCTAAAGGCCAGGAGCTGTTGCGTTAGGGATGCGGCGCGCTCCCCGGCATTGCGGATCTCATCAACCGCCTCACGGTGCGGATCATCTGGTCCCATGCGCTGTTGCAACGCCTCGCTGTAGCCTATGATCACTCCAAGGAGGTTGTTAAAATCGTGGGCCACCCCACCCGACAGTCTCCCGATCGCGTCGAGCCTTTGCGAGAGAGAGAGCTGCTCCTCTAGCTGCTTGCGTTCCGTGATGTCTCGATTGACGATGACCAGCTTCTCGACCTCTCCATTGCTGTTCCTGACCACGCTGGCCGTCGATTCCAGCACAAGCCAGCGCCCGTCTTTATGGCGGAAGCGGTATTCAACACGCCGCCCCAAACCCGAATGCTGGGCTGCTTTGGCGGCGTCCGCCACCTTTTGCCGGTCGTCAGGATGAATTTGCTCAAAAGTCGAAGTGCTTTCCAGTTCTTCAGGCGTATAGCCCAGAAACCGTTGATAGGACGGGCTGTTGTACAGCCGGTGTTCATTCACATCCACGACCGCGATCATATCCGCCGCATTCTCGCCAATTAGACGGAAAAGTTCTTCGCGTTCTGCGATTTGCTTGCGAAACCGATAGATTTGAATCTGTTGGAATACGACGTAGACATCGAAGAGCAATACCAGCCCGACGAGGGCGTGCACTGCCATGTTTGTATCAAGAGAGCTATAGGGCTGCAGCCCGGAAACAAATGCCGACAGCACAAACGATACAATCCCCACTGTCAGGACGAGCGAGACGATAATGCCGGAGGCGGAGAGCCACCATTGGCGGCGCTCAATCCGGCGCCAGTTGGGTCCACTGGACCCCGACGAGTTTCTCCCAAGGAGTTTGAGGAGCTTCATTGCAATGCTCTGTCTGCGAACCGGGGATCGTAGGCCTCCGTATTCACAATTCTGAGGCATGTTTCTCCACCGGAACACTCCGATTCTCACTCGCGTGCCTTCCGAGTCATAGACAGGGTGGAAGATGCGGCGATCAGGAGTGGCCCAGAAGCCTCTGTTCAGTGAATCCGATAGCCACGCCGCATTCCAAGGATTCTCCCAGTCGCTGAGACACCGCGAACACGCGGCCAGCCCGGAGCGCGTGCAGCTTCTTCTCTTTACGCTCGCCGCAGCTTTCCTGTTTCTTTCGAAACTCCTGCGCAATCCCACGGAGTTTCCTCAACTTCCAACGGCCCTGTTAGGAACCCTTGGCCTCAGCCACACCGTCTATCTGGGCGGCAAGTTTGGCGCTTCCTTGCGTGGACGGAAGCCGCCTCGCCCCAAAGGAGACTTGACATCATGACCTCAGCCCTGCAGTGGTTGGAACTCCTGATCGGTTACATTGTCTGCGGTCTGGTCGCTGTCTGCGGCTTGATCGTGTTGTGGCGACTCCTCACCGGCGAAATCGATCTGAAACTGCTCATCAGCGAAAAGACCGCCGATGGAAAGCCCGCCGCCAGCATGTCCCGCTTCCAGTTGTTAATTTTCACTTTCGTGATCGCTCTGAGTTTCTTTCTGATCGTGGTCTCGAATGCGAAGCTCCGCCAAGGCGGTGGGGACGTCGCGTCCAGCGGCATCCCCGATGTTCCCGGCGGCGTGTTGGCCCTGCTGGGCATCAGTGCCAGCTCGTACACGGTCAGCAAGGCAATCCAAGCCAACATGAATAAGAAGCCGGACGACGAGAATCAGTAGGGCTCGAGGGTCGCCGATGAAGAAGAAAAAGCATCTCGCTCACGCCGCAACACTGCTTCCACTGGCCATCGGGCTCGCCATGAACGGCCTCGGTCCCGCGAACAAGCCCACCGTCCCCGCCCCGGCGGCTCGAACCGCCCACGCTGGAGCCGCGGCGGCGCCGGGTGCGCTCACACCCGTATGTCTTCCGTTTGAGGGAAACCGCATTCCGGAGATCGATGACCACTGCGGAATGCTGGGCGGCAGTTCGGACCCCGCCAAGCAGGCCGAAAGCCAAGCGAAGAACAATTTCTGTGCCGCGGAAGGACCGAGCCAGCCCGTCACTTATGACGAACTACTCGCTCTGCAGAAGAAGGCTGCCGATCAGGGGCTGAAGAGCCCCGTCGACCGCAGTGCGCTCGCAGCGCTCGGGGAGGGCCGCTACGTCCAGTTCATCGCGCTGATTCGCGATGCGCACTACTCCGATGTCGGACAGGGAGAAGCTGTCAACTGCAACCTTCCCGGGACCCTCACCAACGACATCCACATCGTCCTGGTCCAGCACGCCGGCGACGACGAGTGTCTCAGCACAACGGCGGAAATGGTCCCTCACTTTCGGCCCACCAACTGGACGCCCGAGAATCTGAACGCGGTGAAACAGCATCCCGTCAGAATCCATGGCCCCTTGTTCTATGACGGCAGCCACTCACCCTGCACCGCTACTTCAAGGCCCAACCCCAAGCGCGCCTCGCTCTGGGAGATTCATCCCGTCTACGCGCTCGACGTTTGCAAGATGACCGACATCGCTCAGTGCCGCAACACCACCAGCGAGGCGGACTGGGTCTCGCTCGATAACTGGGTGGCGCAGCACCCTACATAAACCCGGCTTACTCTTCTCCCCGTCCGAAAAAAACCGGAGCGGACATGTCTCCGCTCCGGTAGCTCGCACACAGATCCGATCCTTTCTACGGCTGGTCTGGCTCGTCGTTGCCGTCCGTCACCGTGCGTGCTTGGGGTGGCGGAAGCGCGGCGACGAGCGGCGTGATGCCCTTCTCGGCGAGAAAGCGATTGAACGCCACGACCTCTTTGTCCATTAAGCTGCGGTACTCAGCCTTCGCCGCGTTCATGTCCTTCTCGATCATTTCCAGTAGCATCTTCGCCGTGTCCGTAGGCCCGTAGTCGGCGCCTCCGGCCACGTCCCCGGCGCCCGGGCCCACTTCTCCGTTCAGCCAGAGCAAGTTGAAGTAGACCTTGTAAGCCGAGACGTAGTACTTGTCGTCGCTCGTCATCAGCGCCTTCGACACCAGCTTGTACTCCACGTCTTGGATCTTCTGGTCCATTCCTTTCACGGACTTCAGCACATCCGCCTTTTCCTTTTGCGGGGTCAACATCTTCGCGATGTCGTCGAGTTGCTTCCGCATCCATTCCATTTGGTTCACTATGTCCGAGACGCCGCTCACGTCGTCGAGGATGCGGCGCTGGAGCTTTACCGATGTCTCGATGTCGGCGTCGCTCCCTCTCTGGCGCGGATCCTTCATCACTTCGAGCGTCTGCGTCGTGGTTTGCCCGTCCACCGTCAGCTTCACGGTGTACTTCCCGGGCGCGACGATGGGGCCCAGTTGGTTCGCCGACATCCCCCAGTGCGTGATCGGCCGCGAGTCCCGCCCGCGGAACCTCGGCTCCTCCCAGATGTGCGGGTTCTCGGGTGGAGTGGTGCGCAACGCGATCAGCCGCGGCCCGTCGTGCCGCAGGTCCCAGCTCGCGCGGTTCAAACCCTGCCGCCCGGGTGCTCGCAGTTCGCGCACTTTGTTTCCCTGCGCGTCGAGGATTTCGATCTGCACGGGCCCTTGCGGCGCCGCTTTCAGGGAATAATCCAGGTAAGCGCGCGGAGCTCGCACCCACCGGTACACCGGGAGAGGCGTGAACAGTCGCACCGCTGCGTCCGGATTCCCATCCGCCATCTGCTCGAGCGGCGTGATGTTGTCCAGGATGTAGAAGCCGCGGCCGTAGGTGGAGATCACCACATCGTGGAATTGTTTCTGCACCACCACCCAGCTCACCGGCGCGTGCGGCAGACCCGCCGCCAGCGCCGTCCAGTTCTTGCCGTCGTCCAGCGAGTAGTAGAAACCGTTGCCGGTTCCCGCGAAGAGAACACCCTTGTGGTTCGGGTCCTCCGCAATCGCGCGCACATAGGAAAGCTGGTGCTTCGGCAGGTTTCCGGCCACCGACGTCCACGTCTGCCCGAAGTCCGTGGTCTTGTAGATGTATGGATCGCGGTTGTCCATGAGGTGGGAGTCCACCGAGATGTACGCCGTGCCTGCATCGAAGTGTGACGCTTCGATCTTCGTGATCGTGCCCCACACCGGCATCCCGCTGATATTTTTCGTGACGTCGGTCCAGGGCGCGCCGCCCGTCTTCGTGTACCAAACTTTGCCATCGTTCGTGCCCGCCCAGATCAAGCCTTTTTGAATCTCCGAAGGCGCGATGGCGAACACCACCTCACCGTAGAACTGTCCCAGGTTGTCACCGACGATTCCTCCGGACGAAATGATGCGGCTCGGGTCCTGCGTCGAAAGGTCAGGGCTGATCACCGTCCAGCTCACGCCCCCGTTCGTCGTCTTGAAAATGACCTGGCAGCCGTAATAGACCGCGTTGTGGTCAAACGGATCGATTGCCAACGGCGGGGTCCAGTGGCAGCGGTATTTCGTGTCGTTCGGCGGCGAATCCAGCGTGTGCAGCCACGGGCTCACCGAGCGCGCTAACTTTGTCTTCGCATCCCATCGTGTCACCTGGTTGCCGTAGCAACTCGCCCACACGATGTCCGGATCCTTTGGGTCCGGAAGGGTGAAGCCGGATTCGCATCCACCCATCCCGTGATCCCAGCCGGCTTCCTGCCGCCCGCCGAAGCCGAATCCCGGAAACGACGTGCTGGGTCCGCGCATCGTCCCGTCGTCCTGCATGTTTCCATAAACGTAGTACGGAATCTGATTGTCCACGGCCACGTGGTACATCTGCCCGATCGGCAATTGGACCCGGTTGAACCCCCGCCCGTGCACGGTGGTAATGTTCAGCCCGGCATCGTTCGTAATCACGAACCGGTCGGGGTTTTTCGGATCGATCCAGATGTCGTGATTGTCTCCGCCCCAGGGCACGGGACGAAACGTCTCCCCGCCGTCGGTGGAGAGGTGGAAACTGCTGTTCGAGATCAGGATTTCGTTTTCGTTCCCGGTCGAAACGGCGAGGTGAATGTAATACCCGGCCCGCCCGATCAGCGCGCGGTCCCAATTCACCACGCGCCAGCTCTCTCCGCCGTCGTCCGAACGCCAGAGCGAGCCCTGATCCGCCGTCTGAATCAGCGCGTACACCCGTTCGGAATTGGTCGGCGCCACGGCCACATCCACTTTGCCCACCGGCGGACGCGGCATGCCGCGCCCCTGGATCTTGTTCCACGTGTTCCCGCCGTCGCGCGTCACATAGACGCCGCTGCCCGGCCCGCCGCTCAGCTCGGCGTACGTATGCATCTCCACTTGCCAGGTGCCCGCGAACAGCACCCGCGGGTTTTGCGCATCCATGGAAAGCCCGGAGCAGCCTGTGTTCTCGTCGGCAAATAACACTTGCTCCCACGTCTTCCCGCCGTCCGTCGTGCGGTAAACCCCGCGCTCTTTCTGTGGCCCCGTCATGCGCCCCAGCGCGCACACGAAAACAATGTCCGCGTTCGTCGGATGCACGAGGATGCGCCCGATGCGCCCCGTCTCCGGCAGCCCCATGTTCGTCCACGTTCTTCCGGCGTCGGTGGACTTGTACACGCCGTTGCCCATCACATCCACGTCGCGGATGGCCCACGCCTCGCCCGTTCCCACCCACACAGTCTTCGGGTCCGAAGGCGCCACCGCCAGTGCGCCAATTGCCGCCGCCGGTTGGCTGTCGAATATCGGCACCCATTGGTTTCCGCCGTCGGTGGACTTCCACACGCCGCCGGAAGCCGCGCCCGCATAGTACGTGCTCGGATCGCCGGGGATGCCCGCGATCGAAGCCACGCGGTTGCCGACGATCGGCCCGACGAATCGGAATTGCATCCTGCCTTGGTCCGGGCCCTGCGCCCCGCGCCGCTGCGCGAATCCCGCAGCCGCACACAACACCACGCCGAGCATCGCCACGCACAAGTTCCGGCACCACCGCCCGCTGGAAAGCCTGATCACTCGCATGTCTTGCCACCTCGCTTTAGGATTTCTCGGAGCCAGCCCCTTCTACTTGCCGCGGGTTCCCCTGTCAAGCGGGGAGTTCCCCGCGAACGTACTCGGCTTTGGACGTGTCAGGCGCTCGCGCGGCTACACGTCCTTCGACGGGCCGGACCCCGACGCGCGATCTCGCTTCCTACACGCCCATTCCGCTGGCACAGCGGTACAATGAAACAAAGAGGCCGCGCCGCATCTTCCGGACAGGGGGGTTGCCATGAACCTGGAAGGAATCAGGGTCACCTCGGAAGTCTTCTGGCGCGCCACGTTGCTCTTCGGCGTTGTAGACCTCGCGTTTTTCTTCCTTTGGTTTTGGCGCGTCCGCGCGTCCCGCTTTCGTCTCCTCAAGTGGGCGTCGTTTGTCGGCGCCCTGGCGGTTTGGCTTCCCATCTGGACCGTACTCTTTCCAAGCTTCTGGGAATCGTTCTATCGATTCGTGATGCCTCCCTGGGGCCGCTGGGCCTACCAATTCTTCGGCGTCGTGTTCCCGCTGATAGGTCTGGGGTTCTGGTGGCTCGCCCTGCGCATCCGCGGCAATCCGGCCATCAACTTCGCTCTGTTGGGTGGATTGCTCGGCGTGGGGACGCACGCCTGGGCTATTTACGGCAGAAATATGCTGGAAAAGACGGAGCTGCTTCGTGGAGTACCTGCAGCTCCGGTTCTGGTTTTCTCGTTTTTCGAAGCCCTGCTCTACTGGAACCTCGCGGTGGCCATCGCTCTCCTTCTGCGCGCACTGTGGGACCGCACCCGGCACACAGGACACCCCCTCGCCACCACCCCCTGAAACCTGGGTCCCTTTCTCTAGAAGCTTTCTCATAAATCGCTTCTAGGGGGTCGCGGCTTCAGCCGCGACATCAAAGCGCCCAGAAAACGCCGCCTTTAGCCCCTAAAGCCAAGTTTCCCAAAGCCTTGAACCATTTATGAGATGGCTTCTAGGCGGTTTCCCCCTCGGACCCGGCAACAGCCTCTCAGCTCTTCTTGGATGTATTAGCGTAGAAGGCGGCCCACTGCTGCTCGGTCTTGCTGCTGCGGCACTTGGGGCACTTCACCGCGCCCTTTTCGTGCTCGGCAATCGTGAGCACCACCGAGAATTTCTTGTTGCAGGCCAGGCAAAGGTATTCGTACTGCGGCATGCCAACCTCCCTCCGGGCCATTCCCCTCCCTTCGGATTCTAGTCCGCGTGACTCGCCCAGGCAATCTCCCGCATCCATTCAGCGAAGATGACAGTTGCAAGGGAAGGTTTTCGTCCAGCTTAATTCTCATCGAATGTGCGGCACGGCTGGCTGAGGCAAATCTTCTTCGGCGGATGCGGCAGCGAACGCAATGGCCGCTTGAACGTCCTCGGCTTTCAGGCTGGGAAAATCGGCCAGGATATCTTCAGTAGAATCTCCCGCAGCCAGGCTGGCAAGCACGGTGCGCAGAGTCACTCGCGTACCTTTGAAGACAGCTTCCCCGCCGCAAATCTCCTTGTCTCGGACGATCCGCCCTTCGTAGCCCTTCGGATTGCCCCTTCCGCCGCTCATGATGTCGGTCTAGACCTCACTCTTGGGACGATATCATCCCAAGCAGAGTTTGTGATTTTCGAGTATCAGGCCGGGCGCATCGGCACCATCGCCCCCGGCCTTGTCGCCGACCTGGAGACTAGCGCGCAGTAAGTCTGGCGAGCTCGCGCTTGATTTCGCGTGCTCCATAGATTGAATGGCAACCGGGCCCCCGAAGTTTCAAGTGCCTCCGGATGGCCCGGATAGCGAGTCTATGTTGCCCGAGCTTCTCATGGGAAAGTGCTTCACGATAAAGGCAGTCAACGACTAACCCGCGTGCTCTAGCTCGTCCTTCTCCGCACTCATCGTCAGCGAGAGAACCGAGGCTGCGACCGGTGATGCGCTTGTACGCCCTAAGTGCTTCTCGATGGCGTCCTAGCATTTGCAAACTGCCTGCGTAGTCCCAAAGAACGAGTGGACAGAGCGGATTCAGTTCCAGGGCTTTCGTTTCGTATTTCAATGCGACGGAGTATGCACGTTCTTCATAGAAGGTGAGGCCTAGCCGCGTTAGGAGCCAGTGGCTTTCAGGATTCACGCGGAGCTTTTTAAGAATTAATTGGCGGGCCTCCTTCCAATTCTCAGCTTGAATCGCTTTTTCTATCGCCTTTGACATCGCTGTTCAACCAAGAACAATACCGTCAACCAATTCTATCTCTGTGGGCGTGTGTCCGGGGGCCCCATGCGTCGATCTTACGCGTGGAGTTCTAGACTTTCATTCGAATTAACCCTACGCTTATCGTTACTCCCTATTGACTTCTTCTCGGATTCGCGCTAACATGTGGCACAGAGTTCGGTGAGGTCTGTAGCAAGACCTCGTTCTTCTGGCCTTAGCACTACCCACCATCTCTGTAAAAACCGAATCTGCTCCTCAAGGTGATGATTCGCCATGTGCGCAGCGTCTCGATTTTCTGATCTTGTCTCCGCGGTCCGGATCAGGCTAATCACTTGCCACTCGTCACTAGCCACTGTTTTCGCCCTATCTCCTTTAGATTCCATACTTACGCGATTTAGCGCCTGCAACTTCCCCAGAATCAATACTTACATTTCTAAAGGACTTGAAACCCCCTGGAATCAATACTTACGAAAATGGGGTGGGGGGAGGGATCACTTTGCAATCTGAAATCTCAAATCCGCAATCTCCTCAAGGGGGTGCTTGATGTCTCTCAAGAAGGAACTGGATAAGAACCGCTGCGAACATATTCGCGCCGACGGCAAGCGTTGCGCTTCCCCTCGCGCCGCCAACCACGACTCACTCTGTCTCCACCACTGGCGCCAGGAAGACGACTTCGATCGCGCGCGCAATCCCGAGGCGGATGCCATCGTCGCCCAGGTCCTCGGCACGCGCGAGCAGTTCAAGACCGCCACCGAAATCAACGACGGTCTCGCCAAGGTCTTCGCACTCCGCGGACGCAAACTCATCAGCAACCGCGACGCCATCCTCTTCGCCTACATCTCCCAACTCCTCCTCTGCAGCCTCATCAAGGTCCACGACGAATTCACCGACGTGTACACCCGCGACGCCTGGACCAGGATCGTCGAGAAAATGCTCAAGCATCCCGGCGCCAAGCTCCCTCCTCTTGAACCCGGTGCCGCACCGGGTTCAACCCTGAGCCCCGGCGAAGGGTCGAAGCGTGCTGTGGGTGCCCCATCCCTGCGAAGCAGGGGTGGGGATGTTGACGTTGATCTTGCGCCGTCATCCAAGCACCTTCGCCGCAAACAGAAGCGCCGCCCGCTGCCCAAAACCGGCCGCCAGTTCGCCATCCAAGTCTTCGCCGAAGCCGCCGAAGACCACGCCATCCGCGAGCAGCGTTCCGAAGCCTTGCTCGCCGAACAGGAGGAAGCTGACCATGCGGAAACTAAAGAGGAGCCGACCCATGCCACCGAATAATCTTTCTCTGCGTAACCTCAGCGGCCTTTGCGCCTCTGCGTCGTCCTTTTCCTTTGTTGCTCGGCCCTCAATAAGCCAGGAGCGTTCCCCGTCTCGAGCCAATCGTCACGAATCACCAGTCACGGCAGTTTCAGCAACCTCGCCGCATTTCCTCCAGAATCTTCGCGCGATCCTCTTCCGGAATCGGCAGGCTGCGAATCGCTTCGAGCATCGACGCAATGCTTCCGATCTGGTGCGGATAATCGCTGCCCGCAAGAACGTGGTCCGCGCCGGCGAATGCAATTGCGCACATCAGCGCGTCGCGGTCGAAATTCACCGTGTCGTAGTAGAACTGCTTCAAGTACTCGCTCGGCGGGCGATTGATATGCGCGCGGCACTCCTTAAACGCATGGAAGCCGCGGTCCAGCCGCTCCGCCAGATACGGAATCGCGCCGCCCAGGTGGCTCAGCACCCAGCGGATGCGCGGAAACCTCTCCGGCACGCCGGCAAAGACCAAATGCGCCGCCGCAATCGTCGTATCGAACAGGAATCCGACCAGCGGCATCAGCCAGTACTCTTTCATCGCCTCCACGCTGATCGGATTCGTGGGATGGATGTGCAGCACCGCGTCGCGCGCGTTTGCCGCCTCATACAACGGCCAGAATCGTTGGTCCGCCAGCGCCACGCCGTTGACGTTGCTGAACAGCATCGCCCCGCGCATCCCGAGCTGCCTGCACGCGCGCTCCAGCTCCCTCACCGAAGCCGCCGGATCATTCAGCGGCAGCGTCGCGTACGCGACATAGCGCCCCTTGTAATCGCTCACGGCCTTGGCGAACGCATCGTTCACCAAACTCGCCAGGCGCACGGCCGCGGCCGCCGATTCCACGTGCGTCCCCGGCGTGGTCAGCGAAATGACCTGCATATCCACGCCATGCTGCTTGAGCACCTCCGTGCGGTACGCGATGTCGCGGTGCTCCCGCACCGCGACGTTGTAATCGCCGGGGTAGTGCAGCCACGGGTTCCCCTCGCCATCCATGGTGATTCTCACGTTGCTCGGCCCGGTGCGCAGCGCATCAAGGTACGCCGGCGGGTAGTAATGGTTGTGCACATCAATGATCGCCATTCGATGACTCTCCGTTGTCACAGACCCGAAACCTCTGCGCGACCCGTTATTCCGAACCCCCGGCGGTGTTTGCCGGGGGCGAGGACTCTCTCTTTGCGTTCGCCCTCCGCGCCCAGAGATAGTAAACCGGGAGTCCCGCTCCCACCAGCAGCAGCCCCATGGCGCTCTCCTTCGGATCGGCCCAAATCTGGTTGCACACAATCGCCGCGCACGCCGCGGCGAACAGCAGAGGCAACACCGGGTAGCCCCAAGCCCGCACGAGAGGTTTGTAATCCGCGCGCCGGCGCAAGCGGAAAAGTCCCAGGGTCATGAGCGCGAAAAAAAGCCACTCCGTATAAATCACCCGCGTGAAGAGCCCTCGATACGTTCCGGTCGCCACCAGCGCACTCGACCAGATCGCTTGCAGCGCGATCGCCGTGTGCGGCGTCTGGAAGCGCGGATGCACCGCGCCGAGCCAGCGGAACGCGAGCCGGTCCTGCGCCATGGCGAAGTACACGCGCGGCCCCGCGAGAATGATCCCGTTGAGCGACCCGAAGGATGACACAAGCACCAGCGCCGAAATCGCTCCCGCGCCCCACGCGCCCACCAGCGCGCCCGCTGCATCCGCCGCCACTCGCTGCGACGCGATGACCCTCTCGATCGGCAGGACGCGCAGGTACGCGGCATTCAGCAGGAGATAGCATGCCGTCACGACGAGCGTGCCGATCAGCAGAGCCCGCGGGATTGTGCGAGCGGCGTCGCGTGTTTCGCCCGCCGCGTACGTCACCATGTGCCACCCGCCGAACGCGAACAGCCCCGCGATCATCGCCAGCAGAAATTCCCGCAGCCCCGGCAGCGCCGCCGCGGGCGCAACCACCGCGGTTGGGCGGTTCGGTGCCCCGAGCGTGAACGCGAACAGCAGGATCAGCACGATCGCCAGGACCTTCGCCGATGTGAGCACCACTTGCACCCGGCTGCCTTGCCGCACACCGAAATAGTTGATCGCCGAGAGCAGGGCAATAGCGCCAATCGCTACTTCGCGCGTGCCTGCGTCACCGAGGGGCATGAAATAGCCCGCGTAGCGCGCGAAGATCACTGCCGTCGCCGCGATGATCCCCGAATGCACGCTCCAGAACATGGCCCAACCCCACAGGAAACCCGCGGCGGGCGAAACCCCTTCCTTGAGGAAGATGTACACCCCGCCGGTCTGTGGGAACGCGGAGGCAAGCTCCGCGCACACCAGCGCGCCGCAGAGGGTGAGCACTCCCGCGAGCAGCCACATGGCCAGCATCCCCGGAATGTTCGGGATGAAACGTCCGATCTCCGACGGCTGCACGAAGATCGCCGCGCCGAGAATGATGCCGACCACCATCGCCGCAGCGGAGTACAGTCCCATCGCGCGGGCCAGCGATGCGCGGGATGTCGCGAGCTCTTCCGGCACGGGGAGAGGCCGCTACCTGCCTGCCAAGAAGTCTTCCAGCGCGCGGACGAAGCCGTCCGGTTCCTCATAGAACGGGATATGTCCGCTGCGCTCGAAGACCACGAAGCGTGAGCCGGGGATGGCCTGGTGTATGCGGTAGGCGACCAGCGGCGCCACGTTCATATCGAAGCGACCCGTGACAACAAGCGTGGGGAAGCGGAATTTGCGGATCTCCGGATTGAGGTCAAATCGAGCAAGATCGCGGTTCAATGTCTGATTGACCTCTTTGTTGAAGGCGCCGGGGGGCATGGCAGCGAGAAAGGCGTCGCGCTTGTCCGATGAGCAAAAGAGCATCGAGAGGTACTCGCGGATATTGGCGGCGGCCGCGGCCTTGTCACCCAGTTCATTCGCGAAGGCCAGTGCGGACTGCCGCTCGGTCGTCTCCGGAAAGACCTGATTAAAGAGAAAGATGATGTCGCTCCATTTAGGCGCGGCCGAATCTACCAGGATCAGGTGCGCGACGTGCTCGGGATGCCGCGCGGCGTAGGCCATGCTGAGATAACCGCCCCAGGAGTGGCCGAGGAGTTCGACGCGGTCGAAGCCGAGATGGGCACGGAGGGCTTCGAAGTCGTCGATCTGGTCGGCGAGCGTGTTGGGCTGGCCGGGCTTGAGGGCAAACGAGCGGCCGTTGCCGCGCTGGTCGTAGAAGATCACTTTGCGGTTCTTGCCGATCTGGTCCCACGCCGTAGTGATGTGTTCGTAGCGGTGATCGAAGCCCGGCCCGCCGTTCACGATGATCAGCGGCGTGCCCGAGCCACTGCCGGTGACTTCGTAGTAGATTTTCCCCGCGGGAACGTCGAAGGTTTGGCCGGCTTCTTCGTGTGTCTCGATACGAGCCTGCGCGCGGGCCCCCGGAACCAGAGTCAAGCCTGTGCTCGCCAACAGGGCAGCCGCAAAGAGGATTGGCCGAAACACCTTCATCAATCTTGTCCTCACTGGCCGTAGAGTTCATTCATCTTCGTGGCGAGGGCGAAATCATTCTTGGTGATTCCGCCGGCGCTGTGGGTGCAAAGGTTGATGGTGACTTTGTTCCAGCCGTTGGACCAATCGGGGTGATGGTTCATGGCTTCAGCGGCGAGCGCGACGCTGGTCATGAAGCCGAAGGCGTGGACGAAGTCTGCGAACTCAAAGACGCGGTGCAGATTGCCTTCGCGCAAGCTCCAGCCCGGCAGGTTCTTGACCGCCGCGGCGATTTCCTGGTCGCTGAGTTTTGTGAGGGGCATCGGGGATCTCCCTTCGCTTGGAAACGGGATTATGAGGCTTCGCCGGGCACGGGACAAGGCGTGCGGAAGCAAAGAAAAGAAAAAGAAGCCTCCTTGAGACTGCATGCGTTGTCGTTGGAGAAACAGCAGATCCCCCGCTCCGCTCGGGATGACAATCCTGGCGGATACCACGAATCCGGTTGAAGCGCGCCTTCGATTCCATTATGGTGAAGGGTCGTAATCATCTCCCCGCCCGCGCTCGCGGGAACGGAGCTTACCGTGAAAAAGAAGATCCGGGCAGTTCAATACGGCGTTGGACCCATCGGCGCAGCAATCGCGCGCCTGATGCGGGAGAAACAGGCCATCGAAATCGTCGGTGCGATCGATATCGATCCCGCGAAGGCGGGGCGCGACCTGGGCGAACTAGTGGGTGCGGCAGATGCGCCCTGGGGCGTCACGGTCTCCTCGAACGCAGCGCAGGTGCTGGGTGAATCGCCGGACGTGGTCATCCATTCGACGTCCTCGTGGCTGAAGGACGTCACCGACCAATTGACCCAGTGCCTCGAAGCGGAATGCTGCGTCGTATCGACGTGCGAGGAGTTGGCTTATCCCTTTCGCAAGCATCCCGACCTCGCGGCGCGGCTTGACGCCGCGGCCAAGGACTGGGGCGTAGCGCTGGTAGGGACGGGCGTAAATCCGGGATTCGTGATGGACAAGATGGTGCTGACGCTTGCCGCGGTCTCGCAGCGGGTGGATTCGGCGCGAGCCGTCCGCATCGTGGATGCCTCGAAGCGCCGGCTGCCGCTGCAGAAGAAAATCGGCGCGGGGATGACGGTCGAGGAGTTCAACGACAAGGTGGCCGCGGGGATCATCAAGCACCACGGCCTGCCGGAATCGGTGGCCATGGTAGCCGACGGGTTGGGTCTCGAGGTGGATGAAATCACGGAGGCGATCCAGCCGATGGTCGCAAAAGAGAAGGTGAAGACGGAATTTCTCGAGGTCGCGCCCGGCCAGGCCGCCGGCGTCCACCAGATCGCGCTCGGGAAATCGCAGGGGGAAGTAAGAATCTACATGGAATTGCAGATGTACGTCGGAGCGAAGGACCCCGCGGACACAGTGGAACTCACAGGGGTACCGCAACTCAAAATGACGATCCCCGGCGGGACGCATGGAGACATTGCCACCGCGGCGGTAGTGGTGAATTGCATTCCCGTGATCCTGCAAGCGCCGGCGGGGCTGCGCACGGCACGCGATCTGCCGATGTCGTTTTTCCCGCCGAGCGCGCGCCCCTAAGACCGGCCCGTCCGCGAGCGCGCCGAACAGGTAGAAGGATTCTCAGCCCATCAGAGGAAGATTACGTCCACACGCTTCGAGACGAGCGCAAAATCCCTGTCCGCGGTAATGACGGTGCCGCCAGCCGAATCCGCCAGCGCTGCAACGAAGCAGTCCATGTAAGGGAGGTTGTGCCGCACGTGGAGTGTTGCGGCCAATTCCGCCGTTTCACGATCAATGTCCAGAACGTCGATGGGTAACTGAGCGATTTCAGCAGCCATGCGACGCGCTTCCAATTCCCCCCCAGCCCGCCAAGCGGAATAGAAGACCTCGCCCCAGTTGAGCACACTCATCAAGAGCCGGCGTTTGCCGGCCATGGCAAGGGCGATGAGATCCTGCACTGCTTCGGCTCCGGGGCGATTGCCAAAGAAGGTGATCACCGCGCTGGCATCGAGCACGGCGGATTTCACAGTTTCCTCTCCCTCCTGCGTTCGGCGTAGAGGATCTCCAGAGCCGCGGCGGCGTGCTTGAATGATCCCCGAAGACGGCGAAGGTATTCCACGGTGATGGGCTGAAGGACCAAGCGCTGATTTTCTTCCAGGAAAGCAATCTGGGTCCCTTTCCGAATTCCAAATTTCCGTCGCAACCGCGCCGGAATGACCAGCTGGCCCTTGGTGGTGACGGTGGAAATATCGGTCGACATGCAGCCTCCCTTCGGTACGGGCGAAGTATCCCACTGGCCAAAAGGTAAGACAATATCAGAATGGCTTACTATGATCTTAATGGAATACGCGTGCCGATCGGGTCATCTCTGCCAGAAGCGGGCGACGGCGGCATAATCCACGTCTTCCTTGGCGGCACCTTTGACGCTGTTGTAGATCTCGCGCGCGGTGGCGGTGGCGGGGAGAGGAATACCCATCTGATTGGCGAGGTCGAGCGCGAGGCCGAGGTCCTTGTGCATCAGACGCAGCGGAAAGCTCGGGGCGTAATTTTGCTCGAGAATCATGGGCGCCTTCACGTCCAGCACGGCGGCGCGCGCCATACTCGATTGCAGGACGTCGATCAGATTCTGTGCCGGGACGCCTGCGCCGGTGACCAAAGCGAGAGCTTCGGCGAGCGCGTCCACCTGCAACGCGAGGATCATGTTCATGGCCAGCTTGACGGTTTGCCCGGCGCCGTGCGGGCCGAGGTGGAACCAGCGCTTGCCCATCGCGCCGAGCACCAGCTCCGCGCGCTTTAGTGTCTCGGCAGAGCCGCCCACCATGAAAACAAGTTCACCCTTTTCCGCCCCCCAGGTGCCGCCGGTCACGGGCGCGTCGAGGAACTCCACGCCGCGCTCGGAACAAGCCGCAGCAATGCGGCGGGCGAGCGCCGGCGCGACCGTGCTGGAATCGAGATAGAGGCTGCCGCGGCGCAGGCCATCGAGCGCGCCTTGCGTTCCCCAGAGCACGCTCTCCAGCGCCGGAGGGTCGCTAACCATGGTGATGAGCACGTCGGCGGCCGCGGCCGCCTGATGCGGGGAAGTTGCAATCCGCGCACCGATTTTCGCCATGTCCGCGGCGCGGCCGGGCGTGCGGTTCCACACCGTTACGCTGAAGCCCGCCTTCAGGAGATTGCTCGCCATCGGACGTCCCATGAGTCCCAATCCAATGAACCCCACCGCAGGTTTCACGCGAAGCCTCCCGTACCACGTCGTATTCGTGCGGACAGCATGACAAAAACAGGCTGCCGGACACAAGGGAGTAACGCAAATGCTACGGCGATACTTCTGTGCGTGAAATTACCGGCGAAACCGCGCCGTAGAGAGCGCAGACTTGTCAGCTCCTAACGACGCGCTGGGTTCGGGTGCGGACGGAGGAGCGGGGGCTGCTGCCAGGCGAGTGATGCACTGATAAGGGATCTCCCAGCGGAAGGTCTTCACGTTGCCATGCTGGAGGAAGGACTCTTCGAGGAAGATCGATTTCCCCGAATCCGCGACCAGCGTGGCGGTCGCCGGGAGAGAGATGTCCCCCGCGCGATAGAGAACTTCCACACGGCGGCCGAGGAAGTCGGCATAGCGGACCATTGTGAAAGTCTCAGAGGCGTTTATTGGACGTGCAATAGTACCGATGGGGGGTGCCCGCGGAGCGCGCCGGGGCGGGAAAGCAGTTCCCGAGCGATGCATCAATGATGCGCAGCGCCGTGGCTGGCGGGAGGAGCGTGCGCGGGCTCGGCGACCGGCTCGGCCGGCTTGATCCGCAGGTCGGCCGAGAACATGGTGCTGAGCGCGGCGACAACGCTGAAAGCCAGAAACGAATACAGAATGGGCAGGGCCCAGCCCAACATGCCGCCCGAGCCAAGCGTGAGTCTCCAAACGAGGTAGCCCGCCCCAAGCCCCAGCCAAGTGGCCAGCATGCGGCTACCCTCGCTGACTTCGAGGCGCGTCTTGCAATGGGAACATTCCACGCTGTCCGAATAGGCGGCGGATTCACCGGCCGGGATGACGGCAAGACATTTTGGGCACTTGCGTACGGCCACGGATCACCTCCCAAGAAGCAAGACAAGATAGCGCAGCGCGGCGGCAAACGAAAAGAGCAAACGTTCATAGGGAAACGGGAGAGAACTCGACGCGGCGGCGCATGGGGTCAATGCGGTCGGCGCGGACGCGAATGCGATCGCCAAGGCGCCAGGCGTGCTTGCCGCGGGCGGCGGCGATGGATTGGTCGCGTTCGCGGTAGAAGCAGCGGTCGCCGGTCAGATCCTCGAGCGTGTTGATGGGCACCAGGCCTTCGACGAAGATCTCCATCAGTTCGACGAAGAAGCCGAACCTTTGTACTGAAATGATGAGGGCGTCGTATTCCTCACCCAGATGGCTCTCCATGAACTGGGCCGTCTTCCAATCCATGAGTTCACGCTCTGCGGATTCGGCGCGCCGCTCGGCTTCAGAGGATTCCTCGGCCACTTCTTCGAGCTCGACACGGCGGTAAGGGCCGCGTTCCAGACCAACGGCTTTGGAACCGGCCTTCCCGGAAGGGAGGGGGGCGTCCGCAGGATGGGCGAGAGCCCATTTGAGCGTGCGATGAACCATCAAGTCGGGATAGCGCCGGATGGGCGAGGTGAAGTGGGTGTATTGATCGAAGGCCAGCGCGAAATGACCGAGGGGCTCGACGGCGTATCGCGCCTGTTTGAGCGAGCGCAGCATCAGGTAGGAAAGGATGCGCTCCTCGGGTTTGCCAGCAATCTTTTCCGCGAGGCGCTGATAGTGTTGGGGACGGATATCGAGTTCCATCGCACCGGGGAGCAAGACGGTCATATGCTGGTCGCGGCGGCGAGCGTCCCGCCCGGTGCGCGAAGCCGCGCGCGGATTGCCGTGCCTGACGACCAAGCGCTTCTCGGCGAGATCGGCGACGCCGAGCGAATAGCCGAAGGTGTGCGCTACCTGCTCGAACTCGAGGACCTTCTTGGGATCTGGCTTTTCGTGCACGCGGTGGAGCGAAGCGATTCCGCGGCGCTCGAGGAACGCAGCGGCGGCCTGGTTCGCGGCGAGCATGAACTCTTCGATCAGGCGGTGGGCGATGTTGCGCTCACTGCGGACGATCCTGACCATGCGGCCGAGGTCGTCGAACTCGATGACCGGCTCGGGCAGGTCGAAATCGATCGAGCCGCGTTTCGAGCGGCGGTCGTTGAGAAGCAGGGCGAGGTCGCGCATGCGGCGAAAGTGCTCGGCGAGCGGAGCATAGCGGGCGGTCATTTCAGCGTCGCCTTCGAGGACTTTGTTCACATTGGTGTAGGTCATGCGCTCGGCGGATTGGATCACGCCGGGGGTGAAGCGCGCCGCGGCGATATTGCCGGAGGCATCGATCTCCATGATGGCGCTCATCACCAGACGCTCGACCTTCGGGTTGAGAGAGCAGATGCCGTTCGAGAGCTCTTCCGGGAGCATGGGGACGGCGCGGTTGGGGAAATAAACCGAATTGCCGCGAAGACGCGCCTCGCGGTCGAGTGCGGAGCCGCGGGCCACGTAATGAGCCACATCCGCAATGTGCACCTGAAGCTGCCAGCGGCCGCCCAGGAGAGGTTCAACGTACACCGCGTCATCGAAATCGCGGGCGGTTTCGCCGTCAATGGTGACGATGGGCAGACGGCGGAAATCTTCGCGTTCGGCGCGTTCGTGCGCAGTGACCTGCTGGCTGATGGCATGAGCTTCCCCGATTGCTTCCTCGGGGAAGCGGTGGGGCAGGTGGTGCTTGCGGATCATGATCTCGACATCCACACCAAAATCGCCGGGGCGGCCGATGATCTCGACGACGCGACCCGCCGGAGCCACGCCGGCGCGCGGGAAGCGCGTCAGCTCGACGTTGACGACCGCGCCGTCGAGCTCGGGCAGGCGCTGCGAGCGGCGGCCCACGGGCGCTTGGGTGCCGCGTTTCGCGCGCAACTCGGGCGTCAGCTCTTCGCCGGGCGGAATCACGATGGGCTGAAGGATGCGTGCTTCGTAAGGCACGACGGTGTTGCCGCGGTCGCCATACTGAAAAAGACCGACCACCGTGGCCTGCGCGCGCTCCAGGACTCCAAGGATGCTGCCTTCGGCGCGGCCGCCGCGCGCGCCCAGGCTGCGGCGTTCGATGCGAGCAGAGACGCGATCGCCGTGCATGGCATCGCCCATTTTTTCCCGCCCGATGAAGAGATCGCCTTCCAGGCCCGGTACGGGCTCGTCCGGCACAACGAAGCCGTAGCCGTCGCGATGCGCTACGAGCCGCCCGGTGATGCCGCCAGCGGTTTTGTGTGGATGCGGAGCCCCGGGGCGAGGAGCCGCAGCCCGTGCTGGAATCGGGGCGTGCGGCGGTTTGGGAGGGGCGGTGATTTTCTTTCCTGCGAGACGAAAACGCCCCGAGCGCACTTCTTCCACCTCACCACGGCGCTTCAGGTTCGACATGATCTTGCGCAATTCGCGCCGCGCGTGATGGCGTAGATCAAGCGCGCTCGCAATTTCGCGGAGGCTCGCCGGCTCTCGGGCGCGGCCGAGGTGGGCCAGGACCTCTTGATCGCTCAGCTCCTCGCGGCGGGGCATGGGTAGCGCCATTGTAGCGGGTTCAGACCCCCCAAACTACTTCATGGTCCTGAACTGGAGGGGATGGTGCCCAAGAGAGGACTCGAACCTCCACGACCTTGCGGCCACTAGACCCTGAATCTAGCGCGTCTGCCAATTCCGCCACTTGGGCACAGGGAGCGGTAGTACGAGGCAAAATCATTCTGCCTGCGCCTTGCGGGCTTTGTCAACGCGGCCGGCGGCGACCCGCCCAAGCCAGGACGGTCCGCAGCACTCGCTTAAACCCCGGTGTTCCCGGGAACACCGGGCTCAGGAGCACCGATCGGTTCCACCTGGCAGGGAGGGTGCTTACGGCTTCCCGAGGCCCTCGAATCGCCCCTGCAGCGAGCCTGCGATTCCCCCGCTTGACTCCCGGAGCCGATTCCGGTGCTATAATCCGGCATGAGCGGAGGTTTTTTCGGGATCCCCGTAGTAGCCGCGCAGACTGACTGGTCTTTCGGCAGGGAGGAAACCATGGAGACTCCGCATTGGGGCGTTCTTTTCTACCTTCTGATCCTTTGGGCCGCTGTCACCGCCGGGTTCATTGCGCTTGTGATCTATCGCGGCATCCTCTCGCAACATGAAGAAGACCAGCTCTTTATCGATGCGGCTGAGGACCGCATGGCGGCGGAGCAGCGCGAGATCGTGGGCCGTCTGATCAAGCTCTCGAAGCCCATCACGGCCCTCGGCGTGACGTCGGGGGCGCTGCTCCTGGTGATTGCCGGCTTGTGGATCTGGGAAGGGTTGAAGAGCTTCTAGACCGTACTTGACTTCAGGCGCCTGGCCTGCCCGGTGATTCACCCGGGTTCTTTCCGGGCTGCGCGGGGGTTTGTGGCCTCGGCGTGGCCTCGGAAACGAGCGAGGTGTGGTTAAGCACGATTAGCCACACGCCGTTGCGCTTTTCGAACCCGAGCGAGGTATGCCCCCGCCAGGCCGACGGCTGGCCATCCACCATCGCGCGAAAATCCCACTGATATGTAGCCCAGGCTGCATTCCCGCTGACAGTGATAAACGTGTTGCTGCGGTCCAGCGCCGGCCCGTCCATTCGTGCCCGGAGCGCCTTGTATGCCGCGGCGTACTTCTCCCAGCCGACGAGCGCCGGCTCCCAGGCACCGCTGACGACAATGACATTGTCGGCGTAGTGTTTGTGCATCATTTGGAGATCACCGAGCTGCCAGCCCGCCAACGTTTCCGAAATCGCCGTGTCGATGAGTTGATTGTCCGGCACGGGCGCCGGGGACGTCGCGGCCGGGGAGGCAGCGGACTTGTCATCTTTCTTCTTGTTTTTCTGTGCGGACAACGGTAGTGCCACAAGCAGCAGAGCGGGCGCGAACAGTACCACGGCCAACCAATTGCGTTTCATGGGCTCCCCCACATCTCGGACGGACTTCTGATGGAGAATAACAGGGAATCTGGGCGGACTTGCGGGCACGGTTCGCGGAAGTTTGCGTTAGCGGCACCCCGCCTCGCGAGGCGCCCTCCAACAACCTGCGAGATCAGATGTCGCGGGCGAGGCGGAAGCCATAATCTGCGTACTTGAATTCGGGAGGGATGCTGGAGCGCGCGGCGACGCGGGAGATCTTGATGTGATGGCGCCAGGAGCCGCCGCGGGAAGCTCGGCGCGTGCCCGTTGGCGGACCCTGCGGATTGCGCTCGGGCGCGGCTTCGTAGCAGCGCGCGTCGTACCAGTTTGCGCACCACTCGTGGACGTTGTCGCCCATGTTGAAGAGGCCGTAGGGATTGGGTTCGCCGGTGCCCACGCGCTCGGGGCCCGTCTTCCAACGGCCGGCGTAGCTCGGCAGCGAATCGGGCGGCGCGTCGCCCCACGTATAAAGGAGCCCTTCGATGCCGCCGCGCGCGGCGCGCTCCCATTCGGCTTCGGTAGGCAGGCGGTAGCAGCGTCCAGTGGCGCGGCTGAGCCATTCGCAATACGCCGCGGCGTCAAACCACGAGGGCGCGACGACGGGCTGCTGCAGATCGCTGAAATTCGGGTCGTCCCACTGCGGCGGCCGCGGATGGCGTGCGGCGGTGAGGAACAGGGCGTACTCGGCACGGGTCACTTGACAGACGGCGAAATCGAAGGCGTCCACCCAGACGCGATGCGCGGGGCACTCATCGTCGCGGCCGGTATCGCAACCCATCGTGAACCAACCGGCGGGGATGCGCACCATCGCGGGCTCAGTGAAGACAGCCGCGTGTGCGATCGACCCGGAAGACATAATTACGGCTTGGCGCGAGACTGGCTGATGAGGTTGACGAAGAGGCGATATGCACCGGGCACGCCTTCCGGCAACTGACGGAAGAACGCCAGGCCGGTATAGATGTAAACACCCTTACCCAAGCGCGCGTACACGAGGCTGCCCTTGAGTTCCGCTTCGCCGGGATCGCGCACGCCGAGAATGGCCTGGTAGTGCGGGTCCCATTCGCTCCAGTAGTAGAGCCCGCGGTCCTGGATCCATCCTTTGAAGTCGTCCGGCGTAATTTTGTTGGGAAAATTCAGCACCGGGTGCTCGGGCAGGAGGAAGTTCACCGGCGAGTTCTCATCCGTTGTGCGCAAGGTGCCTTGCCCCATGCGCACTTCGTAAGGTGAGATCTGCTCTTGCTGCACCGGGTTCATGCCTGTGACCGCGGCGGGGCGCGGCGCGAGCGGGGCCGCGTTCCAGACGTTTCCGCGCTGGTACTGTACGATCAGAGTGCCGCCCTGGGCAGCGTAGTCGAGCAGGCGCCGGTTCGCTGCGGCGAGGTCATCCCGCAATTCGTAGGCGCGAATGCCGACCACGATGGCGTCAAATCCCTGCAGACTGCCGAACGCCAGCGCGACGGGATCGAGCAGTTCGACGTGAATACCCACGCGCTCGAGCGCTTCGGGGACAGGATCGATACCGGCGGTGACGTAGCCGATGCGCAAGTTCTGCGGCACGCTGATGTCGAAGACGTGCACGGGCACCACGGCGGGCTCGCTCCAGAGAACCGTGGGCATGGAGGGCAGCGGCTCCAGCGACGTGCGGAACCTCTCGCCGTCGAGCGAGGCCCACGCTCCAAGCGAAAAGCTCCCGGCGGGGATTCGCGCAGGGGGCGTCACGACGAACCGCGCGATGTGATCTCCGGGCGCGGAAAAATCGAGCGGCGCAGGCGGGGCGACGCGCCAGCCTTCCGGGGCGTCCAGACCAACCGTGACTTTCGCGGCTGCCGAGCCATAGTAATGGACGCGGGCGAGCACTGCGATCGACTTGGGCGGTTGCTTCTCGCGCACGATGATCCGGCTCGGGTCGAGCGAGAGGGTCACTGCGGGCACAAGGAGCGGCGTCAGTGTATCGACGCGCGTGGTCTTCACGCGCTGAGCCATGACGGGCGCCGACGCTTCAAACGCGTAGCCATCCACAACGCCGCGCACGCGTGCGGTGAGAAGGGGCGCGGGGAACGGAAACATCCAATCCCCTGCGGCGTGCGGCGGCTGGGCGCCCTTGGGAATCTCCACGGTAAAGCGCGTGCCGCCAATTGGATCCGGCTCCTCCTTCGAGACACTCCAGCCCTCGGGCAATACGAGCGTCGGCTTGCCCATCTCCGTCAGCACTCCGGCGCGCGAACGCACATCGGCGCGAACGGTGAACGATTCGCCGGACACGAGCTCTGGGCGTCCGGCCAGCGTCTGGATGCGGACGGCAGCGACCTCGGCGAGGGCAGCGTCAATCCGATCGTGCACGCGGGTGAATTCCCATTGCGCTCCCGGAGGATGGCCGGCGAGTTGGGTTCCGAGCATGATCTTCACATCCATGATCTGCTTACCCGCACGGGCCAAGGCACGTGCGGTGGCGGCATAGTCGAGCGCCATCGCGGATTCGCGCGCCGCATCGATGGATTTTTCAGCCTCCGCAAGTGCAGGCCGCAGCGTAGCGGCCATGGGCGGGACTGCATCGGCGAGGGCGGTGAGCCCCTGGGTCAGGAAACTAGGATCGAGCTTCGCGCCGTCCGCGCGGGCGAGCGCGACCACGCCGCGGCGAAACCCGGCGCCCAGATTGCCGGGAACGCCCTGGGAACGGTGCTGCGCGATCCCCTCAAAGCCCATTTCGCGGTAGGCCTTGCCCCACGTGGGTGAAACTTCATCGGTCGGCAAGACCAACGCGTTGGGATCATCGGTGCGGCCGGGTTGGAGTGACAACGAAGCCTGCCAGGGCTCAAGTCCTTCGGCGATTTGCTCCGGAAACGCTTTCGGGTCGGCGGCCATGGCGAACGCTTTGGGGGTGAGAAAGCCCGATGCTTGGTGATTACCGTGGCCGCCGCGAACTGTGTCCCAGCCGTTGATGATGATATTGGGCCGAAGCGTGCGGATGACGCGCACCATGTCGGCGAGCGCGGTGTCTCCCCAGATGCGGAGCGTCTCGTCCAGCGTCTTCGAGAAACCGAAATCCTGCGCGCGCGTGAAGTAAAGCTTCACCCCGTAGAGCTGTGTGGCCGCAAACAGCTCGGAGCTGCGAATGACACCGAGTTGCGCGCCCAGCTCAGGCCCGATGGCGTTCTGGCCGCCCTGGCCGCGCGTGATGGTGAGAAGCGAGACATCGGCATGCAGCGCGTGAGCGAGATACGGAAGAAGGCCGGAGTTTTCATCGTCGGGATGCGCGGTGATGAAGAGGATACGCGTGGAAACGCGTGCGCGCTGGATCGCTTCGAACGTGGCGGGAAAGCTGAAATCCTGTGATGCGGTGCCCTGCGCGTATGCGGAAAGAGCAGTGGCGGCGCAGAGCAGCAGGAGCAGGAAAGTGCGCGAAAGCCTCCTCATCGCGCGGACTCCTTGCGCGCGCCGGCGAACGGCCATTCGCCCTTCCCCTGCGCCCGCCACAAGAACACGGCTATGCCCAGCATCATCACCCCCAGCGCGCTCAACTCGAGTTGCCAACCGGTCGAGACGAAAACGGCCCCCCACCCGAGAATCGCCAGCACGGCGGGCAGCGGGAAGAGCCACATTTTGAACGGAAGCCGCTCCAAAGGCCAGCGTCGACGGAGGACGATCACGCCAATGGCCTGGCCAATGAATTGCACGAGGATGCGCACGGCCAGGATGGCGCTGATCACCGTGCTCAGCCGGAACAGAAGGCTGAAGGCGAGGCCGACCGCGCCGAGCGTCAGCAGCGAGACGTGCGGAAAGCGCCCTTTGGGATGCAGCCGCGCGAAGACGGAGAAAAAGTTCCCGTCGGTCGCCGCGGCGTAAGGAATGCGCGAATACCCCAGGGTCACGGAGAAGAGCGATCCGAAAGCCACCCAGAGGATGAGTCCTGTGGCAAACTTTGCCGCGCTGGCGCCGTAAATGCTCTCCACGAACGTGCTCACGATGAATGGCGAGTTCATCGCCTGCCGCCACGGCACTACGCCGAGGATGCTGGTCTGCATCGCCAGATAGAGCACGGCGATGCCGACGATGGAGATGAACATGCTCCGCGGGATCGTGCGTTCCGGGTCGCGCACTTCGCCGCCGAGGTGGCAGACGTTGTAGTAGCCGAGATACGTGTACATTGTCTTCACGGTGGCGTGGCCGAGGCCGAGGAAGAAGACCCAAGAAAGATTCCACGCGCCAGGGGGGAAATCGAAGGCGAGCTTCGGGTCGAAATGCGTCACGCCACCGAAGATCATCCACGCGATGGTACCCAGCACGCCGATCCAGATCAGTACGGAGAGTTTCCCGATCGTCGTGATGCGGCGATAGAGCAGAAACACCACCAACAGGATCACGGCGGCGCGCACGAAGCGCAGTCCGACCGGCCCGAGCGGCACGAGGTACGTGGAATAGTCCGCGAAACCAATGGCGGCCGAGGCCATCACCAGCGGGGCCTGGAACAACGTTTGCCAGACGAGAAGGAACGACATCAGGCGGCCCCAGCGGCCGGGACCGTAGGACTCTCGCAGGAAAACATAGCTGCCGCCGGCTTCGGGCATGGCCGCGCCCAGTTCCGACCAGACAAAGCCGTCCACAACGGAAAGCAGGGCGCCAGCGGCCCATGCCAGCAGGCACTGTGGCCCGCCCATGTACTGGATGACGAACGGGATGGTGATGAACGGCCCGATGCCCACCATGTCGATCATGTTGAGCGAGGTGGCTTCGAGCAGGCCCAGTCCGCGTTCGAGTTTGGGGGCTTCCCCGGGCATTTTTTTGGCGCGAGCGAGTCCCAAAGCATAGCAGATGGCCTATGAGAGGCCCAAAATTCCTGAACCTGCGCTAACATCCTATTCGTATGGTGGCGCTGGGTGTACTCCTGTTGGCTGGAACGCTGGCGATCCTCGTTGCGGGGTTCCTGCGCGCGCGCAAACGCGCTTTGCCGCTCGATGGTTGGGCAGCCCTCATGGTTTTGTTGGCTGCGGAGTGGCTGATGTTTCGCGGGTTCGAGCCAGTGGCAACGTACTTCACACCGATTGCATGGACGTGCTACATCGTAGTCGCCGAAGCAGCTGTCTTCGCCGTCACCGGGAGGTCGCGCATGCGCGACGCGCCGGGTGGATTCGCGCTGATGGCATTGCTCTCCGTCCCACTCTGGATGATCTTCGAGGCCTACAACCTGCGTCTGGAGAACTGGGCCTACGCGGGCCTGCCGGCGAACCTTGCCGCGCGCTGGCTGGGTTACGCATGGGCTTTTGCGACGATCACGCCGGGGATTATGGTGACAGCGGACCTGATCGAGTCGTTCGGGTGGTTCCGCGCGGGGAAGGCGTGGAACGTCTCGCCATCGGGGGAGCGCGCGTGGATCGCCGCTGGCGCGGTTTTGCTGCTGGTGCCGCTGCTCTTGCCGCGGCATCTGGCGGCGTATCTTTTCGCGCTGGTGTGGCTGGGATTCATCTTCCTGCTCGACCCGTTGAACCGGCGGCGCGGCCGGCCTTCGCTTCTGGACGATTTCGCGAAGGGCTGCCACGGCCGCTTCTGGAGTCTCATCGCTTCGGGATGGACCTGCGGCCTTCTCTGGGAATTCTGGAACTACTGGGCCGCGGCGAAATGGATCTACGTTTTTCCGATGTTCCAGCGGTGGAAGATCTTCGAGATGCCCGCGCCAGGGTTCCTGGGTTTCCTGCCCTTCGCATTGGAGTGCTTCACCATGTACGTCTTCGCTGCGGGCGTGCTGGGAATGATGCGGCCGGCGCCAGCACAGCCTGCCCGGCGTTCAGCAACGGCGGAAAGCTGATGCACCACTTTCGAGTCCGCAAGGGCAGCGGATTCTCGCTTCTTTGTTTTCCATTTTTCCTTTTCGTCCTCGTCGTGGTTTTTCTCGCCGCGCCCCCCGCGTGCGCCGGCAAGCTCAACCTGCCGCCGACCGCCACCGAAGGGTTGCGTTTGCTTTACAACGGCGATCCCGATGCGGCGCTGCCGCTCTTTCGCCAGCTACAACAACAGCAGCCGGAGCAGCCGCTGGGTTTTCTGCTTGAAGCCGAAGCTCGCTGGTGGAAGATTTATTGCGAATCACTAGAGATCAAATGGAACCTGATTGATGCGTGGCACCGCGGGCGTCTGCCTGAAGACAATGACTATCTGGCCCTTGCGGACAAGGCCGCGCAACTCGCCGAAGCTCAGCTCGCGAGAAAAGATACGCCGGGGATGCACCTCTACGCAGGTATGGGTCTGCTCCTGCGCGCGCGGCTGCTCGGGCTGCGGGATGAGCGTCGCGCCACTGCGCGCGCGGGTGTGAGGGCCCGCGAGCACTTGCTGCGCGCCATCGAGCTTGATCCGGAGCTGGCTGACGCCTACACCGGCCTCGGCCTTTACAACTATTACGTCGACACCCTTTCGACCATCGCCAAAGTGCTGCGCTTCTTCATGGGCATTCCCGGCGGAAGCAAGCGGATGGGGATGCAGCAGCTCGAACACGCGATGAAGGACGGTGAGTTGACGGCAGTGGATGCACGATTCTACCTGGCGAAGAATCTGCGCAACTACGACCAGCAGTACGAGCGCGCTGCGGAAGTGCTGGCGCCGCTGGCCGAACAGTTTCCGCGCAATGCCATCTTTCCGCTGTTGATTGGGGACATGAATGCGAAGCTGAACCGCAGGGAAAAGGCCGTCGCGAACTTCCAATCCGCCGCAATCCTAGCCTTTCAGCGGCCTGAGTGCGTGAAGCATGTCTTGGAGGTGATTCGCGCCGCGCTTGCCGCGCTCGGCAATTAGCGTGTGAGTTTGGCGAGGCGGCCGGGGAGGAGGTAGGCGAACGCAGTGCCAATGACCAGGCCGATGACGTAGCCGTACGGAACGCCGAAGCAGATCAAGCCGACGAGGAGCACGAGGGCGAAATCGCCTGGCTCGCCCATGCTGTCGCGCACGAGCTTCATGAGCGCAAGGGCTTCAAAGAGCAGGATAACGCCGAGCACGGGCCGGGGAAACAATTCGACGGCCGTGCCGAATCCGCCGCTGAAGAAAAATCCCAGCACAAGGTAGAGCATCCCATAAAGGACGACCGAGCCCCCGGTTCGTCCACCGAACGCGTAATGCCCCGCGATGCCTCCCGAGCCATGACAGGTGGGTACGCCGCCGAAGAATGGATTCACGAGATTCATCAGCGAATAGGTGTAGCTGATCTTCTTAACGGTGACGCGTCGTTCGGGGAAAAGATCTGCGGACACCTGCCTCGTGGCCAGAATGGAATTGCCGAGGGAGAGCGGGAGTTGCGGCAACGCGAGCAGTACAAAGCCGGATGCAATGTCGCTCCACGCTGGCGCATGAAGCAGGGGCAGGCGAATCCCGAAGCCGTGGCCCGGCAAAGTGCCGCTCAACCGGAACAAGAACGCGTAACCGATTCCAAGGAAGATGACAAACGGCGCGGGCGGGATGCGGCGGTTGCCGAGGAGAAGCGCGGTCAGCAGGAACGCGGCGCCGGCCAATGCGTACCCCGAATTCCCATCCGCAGGCACATACTCTTTGAGCGCGAGATAGGCGAGCTGCAAGCCCAATCCGAATTGGATGCCGCGGACCACGCTCTTCGGCACCACGCGCGCCAGCCATTCAATCAGACCGGTGACCACGAGCAGCAACATCAGCACGCCGATGGCGAGCCCGCCGCCATAGAGAACGTTCCCACTCAGCTTCTGCGTAATGACGATCACGGCCATGGCCTTGAGGGGTTGCGCGGGCATGGGCATACCGTAAAGGAGTCCGGTCAGTATCTGCATTGCACCAAAGAGAATGAGCACGCTGGGAACATGGAGTTGCGCGGCGAGGATCATGCCTACGATCAGCGGGAAGTCCGTGCCGATGTCGCCGAATGCGCCGGAAAGCTCGTTGCGGTCGAAGCGCACGCGGGATTGAAACCACTTTGCAACGGAAGACACGCGAAGCCCCCTCAGACGCGCAAGATCATCACTTCGGTGGATTTGATGAGCGCGGCGGCGCGATCGCCGGGCTTCAGGTTCAACTCGCGCGCCGCATCGGAGGTGATGATTGAGGTGATCTCCTGGCCACCGATGGAGAGTTTCACCTGAGCCAGGAGTCCTTCCGTACGGATCGCAACCACGCGACCGACGAGCTGATTGCGCCCGCTAATTCGTCGAAAATCGCGCCGGGGCGCTTTCTTCTCGCGGACCCGCGGCAGGAAACGGTCGATCTCATGCGCTGGAACCCGATGGTGCCCGCCTGGCGTTTTCACCGTGCGTATTTTCCCGCGGTAAATCCACACCTTCAGGGTGGGGTAACTGATCCCCAGGGCTCGCGCGGCTTCACGCGGCTTCAGCAGAACGGTCACACGCATGGAAACCTCCTCGATAAGAATAGGCGATTTAATACGAATCAAATGCAATCGTCAACGCGGATTTAGATGACTGCGGGGAGCGAAGTGTTTATGCGGAAGCGGCTTCGACTTGTTCAAAGGCGTGGTAGGAAGAGCGAACGAGGGGGCCGGACTCGACGTGCGCGAAACCCATCTGCTCGCCCCGGCGCTTGTATTCGGCGAACTCGTCGGGGTGCACGAAACGGAGCACGGGCAAGTGCTCGCGTGTGGGCTGCAAGTACTGGCCCAGCGTGAGGATGTCCGTGCCCTGCGCGGCGAGATCTTCCATGGCAGACAGGACTTCTTCGCGTTCCTCGCCCAAACCGAGCATCATACCGGTCTTCGTCGGGGTCGCGGGCGCCATTTCCTTCGCTCGGCGCAGCAATTCGAGCGATCTCTCGTAAATAGCGCCTTTACGCACTTGCCGGTAGAGGCGCGGCACAGTTTCGATGTTGTGATTGAGCACGTCGGGCCGTGCCGTGAGGACGGTTCCGAGCGCTGTCCACTCGCCGCGGAAGTCCGGGATGAGGACCTCCACCTTGCAGCCCGGCACACGCCACCGAATCTCGCGAATCGTGCGCGCGAAAATTTCCGCGCCGCCATCGGGCTGATCGTCGCGATTCACGGACGTGACCA
>CAVTZX010000019.1:0-27927 GCA_963739275.1 uncultured Acidobacteriota bacterium
TTGTTATGTCCGTTCGCTTAAACCAGTACGTATTGCTACATCGTGGACGTCTGCCTGCAGAGCACCGAGCGCGAGGAGATCAACGACATCCCGCCATTCTACGAGCGGCTGATCCGCAAGATCAAGGTGCCGATCATGATCGACACGACTGACCCGCGCGCCGTCGAGCTGGCGCTCACCTACTGCCAGGGCAAGAGCATCATCAACTCGATCAATCTGGAGGACGGCGAAGAGAAATTCGAGCGGGTGTGCCCGCTGGCGCGCGCCTACGGCGCCGCGCTGATGGTCGGCTGCATCGACGAGGACACGGTGCAGGCGCAGGCGTTCACGCGCGAGCGCAAGCTGGCGGTCGCGCAGCGATCGTACAAGCTGCTCACGGAAAAGTACGGCATCCCGCCGAAGACATCATCTTCGATCCGCTGGTGTTTCCCTGCGCCACGGGCGACGAGAACTACATCGGCGGCGCGGTGGAGACGATCGAAGGCATCCGGCTGATCAAGGAGCAGATTCCGTACGTGAAGACGGTCCTGGGCGATCTCCAACGTCTCTTTCGGCCTGCCGCCGGCCGCGCGCGAAGTCGTCAACTCGGTCTTCCTGTACCACTGCACCAAGGCGGGCCTGGACCTGGCCATCGTCAACTCCGAGAAGCTGGAACGCTTCGCCTCGATTCCCGAGCGAGGAGCGCAGGCTGGCCGAGAACCTGCTGTTCAACCACGCGCCGGCGGAGTCCCCGGACGATCCCCGCGCGGCGTTGCTGAACGCCCCGCAGGACTGGCGCGAGCAGATCGCGCGAACAGAAGATCGCCATCAACCAGTTCCACATCGCCGCGATCACCGAGCATTTCCGCGCGGCAGGCAGACAGAAAAGCGCGCGCCGCGGATCTGCCGCTGGACCAGCGCCTGGCGAACTACATCATCGAAGGCACGCAAGGACGGCCTGATCGAGGATCTGGAGCGCAAGCGCGCCGAGGGCGCCGCGCCGCTCGAAATCATCAACGGCCCGCTGATGGCCGGCATGGCCGAGGTCGGCCGGCTGTTCAACAACAACGAGCTGATCGTGGCCGAGGTGCTGCAATCGGCCGAGGCGATGAAGGCCGCGGTGAGCCACCTGGAGCAGTTCATGGAGAAGGCCGAGACGGCGGCGCGCGGCAAGGTGGTGCTGGCCACGGTGAAGGGCGACGTCCACGACATCGGCAAGAACCTGGTCGAGATCATCCTCACCAACAACGGCTACACGTGATCAACCTGGGCATCAAGGTGCCGCCGGAGGAGCTGATCCGCGCCTTCCAGGAGCACCGGCCGGACGCCATCGGGCTGTCCGGCTTGCTGGTGAAGAGCGCGCAGCAGATGGTGATCACCGCGCGGCGATCTGCGCGACGCCGGCATCGGCGTGCCGCTGCTGGTGGGCGGCGCGGCGCTGTCGGAGAAGTTCACGCGGCCGAAGATCGCGCCCGCCTACGGCGCGCCGACGTGCTACGCCAAGGACGCCATGACCGGGCTGCGCCTGATGAACGAGATCATGGACCCGGCCGCGCGCGAGGCGCGTGCTGCGCCGGCGCACACGCGCCGGACGCCGCCGCGGCCGAGGCCGTCCGCCGTGACGCCGGCGCGCCGCGGCCGACCAGGCGCGAGTCGCCGAAGGTGCGCACCGACATTCCCGATCCCGGCCGCGCCCTACCTGGATCGCAAGGTGCGCGACGTGCCGCACCTGGCCGAGATCTGGAGCTACATCAATCCGTACATGCTCTACGGCCGGCACCTGGGCTACAAGGGCAATTTCGAGAAGGCGCTGGCGGAGCGCGAGGCGAAGGCGCTGGAACTGTTCCACAACATGGAGGAGGTGAAGCAGCGAGGCCGCCGCGCTTCATGAAGGTGCGCGCCGTGTGGCAGTTCTTCGAGGCCGAGCGCGACGGCAACGCCATCCACCTGTTCGCGCCCGGCGGGCGACGCGCCGCTCCACACGTTCCGCTTCGGCGCGGCAGGCCGCGACCGACGGCCTGTGCCTGAGCGACTACGTGCTCGATCCGCGACGACGGCCAGCGCGACCACATCGCGCTGTTCGTGGTGACGGCCGGCGAAGGCATCCGCGAGCGCGCCGAGGAGGCGAAGGACGCGGGCGAGTTCTTCAAGGCGCACGCTTCAGGCGCTGGCGCATCGAGACCGCCGAAGGCCTGCGCCGAGTGGCTGCACCGCCGCATCCGCGAGGATTGGGGCTTCCCCGATCCGCCCACCATGACCATGCACGAGCGCTTCACCTCGCGCTACCGCGGCAAGCGCTACAGCTTCGGCTATCCGGCCTGCCCCAACCTGGACGACCAGCAGGGCATCTGGAAGCTGCTGCAGCCCGGAGGAGATCGGCGTGCAGCTCACCGAAGGCATGATGATGGAGCCCGAGGCCAGCGTCAGCGCGCTCGTCTTCCACCACCCGGATTGCGCGTATTTCTCGGTGGGAGAAACGCTGGACTCCTAAGTCCTTTGTTTCGCGATCCCGGCTGCTTTTCCTCGAAAAGTGGAGGCTCGCTGGTCTTAGCCTGCGCCGAGCCCCTCCTAATTGCCCGGTGTCACCGGCGACACCGGGGCGCCCTTCGACGCAAATCTCCGGCATGTGGGGTAGCCCTGCCAGCCCTTTTGAGGCCCGCAAATCGCCCCTAAATGCGGAATCTCGATGTGGGAATGGCGCGGCTGCTTGCCTTGACGGGCTCTGGCGATTCGCTTAGAGTCAATTGATTCTCATGAAGCTGCGTTTTGCCTTCATCTTCACTCTGATTCTTTTTCTCGCGGCGCTCGCTCCGGCCACGCGCGCGCAGACCCCACCGCAGGCGGATCCCGCCGCGGGCGAGCAGGCGCGTGTCGATTGGCCGAAGCAGGCCGTCCGAGCCGCGAAGGCCATGGTGGTGAGCGATGAGGCTCTCGCCTCGGAGGCCGGCATCGAGATCCTGAAACGCGGCGGCAACGCCGTGGATGCGGCAGTCGCCGTAGGATTCGCGCTCGCCGTGGTCGAGCCCGCTGCGGGCAACCTAGGAGGCGGCGGCTTCATGCTCGTGCGTTTGGCGGACGGCCGCACGGGCTTTGTGGACTACCGCGAAACCGCTCCCACGCGGGCTGCGCGCGATATGTACATCCGCGCTGATGGCTCGCTCGATTCCGAAGCGGCCACCATCGGCTACCGCTCGGTGGCCATCCCCGCCAGTGTGGCGGGGCTCGAACTCGCCCTGCGCACCTACGGCACGATGAAGCTCGCCGACGTGATGGCCCCCGCCATTCGCCTCGCCGAAGAGGGCTTCCCGGTCAGCGAAAAGCTTGCGCGTTCGATGCGCGCTTCACGCGCGCTGCTTCAGCGCTTTTCCGTCAGCCGCCGCATCTTCCTCAAGGACGGCGCTCTCTATCAGCCCGGCGAACTCTTTCGCCAGCCGGAGCTTGCGGAAACTCTGCGCCGCATCGCGCGTGGCGGCGCAGTGGAGTTCTATCGCGGGAAGCTCGCACACGAAATCGCCGATGAAGTTAGGCGCATGGGCGGCCTCATCACGGCCGATGACCTAGCCGGATACCAGCCCAAGCTGCGCGAGCCGGTTCGCGCCAAGTACAAGATGAGCGGCGCGGATTGGGAAGTGATCTCCAGCCCGCCGCCCAGCTCCGGCGGCGTGGCCATCATTGAAGCGCTGAATATCTTGAACGGCGTCGAGCTGAAGGCTGCTGAATCACCGGACACCGTTCACTGGATTGCGGAATCGATGCGCCGCGTCTTTGCCGACCGCGCGGCTTATCTTGCCGACCCGGACTTCGCGCACGTTCCCGTCCGGGGACTCACCGATCCGCGCTACGCTGCCGAGCTTCGCGCCGGCATCGATCCCGCCCGCGCTTCTTCGAGCGCGCAGGTCCGCGCGGGGAATCCCGGTCCATTTGACGGCGGCGCCGCCGCAGCCGGCAACCCGAATCCGCAGGAACCCCGATATCTACCTGAAGGCGAGCACACCACGCATTTCTCCGTTGTCGACGCCGCGGGAAACGCGGCCGCGAATACCTACACAATCAACAACAGCTTCGGCTCGGGCGTGGCCGTCTCCGCGGGCTTTCTGCTCAACGACACGATGGACGATTTCACGACGCAGCCCGGCGTGCCCAACAAACTGTTCGGCCTCCTCCAGTCGGATGCCAACGCGATCGCGCCCCGGAAGCGCTCGCTGAGCTCGATGGTGCCCACGATCGTGCTGCGCGACGCTGAGCTCAGTCTTGTCACCGGCTCTCCCGGCGGCCCGCGCATTATCTCCGCCCTGCTGCTCAGCCTGCTGAACTGGATGCGCTTCGGCATGGACGCGCAGGCTGCCATCAACGCGCCGCGCTTCCATCACCAGTGGATGCCCGACGAGCTCACCATCGAGCAGACGTTTCCCGACGCTCTCGCGCAGCAACTCGTCGCGCAGGGCTACACGCTCGACAAGAAACGCGCCTGGATTGGCCAGGTGGAAGCCATTGGGATCGACCCGAGAACGCACGAGCGCCTGGGGGCTGCGGACCCGCGCCGCCAGGGCGCCGCAGTGGGCTACTGAGGGATCCCGTGCAGCGCGTGCTCTCCACCTATCTCTTCCTCAAACGTAAACTCAGCGCCGCGCTTCTCGAGGAGATCGCCGGCGCCGGTTTTGCGCAGATCGAGATCTTCTGCCTGCGCTCGCATTTTGATTACAGTTCCGCCCAGGAGGCGCGCGAGCTGGCCGGCTGGCTCGAAGCGCACGGCCTCGCGCTGCACTCGCTTCATGCGCCCACCGAACGCGATTCAGGCGCCGCGCGTGAAAGCGGACTGCCACTTTCGATTTCCGATCCGGAGCGCACGCGGCGCCAGGACGCCGTGGACGAGGTCAAACGCGCGCTCGACCTCGCGGAACTCGTGCCCTTCCGCTATCTCGTGCAGCACGTCTGCTCCTCGCGCGATGCTATGGACCCGCGCCAGTGGGACGCGGCCTTCAGTTCGCTGGAGCACCTGATGATCTTTGCCAAGCAGCGAGGCGTCACCCTCGCGCTCGAAAACACGCCCAACGAGATGGCCACGCCCGCGAAGCTGCGGCACTTTATCGACGAGACGCGGCTCCATGACCTGCGCCTGTGCTTCGACTTCGGCCACGCGCACATGCAGGACGGCGTCGCCACGGGCCTTGAGGCCATGGGGGATCTCATGGTCACGACGCACGTGCACGATAATCACGGCGACAAGGACGAGCACCTGCTGCCGTTCGAGGGCACCGTCGATTGGAGCGCCGCCGCCCGGCCGCTGGGCCACCGCTTGCCCATTGTTCTCGAATTAAAGGAGCCGTCCGCGGAACCGCGTTCGCTTGAGCCTGCACCCGCTCAGGCCCTGCTGCATTCGGCACGCGGCGTGCTGGACCGGCTGGAGGTCGCCCTCGCCGCGAAGCAGTGAGCAGGATTCACACGGAGGCTTTCACACGGCATGCCTGTCACGACGATCGAAAAAGTCAGCCAGTTCGAGGGCCAGGAAGTCACCTTGCGCGGCTGGCTGTATAACCTGAGGGAATCCGGCAAATTGCTCTTCCCGATCTTCCGTGACGGCACGGGCGTGATTCAGGGCGTGGTCGCGCAGAAGGAGAATCCCGCGGCCTACGAGGCGCTGAAAGGTCTCACACAGGAATCGAGCGTCATCGTTACCGGCCGCATTCGCGCCGAAGGCCGCGCGCCCGGCGGTTACGAGATCTCCGTGAGCGCGGTGGAGGTCGTCCAGCGCGTCCCCGAGAGCGATCCCTACCCGATTCAGCTCAAAGAGCACGGCGTCGATTTCCTTCTCGACCGCCGCCACTTATGGATTCGCACGCCGCGCCAGGCCGCCATCCTGCGCATCCGCGCCGAAGCCATCCGCGCGGCCCGCGAATACATGGATGGCCAGGAATACACGCTCACCGACGCGCCGATTTTCACTCCCGCAGCGTGCGAAGGCACCACCACGCTCTTCGAAGTCCAATACATTGACGAGCAGAAGGCATACCTGACGCAGTCGGGCCAGCTCTATGTCGAAGCCACCGCCGCCGCCCTCGGCAAGGTGTACACGTTCGGTCCCACATTCCGCGCCGAAAAGTCCAAGACGCGCCGCCACCTGACCGAATTCTGGATGCTCGAGCCCGAAGCCGCCTACACGAACCTGGAAGACATGATGGCGCTGGGCGAGGGCTTGGTCAGCCACATCGTCCAGAGCGTGCTGAAAAACCGCGCGCGTGAACTCGAAATGCTCAAGCGCAATACCGCGAAGCTGGCCAGCGTGAAACCGCCCTTCCCGCGCATCACCTACGACCAGGCCATCGAAGTCCTGCGGAAGCGCGGCAACCCGACGAAGTGGGGCGACGATTTCGGCGGTGACGAAGAAACCATCCTCTCCAGCGAGTACGACCGGCCGGTGATGGTCCATCGCTATCCCAGCGCCATCAAAGCGTTCTACATGCAGCCGGACCGCGAACGGCCTGAGCTCGCGCTGGGCTTTGACATGCTCGCGCCCGAAGGCTACGGCGAAATCATCGGCGGCGGCGAGCGCATCGCGGACTACGACTTGCTCATCAAGCGCCTGCGCGAAAACAATCTTCCCGAGGAAGCCTTCCAGTGGTACCTCGATTTGCGCCGCTACGGCAGCGTGCCGCACGCGGGCTTTGGCATGGGCCTTGAGCGCACCGTAGCCTGGATTTGCGGAACCGAGCACATTCGCGAAGTCATCCCCTTCCCCCGCATGCTCTACCGCGTCTATCCTTAGGTGCCCCTCAGACCTGTCATTCTAGGAGTCCCGGCTGATTCTCCCCGGGGCGACGAATCCTGCCCCGGATGAATTTGCGGGGAATCTCTCTTTTCCAGCGCCGGGCAGGATCGCGCAGGAACGATGCCGCACAAGATCCGCATCATCGGAGTGCCCATGGACCTCGGCCAGAGCCGCCGCGGCGTGGACATGGGCCCCTCCGCGCTGCGCGTCGCCGGCCTGCAGGCGCGCCTCAAACAACTCGGCCACCATGTAGAAGACATCGGCAACGTCCCCGTGAAGCAGGCCGAAGAGCAGCCCTACGGAGAGAAGCGTGCCAAGTACCTGAACGAAATTGCGGAGACTTGCCGGGGTCTCGCGGAGATCGTGGAGCGCGCGCTGGCCGATGGCTATCTTCCCATCGTCTTGGGCGGAGACCACTCCCTCGCCGCGGGCTCGATGTCCGGCGTCGCGAATCATTTTCGCAAGAACAATCAGCGCGTCGGCTATTTGTGGCTCGACGCGCACGGCGACATGAACACACCCGAATCCTCGCCATCCGGAAACGTCCACGGCATGCCGCTGGCCTCCATCATCGGGTACGGCGCGCCGGAACTTGTGGACCTGCTCGAATTCAAGCCCAAGGTGGAGCCGCGCAACGTCGCCCTGGTGGGCGTTCGGGATCTGGACTCGCGTGAACGCCGGCTGATCAAGGAATCCGGGGTGCACGCCTTCACCATGCGGGATATCGACGAACGTGGCATGCGCGAAGTGATGACCGAGGCCCTTCGCATCGTGACCGACGACACCAGCGGCACTGCCGTCAGCCTGGACATGGATTTCGTCGATCCGAGCGAGGCGCCCGGCGTGGGCACGCCGGTGCGCGGCGGCGTAACGTATCGCGAAGCGCATCTGGCCCTGGAGATGATTGCCGATAGCGACGCCATGGTTTCGCTGGAGGTCGTCGAAATCAATCCGGTGATCGACGAACACAACACAACCGCGCTGCTCGGAGTCGAACTTGTGCTTTCCGGGCTCGGGAAGAAAATTCTGTAAACAGGGTTCCCAACAGATGTCCCAAGAGAAAAAAAGGCTGCGCGTTGGCGTGCTCTTCGGCGGGCGTTCCGGTGAACACGAGGTTTCGCTCTCGTCCGCCGCGTCGGTGATTCGCGGCCTCGACCCGGAAAAGTACGAGGCCGTCCCCATCGGAATCACCAAGGACGGTCGCTGGCTGATCGGCGCGGGCGCGCAGAAAATGCTCCCGGAGGTGTTGAAGTCCGGCGAGCGAGTCTTACTCTCCGCGGATCCCAGCCTCGCTGCGCTGGTTCCGCTCGATGAAAGCCGCGGCGGGGCGCAGCGCGTGGACGTCGTCTTTCCCGTCCTGCACGGCACCTACGGCGAAGACGGCACCGTGCAAGGGCTGCTCGACCTCGCCGGCCTGCCCTACGTCGGAGCGGGAGTGCTGGGTAGCGCGGTGGGCATGGATAAGGACATCCAGAAGCGCCTGCTCCTGCAAGCGGGCCTGCCCGTCGGCGATTTCCTCGCCGTGCAGCGCTCGGAATGGGAGAAGTCGCGCGACGCGGTGCTGAAATCCATCACCAAGAGGTTCCGCTTCCCCGTTTTCGTCAAGCCGGCCACGCTCGGCTCCTCGGTGGGCATGACCAAGGTGCACAACCGCGAGGAACTCGCCCCCGCACTCGATTCCGCCGCGGAGTTCGCGCTGAAGATCGTGGTCGAACGCGCCATTGCTGGCCGTGAGATCGAGGTCTCCGTGCTCGGCAACGACGATCCCAAGGCCTCCGTGCCCGGCGAGATCCTCCCTCACCGCGAGTTCTACGATTACGCGGCCAAGTACCTCGAGGACGGCACCAAACTGGTGATCCCCGCCAAGCTGACCCGCGCCCAGGTGCGTCGCTTCCAGCAGTTTGCCGTGCGCGCCTTTCGCGCGCTCGATTGCGCCGGGATGGCGCGGGTGGATTTCTTCCTCGAGCGCCGCACCCGCCGCATCCTCCTGAACGAGATCAATACCATCCCCGGCTTCACTTCGATCAGCATGTACCCCAAACTCTGGGAGGCGAGCGGCTTGTCCTTCCGTGAGCTCGTGGACCGGCTGATCGAGCTGGCCCTCGAACGCCACCGCGAAAAGGCGCGCACGAAGTACTCCATCGAGCTGCCCGCCGGCTCCGGCGGCGCCCTGCAGTCCTGAGCGGATGCACTAATGCTTCTTTGCTGACGCTTGACATCGGGCGATGTTCCATTTAGACTAACCGGTTAGTTAAATACAAATGACGCTTCCATCGAGTCACGCTCCGGTGCGCGGAGCCTTGACCGCCGCCGGCGTCCGCATCCCGGATATGCTCCGCCGCGCCAAGCACCCGGCCACGATCGAGCGCATTCTGGCCACTGCGGAACGCCTCTTCGCCGAGCGAGGCCTGGCCGGCGCGCGTACCGACCAGATCGCTCGCGCCGCGCGCGTCAACAAAGCGTTGCTTTACTACTATTTCCGCAGCAAGGAGAAACTCTATGCGGCGGTGCTCGACTCGCTGTTCAGCCAACTCGTGGCGGTAATCGAGTCGGCGCTCTCCTCCCCTGCCCCGCCGCGCCTCCGGCTGATGGCCTATGTCGACACCTACTTCAAGTTCATTCTCGGCCACCAGAATTATCCGCGTCTGGTACAGCGCGAGCTGATGGAAGGCGGCAAGCACATCGTCCGCATCACGCAGCAATACCTCCTGCCCATTCAGCTCGAACTCACCGGCATCCTCGAAGCCGGAATTCGGGAAGGCGACTTCCGGCCTGTGGACGCCGTGCAAACCATCATGTCCGTCAACGCGATGATCGTCTCGTATTTTGCGATCGCGCCGGTGCTGAGCCAGGTCCTGGGCCGGGACGCCTTGGATCCGCAGGCTGTCTCCGCCCGGCGGCAAGCCATCTTAGACTTTCTGGATCACGCACTATTCCGCCGGTCGCGGCGAATCGGCGGCGTGAGGAAATCATGAATATCGCCAAGTTCTTTTACTTCCTCGGATTCGTTTTCCTGATTGCGCTGGTGGTTTACCTCGCCACGACCCCGCGTGGCCACGACATCGAACTCACCGGCATTGTCACCGGCACCGAGGTCATCGTCAGCCCCAAGATTGCCGGCCGCATTGAGCGCCTGCACGTGGACGAAGGAACACCGGTCAAACAAGGCCAACTCATCGCCGAGATTGACCGCGCTGAACTCGAAGCGCAGCGCAACCAAGCCGAGGCAAGCATCCACAGCCTGGAGGCTCGGGTAAACCAGTCACAGAGCACCTTGGTTTGGACGAACGAGCAGACCGAGGCCGCCGTGCGCCGCGCCGAAGCAGCGCTGACCTCCGTGAAGTCCCAGCTCGAAGCCTCTCGAGCACAACTCTGGAAGGACGAAACGGACCTCAAGCGCATCGGCGATCTTGCCGCGGCGGGCGTGTTCGCGGCGCAGGACCGCGATCACGCCGAAGCAGCCGCGCGCGCCTCGCGCGCCAACGTGAAATCCTTCGAGGATCAGGTGAAGGCGTCGGAAGGCGATTTGGCCGTGGCGCGTGCGAACCGCAAGCAGGTAGACGTACAGCAGAGCGAGCTTGCATCGACCAAGGCCTTGCTCGAACAAGCCCGACAAGCGAAATCCGAAGCGGAAACGCGCCTGGGTTACACCCTCGTCTATGCGCCGCTCGACGGCATCGTCTCCATCCGCGTCGCGCGCCAGGGCGAAGTGGTGCCAGTGGGCGGCCCCATCGTCACCATCATTGACGTGGACCACCTCTGGGTGCAGGCCGACGTCGAAGAGAGCTACATCGATCTGATCCGTTTCGGCGACAAACTCCGGGTGCGCCTGCCGTCCGGCAACATCCTGGAGGGAACGGTGTTCTTCAAAGGCGTCGAAAGCGAGTTCGCCACGCAGCGTGACGTCAGCCGCACCAAGCGCGACATCAAGACCTTCGCTATCAAAGTGGCCGTGCCCAATCCCGAGCGCCGCATCTTCGCCGGCATGACCGCGACCGTACTGCTTCCTCCGCCCCCACAGAAGAAGGGCTGGCTGAGCCGCCTCGTATCAAGGGTTTCGCCCCAGACCGCACGCGCGGCCGCCGGAGCTATGCCGTGAATGCCATTGTGGTCGATCACTTGACCAAGAAATTCGGCGAATTGGCCGCCGTCAACGATGTCAGCTTCACCGTGGGTGACGGCGAGATCTTCGGCCTTCTCGGCCCCAACGGCGCCGGCAAGACCACGCTGATCCGCATGCTTACCACGCTCACGCCGCCCACTTCGGGCCACGGGCGGGTCGCGGGGCATGACATCGTGCGCGATCCCGATGGCGTGCGGAACGCGATCGGCGTCATCCCGCAGGCGCTGACGTCGGACCCCGAATTGACCGCCTATGAAAACCTCCTGCTGCACTCGAAGCTCTACGGCGTGCCCGCCGCCACGCGCGAAGACCTCATCCAGCGATTGCTCGTGGAAGTCGGTCTCGAAGGGTTTGCCCGCGAACTCGTCCGCAATTTCTCGGGCGGCATGCGCCGGCGCCTGGAGATCGCGCGCGGGCTGGTGCACTCGCCAAAGATTCTTTTTCTTGATGAACCGACCACGGGGCTCGACCCGGTGTCCCGCACAAACGTTTGGGAGATGATTCAGAAACTCCGGCGGCGCGACGCTCTCACCATCTTGCTGACCACGCACTATATGGATGAAGCCGACCGCCTCTGCGAACGCATCGCCATCGTGGACCACGGGCGCCTTGTGGCGCTCGATTCGCCCGCGCGCTTGAAGGACAGCGTGCCGGGCACGGACACGGTCGAAGCCGAGTTCACCGGCGCGCCGGCGGATTGGCTGGAACAACTTCGGGGACTCGCGCAGGTCGCGGACGTCTCGGAACGCGACGGTGTGACGCATCTCGCCTCGCACAACGGTCCCGCGACCGTGGCGGCGCTGATGGATGTGGCGCGCCAGCGCAACGTCACGGTTCGCAGGGTCACCGTGCAGAGCACCACGCTCGACGACGTCTTCCTGCATTACACGGGCAAGCAGTTGCGCGATGCTGCGCAAGAAGGCGTGGGTTACGACATCAGCCACCTTTACAAGTAGGCGGCGGCCGCGCGAGGAAACAACGGAGCAGTGAGCATGAAGGTATTTCGCATTCAAGCCATCATCGAACGCGATATGCGGAAGTTTTTCCGCAGCCCGTCGCTTATGGTCAGCTCGATGGTTTTTCCGCTGATGCAGCTGATCGTGCTGGGATACGCCTTCGGCGGCAAGGTCAAGAACGCCAAGGTCGCCCTCGTCGATGAAGACCGCTCGAGTGAGTCGCGCGTGGTCCGCGAACACCTGAACGGCATCTCCTCGGGGCCGCAAACGTTCCACACCATCGAATACCAGACACTGCCCGACGCGGTCATCGATCTCCGCGCGGGTTTCGTTCGCGCCGTGGTGCACATCCCGCGGGATTATTCCCGCCGCGTCTATCAGCACAACCGTCCGCGCATCGCCTTCATCGAGGACAACACCGACAACTTCATGAGCAGTGCGCTCCTTGAGCGCGTCCAGCAGGTTGCCGCCGACCTGAACGCCCCGCAGCTTGCTCCGCGCCTGGAAGGCGCCGTGGAGCTGCAAGTCGTCGAGGTCTACCCGTACATCGAATACATCAAGTACCTGCTTTCCGGATCAGTTTCGATGGCCATTTTCGTGGTGGCGATGATCGGCGGCGGCATCGTCTTCATCGACGACAAGGCGCGCGGCCTGCACGAGGGATACCTCGTCACGCCCATCCGCAAGAGCGAGCTGATTCTGGGCTTGAATCTCGCTGGCGCCCTCAAGGGCCTCATGGCCGGGCTGACCATCACCATCATCGGCGGGATGATCGCGGGCATCGAGCGTATCTGGGATCCGCTGCGGCTGGTCTATCTCGCGATTGTGATTGGCGCGGCTTCGCTCTGCATGATCAGCTTCATGTTCCTGCTTATGGTGCGAGTCAGTGACCCGCTCGTTCCCCGCGCCATCTTCGGAGTACTGAACACGCTTCTCTTTTTTCCGTCGGGGGCGATTTATCCGACGGAAGGCTTCCCCTTCTGGCTGAAATGGATTTCGATCGTCGATCCGTTCACCTACGTGGTCCACGCGCTGAAGAACCTGCTGCTCAAGAACACGGGGATCGAAGGCATTTACTTCGACGTGCTGGTTTTGTTAGGGTTTTCTGTGCTGCTGATCGGCGGCTGCGTCGCGCTCTTCAAGCGGCAGATTTGAGGTGCAACTCGTGGGACTCCTGGACTCGGATGTCGAAGAACCGCAATCGAAGCTCCGCCGCTACGTCATCTCCGGAATCGCATTCGTCCTGCTTCTGACGTTCGGCTTCTGGTATCTGTTCCGCTTCTACCCGGAAAAGCACGTAGTGGAGACGTTTTTCAACGCCCTCGTCGCGGGCGATACACCGCGCGCCTACCGGCTCTGGCACGGCAACGCTGCGGCTTCCTCATCGAGCTACACCTACAAGGATTTCCTGGATGATTGGGGCCCCAACGGCTATTACGGCCCGGTGAAGAGCTACGAGATCGAGAGCGCCTCGAATCCGCGCAAAGGCGGCAGTGGCGTCATCATTGTTGTGGACGTCAGCCCCTTCCAACCATTCCCTGCCGATAATGATGCCGAGAAGAATCGGCGCACGAGGGTGGTGAGGCTCTGGGTGGAGCACAGCGATCACTCGCTCAGTTTCCCGCCGTAACCCCGACCAAGGGCGAGTCCATCCGCCCAAGGAATCTGCACGTTCCTCGAGCGCCCGGAAAAAGCGGATTCCTCGCTCCGATTTCTGGTGTCTGGTGGACTCCACCGGAGTCCCGACACCGGACTTCGCCAGGAATGACGCGGCCAAATCCTCCTCTCCGCGCTGGCCTAAAGGGTTTCCTTGAGTGTTGCCAACAACTCCGCCGGCGTCACCATCGCTGTACCCAGCTTGCCGACCACCACGCCCGCGGCCGAATTCGCAATCACTGCTGCCTCGCGCATGGATGCCCCCGCGGCCACGGCCAGCGCCAGGGCCGCCATCACCGTATCGCCAGCGCCGGTCACGTCGAAGACCTGGCGGCCGGTTTCACCTGGCTCGATTCCCGGGAGGCCGGCACGCGCGTAGGTCACCTCGCGGCTGATGGCCGGGATGTGGAAGCTGCGCGGTTGTGCTTCTTCGAAGACGTTCATTCCCTTGGCGCCGCGCGTGATCACCACGCTTGAGCAACCGAAATGCGCAAGGAGTGCGCGGCCCGTTTCTAGCAATGACTCATCCTCTTCACTGACGGGATGATGCACAAAGGCTGCAGCCTCCTGCAGGTTACAAACCACTGCGGCGGCGCCACGGGCCGCGCCCAGCAGCGAGATCTTCGGCTGCACAAACACCTGTACGCCGGACTTGTGACATGCCTCCAGGACGCGTTCCGAGACCGCTGGCGTCACCACTCCCTTGGCGTAGTCGGAAATAACCAGCGCATCCAGCTTGGCAAGTGCCGACTTAATCCGCCGAATTAACCGTTCCTCACTTGATTTCTCCAGCGGCTCGCGCGATTCACGGTCCACGCGGAGCAGTTGCTGGTGGCGCGTCATGATGCGCATCTTGAGTGTGGTGTGTCGTCCGGCCTCAGTAATCACGCCGTTTTGCGACAGCCCAAACTCACTCAGGCGCTGCCGCAAAGCCAGCGCAGCTTCGTCATCGCCCGTTGCTCCGAAAGGCGTGACGCGCGCGCCCAACGAGACAAGATTCGCTGTCACGTTTCCCGCGCCGCCAAGGAAGTCCTTTTGTCCTGTGAAATCAACGACAGGGACCGGCGCTTCCGGCGATAGGCGCGCCGCCTTGCCCCAAAGGTAGCGGTCCAGCATCAGATCGCCGACGACGCCGATCCGGCAGGCGCGGAATTTTCGGACCAGCGTCCGGGCCCGGGCGAGCGAAAGAGGAAGAGTTTTCATGCGGCGGGTGACTTCATTCCGATTCGATGGTGGCTTCTTCGACGATCATCACCGGGATGTCGTCGCGCACCGGATAGACGCGCCGGCAGGTGGAACACTTCAAGCCCTTGCCGTCGGCGGTGAGCACGACACGCGTCTTGCACTCCGGACAAACGAGAATCTCGAGCAGTTCCTTGTGTACCGCCATACGCTTGCTCCCTTCGCGCTACTTTCATTCGCGCGAACTGTAGTCGAACTCTAGCAGAGAGCCTGTGCCCCGGCAACAGCCCGCCGCCGCGGCTTACAGAGCCTTTTGATCGCAGCGTGGTAAGACCGTGAGAGGCTGGGCCGCGCGTGTTTACTTGCCCAGCGACGCAACCCGTAGGACAAGCCGGCCTTCCCACGGCGGTTTTGCGCCAACCTCCGCGGGCCACACGGCGAGAATCTGCGAACCCTGGTAGACGCGCTCAAAACCTTCTTCGGATTCCGAGACGGTCTCAATCGGCGCAACCCAGAACTGGCTTGCGCGCGGCGCCTCAAGCATCGCCGCGACTCGCCGCCATTCATCCACAATCCGCATCTTCGGCGCCGCGGATGTCCCGCTCCAGCGCAGTGGTTGGCGCTTGCCCGCGTTCAACTCAAAGTAGCGATCCGGAGCATCGGGGGCCAAGAAATTCAGCACCACCTCAAGACCGATCAGCAACTTGAGAGGCGCAGGGCCGAGATAGCTCAACTTGAGGTCGCAGGCAATCTCGAAGCCACTCGGGGCATCGGAGAACGAGAACCTCTTGACGACCCGCAGCGCGGGATCAGGGACGTTGCCGCCCACCGGCGCGATGAGGGGCCCTTCGGAAACCAACTCCACCGCATCCGGCGTCGTGGACAGAGCCGCGTAGGGCCCTGCGGCGAAGCGGGCGCTCTCCTCAAGCGCCAGATCTCCATACTCTCTCGCGGTCTTCCAAGGCGGGAAAAGCAGCAGGCGGAACGCATGACGCGGCCAGCGATCGTAGCGGAGGTGGCGCTCCAGGCCCTCTTCCTTCGCGCGGGTTTGCTCGTGGATCGAAGCGACACCTGGCCCGCCCGCGCCCGCTTCACGCAGGCGCGCGTGATAGGCCTCGGGACGCCGCTCGAGCGAATCAATCAGCGCGACTTCCGTTGTGCGGCAATCGAGGGCGGCAAGTGTGCCCCCATCGGACGGCTTCAAGAGCGCGGCATAGCGCTGCGACGCCAGGTAAATCTCTTGCGCGCCGTCGGCGTCAAAGTCCAACTCTTCCGCTCGAGGAGAGCCGGCCGCCGGATCGATAGAATCCGCAATTTTTTCCGCACGTACCAGCTCCTGCCAGAGTGCCGCGCGCAGATGCGGCGAATAAAGCCCGCCGAAAACGCCGTGCCAATACGCATCGTTGCACTGCGACCGCAGCAAGTGCACCTTCGCTGCCGCCAGCTTACGCGGTGAAGCGGAATCCCTCGCTGCATACCGGCTTGCCCGGCGCACGCGGCCGGCGACGTAGAGCATTTTCTTGTGCAGCAGATTCGCTTCGGGGTACTTGGTGAAAAATCCCCGCCAAAAGCCACCGTGGAGAAACCGTTGGACGTCCGCGCGTGAAGCAAACTCCCGCTGCACGGAATGGAATCGCTGGCGGACGAGCGTCGGCAGCACCCACTCGGTCATTTCAGGGTAGGAAGCCGTGGGCAGGTCGGCGCGGCCGAGCGGCGCGTGCGCCGTAAGATATTCACCCGGTGGCGTCACGCTGAGCCACTCGCGATTCGCTTCGAGCATGGAAAAATAGCGCTCCAGCCAGCCGTTGCGGAAGCAATGATCATAGGTGCCGGGCCATCCGCCAAACTTTTCGCAATCATCACCCATGGCCACGAATCCGCCGGGACGCTCTTGGGCTTCCGTGCGCAGGAAGGCGAGGTTTTCTTCCACCGTGCGAAAGGGGATGAGATAACGCAGCGCTTTGAGGCCGGGGATGATCTTGGTGACTGCGCCGCGCTCTTCGGCCAGGTAGTAGCCGCGGAGTTGCTCATCTTCGAATCCAGCCGAAAGGAAGTGGTTGTCGTCCACCAGGGTGTACTCCAGGCGGGCCTGATGAAACACGGCGGGCAATTGCGGCTCCCAGACACGCTCGGCAAGCCACGCGCCAGCGGGCCTGCGGCCGAAGTGCTGCTCGAGATAGCGGGTCATCGCGAGGATCTGTTCCTGCTGGCACTCGGCGGGGATCGAGACCAGGATGGGCTCGTAGAATCCACCGCCCACCAGTTCGATCTGGCTGCGCTCCACGAGAACCCGCAGCCGCGCGAAGAACTCGGAATGATGCTTCTCAATCCATTCGAGCAGCGGCCCGGAGTAATGTAAGCCGAGGCGCACACCGGGATGGCGCTCGAGGGCTTCGAGGAATGGCAGGTAGGAACGCTGGTAGGTGCGCTCGAGCACGCCGTCGAAGTTACCGACGGGCTGGTGAGCGTGGAGGAGCAGAACCAGATGGAGTTGCGTCACGCTTGGGCTCCTGCGTCCGTGAAGAGCATGTTCCGGCCTCTCCCCCCTACTTCCGCAGAATCCCGCGGTTGGTAATGTGCGCTCCGGCAAACCGCGCCAGGCGCTGCCCGTAAAGATCGAGCGCCTGCTCAACGGCCGTCGCCGGACTGCTTGCCGGAGCGTAGATCACACTCAGGATCGCGCGTGCGGACTCCGTAATCATCGTGCGCACGGAATCGCTGATGGGGCTGCCGAACGGGCCTTCCGCATCCGCCAATACGGGCCGCTCGTGCAGATGCCACACTTGCTTGCCGATGCCCTGATATTTCTCCGCGTCGCGGCCGTGGCGGAAAGCGACCGGGGGCTGAATGGGGTCGCGGTCGTGGAGGCCAAAGGGCCACCCAGCCTCGATCGAGCAGAGGTTGCAGACGTCCACCACATTAGAGATGTGGTACAGGCCTTTGCCCTGCACCACGCGACGCATCAATGCTTCCGACGACGGGCGGTACTTCGACGGATCCATTCCCCAGGCGCGGAACATCGCGCGCACGCGGCGGACGGAATCGAGCTCGGCAACTTCCTCCACGGTGAAACTGCCGCGGATGCGCGCGCAGACCGCGTCCATTTCGGCGGCAAGCTCGGCGCTCGCGGGAGAAACGTGCACGCCTTCGGCCTCCAGCAGGCCGAGTTGCACGTCGGGAAGTTCGATGGCGATGTCCATAGGCGCGCGCGCAACCCGTGCGGCTGCGCGAGTCTGCTATTATGCCGGGTTTCCGGCGTTCCGCTCAAATGCGCCGGGCGAGGTTGCCAACAGATGCAGACCAAGGAAGCCGAGGAGAAGTTCCGCCGCGGGCTTGCGCAGTTCAACAGCGGGCACTTCTTCGACGCCCACGAGACGTGGGAAGAAATCTGGCTGGCTGCAGCGGAACCGGAGAAGACTTTCCTGCAGGGAATTATCCAGGTCGCGGCGGCGTTTCACCATTACAGCCGGCAGAATCACCGCGGCACAAGGTCACTGCTCGAAGCAGGGCTGAAGAAGCTGGAGAGATTTCCCGCAAGGCATCGGGGATGTGAGATCGAAGAATTGCGCGCCGCGGTTGGCGAGTGGATTGAAGCGCTGCGCGCCGGGAAAGCGACGGCTCGGAAACATCTGCCGCGAATCCGGGAAAGTGAAGCCAAAAGCCCGAAGGAACAAGAGAGAAATCGCAATATTGCCGATCGTTGAGCTGAGTCCTTCCGCGCGGGCGTTGCTCAAAGTTCATGAATAGAAATTCCGCTCCCAGCGGTGACGGCGGAGTTTTTCGAGCGTGGCGGCGGGAAGCGGACCGAGATCGGAAGCCGCGGCGTTGGCCCGGACGTGCTCCGGCGTGCGCATGCCCGGAATCACGGTGGAAACAGCCGGGTGGCTCAAGCAGAAGCGAAGAGCGAGAAGGGGTAACTCATCGACAGGAATTCCAAGATCGGCGGTGAGGCGCTGGACGCGGTCCCAGACCTGCACCTTGCGATCCCCCTTGAAATAAGCGTTGCGGAAATCGCCGGGAGGGAATGTGGTATCCGGGCGGATGTGTCCGGTGAGACTGCCTTCGTCGAACGGCACGCGGGCGATGACGCCGATGTTGTGCACGGCGCAATACGGAAAGAGCTTCTCCTCCGGCGATTGATCGAAGATGTTGTAAATCACCTGCACGGCGTCGATCAACCCGGTGTCCAGCGCGCAGAGGACATTTTCCGGCTCGTGGCCGTTGATGGAAATCCCGACGAAGCGCACTTTGCCGGAGCGGCGCATCTCGCGCACGGTGTCCTGCCATTCGGGCTGATCGGCCCACTCGTCGTTCCAAGTGTGGAACTGGTAGAGGTCCACGGTGTCGCGGCGCAGATGCTTCAGTGTCGCGTCCAGGCACGCGAACACGTAAGATTTCGGAAAGGCCTCCGAGAGAAGCGTCCCGCGGCGGGCGGGCCAAGCCCTGTTTTGAGGCGGCACCTTGCTGGCAATGAACATACCGGCCGAACCCCCGAAGCTCTGGCCGAGCAGTCGTTCGCTCTGTCCTTCGCCATAGGCCAGCGCGGTATCGAAGAAGTTGATGCCGAGCGCGCGGGCCGCCTCAAGGGCGCGGAGGGAGACGTCGTCCTCGGCTCCGATCCAGAGGCCTTTGCCAATGCCCCAGGCGCCGAATCCGATCTCGCTGACCGCAAGACCTGTCTTGCCGAGTTGCCGCGATTTCATGAAGTCCAGCTCCGCCAAGTCCGAAGCGCCGGTTCGTCCGCCCCAGGATACCTCACACCGGCCTCACTCGATTCGATGTGAAGCGCCCGGAGAGCGGTTGGGCGAGCCGATTGACAGCGCGCCGGAGCTGTGAAAACCTAGCATTTGCTTCCAGGGATACGAACCGATGCGGATCAGCGCGAAGGGTGAATACGCCGCCAAAGCCGTTCTTTACCTCAGCCTGCATTACCCCGGGGTGGTGACCATCCACGAAGTGGCGCGGCGGCACAACATCCCCATCAAGTACCTCGAACATATCCTGCTCTCGCTGAAAAAGGCCGGCCTCTTGGAAAGCCGGCGTGGGGTGCGCGGCGGCTACACGCTGGCGCGCCCGCCGGAGAAAATTTCCATTGGCGAAGTGCTGCGCGTCGTGGACGGACATTTTTCCGAAGCGAGCTGCGTCGAGGTGGACGTGCAGCACCCGTACGTCTGCCCGGAGAGCGATTCGTGCGGGCTCAAGCAGGTGTGGCAGGACGTCCAGGGCGCGGTGGAGCGCATCCTCTTTGAGACCACGTTCGACGACATACGCAAGCGGACCCTCAGCGGTGTGGCGCGGCAGGGCGCGCGCGGCGACTTCCTGGCGTACGAGATCTGAACCCTTCAGAGATGTGGAACCACTGATGAACACAGATGAACACTGATGTGTGCCTAGAGAGTTCGGAAGCTGACGGTTCATAACAGACCTTAGGGGCAACCCGGAGGAGTTAAGTAGCCTGATTTCAGGAAGTTGTAGACTCATGGCACCCCCCCTACCCCCGGTCAGTGATGTAAGTGCGCATTCTAAAGAGCTTAGATGAGTACCGTCTAGTAAGAGCGGATTCTGCGGGACTTAAAGTCCCTTTCGAATCAACACTTACGTGCTCAGTGCGGATCATACTCATTCCGTTCGGTTTAGTCTCTTGGACTACGGCACCTACTGCGGCTCTCCCAGCGCTCACACGAGTGCCAATAAGATAATCATACACTATGCGTCAAGAGGGCCAGAGGAGTCGAAATGGTGACAAGTTGAATGGTTTCAAGGGGATGGGGGTTCTGTAGGTTCGAGGTTTGAGTTTTGATGTTCGACGAAAAAAAGCAAGCTCCGGAGGACCGAAATCAAAGAGCGTAGCCGTTAAGTTGCTGAACCAGGGGCCCATTTGCCCGAAATCCCCACACGTAAAACCGACGTGTGGGCCACCCGCCTTTCCCTTCTGTCGTTGGGGATTCTCCGTCGGCCAACACACCATGAGCATAATATCAGCGCGATACTTCGTCGAGCGGGAGGAGAAGCGCTCGGAGCAATGAGATAAAAACAAACAGCCCCACCCTTCAGCTTCGCTGAAGGGCTGGGGCACCCAAGACCGTCTCAGCCGCGCGAACGGGTTGCCACCCGCCACTGTGGGTGGGAGTGCGCGGGTGCCCTTGCTTCCCGATGAAATCGGGAAGGGTGGGGCTACTCCACGTTCGCGATCAACTGCATGTATGAGATGCGTCCCTGGGCGTCGAATTGCAGATGTAGCTCTGTCCCATCGGTCCACTCGAGCTGGACGTGGGTCAGTCCTTTCGTCGTCTTTGACTGGAAGAACCGATCGCCATAATACTTCTTCACGTCTCTAAGAGTGTCACCAAGCGCGAGGCCGACGCCAGTCCGACCCACGCCGTCCTGTGTGGGTCGCGCGCCCCATACCTTGACGGAGTAGAGCACATCCTCAATGCGCTTGCCATTCTCCTCGTAGTAGTAGGCAGTCGCTTGGATGCGTACGCCATTCTTCTGCCAGACGTAGGCCACTGCCCCGGCGGGGCGCGCACCCTTTAGAATCTCAACAACTCTGAAGCCGGTGGGTGGACCGAGGCGTTGCACAGCAGCCGTAAAGAGGGTCTTCTGAATGTTTATGCCGCATAGGGCATACTCGGTAGGGCTCTTGGCGACCTGCTCCTCGGGCAGATGCTGTCCCCACGTAATCCCGCCGAGGACCACGGAGGCCATGAAGAGAAAAGAGAGCTTGGCAGAGCGTTGCGTGTTCATTAGTCGGCCTCTTTCTTCTTGGACGGGGGCGCAGCCTTTTCCTTCTGTTCGTTGCGGATTCACCGTCGGCCAACACAACAAGAGCATGATATCACCGCGATAGTTCGTCGAGCGGAATGAGAGGCGCACGGAGCGATGAGATAAGAACAAAAAGCCCCACCCTTGCCCCGCAAATGGATCCGGGGCGCAAAGGGCGCGCTCCGCTGAGTCATCCGGAGCGCAACGGGCGCGTTTCGCAAGGGCTGGGGCACGCAAAACGGTCTCAGCCGTGCGGAGGGGCTGCCACCCGGCTGTTGCTGTGCGGGTTGGGCTGGCCTCACCTGTTGATCCTCACGAGTAGTCAAAACGCAGGGGTTGGTACTCTCCCCCAGGCGGTCTCCACAGGCAGAGTTTTCAAAGCGAGGACATTGAGGCCGTGTACATCCAGATCGACCATGAAATCAGGCGTCCGCACGGCATTCACCGCAAACACGTCGGCTGGCTGAGTGACAACGACATTAGAAACCTTCAAGAATATCAATCGCCTTACCGAGCCAGCAGCCATGCTGTGTTCTGAATGAGTAGTTGAGTCGAAGACGGAATGCTGTGGTCCCCCCAGGTGACCAAACGGATGAAACACCCAGTCAGTAAACCTGGCGATTGAATGGTGTCTCTTATACAGCTGCCAATCTCCTCCGGTGTCGGCAATCAGGCCCTGCATCACGTAATTGGTGGGCAAGAAATAGGCAACGTAAGACTCGTTTTCCTTTATTCTTGATCTGACCTCCTCCACCTTGAGAATCTCCGGCATCCGGTGTCTCATCATCTGCTCATCTTCAGGCAAGACCGCCAAGGTAACCACGTTCGACTCTGCCCAAAGAGGAAGGTGCCTAACTGTGTAGGCTCGCAGGAGAAAGGCTGCTCCAATCGCACAGATGGAAATCAGCACGAACAGTGCGAGTTTGCTCACCGCAGTTGAGAAGGCAACGGAATCCTCAAGCTTTTTGGGCAGGAACATTCCCGTTCGTTTGATGTACTGACCATAGGCTTCCGGATGCTGGCCCACCATGCGTCGCTCTTCGTCTTTGGAAAGCATATAGTAAACAAGGATCATCAAGAGCCACAGAACAACAACGAGGAACCTTGGCCAGAGGATAGCAAGGCCAACCCCGGCAATGCTGAGACCGAGGTATTGGGGATGTCTTATCCAGTGATATAGGCCTTTCAGAACAGCCCCTCTGCTAAGAAACTTGCTCGAATAAACCTGCATCACGCAAACGAGGAAGACGCCGATCCCGAGCAGAAAAAGCGCCGATCCCATCACCCGTACGAATTTTAGGGGCCCGTTCGGCGGCACAACCATATGCGTAAAAAAGAAAGAGCTGAGCCACTTCGTGGTCGGGTGCTTCGTTAAGCCAAGCAGAACCGGATTGAACGCGGAATAGAAGAAGCCCGCGAAAGGGCTGATCATTATGAGGATTTCAAAGCAGATAACAAAGTAGAGCACGACGGCGCTGTTCAAGATCGTCCTGCGTTTACCCATTTGAGAAACCTCTGTTGTCAAGTGGGCGGGTGGACCACCCTTTCTCGTTTCGTCTTCCAGATTCTCCGATGGCAGGCGCCACGGGAGCATGATATCACCGCGATTGTTCGTCGAGCGGGATGAGAGACGCGCAGAGGAATGAGCGATAAACAAAAAACCCCACCCTTCAGCTTTGCTGAAGGATTGGGGCACCCAAGAGCGTCTCACCCGCGCGAAGGGGCTGTCACCCGCCCAGGGCAGGCGGAATGACGACGTGGCCCTTTTGGGGCAGCCGGCTAGGTCTTCTTGGCGTACCAGTCGGCGTTAATGGGAGTGAAGTTGGCCCACTTCTCCGGCAGGTCTTCGAGGGCGAAAATCGCCGTCACCGGGCACACGGGAACGCAGGCGCCGCAGTCGATACACTCGACGGGATTGATGTACAGCTGGGTTTCAGATTCGAAGTTGGGTTCGTCCTTGCGCGGGTGGATGCAGTCCACCGGGCAGACATCGACGCAAGCGGTGTCCTTGGTTCCGATGCAGGGTTCAGCAATTACATAGGCCATCGAACGTCTCCTTGGATGTATTCGAAGAACGTCAAACTGCCGGGGCTTTCCGGGCAGGCGGCTGATTGGTCTGTCTTGCTTGCCGGCCTCTGAAAGCAGGCCTTATATCATCAAGAAAGGCCTGGCGACAAGCTCCCCTGACCTCACGAGCATGATACCACAGCGGCGGGCGCATCAGGCAAGGCGGTAAACGCCAACACGCGCAGGCGTCGCGGAAGTGCGGCCAACGGAAAGGGCGCACAGCCAGGAGTGCCCTTCGAGAACTCAGGGCAAGGCTGTGCTACCGGAACCTGCGGCGATTGAATCGCGTCAGAAAAAACCTGGAGCCATTTCATAAATGGTTCAAGGCTTTGTGAAACTTGGGTTCAGGGGCTAAAGCCCGCGTTTTCTGGGCCCTTTGATGTCGCGGCTGAAGCCGCGACTCCCGAGAAGCGATTTATGAGACCGCTTCATGTAGAATAGGCGTCTGTAAGATCGCTTCGACCTGGAGGATCACCGGATGCGCAAAGCTCTTCTAGCCTTCCTGCTCGCCGCGGGAGTCGCCGCGGCATTTGTCTGGGCGCAAGGCGTGCCCGAACCGCAGATCAACGTCGGCGACAAGACCGCCAACTTGCCGTTCATCACGTTGGCCGGACAAGGGACGCAGCTCTATAACCTGGCCGGGCAGAAGGGCACGCTGCTGATCTTCATTTCGGTGCAGTGCCCGGTGTCCAACGCCTATAACGAGCGCATGGCGGACCTGGCGCGGGACTATGCGGCGCGCGGGTTCAACGTGATCGGCGTCAACTCGAACCGGACCGAATCGGCGGAAGCGGTGGCCAGCCACGCGCGGGAAAAAGGCTTGAACTTCACGATCGTGAAGGATCCGGATAACAAGGTAGCCGACTATCTTGGCGCATCGTTCACGCCGGAGACGTATCTTTTCGATGCGGGCTGGGTTTTGCGCTACCACGGGCGGATTGATGACAGCAAGGAACTCTCCGCCGTTTCCACGCGCGACCTGCGGACGGCGCTGGACGCGGTCGCGGCCGGCAAGCAGGTGCCCGTGACCGACACCAAGGCGTTCGGCTGCACGATCAGGCGCGTTCCGAAGTCTTAGGCCGCCAAGACAGATGCCCTTCCTCTACACACATCCTCGGGGTCGTGTCGTCCGGCTACTCGGGGTTGCAGCGGCGCTGGCGATTGGCGCAGCGCCGCCCGCGGCAGTCCCCCAGGCGAAATCCAAAGCGCCCGCCAAGCAGCAGATCGCAGATCCACTGGTGATTGACGGCGCGGGATATCAACAGGTACTGGCCAAAGAGCGTGGCAAGGTCGTGCTCGTAGATTTCTGGGCCACTTGGTGCGAATCCTGCCGCGACGAATACCCCATGATCAACGAGCTGGCGAAGGAGTACGGGCCGCAGGGCCTGGTGGTGATCGGCGTGAGCCTGGACGACGACGGTGAGATCACTCTGGTGCGGCGCTTCCTGAATCGCATCAAGCCTGTCTTCGCCAACTACCGGAAGCGTCCCGGCAAGGAAGAAGAGTTTATCAACAGCGTGGACCGCAAATGGAGCGGAGCAATCCCCGCGGATTTCTTCTACGACCGCGAGGGCCGCCAGGCAAAGTCCTTCATCGGCGAACACAAACGCGCGGAATTCGAGAGTGCGATCCAGACGCTGCTTGGCGGAACATCCAAAACGGGCGGAGGTGCCTCCGCAGCCGCACATTCTTCTACGAACTCACGGTGAGCACTCCCACCGAGGAGAATCCCGATGCTGCGAACGCGCGGTAATAAGATCACATGGTACGGCCATGCTACGTTTGGGATCACACTTCCGAACGGCGCGGTGGTGATGATCGACCCGTGGGTGAAAGGAAATCCCGCGTGCCCGGACGCGCTGAAGAATGTGGCGCGGCTCGACGTGATCCTGGTGACGCATGGCCACGGGGACCACATCGGCGATCTGCTGGATCTGGCCCGTGCGCACAAGCCGAAAATCGTGGCCATTTACGAGACGTGCCTCTGGCTGGGATCAAAGGGGATCTCCAACACGCTGCCCATGAGCAAGGGTGGAACCCAAAAAGTGGGCGAGATCGAAGTGACTATGGTGCACGCAATTCACTCGGCGGGGATCGAGGACGGCGACAAGGTGATTTACGGCGGCGAGCCGTGCGGGTACATCGTGCGGCTGCCGGGCGGGCTGACGCTCTATCACGCGGGTGACACAACGGTTTTCGGAGACATGAAGATTATCGGCGAGCTCTACGCGCCGGAGCTGGCCTGCTTGCCGATCGGCGACCTCTACACGATGAGCCCGCGCGAGGCGGCCCTGGCCATCCGGCTGCTCGGCGTCAAGCACGTCATTCCGATGCACTACGGCACATTTCCTGTTCTGACCGGGCGGCCGGAAACGCTGCGCGACATCACGCAAGACATCGCGGGCCTGGAAATTCACGCGCTGAAGCCGGGCGAATCGATCGTTTAGTCGAGGATACATCATGCGAAACTTCACGGAAGCGGGTGTCGAGCGCTATCTCTACGGCATCCTGCCCAAGCGCGATGCCGTGCTCCGCGAGATGGAAGCACTGGCGCGGCGGAAAAACATTCCAATCATCGGGCCGGCCGTGGGCCGGCTGTTAGCGCTGCTGGTGAAGATTTCACGGGCGCAGCGCATTTTCGAGATGGGCTCGGCAATCGGCTATTCCACGATCTGGCTGGCGCGCGCCGCGGGGCCTCACGGAGAGGTGCATTACACGGATGGCGATCCGGAAAACGCGCGGCGGGCGCGGCGGAATCTCAATCGCGCGGGGGTGGGGAATCGCGTCCAGATTCACGTCGGCGACGCCGTGAAACTGCTCGATGAGGTGCGGGGCACGTTTGACATGATCTTCATCGACGTCGACAAACACCAGTATCCTGCCGCGCTGCGCAAGGCCCTGCCGCGTTTGCGGCGCGGGGGCCTGCTCATCACGGACAACGTCCTCTGGTCCGGCCACGTGGCGCATCCTGCAAAGGACAAGAACACACGCGCGATCCAACGGTTCAACCGAGCGATTTATTCCTCGCGAGGGCTTTTCCCCGTCATTCTTCCGCTGCGCGACGGCGTGGCAGTCTGCCTGAAGAAATAATTCAAAGTCGAAGGCCGAAAGGTCCAAGCGGCCACGGGCATGAGAAGGGTGATGTGCGCCCGCGAGGATTCCCTACTTCATGCGGAAGAGGTTGCGGAGGAAGAAGAGCAGGTTGGCCGGGCGCTCGGCAAGGCGGCGAACGAAATAGGGGAACCAGTCGCGGCCGAAGGGAACGTAGACGCGCATGCGGTAGCCCTCGCGCACAAGCTGTTGCTGCAGGTCGGTGCGGATGCCGTACAGCATCTGGAACTCAAATTTTTCTTTGCCGATGCTCTGGCGCGCGGCGAATTCCTTAGTGGCGGCGATCATGCGCGGATCGTGCGTGGCGATGCCGTGGTAGATGCCGCTGGGGAGCAGGAGCTGCATCACCCGAACGTAGTTGGCATCGACTTCTCGCTTCTCAGGAAAAGCAATGTCCGGGGGCTCTTTGTAAGCGCCTTTGCAGAGGCGAACGCGAAACCGACGGCGATCAAATCCTTGACGTCCTGCTCCGTCCGCCGCAGATAGGATTGAACGACAACGCCGATGGCGGAATTTTCGCGCGGACGTTGCGGACCAGATCCAGCGTGCGCTGCGTATACGCGGAGCCTTCCATATCCACGCGCAGGAAATTACCTTGGCCAGCGGCATGCGCGGCAATCTGTTCAATGAGGCCCCGGCAAACCTCGCTGCCTAGGTCGAGGCCTAGCTGGGTCAGCTTGAGGGAAACGTTGGCGTCCAGCTTCTCGCGGGCAATGCAGTCGTACATGCCGATGTAGGTATCGCACGCGCGGCGCGCGTCCGCTTCGCTGGAGACGTTTTCACCGAGGTAATCAAGGCTGACGGTCATGCCGGCTCGGTTCAGCGTACGCGCGGCGCTCACCGCCTCATCCAGCGTTTCCCCGGGCACAAAGCGACGGGACATCCGCCGGCTCATGCCGTTCGAGGTGACCATGCGGGCCAATCGTTCGCTTGTGGAGAGTTTCAGAAGCAGTGCGCGCATCAAGGGCGGGAACTCCAGGGCGGCGGCAAGGTGAAAGGCAGGGCAGCATCCGCGAACGATTATGCCTTGAGAGGCGGCGAAGGGCCAGCGCCCACGCGTGGCGTGAGACATGGAAATTGAATCAGTGGCCGGCGTGCTGGAGGTAGCGTTCGGCTTCCATGGCGGCCATGCAACCGGAGCCGGCGGCAGTAACGGCCTGGCGGTAGACGTGATCCTGGACGTCGCCGGCAGCGAAAATCCCGGGAACGCTCGTGTGCGCGCCGTGATGCGTGACGAGATAGCCGTTCGCGTCCATCTCCAGCTTGCCCCGGAAGACCTTTGTGTTGGGTTCGTGTCCGATGGCCACGAATACGCCTTCGGT
>CAVTZX010000020.1:0-19922 GCA_963739275.1 uncultured Acidobacteriota bacterium
TATGTATCGTCCCTCCTTCAACGAAGGGATGTCAGCGAGAAACCGTTCTGGTTGCAGGCTCTGCCGCTGATGACTGCTGCCGACATCGCCACCAATGACAGCAGGTACCACATGACGTTGGACACGCTCGCTTCACTGGATCGGGACATCCAGAATTTAATCAACGCCTTGGTTGCGGCCGGGCGCTGGGGCAACACCGTGCTTCTGTTCGCCTCCGATAACGGTCTTTTCTGGGGCGAGCACAGGTTAAGTAACGGCAAGGATTCGGTCTACGAAGAGGCCGTGAAGGTACCGTTATGGATTCGTGTTCCGGGGCAAGCCACCCGCACCGAAACCTCTCTGGTGGAGAACATTGATTTGGCCCCCACCATCGCGGCTTGGGCCGGAGCGACGCCGGCCAGCAAGGTCAACGGGGTCAACCTGATTCCACTCCTAAACCAGACCGCGACCGGATGGAGGACAGAGATCCTGTTGGAAGAACTGGGAACTTCGAGTACGCAAACTACCTTCTCCGCTGTGCGTAACGCCCAGTTCGTTTACGTGGAATACGCCGATGGGGAAAGGGAATTCTACGATCTGCTGGCCGACCCGTACCAGATGACCAATCAGATCAACAATGCCGCGTATTCAGCGACCATTTCCGCGCTCCAGGCCAAGCTTGCCACGCTGAAGATTCAATGAGGCAGTCAAAGGCTCTGGCAACCCCTCTGTAACTTCTTAATTGGTTCGCGACAGCACAGGCCGTCGTTTCAACCTCCGCCGACATTCGAACTTGATACCTCGCTACTCATCTCAGCCGGATCACACTTAGCTTGAAGATCCCTGGAGACGAGATCAAGTTGCGCGCCCATTCATATTCTCGATATCTGAGCGGTATTCAGAGGACTCATCTCTGCCAGCCGAGCAAGAAGCCCATAAGCATGTGAAAAAGGTACGGGGGCCGAAAGCAAGTAAGAAAATCATTGAACTCTAAGGATCGGAGCGGGCGGGGGAAGTGCCGGGGGCGGCGGAAAGTTCGCGGCGGATGGTGGCCAGGGCTTCCGCGGGCGGGCCGATACGCTTGTAGCGGCTGACTTCGATCGTTTCGTGCACGGAGACGCCGAAGATGAACTTACGTCCCGTTACATCGTACTGATAATGCGTCGGCAGCCAGACGGCCGGCGCGACTTCCGACTGCTCCATGACAAATCTCCCGCCGCGATAAATCTTGCCCAAGATCCCGCCGCCGATAGAGATGTCCTTGATGATTTCAGCTTCGATGCGGACAACCTGTTAAGCAGACTCGTCCACCCAAGCGATGCCGCGGGCAGAAGCGAAAAAGGAAGTCTCGCGCGAGGACGCCTTGTAAGTGGGATTGGGCTCCCACAGCACCCCCCCCAGAAGGCGGCCATTGCGCTGTTCCCGGCCCAGGAACGCTGAAAATAAAAGCGGTCTTGGCGGCTTCGAGAGGGCCCCCCCGCGCCTTCTTGCGCGGGCGAATTTGGCTTCGTCCTGTTTTTGCCTCGGAAGATCGGGTCGGTGGAGTTTGGGAGCCCCTGCGCGACGCCCTCGAGCTGCTTGCGGATCAGCGAGGCGTCCACGGACTTGCCGGACTCTTCGAGTTGGACGCGAACGTGGGCGGTGCCTGAGGGGATGACGCGCCAGGTCTTGTCCTCGGTGGGCTTCTGTTGGGGCGTGCCCGAGCGAACGATCCTGCGCTCGATGCGCTCGTAGAGCTCGAGAGCGTCATCGTCACGAAGCGGATTGACGGCAACCCGGTCCACGAGAGCCTTCAGCTCGGCTGGAGAAGGACCACCCACCGGCGGCTGGCCTTGCGCGCGCAGGAAACTCCCCGAACACGTCGGCAGCAGAGCCGCCAATGCCGTCAGGACGAGGCCAAGTTTTCCCGCCAAGCTCATGCCGCCTCCCCGGAAGCGTGCGGGACCGCCATCGGTCTGATTCCGTTCGGCTTACTCCGGTCGTACCACTCATCTACGCCTCACGGACAGCGGGGGTGTCCTCGCGTGTGCCCACGTGGCGCGGGAGAAACCTTTTCGGACGAGTTTTCGTATTAAACTAAGGAAGAAGACAAGCGAGGGGTGTCTGTGCTGTCGAAGGCCAAATCCGCAAGCGTAGCGCTGGGCGAGACGATCCGCATGGCCATGGATACCCTGCGCAGCCACAAACTGCGCACGTTCCTGACCCTGCTGGGCGTCATCCTCGCGGTCACGACCCTGGTGGCGGTGATGTCGACATCTCGGGCCTGAAATTTGACGTTTCCGACAAACTGGCCAACCTGGGTGCGAACGCCTTCGTCATCGATAGGTTCGGGATCATCACCAACGCTGACGAATTCTTCAAGGCGCAGAAGCGGCCGGTGCTCGGTGTGGACGACATGCAATTCCTGCGCGAGCACATGAAGCTGGCCTACCGCGTGGCGGGCATCGAAGCCACGTCGATGGACTTGCGCGCCGGGAACGAGCTATTCGAAGACGGGCGCGTCTTCGGCGTGACGCCCAACTACACGGAGGTGCGCAGCATCGGAACGGCATTCGGCCGGCCGCTCAACGACGTGGACGATACGCACCGCTCGCCGATCTGCGTGCTCGGTGCCGACGTGGCCCAAAAGCTGTTTCCCAACGTGTCCCATCGGAAAATCGATTCGCGCTGGTGCGGTGAGTGATGAAGTGGTGGGCGTGGCCGCGGCGCTGGGCACGGTGTTGGGCAACCGCGGGACAATTTCATCCTCATCCCGTTCGGCACCTTCCAGAAGACGTGGCACTTCCCGCAGAGCTCGATCACGATGTTCGTGCAAGCGCAGGCCGCCGAGTTGATGGACGCGGCGCAGGACGAGGCACGCATGTTGCTCCGGTCGAAGCGTCACGTGCCCACAACGAGAACGACAATTTCGGGATCATTGCGCCGTCTTCCATCACGGGATTGTGGGAGGAGTTGACCGCGAAGATTTTCGAGATGGCCGTGGGCATCGTTTCCGTGTTCCTGGTGGTGGGCGGGATCGTGGTGATGAACATCATGCTGGCGTCGGTGGTCGAGCGCACGCGCGAAATCGGGATCCGCAAGGCGCTGGGGGCGCGGCGGCGCCACATCATCACGCAGTTCTTGGCGGAGTCCGCGTTCGTCACCGCCCCGGGCGGCGCGGACCGCATCTTGTTTGCCTACGCCATCGGCGCGCTGGTGACGGCCACGACGTCATTTCCCATCAAGACGCCGCTAAGCGCGGTGACCATCGCGCTGACGGTCTCCACCAGTGTCGGCCTCTTTTTCGGCATCTACCCCGCGGTGCGGCGTCACCTCCATCTCATTGAGGCCTCGCGGCAGGAAGGTAAGCGCGGCGAGCGCGGGAATACGGAGCATCGCTCATGGCACAGGATTACAAGGAAAACGTCAAGTTGGCGCTGGACATGCTCCGCACGCACAAGATGCGCAGCTTCCTTACGGTGCTCGGCATTGTGATCGGTGTAGGCGTGCTGATGGCCGTGGTGGCGCTGGTCGAGGGCTTCGACAGGAGCATCCAGGACGCCATCACCGGGTACGGCGCGGACACGGCGTTCATCTCGCGGTTCGATCAGGCCCCGTCGTTCGGCCGCCGGCCGCGGAAAGAACGCGAGCGCAAACCGTTGACGCTCGAAGACGGCGAAGCAATCAAAGAATTCTGCCCCGCCATCAAGGACGTCGCCATCTCCCTTTTCCACTGGGAGGAGGCGCACACCGTCCGCTACAAGGACAATCGCATGCAAGGAGGCGACTTCCGCGGGGCATTTCCTGCCTATGCCAACGTTTATGGGAATGCGGAGATGAAATATGGCCGCTTCTTCACGGCCGTCGAAAACTTGCACCGCGAAAATGTCACCGTTCTGGGAGAGAACACCGCTTCAGCGCTCTTCGCCGACAACGTGGACCCAACGGCAAGGAAATCCTGGTGGACGGCAAGGCGTTTTTAGTCGTGGGTGTGTTCCAGAAACCGAGAGGGAACTTCGGGCCGGACGACGAGGATCGCCGCGTCGTCACGCCTTACTACACCTTCAGGAAAATGTACCCGGCGGCCTACGAGCACGGATACGCATGCTGGCGTGGCCGGGCGAACTGGATACTCAGTAGACGAGGCCCGCGAAGTGTTGCGGCGGCGAAGGAACGTGAAGTACAACCAGCCGGACTCGTTCTCCATACAGACGCAGTTGCAGCAGGTGAACAGTTCCACTCCATCATTGGCGCGGTCGCGCTCGTGGTGGCGGTGCTCAGCTCGATCGGCCTGCTGATCGGTGGCGTGGGAGTGATGAACATCATGCTCGTCAGCGTCACCGAGCGACGCGCGAGATCGGCGTGCGAAAAGCGATCGGCGCGCGACGCCGCGACGTCACCTGGCAGTTCCTCTTCGAGGCCATGGCGCTGACGGCGATCGGAGGCTTGCTCGCCATCCTGATCGTTGTTGCGGGGTCGTGCCGCTGGTGAACGCCTTATCCACGATGCACGCCTATGTCCCCGCCTGGGCCATCCTGCTGGCAGTCCGTCGCCGTGGCCATCGGCTTGATCTTCGGTGTGTGGCCCGCAGCCAAGGCGGCGCGACTCGACCCGGTCGATGCCCTGCGCTACAATAAGCGCAGTCTCGTCCAAGCTTTGCCCCATCTTGCGGATTCCTCGGGGGATCCGCGCGCCACTCTTAGTGTTTTCCCAGGCCGCGCGGAGTCTTTTTCTCGTGTTCGAATGCGGGAATGGCCAGAAATGTGGTTGTGGCCAAAATGAAACGACACACTACTGGTAGAGATTTTGAGCAACCGCACCCAAATATTTTGTGCTTTTTGTCGGATTCCCCTTGACAAGATTTCCACAAGGCGCGTAGCATTCGCGTCCAGATTCGGGGGACCGTGGACCGTCCCGCTGGCTCCAGATCCCGCGCCCCGGGACTCCCAGAGAGCTTCTCGAGACGCCACGCAGCCTGCCCGGGTACAAACGAGACATCGAAGGGAGTTGGTTCCTCCCTCCTGCCGGCCGCAGTCGGAGACCGGCGCGCGCGCGGCGATTGCACGCGGTTGCAGAGCGCGCAAAAGCCGCCGGGGAGTACTTTCCACTTTTTTCGGCGTGTTCGCGCGTCGCCCGCGGCCGTTTTCTTCGAATCGAGCGAGACCTGCCCCTGGAATTCAGGCGTCGCGAGCCCCCTAGCGCCGCTTGGGGGTAAAATAGAGAGGTTCCCCGGCCACGGGGAGCCCTCCTGCGCGGAGGAAAGGAATGGCTCAAGCGAAAGTCGCTCTCACCGAAAAAACCATGAACTCCAAGATAAGACGCAGAACAAACGCCGCAAGACCGGGCTTGAAATCAAACGCTATTTTACCGATGGGTACCCCTCGCCGTTTTGACGCCGTGAGGCGGGAATGCCTAAACCGCTCTAATTTCCAACGAGAAGGGCCAGAATGATTTTCCGCCCAGGAAAGCACCCAGTTTGCCAAGGAATGGGTCGCAGACGGCCACGAACATCGTGTCCTCCCCCTCATTCCACGGGCAAGTCGAACACGCCGGAGCGGGAAACCTCCGGTGCCTTAGCTCATTGGCCGGGTCGTCAGGGGGATCGCGTGCTCGGGCCGAGGAAGGCGGGGGTATTTCGCCTCCACGGGGAAGCGCGCGACGCTTTCCATGACCCTGCTCGTCGAGCAGGAAGATGGCCTTCAACTCGCCGGGGGTCCAACGTGGCAAGTGCAGCGTCCGCTTGTTTCAATCAATTCCGTCTTGGCCAGGTTCATGATGGATTCCATGTTGTCCTGGACGGAATTGATGAAACAAGCGGAGCACTGCGGCTTGGGCTGCACGCCCACGTTGAACCACACCGGCGAGTTGAAGGCCATCTTCTGCTCGACGAGCAGGTGGGCTAGGTCGTCGTGGAAAGCGTCGCGCGCTTCCGTGGAGGCGAAATACCCGCCTTCCTCGCCCCAGCACACGATCGTATTCACGACCCGGCCAATGAGCTGCCGCACGGAGGTTTCCCGCTCCGGCGTGTTCGGCTTGCCGTGGAAATATTTCGAGGACACGATGTTCGTGGCCGTCTGCGACCATCCCTTGGGGACTTCGATGCCTTCCTGGCGGAAAATCGTCTGGCCCTTCTCGTTCGAAATCTGCGCGGTCCGGCGTTCCCACTCCACGGCATCAAACGGCGAGATCTTCCCATCGGTAAAATAGCGTTTGAATTCAAGCCCGGTCTTGGCGGGCGTTTGTTCTGCGGTCTGTATCTTGGAGTTCATGGTTTTTTCGGTGAGAGCGACTTTCGTTTGAGCCATTGCCATCTCCTCCGCGCAGGAGGGCTCCCCGTGGCCGGGGGAACCTCTCTATTTTACCCCCAAGCGGGCGCTAGGGGGGCTCGCGACGCCTGATTCTCCAGGGGCAGGCCTCGCTCGATTCGAAGAAAACGGCCGCGGGCGACGCGCGAACACGCCGAAAAAAGTGGAAAGTACTCCCCGGGCGGCTTTTGCGCGCTCTGCAACCGCGTGCAATCGCCGCGCCGCGCGCCGGTCCTCAACTGCGGCCGGCAGGAGGGAGGAACCAACTCCCTTCGATGTCTCGTTTGTACCCGGGCAGGCTGCGTGGCGTCTCGAGAAGCTCTCTGGGAGTCCCGGGGCGCGGATCGGAGCCAGCGGGACGTTCCACGGTCCCCCGAATCTGGACGCGAATGCTACGCGCCTTGTGGAAATCTTGTCAAGGGGAATCCGACAAAAAGCACAAAATATTTGGGTGCGGTTGCTCAAAATGTCTACCAGTAGTGGTGTCGTTTCATTTTGGCCACAACCACATTTCTGGCCATTCCCGCATTCGAACACGAGAGAAAAGACTCCGCGCGGCCTGGGAAAACACTAAGAGTGGCGCGCGGATCCCCCGAGGAATCCGCAAGATGGGGCAAAAGCTTGGACGAGACTGCGCTTATTCGTAGCGCAGGGCATCGACCGGGTCGAGTCGCGCCGCCTTGGCTGCGGGCCACACACCGAAGATCAAGCCGATGGCCACGGCGACGGACTCGCCCAGCAGGATGGCCCAGGCGGGGACATAGGCGTGCATCGTGGATAAGGCGTTCACCAGCGGCACGACCCCGCCAACAACGATCAGGATGGCGAGCAAGCCTCCGATCGCCGTCAGCGTCATGGCCTCGAAGAGGAACTGCCAGGTGACGTCGCGGCGTCGCGCGCCGATCGCTTTTCGCACGCCGATCTCGCGCGTCCGCTCGGTGACGCTGACGAGCATGATGTTCATCACTCCCACGCCACCGATCAGCAGGCCGATCGAGCTGAGCACCACCACCACGAGCGCGACCGCGCCAATGATGGAGTGGAACTGTTCCACCTGCTGCAACTGCGTCTGTATGGAGAACGAGTCCGGCTGGTTGTACTTCACGTTCCTTCGCCGCCGCAACACTTCGCGGGCCTCGTCTACTGCAGTATCCAGTTGGCCCGGCCACGCCAGCATGCGGTATCCGTGCTCGTAGGCCGCCGGGTACATTTTCCTGAAGGTGTAGTAAGGCGTGACGACGCGGCGATCCTCGTCGTCCGGCCCGAAGTTCCCTCTCGGTTTCTGGAACACACCCACGACTAAAAACGCCTTGCCGTCCACCAGGATTTCCTTGCCCGTCGGGTCCACGTTGTCGGCGAAGAGCGCTGAAGCGGTGTTCTCTCCCAGAACGGTGACATTTTCGCGGTGCAAGTTTTCGACGGCCGTGAAGAAGCGGCCATATTTCATCTCCGCATTCCCATAAACGTTGGCATAGGCAGGAAATGTTCCGCGGAAGTCGCCTCCTTGCATGCGATTGTCCTTGTAGCGGACGGTGTGCGCCTCCTCCCAGTGGAAAAGGGAGATGGCGACGTCCTTGATGGCGGGGCAGAATTCTTTGATTGCTTCGCCGTCTTCGAGCGTCAACGGTTTGCGCTCGCGTTCTTCCCGCGGCCGGCGGCCGAACGACGGGCCCTGATCGAACCGCGAGATGAACGCCGTGTCCGCGCCGTACCCGGTGATGGCGTCCTGGATGCTCCTGTCGAAGCCCTCGACCAGCGCCACCACGGCCATCAGCACGCCTACACCGATCACAATGCCGAGCACCGTAAGGAAGCTGCGCATCTTGTGCGTGCGGAGCATGTCCAGCGCCAACTTGACGTTTTCCTTGTAATCCTGTGCCATGAGCGATGCTCCGTATTCCCGCGCTCGCCGCGCTTACACTTCCTGCCGCAAGGCCTCGATGGGATCGAGGCGTGACGCCCGCACCGCGGGGTAGATGCCGAAAAAGAGGCCGACACTGGTGGAGACCGTCAGCGCGATGATCACCGCGCTTAGCGGCGTCTTGATGGGAAACGACGTCGTGGCCGTCACCAGCGCGCCGATGGCGTAGGCAAACAAGATGCCGATCGCGCCGCCCAGGGCGGTGATGAACGCGGACTCCGCCAAGAACTGCGTGATGATGTGGCGCCGCCGCGCCCCCAGCGCCTTGCGGATCCCGATTTCGCGCGTGCGCTCGACCACCGACGCCAGCATGATGTTCATCACCACGATCCCGCCCACCACCAGGAACACGGAAACGATGCCCACGGCCATCTCGAAAATCTTCGCGGTCAACTCCTCCCACAATCCCGTGATGGAAGACGGCGCGATGATCCCGAAATTGTCCTTCTCGTTGTAGGGCACGTGACGCTTCGACCGGAGCAACATGCGTGCCTCGTCCTGCGCCGCGTCCATCAACTCGGCGGCCTGCGCTTGCACGAACATCGTGATCGAGCTCTGCGGGAAGTGCCACGTCTTCTGGAAGGTGCCGAACGGGATGAGGATGAAATTGTCCCGCGGTTGCCCCAACACCGTGCCCAGCGCCGCGGCCACGCCCACCACTTCATAACTCACCGCACCAGCGCGAATCGATTTTCCGATGGGATCCACATTGGGAAACAGCTTTTGGGCCACATCGGCGCCGAGCACGCAGATCGGCGAGCGGTGCGTATCGTCCACGTCGTTGAGCGGCCGGCCGAATGCCGTTCCGATGCTGCGCACCTCCGTGTAGTTGGGCGTCACGCCGAAGACGCGCCCGTCTTCGAATAGCTCGTTCCCGGCGCGCAAGTCCATCGACGTGGCTTCGATGCCCGCCACGCGGTAGGCCAGCTTCATGTGCTCGCGCAGGAATTGCATGTCGTCCACACCGAGCACCGGCCGCTTCTGCGCCTTGAAGAATTCGTCAGCGTTGGTGATGATCCCGAACCTATCGATGACGAAGGCGTTCGCACCCAGGTTGGCCAGTTTGTCGGAAACGTAGAAGTTCAGGCCCGAGATGATCGACATCACCGCCACCAGGGTCGTGACCGCGAGGATGACGCCCAGCAGGGTCAGGAACGTGCGCAGTTTGTGGCTGCGCAGGGTATCCATGGCCATGCGGATCGTCTCGCCCAGCGCTACGCTTGCGGATTTGGCCTTCGACAGCACAGACACCCCTCGCTTGTCTTCTTCCTTAGTTTAATACGAAAACTCGTCCGAAAAGGTTTCTCCCGCGCCACGTGGGCACACGCGAGGACACCCCCGCTGTCCGTGAGGCGTAGAATAGTGGTACAACCGGAGTAAGCCGAACGGAATCAGACCGATGGCGGTCCCGCACGCTTCCGGGGAGGCGGCATGAGCTTGGCGGGAAAACTTGGCCTCGTCCTGACGGCATTGGCGGCTCTGCTGCCGACGTGTTCGGGGAGTTTCCTGCGCGCGCAAGGCCAGCCGCCGGTGGGTGGTCCTTCTCCAGCCGAGCTGAAGGCTCTCGTGGACCGGGTTGCCGTCAATCAACACCGTGACGATGACGCTCTCGAGCTCTACGAGCGCATCGAGCGCAGGATCGTTCGCTCGGGCACGCCCGACCAGAAGCCCACCGAGGACAAGACCTGGCGCGTCATCCCCTCAGGCACCGGCCACGTTCGCGTCCAACTCGAAGAGTCCGGCAAGTCCGTGGACGCCTCGCTGATCCGCAAGCAGCTCGAGGGCGTCGCGCAGGCGCTCCAAAACTCCACCAATCCCGATCTTCCGAGGCAAAAACAGGACGAAGCCAAGTTCGCCCGCCGCAAGAAGGAGCGCACGGACCTTGTCGAAGCCGCCAAGACCGCTTTTATTTTCACGTTCCTGGGCCGGGAACAGCGCAATGGCCGCCTTCTGGCCAAGTACTCTGCGGAGCCCAATCCCACTTACAAGGCGTCCTCGCGCGAGACGTCCTTTTTCGCTTCTGCCCGCGGCATCGCTTGGGTGGACGAGTCTGCTGAACAGGTTGTCCGCATCGAAGCTGAAATCATCAAGGACATCTCTATCGGCGGCGGGATCTTGGGCAAGATTTATCGCGGCGGGAGATTTGTCATGGAGCAGTCGGAAGTCGCGCCGGCCGTCTGGCTGCCGACGCATTATCAGTACGATGTAACGGGACGTAAGTTCATCTTCGGCGTCTCCGTGCACGAAACGATCGAAGTCAGCCGCTACAAGCGTATCGGCCCGCCCGCGGAAGCCCTGGCCACCATCCGCCGCGAACTTTCCGCCGCCCCCGGCACTTCCCCCGCCCGCTCCGATCCTTAGAGTTCAATGATTTTCTTACTTGCTTTCGGCCCCCGTACCTTTTTCACATGCTTATGGGCTTCTTGCTCGGCTGGCAGAGATGAGTCCTCTGAATACCGCTCAGATATCGAGAATATGAATGGGCGCGCAACTTGATCTCGTCTCCAGGGATCTTCAAGCTAAGTGTGATCCGGCTGAGATGAGTAGCGAGGTATCAAGTTCGAATGTCGGCGGAGGTTGAAACGACGGCCTGTGCTGTCGCGAACCAATTAAGAAGTTACAGAGGGGTTGCCAGAGCCTTTGACTGCCTCATTGAATCTTCAGCGTGGCAAGCTTGGCCTGGAGCGCGGAAATGGTCGCTGAATACGCGGCATTGTTGATCTGATTGGTCATCTGGTACGGGTCGGCCAGCAGATCGTAGAATTCCCTTTCCCCATCGGCGTATTCCACGTAAACGAACTGGGCGTTACGCACAGCGGAGAAGGTAGTTTGCGTACTCGAAGTTCCCAGTTCTTCCAACAGGATCTCTGTCCTCCATCCGGTCGCGGTCTGGTTTAGGAGTGGAATCAGGTTGACCCCGTTGACCTTGCTGGCCGGCGTCGCTCCGGCCCAAGCCGCGATGGTGGGGGCCAAATCAATGTTCTCCACCAGAGAGGTTTCGGTGCGGGTGGCTTGCCCCGGAACACGAATCCATAACGGTACCTTCACGGCCTCTTCGTAGACCGAATCCTTGCCGTTACTTAACCTGTGCTCGCCCCAGAAAAGACCGTTATCGGAGGCGAACAGAAGCACGGTGTTGCCCCAGCGCCCGGCCGCAACCAAGGCGTTGATTAAATTCTGGATGTCCCGATCCAGTGAAGCGAGCGTGTCCAACGTCATGTGGTACCTGCTGTCATTGGTGGCGATGTCGGCAGCAGTCATCAGCGGCAGAGCCTGCAACCAGAACGGTTTCTCGCTGACATCCGCTTCGTTGAAGGAGGGTGCCCGTAGAGGCGGGCAACAGGAATACTTCCCGATGTCTTGTGGAGCAGCGATGAAAGGATCGTGTGGCGCGTACGGTGCGACATATAGAAACAGGGGCTTTCCCGACGGCGCGTTCTGGATGTAGTTGATGGCGTCCTGGAAGATCACGTCTGTCCCGTAGTCGCTGGGAGCGCTGCCACGAACGGTGAGGACGCCGTTGTCGTTGATGGTATAGCCGTAGTAGAAGTTGCCGTCGCTCGGGTTCCCGGTCGCCCCGGGACTGCTGACGAAAGCATGCCAGTCGCTCCATCCGGGCGGGATGTAACCGGAAGGAAGGTTATAATACCCGTTCAGGTACTTCCCGTAGAGACCGGTCAGGTAGCCCGCCCCTTTCAGCCATGTGGCGATCGTTGAGGAATCCTTGAAGGCTGGTGCGCCAGCGTTCGATGGTCCGTAGTTCTGGTAGACCCCGGTGTTATGCGCGTGAAGCCCGGTGAGCATGCTCGCGCGCGACGGGCAGCAGAGCGGCGTCGAGACGAAGTAGTTCAGGAATTTGACCGACTCCGGACCAATCAGAGAACCGGTCAGCGGCAGGTGGGGCATCTCGTCGTAGCGCATGTCGTCGGCCAAGATCAGCACGATATTGGGCCCGTTGCTGGGGGGTGGGGGTGGCGCATTCACAGTAAAACTCACAGGGGTGCTGGTCCCACCGGCCGTGGTTGCGCTGATGCTGTAGGGACCCGTGGCAGCATTTGCGGCGATGGTCAGAGTAGCGGTGATCTGGCTCGGAGCCGCATTCAGGTTGCCGACCGAGATCCCTGTGCCGCTGATGTTCAAAGTGGCCCCTGACAGGTTGGCGCCAGCCAGGGTGACGTCTACTGCGCTCCCGGCTGTGCCGCTTGACGGTGTGATGGAAGTGAGGCTCGGCGCCGACGGAGGCGGTGGGGCGTTGACTGCGAAGGTCACAGCATTACTGGTCCCGCCCGGGGTGGTCGCGGTCACGTTGTAAGAGCCTGCCGCCGCGGTACCGATCGTGAATGTGGCGTTAATCTGGGTAGCAGTGGAAGTGACGCCGCTGACGGAGATCCCCGTACCGCTAACCTTCACGGTGGCCCCGGAGAGATTCGACCCCGTGAGGGTCACGGGTACGGTTGTACCAGGAGTGCCATTGTTTGGACTGATCGATGTAAGCGTAGGAGCAGCCGCCAGGATCTGAATCGCGCAAATCTTTGGATTGGTGACCACCGGCAGGAAGATGATGACGATCTGCCCGGTGGAAACCGTCACCGGGAACTGCTGGTCAACGGCCGTGTTCACCCCGCCTACGGCGAAAATGTCGAAACTGGAGAGCACGGTCTGGCCATTGATCGTGACGTTGAATACTCTCTGCCCAGCTTGGTTGAAGAGGGTCTCGTCAAACTTGAGCGTGACCCCGTAGTTGCCGTTGGGAACGTTGTACGTAAAGGCCAGGGGTATTCCGCTCTTGTAGCCGTAGCGCCATGTTCTGTACAGCGGCTGATCGGGAGTGCCTGCGATAGTGTTGGTGGTATCGGCTAGGCCGCCCGCGCCATTTGATCCGTAGTCAGCGCTCCAGACGTGGCCCAAGGTGTCCGTGTAGGCAGCGCCACCGACGTTCACCCGAATCGGTGTGAACGTCTGCGCCTGGGTAGTGGCGGGGAGCCCAGCGAACACCAACGCGCACAAGCTGAGGCTACGGAACCTCATTCGGAATAAAACCCACCTCGGGCGCGCTAGCTGCCCGAGAACATATACTTGATCGTCCATATATGCAAGGCGCAAAAAGGGCCGTTCTCGAGCAGGCCGCTTCATAGAGAAAGCCTCTGTAGCACCCCACCATTTCATGGCCGGTTCCTCTCACGGGTTGGGTCAGCAGTTCAAAACAGAAATACAGGTTAGAAGATCTCCACCACGGGCGCGGGATTCTGGCTCTTTTTCAGCGGGCGGTCTGGAATGGTTCGTCGGGCGAGTAAAGCAGAACCGAACGGCTGGGGACGCCGGCGGGGAGCTTGCGCAGCGTAAACACGAATGGCCGAGGCGGCCGGTTCGTCCGGCTGGATTCGATGCGGTAGTACGAATTTTCGTAGCGCACCAGGCGGCCCTGGGTCCATTCCGACTTGGGGCGGCACGACCGCACCTGCAAGCCGCTGCCTTCGTGGCCGATCGTCTCGCGAACTCCGTCCGGCACCAGCGGCGCGCGACGCACGTGCCACCGCCGCCGCAATTCGCCATACACGATGCCGAAGAATCCCGGCTCGCTCTCGCCGCGCAGGACGTCTTCGGGATCGTAGTGCTCGAGTCCCCGCAACGCCTCGCCCGGATGCGCTCGTTTGAGGAGATAGACATGGGGTCGCGCGGAGGTGGCTGGCGCGTGTGACTCTCCAGCCACCTGGAAAAATTCTCTCTCGTAGCCGATAGCTAGGGGGTGCTTCCAGTGCGGTTTCGCGCGGCACGAAGCTACTTTCAAATCCCACGGCTGTTTGCCGTCTCCGCGCGTGGCCTCGTCGCGGACCAGCGGCACGCCCAGCAGTTCCCGCTTGCGCTGCGCGCGCGTCAGCAGTTGGTCCATCAGCACCAGCGGCAGCGAAGCCGGCGATTCATCCGTTAGATAAGCCGCCAGCCAGCGCAGCGTTCCCTCAAAAGTGAAATAGCAAAGCGCCCATGTGAGCGGGTGAAGCACGAACAGGATCAGCGCCATGCCCTTGATTTGATGATCGGTAGACGGGGCGGATGTTTTTCCATCCAATGCGGTGTCCACCATGGCCCCGATGTAGCGCTGCATGGTTTGGAAGTACCACCAGATCAGCGTCGCGAGCCCTCCGATGCTCTCCGCCAGGCCGGAGAGCAGTGCCGCCACGGGCCAGGCGATGGGCGCTTCCGGCACGAGCTTCGCGCGCCAGCGCGCCGGCAGCAGCGCGAGCAGCGGCCCGAGGAGGTAAGTCCACATGGATCGTGTCCTGAGAAGATTCTAAGCCGCGTGAAGGGGCCGCGGCGCCGCAACCGCGCAGCGCGCATTCATTCGGTCAACGGGGCGCAGGAGGGGAGTCGTCTGTTCGTAGCTGCGGAGAATTGGCGGGGGCGGGTTTGAAGCCCGCCCCTGCGGAGATTCATCGGCCCTGGGTGCCGAGTTACGCGATGCTTACCGCGCTGCCGCGGCAAATTCTCTTTCGATCGGCGCGCCCACCAGGTTGCCCCACTCGGTCCACGAGCCGTCATAGTTGCGCACGTTTTTGTAACCGAGCAGGTACTTCAGCACGAACCAGGTGTGCGAGCTGCGCTCGCCGATGCGGCAATAGGCGATCACTTCCTGGTCGCCACGCACGCCCTTGCCGCCGTAAAGCTGCCGCAGCGCTTCGAGCGGCCTGAACGTGCCGTCTTCGTTCACGGCCTGCGACCAGGGCACGCTCACTGCGCCGGGGATGTGCCCGCCGCGCTGCGCGGTCTCCGTCATGCCCGGCGGCGCAATCACTTTCCCGGTGAACTCATCCGCCGAGCGCACGTCCACCAGTTGCGCGGGCGCACGCCGGCTGAGCACCGCGAAGATCTGCTCGCGCTTCGCGCGGATGCTCTCGTCCGGATCGTGCGCGCGATACGTCGCCGGCTGCACATGTGGCTTGTCGGTGGTGATCTGGCGTTTCTCCTCCAGCCACTTCTTGCGCCCGCCGTTCATGATGCGCGCGTCGTTGTGGCCGTAATATTTCAATTGCCAGAACGCCCACGCGGCGAACCAATTGTTGTTGTCGCCGTAGACGATGATCGTGTGCTCCGGCGTGATGCCGGCGCGGCCCATCAACGCTTCAAACGCCGCACCGTCCACCAGGTCCCGCCGCACCGGGTCCTGCAATTCGGTCTGCCAGTTCAGGCCGATTGCGCCGGGAACGTGGCCCTGGTCGTACGCCGAAGTGTCCACATCCACTTCGACGATGCGGATTTTCGGGTCTTGCTGATGCTCGGCGACCCAGGCCGTCGAGACGAGCACTTCAGGATGCGCGTAATCGCTCATGGATTACCCCCCCCAAAAAAAAATCAAGCCGGTAGACGCCGGATGAACAGTCTGCTCAGTGGGAATCAAACCTAAGCTACCAAGTTTTGCTGTCTGCGGCAAGTTTGCGCTCGACTCGGTCCTAGCCTGCCTTGACCGCCCCGCGCGAATCCCGTATGGCCTCGGCCACGCTCTCCTGCTGCGCCTGCGTCATCTCCGGATACACCGGCAGCGAGAGCACTTCGCGGCTGGCCTCTTCGGCCACGGGAAAATCTCCTGCGCGGTAGCCGAGGTTTGAGTACGCAGGGGTGAGGTGGACGGGCGTTGGGTAATGGATGCCGGTCTGGATGTCGCGCCCGGCGAGCGCCCGGTGCACCGCGTCGCGCTCCTGCGAGCGGACGGCGTAAATGTGGTACACGTGCCGCGCGTACGGCATCTCTTTTGGCGTCGCCACGCCGCTTCCCGCGAGCAATTGGGTGTACGCGGCTGCGTGTGCGCGCCGCGCCGCGTTCCACGCATCCAGATGCCGCAGCTTCACGCGCAGGATCGCGCCCTGTAACGCCTCCATCCGGTAATTGAACGCGTGGATCTGATGCTCGTACCGCCGCTCCTCGCCCCAACTTCGCAACAGCCGGATCTTCCGCGCGTGCTCCGCGTTATTGGTGACGACGATTCCGCCTTCGCCATACGCGCCGAGATTTTTTCCGGGATAAAAGCTGAAGCAGCCCAACTCGCCGAGCGGGCCCACCCGGCGCCCCTTGTACTCTGCGCCATGCGCCTGCGCGGCGTCCTCGATCACGCTCAATCGATGGCGCTGCGCGACCTCCAGGATCGCGTCCATGTCCGCCGACTGGCCGAAAAGGTGAACCGGCAAGACGGCTTTCGTCCGCGGCGTGATCGCGCGGTCGATTAGCGTCGGATCAATATTGAACGACTCGCGCTCGATATCCACCAGCACCGGCCGCGCCCCGGCGTAAAGAATTGCCGCCACCGAGGCCACGAACGTAAACGGCGTGGTGATCACTTCGTCGCCCGCGCCGATCCCCGCCGCCAGCAGCGAAAGGTGCAGCGCGCTTGTGCCGGAGTTCGTGGCGACCGCGTGCCGCGCTCCGCAATACGCGGCAAATTCCCCTTCGAACGCGGCGACTTCCTTGCCCAAGACGAACTGGCCGCTTTCGAACACGCGCGCGACGCCCGCGTCAACTTCTGCCTTGATGCTGCGGTATTGCGCTTTCAGATCAACCAGTGGGATCACGTTGCCTCTCCGGCGAAATCATCATAGCGCGGTCAGCCTCCCCTCGACGGATTCAAACTCCACCCGCATCACCCAGTCGTAATGAAATCCGTTGGTCTTCAGCCACGCTTCAAGCGTCTCACGGTCCAGCGCCTCGAATTCAACAACCATTTTGCCTTCAATCATGTTCACCAGCACGCGCCGCGCCGTCACCCCCGTCGCGGTGTACAGCCGCTTCGCCAGTTCTTCCGCCCCTTGGCGCGTCAGGCAGGCGAGGGTGTGCATGGAAAGATAGCGTGGCATCGAGATTCTCCCCGAGAACGGTAACACAGCCCGCCGAAATCCGTCTCCGGCCTTCTCTGCGCTCCTCTGCGTTCTCTGCGCCGGCGCTTACCCCGATCCTTCGGGGCGTCATCTTTTCTTGTTTCGTTTCCCGAAGCCGTATAAGACACCGCGCTGCAGCCCGGTCTGAGCTCAACTGCCAATTTGGTTCGCCCAGATTCTTCCACCCTGCGATAATGTTTCGAGTGTCGAGACGCGATGGACTGAGGAATCACTCACACCATGACCGAAAAACGCTCTGCCCACCCGTTTTACATGTACGATTCGATCCGCGAGCAGCCCGGCCGCGTCGCGCGCGTCCTCGAAACGCAGCGCGAGGTCATCGACCGCGCAGCCCTGGCCGCAGCCTCGAAGACGCGGCTGATTTTCGCCGGCATCGGCACTTCGCTCCACGCCGCCCTCTGCGGCGAACACTTCCTCCGGCATCTTTCCGGCGGACGCGCCCGCGCCCAGGTCGAGCAATCCTTCGAGCTCGTGCATTATCCTTACGCGCTTTCTTCCGACGACGCCCTCATCGTCGCCAGTCACCGCGGCTGGAAAAATTTCTCGGTCGAAGCCGTGCGCCGCGCCAAAGCCGCCGGCGCGCTCACCATCGCCGTCACCGGCTTCGACGGCGGCGACGGTATCCGCACTGCCGACCACGTCATCCCCACCTGTGAGCAGGAAATCTCCTTCGCGCATACCAAGAGCTACACCACCGCCCAGGCCGCGCTCGCCCTTCTCGCCATCGGCATCGCCGAGCGGCACGCTTGCTTGAAGGATTCCGCCGCAGCTCGTGCCGCTCTCGCACGAGTCCCGCAGTGTATGACCGAAGCGCTCGCCCTCGAAGACAAGGCTCGCCGCATCGCGCGCGAAATTGCCAGGAAGGAGCGCCTCTTCTTCATCGGCGCGGGCCCCAGTTGGGCGACCGCCACGGAAGGCGCGCTCAAGGTGAAGGAAGCCACCTATTTCGCAGCAGAAGGCATGGAGACCGAACAATTTCTTCATGGCCCGTTCGCCGAAGCCGATTCGCGCTGCGCCGCCGTCCTGATCTTCACGGGGGGTTCGGCCGACGCGCGCGCCGCCGAAGCCTGGGCCGCGCTCGGCGAAGTTGGCGCCCTACGCGTAGCCGTGGCCTCGCAAGGCTCCGCTGCAAACATCTCTGGAGAGCATCGCCTCGATGTTCCGGCCCTGCCGGAATGGCTCTCCTCGCTCGTCCACGTCGTCCCCATCCAGCTCCTCAGCTACTTCCTCGCACTCGAGCGCGGCGCCAATCCCGACACCGGCCGCGAAGACCAGCCTGCCCACGCCCGCGCCAAAAAACATTTCCAGTTGTAATCGCCTCCGGTTGTCATTCCGAGCCCGCCTGCGGGCGAGGAATCTGCATTCAGTAGCACAGGCTTGCCCTGAGCTCTCGAAGGGCACTCCTGCCTGTGCGCTTTTCCTGGGGATCGCGTGATGGCCGCACTCGTTCGGCCCGAAGGCTTGCCCTGAGCGAAGTCGAAGGGATCTCTCGTGATTCGCGTCCGCGATTGTCATTCCGAGCCCGCTCTGCGGGCGAGGAATCCCTCTTTCTCTTGCTGTTCTTTTCGCTTTGTTTCTGCGCAGCGGAGACCGCCTTCCCTTTGCGAAGCAGAGAATCTTGCTTCCTAAGAGCGCTGCTTGTTTACCCTGCGCTCGAAGGGCTGCGCCATTATTCTGCGCGTGGCTCTGCGCTCTCCGCGCCAGCGTTTCCCCGACGTTCTCGGTCGGGATGTTCTTCTTGTCCCTCTAAGTTCCAACCTCGAACCTCCAGGATTTCCACAGCTCCTTGTGAATTCCTCAGCCTCCTGTGAATTTCATCTCCGCCCTCTTCTTGACACGCCCTCCCAGAAGCCCTAACTTAGATTCATCCCTCCAAGAAGTTCTTTAAGCCGAAGTCCGCTCTTTTCCATGAGCCGGAGGCGGTCTGTGCCCGCGGTTGCGCACCTAAGTCCCTTATTGGCAACAGATGCGAAAAATGCGCCCGCAACTCTTGCAGATGCAACAGATGCGTTTTCATTGGACTTAAAACCCTTTGGATGCAACAGATACAAAAAGCATGGTGGGAGGGTGGACCTTCTTCCTGCTTTCCAGCCTCTCTGCTTCCCCTCTGTCAGTTCAACCCTTCAACTTTTCAACCATTCAACCGAGAGGACTCTTCTCATGGCCAAAAACAACCTGGAGGATAAAGCCCGCTGCCGCTTCGTCGCCGCCGACGGTCGCCGCTGCTCCCTGCCCCGCGCTCAGAAGCACCAATCCCTTTGCATCAATCACTGGCGCCGCGAGCAGGAATTTGCCGACGCTCACAATCCCGAAGCCGACGCCCTGGTCGCTCGTTTCCTCGGCGCGCAACGTGATTTCCGCACCACCACGGCCGTGAATCTGGCCCTCGGCGACCTCTTTTCTCTCCTCGCCCGAAAGCAGATCGCTCCCCGAACCGCCGCCATTCTCACCTACATCGCTCAACTGCTCCTTCAGACGATCGAGAATGTGCGCTTTGAATTCATGAAGGGCCACTCTCATTACTCCGAGTGGGACGCCGTCGTTCAGCAGACGCTTAGCGAAACGGACGAGTTGCGCGCGAGGAAACTCGCCCCCGCGCGTCCGCGCCGCGAGGCATAGAATAGGAGTTACCCAGCGAGGAGCCTGCCCTTGCGACACCGACATCTATCGAACCTTCTCGTCGCTGCACTCTGCGCGGTGCTCGTCTTTGCCGCGGTCGCTGTCGCGCAGTCGCGTGCCGTCGAGTTGACCTCCGTCAGCGGCCAGGTGCTCAGTGCCGATGGCAAACCCGTTGCCCGGGCGCTTGTAATCCTCCAAAGTTCCTCCGGCCGGAACCCACACAGCGTCCGCACCGGC
>CAVTZX010000021.1:0-13528 GCA_963739275.1 uncultured Acidobacteriota bacterium
GTGAGCATGTTTCTTCATGAATTGAGTCGTAGGGTCAGCCAAAAGTGGCCGATTAAAGTCGACGGCCAAGAATACGAGGAGCTCGTTCGAAAGGTGTTCAATAACCGGTGCCCGTATTGCTCCCGCGACTTGGCGGACACAGTTTCGGTGATTGAGCATCTCGACGGCATGAATCGTTATCGGGCAGGCCTCCACGTTCCAGGCAACGTGCTGGTGGCTTGCAGAAGATGCAACAGTGAAAAGCGCCGCGATGATTCGCTTGAACTTTTGTCACTTGCAAAGTCCGGCTGGGAATCTTTCTTATCTCACGAAGGTACTCGTTGCGCCCCCTCTTGCCTTACTTGTCGATATTGGAGAAGTGTCTGGGAAGACGAGGCGGAACGGAGAGCGCGATTGACCGAAAACCTGGAGAGAGTTCGCTCCTTTCGTCACGCATTTCCAGAATTTGAGCAGGCTCTCCCCTCGCTCACAGAGACGCTTCCAGCCTTGTTGAAGAACCTATACTCCGACTGTCAAACCTTTGCCGAGGCCGAGATCAAGTCTCTTCTGGAGAGGTTTGAACAGATCTCGGCCGCGCGGATCTAGCGAGGTTACTTCAGAGAATCATTCAAAGCTGCGCTAGTGCTCTGAGTCAGAAATGCATTCACAACGGCGGCGGCCGCTCGGAACGCGACCGAACCGTGCCGGGCATGGAAGTCTCCCAATCCAAGTTGGCAGTTAGCGCAGCGAACGTCGGTGCAGTATCGTGTGAATGTCTTTGACAAGTCAATGGCTGTGTTATTTCTCCGAAAAGAAAAAGGTCCCGGTCACACTATGCGTGACCGGGACCTTCTTTGGCTCCTGGGGAGGAGCTGGCCCCGGCAGGGCCGGGGCGGGCAGACGGAATTCTTGAAACAGTGGCTAGTGGTCAGTGGCTAGTGACCAAGGGCGCGCTCTTCGCCCACGAAGAGAAATCCTTCGTCGTCCCGGTATCGCTCGTAAGAGCGAGCACCACTCCTCCCTTCGGCTCCGCTCAGGGCAGGCGGGATGACACCTCGCTAGGAGCGGGGTGTCACTCGGCCGGGGCGCCGGTATCCTTGCGCAGGAAATCGAGCGCGGCGGCTTCCTCGGGTGAAAGCTCGGGGCCGACGGCCGGGAGTTCGGCGGCGACACCGAATTCGCCTTCCATCGGCGGCGGCGACTTCGGTGAGGAGTTCGATACTGCGGTAATGCTCGAGACCCGTGCCGGCCGGGATGAGGCGGCCCATGATGACGTTTTCCTTGAGGCCGCGCAGGTAGTCCACCTTGCCGGCCACGGCGGCTTCGGTGAGCACGCGGGTGGTCTCCTGGAAGCTGGCGGCGGAGATGAAGGAGTCGGTGGAGAGCGAGGCCTTGGTGATGCCGAGCAGCAACGGACGGCCCGTGGCGGGGCGGCCGCCGCCGGACATGATGCGGTCGTTCTCCTCGCGGAAGCGGAACTTGTCCACCTGCTCGTCGAGGAGGAATCCGGTGTCGCCAACGTCTTCGACCTTGACCCAGCGCATCATCTGGCGGACGATGGTTTCGATGTGCTTGTCGTTGATGTTGACGCCCTGGAGGCGGTAGACCTCCTGGATGGCGTTGACGAGGTAGGCCTGGGTGTACTTTTCGCCGAGCACGGCGAGCAGGTCGTGCGGGTTGAGCGGGCCGTCGATGAGCGGCTCGCCGGCCTTGACGTGCTCGCCTTCCTGCACGTTGATGTGCACGCCGCGCGGGATGGAATATTCCTTGGTGGTCTTGCCGTCCTCGCTCTCGACGTAAATCTTGCGCATGCCCTTGCTGATTTCGCCGTATTTGACGATGCCGTCGATTTCGCTGATGACGGCGGGGTCTTTGGGCTTGCGGGTCTCGAAGAGTTCGACCACGCGCGGCAGACCGCCGGTGATGTCCTTGGTCTTGGTGGTCTCGCGCGGGATCTTGGCCAGGACGTCGCCGGGCTGGACTTCATCGCCATCCTGACGACCATCAAGTGGGCGCGCGAGGGCATGAGGTAACTTCTTGCGCACGCGGCCGGCGGAGTCGCGGATCTGTATGGTGGGCTGGTGCTTTTCATCGCCGGGCGGCAGGGTAACAACCAACTGAGACAGGCCGGTGACTTCGTCCACCTGCTCTTCGATGGTGATGCCGGGGTGCAGGTCCTTGAACTGAACGCTGCCGCCGACTTCGGTCAGGATGGAGAAGGTGTAAGGGATCCCATTCGGCCAGGACTTGGCCGACGTTGACGGGTTGTCCGTCCGCGACGCGGAGGCGCGCGCCGTAGACAACGTGGTAGCGCTCCTTCTCGCGGCCTTTTTCGTCCACGACGGCGATGAGGCCGGAGCGGTTCATGGAGATGAGGTGCCTTGCCGCGGCCTTCGACGACTTGCAGGTCGATGAATTTGACGAAGCCGTGGTTGCTGCGCTTCGAGATTGGATTGTTCGGTGACGCGCGTGGCCGTGCCGCCGATGTGGAAGGTGCGCATGGTGAGCTGCGTGCCGGGCTCGCCGATGGACTGCGCGGCGATGACGCCGACGGCTTCGCCCATCTCGACCATGCGTCCGGTGGCCAGGTTGCGGCCGTAGCAGCGGGCGCAGACGCCGCGCCGGGATTCGCAGGTGAGCACGGAGCGGATGTTGCACGCGCTCGATGCCGGCGGCCTGGATCGAGTTGGCCAGTTCCTCGGTGATCTCCTGGTTGACGTCCACGATCACGTTGCCCTCGTAGTCCTTGATCTTCTCGAGGGAGACGCGGCCGACGACGCGGTCGCGCAGCGGCTCGACTTCAACGCCGGCTTCGACGATGGGCTCGACGTAAATGCCGTCGGCGGTGCCGCAGTCGAGTTCGTTGATGATGACGTCCTGGGCCACGTCGACGAGGCGGCGGGTGAGGTAGCCGGAGTCGGCGGTCTTGAGCGCCGTATCGGCCAGGCCCTTGCGCGCGCCGTGGGTGGAGATGAAGTACTGCAGCACGGTCAAGCCTTCGCGGAAGTTGGAGGTGATGGGCGTCTCGATGACTTCGCCGGAGGGCTTGGCCATCAGGCCGCGCATGCCGGAAAGCTGGCGGATCTGCTGCTTGGAGCCGCGCGCGCCGGAGTCAGCCATGACGTAGATGGGGTTGATGACGCCTTCCTTGTCCTGCTGCTCCATGGCCTTGAACATTTCGTCGGCCACGCGCTCGGTGACGTCGCCCCAGATGGCGATGACTTTGTTGTAGCGCTCGCCGTTGGTGATGGCGCCGTCGAGGTATTGCTGCTGGACCTTGACGACTTCCTTTTCGGCGTTTTCCACCAGCTTGGCCTTGTCGCCGGGGATGAGCATGTCGTCGATGCCGATGGAGATGCCGGCCTTGGTGGCGTAGAGGAAGCCGAGGTCCTTCAGGCCGTCGAGCATGCGCACGGTGCGCTCGAGGCCGAAGCGGAGATAGCAGTACTGACCACCTGCTGCACGCCCTTTTTCTTGAGCAGGCCGTTGATGAAGGGCATTTCCTTCGGCAGGTGGTCGTTGAAGATCACGCGGCCGACGGTGGTGTTGATGAAGTGCCGGTTGAGCTGGATGGGCTTCGGTGTGCGGCACGTCCTGGTCGTCGTAGGCGGTGGTGAGGTCGATGGCTTCGCCGGTGTAGCGCAGGCGGATCGGCGTGAGCAATTCGACTTCGCCGGCTTCGAGCGCGAGCAGGACTTCTTCGACCGTAGCCGAAGGCGCGGCCCTCGCCCTTGGCGCCGGGCTTGGACTTGGTGAGGTAGTAGATGCCCAGCACCATGTCCTGCGTAGGAACGGCGAGCGGTAGGCCGTTCGCCGGCGAAAGGATGTTGCTGCGAGCTGAGCATGAGCACGGAGGCTTCGACCTGCGCTTCCGGGGAGAGCGGGATGTGCACGGCCATCTGGTCGCCGTCGAAGTCCGCGTTGAAGGCGGTGCAGACGAGCGGGTGAATGCGGATGGCCTTGCCCTCGACCAGCATGGGCTCGAACGCCTGGATGCCCAGGCGGTGCAAGCGTGGGGGCGCGGTTGAGCAGCACGGGATGCTCGCGGATCACTTCCTCGAGGATGTCCCACACGATGGGGTCCTGCTGCTCGACCATTTCCTTGGCCTGCTTGATCGTGGTGCAGTGGCCCTGCGCTTCCAGGCGGTGATAGATGAACGGCTTGAAGAGCTCGAGGGCCATCTTCTTGGGCAGCCCGCACTGGTGGAGCTTGAGCTCGGGGCCGACGACGATGACCGAGCGGCCGGAGTAGTCCACGCGCTTGCCGAGGAGGTTCTGGCGGAAGCGGCCCTGCTTGCCCTTGAGCGTGTCGGAGAGGGATTTGAGCGGGCGGTTGTTCGTGCCGCGCAGGACGCGTCCGCGGCGGCCGTTGTCGAATAGGGCGTCCACGGCTTCCTGGAGCATGCGCTTTTCGTTGCGCACGATGACGTCGGGCGCGTGCAGCTCCATGAGCTTCTTCAACCGGTTGTTGCGGTTGATGACGCGGCGGTAGAGGTCATTGAGGTCGGAGGTGGCGAAGCGGCCGCCATCGAGCGGCACGAGCGGGCGCAACTCCGGCGGGAGCACCGGGATCACGTCCAGGATCATCCATTCGGGTTTGTTGCCGCTCTTGCGGAACGATTCCAGCACTTTCAGGCGCTTCGCGTACTTGATGCGCTTCTGCAGGCTGGGATCGACCTTCATCTTCTCGCGCAGCTCTTCGCTGAGTTTTTCGACTTCGACGCGCTTCAGAAGCTCCTTGATGGCTTCGGCGCCCATCTTGGCGACGAACTGGCCGGCATATTCCTTCTGCAGCTCGCGGTATTTTTCTTCCGGGAGCATCTCGCGTTCCTTGATGCCCGGAACGTCGCCGATGTCGATGGCCACGTAGCCCTCGAAATAGAGGATGCGCTCGAGGTCGCGCATGCTAATGTCCAGCAGGTAGCCGATGCGCGAAGGCAGGCCCTTGAAGAACCAGACGTGCGAGCAAGGCGAGGCCAGCTCGATGTGGCCCAATCGTTCGCGGCGGACTTTGCAGAGCGTGACTTCGACGCCGCACTTGTCGCAGATCACGCCGCGGTGCTTCATGCGCTTGTACTTGCCGCAGAGGCACTCCCAGTCCGTCACCGGCCCGAAAATCTTGGCGCAGAACAGGCCGTCGCGCTCGGGCTTGAAGGTGCGGTAGTTGATCGTTTCCGGCTTGGTCACTTCGCCGTGCGACCAAGAGCGGATTTTTTCCGGACTCGCCAGACTGATGCGGATGGAATCGAAATCGGCGATCAGGCTGGCGCGGTCATAAGGGCTGCTGCGATACAAGGTCACATCCTCCCTTCCGGCCCAGCGGCCGGAACGCCCCGCTTTCGCGGGAATCCCCATGAGTCCCTATCAGCGGGCCTGCTCTCCGGTGCTCGGAAAGCCGGCCCCGAAAAACCCGTTCGTGGGCGCCGCGCGGCGGTCAGTCGGCCGCGGTCTCGGCGGGCGGCTTCGTTTGCCGCTTCATCAACTCGACGTCCAGGCAGAGTGACTGCAGCTCGCGGACGAGCACGTTGAACGATTCGGGCACGCCGGGCTCGATGCCAGGCTCGCCCTTGACGATGGCCTCGTAAATCTTTGCGCGGCCGTAGACGTCGTCGGACTTGGCGGTGAGCAGCTCCTGCAGGATGTGCGCGGCGCCGTACGCCTCGAGCGCCCAGACTTCCATTTCGCCGAAGCGCTGACCGCCGAACTGCGCCTTGCCGCCGAGCGGCTGTTGCGTGATCAGCGAGTACGGGCCGATGGAGCGCGCGTGGATCTTGTCGTCCACCAAGTGCGACAGCTTGAGCATGTAGATGAAGCCCACGGTGACATGCTGATCGAAGAGATCGCCGGTCATGCCGTCGTAGAGATTGATCTTGCCGGCTTCGGGCAGGCCGGCTACTTCGAGCAGGTGGCGGATTTCGGATTCGCGCGCGCCGTCAAAGACGGGCGTGGCCACGGGAATGCCGTCGCGGAAGCGTGCGCGAGCTCGAGGACCATTTCGTCGTCGAGCTTCGCTGAGCGACTTCCAGACCGGCGTGTGCCGCTGAATACTTCCTTGAACCAGCTCCGGGCAGCTTCGGCGCGCGCCCCGGTATCGAGCAGGCGCGCCATGCTGCGGCCGAGTTCCTTGGAGGCCCAGCCGAGGTGCGTTTCCAGAATCTGGCCGACGTTCATGCGGGAAGGCACGCCCAGCGGGTTGAGGACGATCTCGACCGGCGTGCCGTCGGGCAGATAGGGCATGTCTTCCTCGGGGACGATTCGCGCGATGACGCCCTTGTTGCCGTGCCGGCCGGCCATCTTGTCGCCGACGGAGAGCTTGCGCTTCATGGCGATGTAGGCCTTGACCAGCTTGATGACGCCGGGAGGCAGCTCGTCGCCCTTCTTGAGCTTGTCCTTGCGCTCGTCGGTGATGTTGCGAAGGACGTCGATCTGCCGCGAAGTCATCTCCTCGATCTCGTCGATCTTTTCGATGAGGAGCGGGTCCTTGTCGTTCAGCCGCAGGCGCTTGAGGTTGCGCGTGGAGATCTTCTCGATGATCTCGCGCGTAAGTTCGGTGCCCTTGGTCAGCAGGCGCTTGTTGGTCTTCTCGTCGTGCAGGTCGGCGGTGAGCTTCTGGCCGCCCAGCAAGTCGGAAAGCCGCTTCAGGCGCTCATCGGTGAGAATGCGGATCTCGTCGGCCAGGTTTTTCTCGAGCTTGAAGACCTGAGTGGCTTCGATGGCCTTGTGCCGCTCGTCTTTCTCCGCGCCCTTGCGGCAGAAGATCTTGACGTCCACGATGGTGCCCTCGATACCGGGCGGGCAGTAGAGGGAGGCGTCGCGAACATCGCCGGCTTTTTCGCCGAAGATGGCGCGGAGAAGTTTCTCTTCCGGCGTGAGCGTGGTTTCGCCCTTGGGGGTGACCTTGCCGACCAGGATGTCGCCCGGGCGGACGGTGGCACCGATGCGGATGACGCCGCTTTCGTCGAGGTTGCGGAGGAACGTCTCGCTGATATTGGGGATATCGCGGGTGACTTCCTCGGGCCCGAGCTTGGTGTCACGGGCCTCGATTTCGTACTCCTCGATGTGAATCGAAGTGTAGTAGTCGTCCTTGACGAGCTTTTCGCTCACCAGGATGGCGTCTTCAAAGTTGTAGCCGCGCCAGGGCAGGAAGGCCACGAGAACGTTGCGGCCCAGGGCCAACTCGCCGCGGTCGGTGCACGGGCCGTCGGCCAGGACCTGGCCGGGCTTCACGCGGTCCCCCACGCGGACGAGGGGCTTTTGGTTGATGCAGGTATTTTGATTCGAACGCTTGAACTTGGTGAGGGAGTAGATGTCCGCGCCCACTTCGCGGCTCAAGACACCGGAGTGGTCGGATTCGACGCGCACGATGATGCGCTCGGAATCGACTTGATCGACGATGCCTTCGCGGCGGCAGATGACCACGGCGCCGGAATCGCGCGCGGTGACGCGTTCCATGCCGGTGCCGACCAGCGGCGCTTCGCCGCGGATGAGCGGCACGGCCTGGCGCTGCATGTTCGATCCCATCAGCGCGCGGTTCGCGTCGTCGTTCTCGAGAAAGGGAATCAGGCTCGCGGCCACGGAGACGAGCTGCTTCGGCGAAACGTCGACGTAGTCGACTTCCTCGCGCTGCTTCAGTACGAAGTTGCCCGCCTGGCGGCAGTTGACCAGTTCGGTGGTGATGCGCTGCGCGGTCGTCGAGCGAAGCGTTGGCCTGGGCGACGACGTAGCTTGTCTTCTTCCCACGCGGAGAGGTAAAAGCAATAGGGCTCGGAAGTCACCTTGCGGCGCTTGAGCTCCTCGTTGATGCGCTTCGACCTTTTCGCGTTCGACGATGTCGCCGGCCTTGAACTCGCTGTCGCCGGAGTTGACGATCAGGACGTAGTCGATGACCCGGCCGTTTTTCACCTTGCGGTAGGGCGATTCGATGAAGCCGAACTCGTTGATCCGCGCGTAGCAGGAAAGCGAGCTGATGAGGCCGATGTTCGGGCCTTCCGGCGTCTCGATGGGGCAGATGCGGCCGTAGTGCGTGGGATGGACGTCGCGCACTTCGAATCCGGCGCGCTCGCGCGAGAGGCCGCCCGGGCCGAGGGCCGAAAGGCGGCGCTTGTGCGTGATCTCGCTGAGCGGGTTGGTCTGGTCCATGAACTGGCTGAGCTGCGAGCTGCCGAAGAACTCGCGGATCGCGGCCATGACCGGTTTGGCGTTGACCAGATCGTGCGGCATGGCCGTGGACATTTCCTGGTACACGGACATCTTTTCCTTGATGGCGCGTTCCATGCGAACGAGGCCGATGCGGAACTGGTTTTCGAGCAGCTCGCCGACTGCGCGGACGCGGCGGTTGCCGAGATGGTCGATGTCGTCCACCGTGCCGATGTTCTTGCGCAGCTTCAGCAGGTAGCTTGATGGCGGCGACGAAATCGGCGGGATCCAGAGTGCGGTTGTCGAGCGGCGTTTCGAGGCCGAGCTTGATGTTGAACTTCAGGCGGCCGACCTTGCTGAAATCGTACTTGCGCGGGTCGAAGAACATGCCGTTGAAGAGCGCCGTGGCGGTTTCCAGGGTCGGCGGATCGCCGGGGCGCAGCTTGCGATAGATCTCGATCAGCGCTTCTTGCGAGGACTTGATGGCGTCCTTGTCGAGGGTGCGGCTGACAGCACCAGGCCGATGTCGTCGCGCTCGGGGAAGAAGACGTCCACTTCGGTGATGCCCGCCGTCGGCCAGCGCGGTGCCAGAGCTCGGCGGTGAGCGGCTTGTTGGATTCGAGCAGCACTTCGCCGGTCTTGCGGTTGACCACGTCGGCGACGCTGTAGGCGCCTTCCAGATCGCCGACCGACACGCTGCACCTGCGAGACGCGCGCCTTGATGCAGCTCTTTGTAGAGCGGCTCGGTGATGCGCTTGTGCGCGCCGACGATAACGTCCTCGGTGCGTGGATGCTTGATTTCGTGCGTGAGTTTGCGGTCGACGAGGCCCTGGCGAAACGTTCCAGAGAAGCTTGCTCTTCGCGCAGGGAGACGCGCTCAACCTGGTAGAACGTGCGCAGGATTTCTTCATTCGACTTCATACCCAGCGCGCGGAGGAAGATCGAGCCCGAGGAACTTGCGCTTGCGGTCGATGCGCACGTAGAGGATGTTCTTGGTGTCGTACTCGAATTCGACCCAGGAGCCGCGGTAGGGAATGATTTTCCCGAGGAAGTAGGTGCGGTTGTTGGCGCATTCGTAAAAGACGCCGGGGGAGCGGTGCAACTGGCTGACGATGACGCGCTCGGTGCCGTTGATGACGAAGGTGCCGTTATCGGTCATCAGCGGGATGTCGCCGTAGAAGACTTCCTGTTCCTTGATGTCGCGAATGTTCTTCGCGCCGGTATCGGGGTCCTTGTCGTAGATGGTCAGACGGATGGTGACCTTGAGCGGCGCGGAATAGGTCATGCCGCGTTCCTGGCATTCGTTCACGTCGTACTTGAGCTGCATGGCGACGGGGTCGCCGCACTTATTGCAGAAGGTCGGGCGTGTTCTTGTTGAACGTGCCGCACTTCGAGCAGAGCACGTCGCCGGTCTGATACGGGTTGGTGACGACGGAGGCGCCGCAGTTCCGGCAGGTCGCGCGCAGGTGATGCAGGCCCTTCAGGTTGCCGCACTTGCACTCCCAGTTGCCGATCGAGTAGTCCACGAAGTCGAGCTGCGAGAGCCCGCGGAAGTCCTGGATGGGGAACACCGAGGTGAACACCGACTGCAGCCCGGTGTCCTCGCGCTCGCTGGGCAGCAGGTCCATCTGTAGAAAGCGCTGATAGGACTTTTTCTGGACCTCGATCAGGTTCGGGATCTGAATGCTGCTCTGGATTTTGGAAAAATCCAGGCGCTCGCGTTCACGGATGTGATGATTTCCATTCTGCATGCTGATTTACCTCATTCCCTTCGGTGCAGTGGGGCCGGAACGAAGACGGAGGTGAGAACGAAGGCCGCAGGACTCGCCCGCGCGACGCGTGGAGCGATACCAGCCCCGCACACGGCGCGCTGGGGTCCCCGGCAGGGAAAGACACGGAATGAGTGGCTGTATCCCGGCTCAACGCTTGCGTATGCAAGTCCCTTCGGCGCGGCGACCTGCCCGCTGAGACCGCGCCCTATGCCGCGGCGGAGCGCCACGGCAGCCAAGCCTTGTGCGTTACTTGATCTCGACTTTGGCGCCCGCTTCTTCGAACTTCTTCTTGATCGTGGCGGCCTCGTCCTTGTTGACGCCTTCCTTGATCGGCTTGGGCGCGCCATCGACCAGGTCCTTGGCTTCCTTGAGGCCGAGGCTGGTGACTTCGCGGACGGCCTTAATCACGTTGATCTTGTTGGCGCCCACGTCGGTGAGCACGACAGTGAACTCGGTCTTCTCCTCCGCCGGAGCCGCGCCGCCCGCCGCGCCGCCACCGCCGGCCATGACCACGGGAGCCGCCGCGGCCGCGGAGACGCCGAAGGTTTCTTCCATTTTCTTGACCAGATCGGCGGCTTCGAGCAGCGTCAGGCCCTTGATTTCTTCCAGGATCGTTTCCACCTTTTCGCCATTGCCTTGTCCTCTCCTCGTATCGAACATGCAAATCCGATTTATTGCGTGACCCCGGCCGGCGCGTCCCCTGCGCCGCCGGACCAAACTTGTTCGCCTTGACCGCCTCATTCACCGTGACGGCGAGATTGCGGTTGACCGCCGCGAGCGCCGAAGCGATCCGCTGCGCCGGCGCATTGCAGCAGGAACATGATCTTGCTGATCAAATCTTCCTTCGGAGGCAACTGCGCCAGTTGCTGGATTTCCTGCGATCGACAGCACGCGGCCTTCGACCACGCCCGCGCGGAACTTGAACGCGGGCACGTCCTTGGCGATCTTCGTCAGCGCCTTGGCCAGCGCCACCGGATCGGTGGCGGTGTAGGCGATGGAATTCGTGCCCGTCAGGTTCTTGAGCAGCGGCTCGGCGGGCGTGCCAGAGCCGGCGCGCTCGGCCAGCGTGTTCTTCACGACCTGATACTTGCCGCCAGCGGCCTGCACGGCGCGGCGGAGCTTGGTGTCGTCCTCGACGGTGATGCCCTGAAACGTGCTCAGGATCACGGTGGAGACCTGCCCCAGGTCGGTCTTCAGTTGCTCGAGGTCTTTCTCTTTCTCGCTGCGCTTCTTCATGGTCTCGATCCTTCGTTGCGTACGAAAAAAACCGGAGTTAAGCCGCCACGGCAACGGCCGCTTCCACCTCGGCTTCGTCGATCGGGATGCCCGGGCCCATGGTGGACGTCAGCGTGACGCGCTTCACGTATTTGCCCTTGGCCGCCGCGGGCTTGGCCTTCAGAATCGCGCCGAGCAGCGCCTGCGCGTTCTCGGCAAGCTTCGGTGCATCAAAACTGATCTTGCCCACCGGCGAATGGACGATGCCGGCTTTGTCCACGCGAAACTCCACTTTGCCTGCCTTAATTTCTTTGACGGCTCGGGCCACTTCGAAGGTCACCGTGCCGGTTTTCGGATTCGGCATCATGCCGCGCGGGCCGAGGACTTTGCCCAAGCGTCCGGCGGACTTCATCATGTCCGGCGTGGCGATGACGGCGTCGAAATCGGTCCAGCCTTCCTGGATCTTCTGGACCATGTCTTCGCCGCCGACGAAATCGGCGCCGGCTTCCTGCGCCTCGCGAACCTTTTCGCCGCCGGCGATGACCAGCACGCTTTTGGATTTGCCCAGGCCGTGCGGCATGACCACCGTGCCGCGCACCACCTGGTCGGAATGCTTGGGGTCCACGCCCAGGTTGACAACGAGTTCGACGGTTTCATCAAACTTGACGAAGTGCGCCTTCTTCAACGTCTCGGCGGCTTCGGCCAGCTTGTAGCGGCGCGCCTCCACCAGCTTGCGCGCGTTCTCGGTGTTCTTTCCCGGCTTTGCGGCTCATCGCTTCTCCTAGGCCTCCACCTCGATGCCCATGTTGCGCGCCGTGCCCATCACCGTGCGGATGGCCGATTCCATGTTCGTGGTATTCAGGTCCACCAGCTTGGTCCTGGCGATTTCTTCCACCTGCTTGCGCGTGACCTTGGCCACCTTGGTGCGGTTCGGTTCCGCGGAACCCTTCACGATGCCCGCGGCGCGTTTCAGCAGTTCGGAAGCCGGCGGCGTCTTGGTGATGAAGGTGAACGACCGGTCGCTATAGATCGTCACCAGGACGGGGATGATCATGCCCTCGGGCTCTTTCGCCGTCTTGGCGTTGAACTGCTTGCAGAAATCCATGATGTTGACGCCCTGCGGGCCGAGCGCGGTGCCCACGGGCGGTGCCGGGGTGGCTTTCGACGCCGGCAACTGCAGTTTCACTTGCGCTTGAACTTTCTTGGCCATAAGCTTTCCCCTGGTCTTCGTGCTCGACGAGCCAGCCCTGGGCCGCCCGGCCTAGGCCATGCTTTTCGACTTGCACGAAATCGAGTTCCACGGGCGTGGAGCGCCCGAAAATCGTCACGGAAATCTTCAGCGTGCTGCGGTCGGCATTGATGTCCTCGACCACACCGGTGAAATTTGCAAACGGCCCGTCCACGATGCGCACCTGTTCATTCCGTTCGAACGTCAACTTGGGCTTGGGCTTGTCGGTGGCCGTCTGGGTCGCGCGGTGCAGGATGTTTTCGACCTCTTCTTCGCTCAGGGGCGAAGGCGTCTGGCCCGATCCGACAAAGCCGGTCACGCGCAGCGTGTTGCGCACCACGTGCCAGGTGTAGTCGTCCATCTCCATTTCCACCAGCACGTAGCCCGGATAAATCATCCGCGGCGAGATGACTTTCTTGCCGCCGCGCACCTCAACCACGTCTTCGGTGGGAATCATCATGCGCCCGAACTTGTCCTGCAGTCCCAGGGCGGCCACGCGGCTCTCCAGGCTTTCCTTCACCTTTTTCTCAAAGCCCGAGTAGGTGTGGATGATGTACCACTGCTTGGCCATGTCCATGCGTTTCCCTTACTTCCGGAAGTAATCGAGCACGCGGGTCACCGCGTGGCTCACGCCAAAATCCACCAAAAACAGGTACAGCCCGAAGAAGAACACGGTGGCGATCACGACGAAGGTCGTGGAGGTCACGTCGTCGCGCGTAGGCCAGGTGACCTGCCGCATCTCCACGCGCACCTCGTGCAGGAATGTGCGCATGCGCCGCAGGTATTCCATGGCCCGGTTCGACCGGGGCCGGCACTGGAAAGGACGCGCCGCCATTTTGCTCTTCGTTACTCACTTTCGCCGCCTGCGACGCCATGATCTCCGTTCGCCTCCATCGCGCCCTGCCATCCCTTCCCGCACTCGCCAAAGTCTGGCAGGGGAGGAGGGATTCGAACCCCCACATCCGGTTTTGGAGACCGGCGGTCTACCGTTGAACCTACTCCCCTGAATCCCGGTCTTCGCGCCGCGATTACTTCACTTCTTTATGCGGCGTGTGCTTCCGGCACGTGTTGCAAAACTTCTTTGTCTCCATCCGGTCGGAATGCTTCTTCCGGTTCTTGGTCGTCGTGTAGTTCCGATTTTTGCATTCGCTGCATTGCAGCGTGATAATTTCGCGCATGACTTCGCCTGTAGTCCCCG
>CAVTZX010000022.1:0-25714 GCA_963739275.1 uncultured Acidobacteriota bacterium
GCCGCAGCACGTGTCCCTGCAGGTAGACCGCGTCCTGGTTATAAGGGGCGATCGGAAAGATGCGGACTTCATCACCGTCCCGGATTGTGAAGGCCTGCAATTGCCGATTGATCTCCTCGGAGTTACCCGCGCCATCGATGTCCAGGCTGAGCATCGTGCGCTTCTGATGGGCTTCCAAGCGCTCCACGTCGATGTGCCGCAGCGTGGCCGCGGGAAGGATTCCACCGGCCAGTTCGAGTCCTTCCGCAAGCGATTTTTCGTTGTGCAGCTCGTAGATCGCCGGTCGCCGAACCATCCCCTGGAGAGTGATCTGCGGGCCGATGGGCGGCACCTGCACCGTGTCCCCGTCCTCGAGCCGCTTCAGGTCGCCTCGGATGCCGTGCAGGAGGAGGTCATAAAGGTCCACCTCCTCGATGAGCTGCTTTCCGCGGAAATGCCGCACCAGCCGCAGCGAACCGTTATCCGTCGGGCCGCCCGCAACAAACAATGCGTTGAGCGGAGTGGAGAGAGAACTGATGTCGTAAGCGCCCGGAAACTGCACGTCGCCCACCACATAGACGCGGACGGTGCGCAGCCGGGAGAGCGAAACGTCTGCCGAGATGTCGTGGAATTGTGTGCGCAGTACTCGTTGCACCAGTTCCTGCACGTCGCCGAGTGTCCGCCCGCTCACCAGGACCGGCCCAACTTCCGGCAGCGAAAGCCGGCCCTCCCGATCCACGAAGCGGTAGATCCGTTGCGACACGGGTCCCCAGAGGTCCACCGCCAAACCATCACCAGGCCCCACGACGTAGTCAGGGCCGACGGGGAGATCCATGGGAAGCTGCGTCTGCACCGTGTCGTCCGAAACTGTGTTCGCGAAGACATCGATCCCGAAGCGTTTCAGCTCGGCAGGATTGAAAGGCACCTGCCGGTACATGTCATAGAGAGAAGGAATCGTCGCGTAGGGATTGGGCGGACGGAGCATCGTGGGCCTTTCGGCAGTTTCCTTGAGTTCGCCCCGTTCGCCTGGTTTAGTCCTCGAAGTCTCGCCGCTAAGCTTGGAAGAATTTCTCGGATTGGCGCCGGATTCGGGAGGTGCGGCTGAAGCCGTTCCTCGCTCGCGAATTTCCGAGTTCATGGCGGAACGGCCATCGTCGTACCTCGGCAGTGCCCCGCCGCTGGACAATGCGGCCGAACCCGCGAGAGGCGGCGCGCCCTGGCCGGTCCCTTCCCCACCAGATACTCCCACGCTCGCCAAGCTGGTACGTGTAAGCGGCAGCGAGCGCAAGTCGGGCAGGTTGTCAGGCGAAGGCGGGAGATTCGGCATACCGAGAGCGGGGGCCCCTCCTGTTTGAGTGCCGCTGCCCGCATTGCCAGTGCCCAGAGCATTGCGTCCCGGCGTGCGCGCCTGTTTCTCCGCGCCCGTCGCGGGGGGTGTTTCAGGCGCATACTCCCTTTCAACCTCCAATTGCTTCGCTTGGTAGTAGAGCCGCTGGTTGTAGTCGGCTTCTGAGCCGGGATTTGGTTTTGGGACAAGGAAGCCATAGCGCTGGAGAAGCCGCGTCGCGATGGAGCGGAACTCGACATCGCGCGTGAGCCGATCATAGATTGCCGGGTCACTCAGGTCGGCCTCGTCAATGACTTGCCCGTGATCGGCGGCGTCTTTCGCAATCCAGCGTTTCAGCTCGACCATCAAGCCGACATCCCTCTGCAGGACGGCCCTGATCTCCTCGACCGGTGCCGCCACCCTTTTCAGATTCGCTTGCGCGAGCTGCGAGCTCGGCGGCGGATAGGGGTTCTGCTGGCGGGGTGGCGCCTGTTGTGCTGGCAGAGCGGCACAACTCAACAGGAGAACGAGAAGGACCGCACTGGCGCGCTGCCAGAACGCCTCGGCTCGTTGCCCCTCTGCGACTCGATCGGCTCCCACCATTCGCGTTTTCACAGGGCGCCTCCCACTGCAGCGGTCTTGCTGCGCAAAGCACCCAAGATCCCCTCTTCGGAGACCTCGATGTTGTTGGAGTGGATATCGAGGGAGGCCCACAAGTGAATGCTGTTGTTCGATTCGGGAGCGAGTGCGAGGATGCGCAGGCCCGGGTACTGGCGCAGGAGCTCATAGCAGATTCGCGGCCACTCGTCGACACGATCGAGCGCCACGATCAAGAAGTCGGGCTGCTTCTCCCCCACGACTTTGGGGATGTCCGCCTCGTCTTGGACCTCGCCCACGATCTCTATGTCCGGCTGATCCGCGATGGTTGCGACGACGAGTTCGCGCATCAAACGGGGCCGGTTTGCCACCACAACTCGAACGTTTGTATTCATGACGGCGCACTCCCTCGTGGCTTCAGTATCCCGCGCAGCGCGAGGAAGGGAAGGTTCAAATGAGGGTGATAAAAGGGGGGGTGACAGGGGGTCCCAAAAAGTACTAGGGAAGTCCCCCGCCAGCCGGGCGATCGCCCGTCAAAGTACCAATTTCGTACCAAGACAAATGGTTCCTCGATACCTCTTGGAATCAGACGTAGGCCCCTTGAACACGAACCATTTCAACCACTTCCAGCCGACCGTCGGCTCCCACCCTTTGAATCATGCGATGGATGTGGTTCTTGACGGTCTGCTCGGAGAGTTTCAGGTGCGTTGCAATTTCTTTGTTTGTAAGACCTTGCGCGATCAGGGGCACCAACTGCTGTTGTCGCCGTGTCAAGCCCATCTGTACCTGGATGCGCATGTTGGGAATACTGGCAGGCTCACTCTGTCCTGCAATGTGCTGGAAAAGAGTCAGACACAGCCGCGGCGGGCAGACCGCTTCACCCAGCCCCACTGCACGCACTGCCGCCACCACTTCCATCGCCGAAGCCTCTCGCACGAGGTAGCCCAAGACGCCCGTACGAACCGCTTGAAGGAATAGTCCCGGGCTCTCTTCCATGCCGATGAGGATCACCTTCACGCTCGGGAGGGCGCGCCGGGAGTCGTGCACGAATTGCAGATGCGGTGGCCCACTCGTTGCGGCGTCCAGCAAGAGAATCTCGGCGTCTGTGGCAGCAATGTCGTTGAAGCAGAATTCGGTGGCCCGGCCGACTCCGACGACGGAGATGTCGCTCCGCTTCCCCAGGATTCGCGCGAGTGCTTCCCGGAGCAGGCGGTTCTCTGCAAGGAGGAACACATTCGTGCGGGGACTCATGTTTCGCTCCATTTCAGATGATAGTTCAGCCATCCGCTATGCTGCCCGACGAGCATAGGCGAGGCGATTAGATCTTTCTCCGTTTCTGCAATGCGACCGGCTGGCACCTCCCTCACGAACCCGGCCGCCAGAGGACCTTCCCTGATTCCTGCAAACACGCTCGGAACAAAAAAGTTGTGCCACTCGAAGGCGTCGCAGCTGACAATTCTGCCTGCAGCGGCATGCCCCTACACAGGGATACTGATCGCAGTAAACATAAACCAAATACCCACCCTGTTGTCAACTGTCTATATTACCGTAGCAATAGCCGCCTACTAAGCTGAGCCAAAAGGCCACCCTGTGCACAGGAATCGCCTGTGTTTGCCTGCAATCAAGAGACCGATTCTCCGCGCGGTCTTTCAGACTGTGCCTTCATTCGCGATTGTCTGCTCCTCGTCTGTCATATATCCTGTGTCCATAATGGTCGACATTCATTGCCATATTCTTCCTGGAATTGATGACGGCCCAGATTCCCTGGAAATGGCCCTGCAGATGGCGGAACTGGCCATCGCCGACGGCGTGACACACGTGGTGGCTACGCCCCATTCTGACAACAAGTACCGTTTTGATCCCGTTTTGGTACGCACCCGCCGCGACGAATTGCGGGCCCATGTCGGCAATCGCCTCCAATTGGCGACGGGCTGTGACTTCCACATGAGCTTTGAAAACGTGCAAGATCTTCGCAAGCAGCCCGGAAAATACACGATCAATCAGAAGGACTACCTCCTCGTTGAGTTTGCACACTTCGCCATTCCTCCCGGCGTGGATGATACCCTCCACTCCATGCACCTGATGCAGCTTTCACCCATCATCACTCACCCCGAGCGCAACGGTTTGATCCTGCACAATCCCGCGATTCTACATGGATGGGTGACCCGGGGATGTTACGTGCAGGTCACGGCGCAATCATTCCTTGGAAGATTTGGTCCGGCCGCGCAGCGGTTTTCGGAAACGCTGCTCGATCACAATTGCGTGCACTTCGTGGCCAGTGATGCACACAACACGGATTCGCGACCGCCACGGCTGAGGCCCGCGTATGATTTCGTCGCCAAACGGCGAGGTGAAACCGTGGCCCGCGCGCTGTTCGAGGAGAATCCGCTTGCGGCGTTCGAGGGGCGTGCGCTGCCGTACATCCCCGAGCCGCCCGAAAAGCCCTCGGCTCTGAAATCGGGCCGCCGCAAGCGCTTTTTCTTCTTTTGATATGCGCGGGTTGCGTCAGGGCAGCAGCTCAATTACCTCTTCGTAGCGTTTGAAGGGCGGGATCAAGTAGGCCCCCGCGAGCTCGCTCCTGGCCCAATCCAACATGCGGTGAGCCAACGCGAAGCCATGATCGCGCGCGGAAACGCCCGCGGCCTCCAGCTCCTTCAGTACGCATTCGGGGATCACAATGCCGGGTACTTCATTATTCAGCCGCAGTGCCTGCCTGTAACTACTGAGCGGCCAGATGCCCGCCAGCACCGGGATCGGTGATTTTCCGCCGATGCGCTTCAGGAAGGCGTGCCAGTGCTCGGGGTCGAAGAGCGGCTGGGTCATGCCGAAGTGCGCGCCGGCTTCGACCTTGGCGAAGAAGCGCTCAACTTCGTAGTCCAGATCATCGGCCACGGGGTTCAGGGCCACGCCAATCGAAAAGTTCGTTGCGCCGCCCAGCGTTTTCCCGGCCCAGTCCATGCCCTGATTGATGCGCGCGAGCACTTTCACCAATCCCACGGAATCGATTTCGTATACACCGCTGGTCTCGGGGTGGTCGCCGAGCGAAGGCGGGTCGCCGGTGATGGCCAGAATGTTGCGCACGCCGCCGACCGACCAGGCGCCGAGCAGAACCGCCTGCAAGCCGATGATGTTGAAGTCGCGCGTGGTGAGATGCGGAATCGTCTCGATCCCGCGCGCCTCGAGCGCGCCTGCGAGCATGATGGCGTCCATGCCCACGCGCGCCATCGTGCCGCTGTTGATGTCGATGGCATCGACCTTGCCGCAGGCCATGATGCGCTCCACCTGCTCGAAAATCCGCTCGAGTGAAACGCCCTTCGGTGGATCAATCTCCACGGAAACGACGAACTGGCCCGCCTTGATTTTCTTCCACAGGCCGCTTTCCGGGGCTCGCTGCGCCGTCAAGCGGGGTTCGGGGGCCACCTCGAGCGCCTCGATGCTGTGCGCCGCAGATTTCATCGCGGGCTTCAGAGTTTTCACGGCCTTGGCCAGCGCGCGGATGTGTTCCGGCGTGGTGCCGCAGCAGCCGCCCAAGATGCGCACCCCCAGTGCGGCCGCTTCGCGGGCGAACAACGCGAAGTAGTCGGGCGAAGACCTCGGGTAGACAATACGGTCGCCGACGCGCTTGGGAAACCCCGCGTTGGGCATGGCGCTCAGGCGCAGGTCCGGGTCCTCGGCCAGTTCCTGCAAGATGGGCAGCATCGGCTGGGGCCCGATGGTGCAGTTTGCGCCGATGACTTGCACGTCCTTCTGCTTCAGTTTCGCGGCGGCGTCGCGGGCGCGCGTCCCGCCGAAGGTCGTGCCCTCTTCCGAGTAGGTCAGTTGAGCCACGATGGGCAGTCGGGAGAAAGAACGGATGCCATCGATCGCCGCGAGCAATTCTTCGAGGTCCGAGAATGTCTCCAGGATGAAGAGATCCACGCCACGCTCTTCGAGGGCGAGCGCTTGCTCGCGGAAGATCAAGCCGACTTCGGGGAGGGGAGGCCGCTGCATCTGCCGCGAGATGCCGAGCGGCCCGATGGATCCGGCGATGAGCACTTCCCGATGGCCTGCTTCGCGGGCCTCACGAGCCATCTTCACTCCGCGATGGTTGAAGAGCGTGACTTTGTCACCCAGCCCCAGCGCCGCGAGCTTGTGCCGGTTCGCGCCAAAGGTGTTCGTCTCGATGATTTGCGCGCCCGCCTCGATGTACGCCTGGTGCACCTTGAACACCGTCTCCGGATGCGTGACGTTCAGCTCGTCGAAGCAGCGCTCGGCGCCTTCGGCTTCGTGCAGCATCGAGCCCATCGCTCCGTCGGCGATCAGGATCGAGTCGCGCAGCCGCTCGTTGAAATCTTCGATCTTCATCGGTAGCTCGGAATAGACAGAATCGCAGAAGCGCGCCAGGGGCGCAAGATGTGGACCGCATCCTCGGAACTGCGGCTACCGCATCTGTTCTATGAGTCCCGCGATCGTGCCCATGAGATCGTACTTGGTGAGAATCTCGAAATGCGAGTTGCCCATGTCCACGAAGACGGCCGGCCCCTCGTGGCTCAGCAGGTGCGTGACGCGCTCGACGGGGGCGTCGCGCGGGACGACCGGCAGCGGCTTGGCCATTACTTCGCGGATGACGAGTTTCCGAAGGTCTTTTCCCTTGAGCGCGAGGTTTAGAATTTGGTCCTCGTAGATGGTGCCAATCGGCGTGCTGTCCTCAAAAATCGGGAGTTGCGAAATATCCTGCGTCCTGCATGGTGTGCAGCGCGTGAAGACGGTCTGGTAGGGCCGCGCGATGATGAGTTCGCGCAGCTTTCCCGCCTGCTTCTTCGCGTGGAGGATGTCTTCGGCCGTCAAAGCGACTTCTGCGTCCGCATAGCCGCGCTCGCGCATCCACTCATCGCTAAAGACTTTGCTGAGGTAGCGCATGCCTGTATCCGGCAGAAACGCGACGACCAAGTCGCCCTGCTTGCATTCCTTGCGCCACGCGCAGCGCGCCGGAAACGCAGCCGCCGCCGGAGCCGCCGGTAAAGATGCCTTCCTGCTTGACGAGCCGGCGCGCAACGACGAAGCATTCCTGGTCGGTCACTTGCACGATGTCGTCGAGCACCTTGAAATCCATCGTGGAGGGAAAGATGTCTTCGCCGATCCCTTCGACCACGTACGTCAGCGCCTTCCCGACTTTGCCGGTCCTGAAGAACTCGTAGTACAGCGAGCCGATCGGGGTCCACGCCGATGATCTTGATCTTCGGGGTTCTGCTCCTTAAGGTACTTGGCCACGCCGCTGATCGTGCCGCCGGTGCCCATGCCGCAGACGAAGTGGGTGATCTTGCCTTCGGAGTCCTTCCAAATCTCGGGGCCCGTGGTGCGGTAGTGGGTTTCGGGATTCATGGGATTTTCGTACTGGTTCGGATAGAAGGAGTTCGGAATTTCGCGCGCGAGTTTTTTGGCCACGGAATAATAGCTGCGCGGGTCTTCCGGCTCGACAGCAGTTGGACACACGATGACTTCGGCGCCCAGCGCCTTGAGCAGATCGATTTTCTCCTTGGACTGCTTGTCGGTGATCGTGAAAACCATCTTGTAGCCGCGCACGGCGGCGACGAGCGCGAGGCCCATGCCCGTGTTGCCGGAGGTGCCCTCGATAATCGTGCCGCCGGGCTTCAGCAAGCCGCGCTTTTCGGCCTCATCGATCATGGTGATGCCGATACGGTCCTTCACTGAGCCGCCGGGATTGATGTAGTCGGCCTTCACCCAAACCTCGGCGGCAATGTCCTCGGCCATGCGGTTGAGCCGGATCAGCGGGGTATCGCCGACCGCTTCGAGGATGTTGTTGCACCTCATCTAACTCTTCTCCGAGCGCTTGCGGGCCGCCGAATGCACGGCCGCATCGAATCTGTTGAGCTTAAGACCATCGCGCGGGATTGTCTACCGCGCACGCAATCACAGTTTTCACGCCGCCAATTTGGCCAGTGCGTCCCGCACGCCATGCACTGCGGCACGCTGGCCGCCGGCGAGGTGAGTGTAGAATGCAAGGCCCGGCATTCAAGTAGCACAGGCTTCAGCCCGTGCGCTCTTGAGGAGAGCCTCCATGCCATCTGAGAAGCGGGTGAGATCACAGCGCATGAACATCTCGACAGGCACGCCGTGGGAGCCGGTCGTAGGCTACTCGCGCGCGGTGCGCGTGGGCGATGTCGTGCACGTCTCCGGCACGACCGCGACGGGCCCCGACGGCAAGCTCGTGGGCATCGGCGACGCACGGGAGCAGGCCTTGCAGACGCTGCGGAACATCCAGTCGGCGCTCGAGCGTGCCGGCGCGCGCCTAGACGACGTCGTGCGCACGCGCATGTACGTCACGAATATCGCCGAGTGGGAGAAGGTCGGCCGGGCGCATGGTGAGTTTTTCGGCGCAATTCGTCCGGCCACATCCATGGTTGAGGTGAGCAAACTGATCTCACCCGAGATGCTGGTCGAGATCGAAGCCGAGGCCATCGTCTTGCGAAAGAATCCTCCGCGCGCGGCCCAGCGCGCGAAGAGACCATCGAGGCGGCGATGACCACCGAGACACGCGCGCTTTACGGCAGCTTTGTGGCCGACTACTACGACCACGCGGTCATGGTCGCCGGACGCCCCGACGTGGAGTTCTACGTTTCCGAGGCTCGCGCGCAAGGCGGGCTTGTGCTCGAACTCGGCTGTGGCACGGGGAGAATTCTAATGCCCATCGCGCGAGCAGGCTTGCGCGCCACCGGCCTGGACGCGTCCGCGCAAATGCTCCAGAAGTGCCATGAGAAGCTGGCTGCCGAGCCGGCGGAGGTCCGCGCGCGCGCAAAGCTCGTGCAAGGCGATATGACCGCGTTCGATCTGGGCGAGCAGTTTCGCCTCGCCATCATTCCGTTCCGCCCGTTCCAGCACCTGCTCGAAGTCGAGCAACAGCTCAACTGCTTGAAGAGCGTCTCGCGCCACCTGGCTCCGGGTGGCTGCTTCATCCTCGATTTCTTCCAGACCGACGCGCGCCGCATGCACGATCCGGATTTCCAGCGCGAGCGCCCCGCCGGCCCCGAGGTGCCGCTGCCCGATGGCCGTCGTCTCCAAATCAGCGAGCGGACGGTCGCCTTCCATCGCGCCGAGCAGCGCAACGACGTCGAGATGTACTACAACGTGGCGCATCCCGGCGGCCGCACGGAGCGGCACATCTTCGCGTTTACCATCCGCTACTTCTTTCGCTACGAAGTCGAGCATCTGCTCGCGCGCTGCGGCTTCCGCGTGGCGCACGTGTACGGCTCGTTCGATCGCTCGCCGCTCACCGACGATTCGCCCGATATGATCTTTGTGGCTGAGAAACAGTGAAGGGATTCCGTGTGGCCGCGAGATTCAGGCCCGCCATGGGTTGTCCCCGCTAGAACCACGTGCTCGCTTTGTAGCGCCGATACTCTTCGCCGAAGGCTTTCTCGAGGACGGTCTGTTCGCGCTTGATACGCACAATTTGAAACGCATTGAAGATTAGAAAGAACACGACGGCAATGAGATTTGCCCAAGCGATGAACAGGCCCGCGAACGCAAGCGCCCCGAATAGATAGATCGGATTGCGGATCTTGGAATACAGGCCCGTGGTGACCAGGGCGCGGGCTTCTGCGCGCACGACAAAGGATTTTCCGAGCTGCTTCCGCGCCAGCATCCACAGCGGAAAGGCAATCGCGGAAATCGCGAGACCCGCAAAGTACCAAGCGGTATGAGGCGCGCTCGTCACCGTGACGCCGCCGAAGATGATGAACGCTGCCAGATCCATCCAGATCAGGAAATTCACGCGGGGCCTCGCAGCATCATTCGTCGTCAAGACTGATGGAGAAAAGAGAGTATAGAGTCGCTCAGTCGCGCGCGGCAAGAGGCCCTGGCTCGCTATGCCTGCTTGACACTCACGATGCGGCAAGGTAAACCTCTGCCGCGATGAAACGACGCGAGATTCTCCAAACATTGGGCACCCTCGTTGGTACGGCGGCTGTGGCGGGCAAGTTATCGGGAGAGACTGCGTCTCCGCCCCAAAACGCGCCGGCCCCACCACGCGCACCCGAGCCGGGCAAGGCTCCGGTGAATCTGTTCGAGTTCGAAGAAATCGCGCGGCAGCGTTTGCCGCAGATGGTCTACGACTTCGTCGCGGGCGGCGCAGGCGACGAAATCACTCTGCGGCGCAACCGTTCTTCGTTCGACGCCATCCGCCTCCAGCCGCGCGTCCTGCGCGACGTCAGCCAGCTCGACACGCGACTCGAGCTCTTCGGCCAACGGATGGATTTTCCGATCCTGCTGGCGCCCACCGCCTACCACAAGCTGATGAATCCGGAAGGCGAAGCCGCCACCGCACGCGGCGCGGGGGCCGCGGGCGCGACGTTAGTGGCCAGCTCTTTCTCCACCATCGCTATTGAAGACATCGGCAAGGCCGCGACCGGGCCGCTGTGGTTCCAGCTCTACGTGCAGGAAGATCGCGGCTTTACCAAGGAACTCGTGCAGCGCGCCGAGGGCGCGGGCTGCCGCGCCATCACCATCACCGTGGATACGCCCGTGATCGGCGTGCGCAACCGCGAACAGCGCGACAAATTCAAATTGCCGCCCGGCCTGCAGATCGAGAACCTGAAGTCCATCCTGAAGAACGCACAACATCCTGCTGCGGGCGATGCAAGCATCTATGCTCCCATCCTCGATCCGAAGCTGACGTGGGAAGGCGTGGACTGGGTGCGTTCGTTTGCCAAAGTGCCGGTGCTGCTGAAGGGCATCCTCTCGCCGGAAGATGCGAAGCTCGCCGTTGAGCACGGTGTGGCGGGCATCCTGGTCTCAAATCATGGAGCGCGCAATCTGGATACCGTGCCGGCGACGATCGAAGCGCTGCCGCGCGTGGTCGAAGCCGTCCAAGGCCGCATCCCCGTATTGATGGACGGCGGCGTGCGCCGCGGGACCGACGTTGTAAAGGCGCTCGCACTCGGCGCAAAGGCCGTGCTGATCGGAAGGTCATACTTGTGGGGACTTGCCACGGCTGGCGCGGCGGGAGTCGAAGAGGTCGTGAAGATCCTGCGTACCGAGTTCCTGGCGGCGATGGCGCTGTGCGGCACTCCCTCGCTCGCAAACATCGATCGCAATGTGCTCTGGCCCGAACGCTAAACCTGCCTGCATGAAAATGTCTCCGGAGGAATCACCCATGCGCCGCATGCACAGAAAAACTTTTTCTGCCACCGTTCTCTTGAGCTCCACACTCCTCGCGGCCTCGCTCCTCGCGCTGCGGCCCGGAGATGCCTCCGCCGGCAGCCCCGCGCAGAGCGCGCCGGTTCGGGAACTGAGCGTCGAGCGCATCTGGGGCCAGCCCAGCCTGAGCGGGCGGATTCTTCCGGGACTCACGTGGAGCCCGGACGGCAAGCTGCTCGGGTTTCTTCATCACAGCGGGGAGGGGGCCAGCACGCGCACGGATTTTTCGGTGATTGACGCGGCGACGGGCGTGCGACGCGTCTTAATCAGCGCGGAAAAACTTGCTGCCTTCCTCGAGCCTCCCGCGCCCGCAGGCGGTGCGGTCACTGCGCAAAGCCAGGCCACCGGCCAGGGCCGCGTCGCGCCGACGCAGTTTCTCTGGGCGCCGGACGGCAATGCCATTCTGTTCGCCAAGGAGTCGAGCCTGTACTGGTTTGATTTGAAGTCGCAGACAGCGAAGCGCCTGACCGCGCTGCGTGCAAAGGCGGGCGCGACGGAAGCCGCGGTCGAGGATCCGAAAATCTCGCCGAATGGCAAGTGGGTCAGCTTCACGCGGAACTACAACCTCTGGGTGGCCGACGTGGCCAGCGGCAAAGAGACGCAGTTGACGGGCGGCGGCAGCGAGGACCTGAGGAAGGGCGTCCTCGATTGGGTCTATCCCGAAGAGCTGAATCTGCACACGGCCTACTGGTGGTCCCCCGATTCTTCCAAGATCGCCTACTTGCAGTTCGACGAGAAAAACGTGACGCGCTATCCCATGGTGGACTACCTCTCCGTCACCGGCGAGACGCACTGGGAACGCTACCCGAAGACGGGCGGGGATAATCCCATCGTGCACGTGGTTGTAGTCACGGTGGGCGGAGCCAGCGCGTTCCACCAGACATGGGTGAACACGGGCCCCGACATGAGTGTCTATATCCCTCGCGTCGAATGGCTGCCCGACAGCAAGGCCCTCGCCATCCAGCGGTTGAATCGCAAGCAAAACAAACTCGATCTGCTCATCGCCGACGCTGTCACCGGCCGCTCGCAAGCCGTGCTGAGCGAAGAAGACAAGTACTGGATCAACGTGCTCGATGACTTGTACTTTTTCGGCGGCGGAAAGCGCTTCCTCTGGGGTAGCGAGCGGGACGGCTTCCACCATCTCTATCTCTATGATCTGATCTCCGCCATCACGAAGCATGGCGCGTTAGAAGTCCGCAGCTATGGCGTGAAACTGAACCGCCAAGTCACCCACGGCCAGTGGGAAGTGACCGACGTGGCCGGTGTGGACCAAGCGAAGGGCTCTGTTTATTTCACCGCCACGGAAAAAAGCTCAATTGAGCGGCATCTTTACGTGGCGTCGCTTGAAGAGACCAAGGTGATCGAGCGGCTGACGCCCGAGGGCGGCACGCACACCATCAACATGGCGCCCGACTGCGCGCACTACGTGGACACGTACTCGAACGTCGTCGCGCCGCCGCAGCAGTACTTGAATACGGCGGACGGCAAGCGGGTCGCCGTGATCGAAGAGAATCGAGTCGCGGAACTCGCCGACTACGGTTTGCAGGCTCCGCGCTTCTACACCGTGCCGGGCGCCGACGGCACGTCGCTCAACGCCATGTTGCTCCTGCCACCGGATTTCGACCCGTCCAAGAAGTATCCGGTGATCGTATTCCTCTACGGCGGGCCGGAGAGCCAGGTGGTGCTGAATCAGTGGGGCGGGACGACGGCGCTCTGGCACCAGATGATGGCGCGCAAAGGTTTCATCATTTTTTCGGTGGACAACCGCGGGATGGCCGGCCGCGGCCACGCCTTCGAGACGCCCATTTATCATCACTTCGGCCGCGATGCGCTGGCCGACCAGCTCGCCGCGCTCAACTGGCTGAAAGCGAATTTCCCGGTGGACGAATCGCGCGTCGGCATCTGGGGCTGGAGCTTCGGTGGATACATGACCTGCTACGCGATGTTCAACGCTCCGGACGTCTTCAAGGCGGGCTTCGCCGGCTCGCCCGTCACCGACTATCGCGAATACGACACCATCTACACCGAGCGCTACATGGGCACGCCGCAGGAAAACCCCGAAGGCTATCGCGACAGCTCGCCGGTCAATCAAGCCGCAAATCTCAAGGGCAAACTGATGATCGCTTACGGCACGGGCGACGACAACGTCCACTTCGCCAACACCGTCGAGCTTTCCGAGCAGTTCATTCGCGCGGGAAAGTACGCCGAGATGTACATGTATCCGAACCGCGGGCACGGGATCAGCGATCCCGCCGCGCGGATTCATTTGTTCAACCGCGTGACGCAGTTTTTCGTGGAAAACCTGAAGTAGGCAAGGACTCTGCAAACTTAGTAGGGGCGTATTGCCACACGCCCCTACGTTGAAATGCGTGTCCCACAACCTTCACCATCTTACTCTGACGCGATACTTCAGCACGGATGTGCCGTTCTTCTCGACCGGCACGACGAACTGCGCGGCGAACGCCGCCGTCTTCGTAAACTTGTAGCTCGACTGCAGCATCTCCCAATCGCCGCCGAGCGGCTCGTTCACTTCCACGGTGATCGGGATGTCCTTGTGGTTGCGCAGCGTGATCTCGTACTCGAGTTCGATCACACGCGTCGAAATCGCTTTGTAGTCCGTCTGCTTGCGCTCGGCGACCACGTCAAACGCGTTGCCGATCTGGAGTGAAATCATTTCGTCCTTGGGCGTGTGGTCGATGCGGTCTTCGCCGGCGAACTGCACGCCGCCCTTCGAGTCCGCCTGGTAGACGCGCACCGTGCCCGCCGGCATCGGCATGCCCAGGCCGGCCTTCTCTTCATTCTTGAAGCGGTAGAGGACGTGCACCTGGTCCTTGATCGGCGCGCCCGGGCGTTGCGCATTACGGTAGTAGAACTGCTGCCCGTCGACCACGAACAGCTTTCTGGACGGGAATGCCCGTGCCGTTCAGCAAACTGATCTGCTTGCTTTCTTTGTCGTAGATGGACGTGCGCCGCCCGAGCGAGTAGAGGTGGTATTCGGAGAAGTTTTCCTGCGCAAAAGCGGGCGCCGCAGGCGCGGCCATCGACTTGGCTGCCCGTTCCATGTCCATCATTCCCGCTGCCTGCATCACGCGATGGAGGTCGCCGGCCACGAGTTGCAGCTTCGCGTTCTGAAGGCCGTGCCGCTGTTGTTGGTGAGCGTGACCCAGCCGTCGAGGTCGGCGGCCTTGTCGTCGCGGCCGACGGTGAGCACGTAGTCGGCGTTCCACGCCATATTGCCTGCGAGGTACGATGCTTCGACGCGCTGCCGCCGCGCGCCCGAGTTATCCAGCAGTCCAGACGCAGCGTGGGATGGCTGTAGAGGTTGTCGGGCAGCTCGGGGAAGCGCATGCTGGTCGGTAACTCATGCCGGTGACGATCTCGTTGCCAATCTTCCAGACCGGGCCGTTGTTGTAGGCGAGCAGCGTGGCCTTCACTTCTTCCTTTCGCGTCGTGCCGCTCTCCTGGCGCCCGCGCACAAGCGTGACCTCGCGTCCGACATATTTCTGCAGAAGCTTTTGCGGGTCAAGCAAGTCGTACTCGTAGTTCTGCTCGAGCACGTCAGCCTCGCAGGGTCGCTCAGCGAGCGAAAGTGTACGGTTGCGGGGTTGACGGACGCGGCGATGTCCATGAAGCGCAGGCGGAATTGCCGCGTGGGCAAGCCGATCTGCCGGATGTCGCGCACCAGCGCGATATTCGAGTTGTACACGGTGACAGCGAGGTCGGTCTGATCCGCTGCCGTCGTCCCGGGCTCCTCTCCGGCCTTCGCGGCTTGCTCCTGCGAAGCGAGCACAGATCCGTGGCGTTGAAACGCGATCGGCGCGGCGAGCAAGGCCGCCGTTAGGACGGCGGCACCGAAAATCCTTCCAAGAGATACAGTGGCCATGGCATTCCTCCAGAATTCCTGTCCTCCCTTAGAACGCGGGTCCGAGGATTCCTTGCAAGGTCTTTTGAAACGAGGGCATGACTTTAGCGGCCCGGCGCGCTTACTGACTTTTCCATGTCTTGCCGCCGTCGGTTGTGGCGAACCGTTTGCCATCTGCTGAAGTGATGACGGCATTCTGCGCATCGGTGGCCGAGACGCGTACCCATCCTATCGGCGCAGGCGTTTCGGGAGGCGCGATTTTTTGCCAGTGCTCTCCGTCGATTGTGCGCAGGATTGTGCCCGCGGCGCCGACGACCCAGCAGACTTTCGCGGAAGGCGCGGAACCCGCTGTGAGGTCCGCGTCCGTGCCGCTCAACTGCGCTTGCCAGGTTTGGCCGCCGTCAGTCGTGTGCTCGATCTTTCCCGCCGCGCCCACTCGCCAAAGCACAGCGGGTTCCGGGCTTGCCACAAGCTCTCCCTTGAGGAACGCGGCTTTGCGCGCCGACGCCACCCCGCCGACCGCGGATCCCATCCTGGAGCGCGAAGCCGCTTCGGCCGAAGAGGCTTGCAGAGGTTGTGCAGAGGATTGCACGAGCGTCTGCGGAACTTGGAATTGACCGGCAGTGGACGGCCCGGGCGCCCCGGCGGTTTTTCCCGACGTCTCTGATTTAGACAAGGCCTCCCGTTTTTCGTCGGCAAGTTTGTTCGGTGCGTTCGCGGTCGGCGGTGCCGCGCCCGCGAGGGACGCAGGCGGAGTAGCCGCTTTCGCGCTCACGTCACCTGATTCTTCCGCTCGCTTTGCTTTCCCGCCTTCCGGACTCCCCGCAATCCCACCGATAGCTCCGCCGCTCACGCCGACCCGCGCGCCCATCCCCAGACCGTACCCGGACCCTTCCCCCGCGTTCGCCGCCACGCGTTCCTTCGCAGCGTGAGCCGGGGCACGAGGCTTCTCCTGTTCGCGGGTGACGGCGTTTGCCGCGATTTCGTTCTTGGCCTCCTCAGCCTTCGCGATCGTCACTCCTTCGGCGGCCCCAGGAGTGGCGATGGAGGGCATGGGCTTTTCGAATGTGAGCCGCGCGATTTCCAAAGGACCTTGTTGTGAGCCGAGGGCGATGCAGAGTGCGGCCGCCGCGGCGAAGCTCGCCGCGGGCGCCAGCCACCGCCATGGAAACACGAAGCGGACGGCCTTCTCCCGCTGCGGTTCTTCGTGCCACGCGCGAGCCGCCACGGGGCGCGCGGCTGCGTACACGGGGCTGACCTCAGCCTTCGCGGCGGCTGCTGCGGCCGCAGGTTCAAATTCCTCCGCGGGGACCGGCTCGCTCAACGCGAACGCGGCAAGCACCTCCTGGCAGCGGAAGCACCCGTCGAGATGCGCTTCCACTTGTTCTTTTTCTCTCGTTTCGAGCGACTGCTCGTGATACGCGGCCAGTACGTCCGCCGCGGGGCACGATTCCGCTCCGGCGGCGACATCGCGGCGCAAGGCGCGGCCCAGCATCTTCTCGATGGCCTCCTGCTGGGCTTTCTCTTTGTCGTGTGCGTCCATACTTCCGGCTCTCTCTTAGCTTAGAACGAAAACCACCGTGAATCTTGCACGCGCGGCGGAATTTTCCGCGCGCGTGACGCAATTGCCCGCGGCCTCACGGCCTTCCTCTCGGCGGGCGGGTCGAATCCGGACGCCGCTCGGGGAAGGAGCCCAGGGCGCGCGTTAGATCAAAGGGCCAATCGCCCATTGCGTACGAAAAACAGAGCTCAATCTGCGCTTCACTCAACCCGCGAGCCGCCGCGCCGTCGTGTGCCACGCCGTCGGCGCGCAGCCGCTCGATCGTGCCTTGGCGCAAGTCGTGGCGCGTGCGCTCGAGGTGGCGCGACACGGTGGCCTCGTGCTCGCCCAGGATGCGGCCGATTTCGGCGAGCGTACGCTCGTGGACGTAATAATACGCAAGGCGCAGGCGGTCGCGAGCCGTGAGCGCGGCGAGGGCTTCGCAGAGTGCGGCTTCGAGCAGCGCGAGATACCGCGCGCGGTCGGGATCGAGCGGCTCTTCCATACCGGTGCCCCGTTTGCCGGGCGCGATGCCGCGCTCGCCGCCATCCGTCGCGTCGTCGAGGGATTCCGTGCGGCGCGCGGCGCGGATCGCATCCACATGACGCTGCGCCAGGACGGCGCGGAGCCAGGTGGAGAGTTTGCTGCGTCCGTGGAAATAGTCGAAGAGCGAGCGCCGCACCGAGCCGGATTCGCTGAGCCCGTAAAGCTCGGCATAGAGCGAATCGGCCAGTTCCTGCGCCCTCGCTTCTCCCGCCGCAGCGCCGGCAATTGCGCGCGCCGCGCGGTAAAGCTCCTCACGGTACTCCGCCATGAAAAAGTCCCACGCGATTTCCGTCCCGGCGCTGCAAGCGCAAGCCAGCGCGAGGTCTTCGAGGCGTAGAGACTCCAGGTAACGGGTCAGTTCTTCGGGGGGCGGATTTCCAGAGCGGAAGCGGCTGGCGGCGCTCCGGCGCAGGGCCTCGGCGAATTTTTCCGGTGCGAGCGACCACCGCGTAATTCGGGCGCGGGCCGAGAGCCGTGCGACGATCGCCCCGCGCGCGGAAAGGAGCTGCTCGGGCTCCCTGCCTTCCTGGGTGGGCGTCAATCGGGATTCAGAGGGCATCGCGGACCTGGGCGCGCGTACATCTCAACCCTGGCATTCATCATAACCGACCTGCACGCCGCCGGCGCGCCGGGCGCGTTCCGATCTCCGTGGAAGTTAGATGCGTCCCGCCCGCAGCGCGGCGGTCTCAGCAAGGTTGGCGCAGAGGCGTAGGGCCGGGACGATTTGAGGGTGCCGCACCCTTGTGGCGTCTCAAGGGTGCGGGTTTTAGTATTATGTTTTTCTTTCCGCCTTTGCTTCTTGCGTCTCTTCCGCCAGCGGATCAATCCGGATCAGTGCAGCTTCGCCCTTCTCGTAATGTGCCCAACTGCTCCACGGCCAGTCTCTTGGGTGCTTCACCAGCTTCCGCTTCGCCGGATTCAGGTGCATGTAGTTCAGCTTCTCGGCCACTTTCCTCGCGCTCCACACGTTGAAATCATAGAATCGTCGCTGCCAGAAATGCACGGCGTCGCTGCCGCCATCCCCGAATGGCAGCGATAACTGCCTAGCGAGAGACCTCCTTCTCCCCCGGCGCAGGGCGCGCGAGACCTTCTGCTTCAGCACCTGCAAGACTTTCGAGGGATTTCCTTTCCGGGGTTCACTGATCAGCAGGTGCACGTGCTCGGGCATCACCACATAGCCCAGCAAACGGAATTTGTGGCGGGTGCGTACTTCGTCTAAGATCTCGAGGAATCGCTCGCGTGCCCGTCGTGTCCCAAGCAACGGGCCCCGCCGGTAGCAACTAAACGTGATGAAGTGGAGGTGGCCCAGACCGTAGTACCGTCGCAACGGGTTGCGCATTGAAGAAAAACCCGCACCCTTGAAACCCCGCAAGGGTGCGGCACCCGCCTCTCGTGCCTTCAAAGAATGGTGCGCGAATGATATCCTCAGTCGGCGCCTCACGAGTTAGAAAGTTGGGAAGTAACCAGCCGGTTTCTATGCGCCACCCGTCCAAAGGAAATTAAGCAGAGACAGGAGAAGAACGAAAAATGATGTTGTGGATCAAGCGGGCGTGCAGTTTATTGGTTCTGACAATGCCGTGCGCATTGGGAGCGCAGTCAAAAGACACCCATGCCCCCCCAAGTCTCCTACAGAATTCGTGGAAGGCTTTTATAGATGGTATACGCCGCGTGCCCTGAGAGACAATCCTACGCCGGCTTGGGACATTGCTCTCAAGTTCAGGAGATCGGATTTTAGCGCCCAGCTTGCTCGGCTACTGAAACAGGACTCTGATGCCCAAGCAGCGTGCGAAGAATTAGTGGGGCTCGATTTCGATCCCATTCTCGGCAGTCAGGAACCAGCGGAGCGTTATGAAATCGGCAGACTCATTCAGAAGGGCGAAGACTACCAAGTGGATATCTATGCTGTACGGTCTGGAACCCGAAGCGAAAAACCTGATGTAAGGTGTGAGTTTGTGGAAAAGAACGGCCACTTCCTTTTCATCAACTTCTTCTACCGTGACGGGAGAGATTTGTTGACCATACTGAAATCACCGAGACCGGTATGCTCAGCTCCTCGGTCTGTCCGCAAGAAGTAGGGGCGGGTGGCCTCCGGTCGGTACATGTCTCACTCGTTAGGCCCTACTAACCTAACGTTCTACGATGGCAGTCCGTGGCCCGTTCAAATGGATGCAAGACTTGATGCAAGACCCTTCACGTTTGCCGGCGAGGCTCAGCTTCTGACTACGGACGGGAAAAAGGTTCCCTCTATTCAAGCGCCGGCTCTGGTTGACGACCACTGTGGCGTCCGGGACGTGAGTGATTTCCATTTGGTTTTCCCTCGATACGTAGATGGAGTTCCCGTCATCAAGCCGGGAACCAAGAAAGTGACGATCGAATTTGTGTACTCTCAGGAGTCGGGATTTAATTTTAGAATCAACAAGATGATGTATAAGGGCAACCTGGACTATTAAGGGTGGAATCGATTATCTCGGACGGGTGGCGCAGAGGGGTAGGTCTGGGACGGTTTGAGGGTGCCGCACGAGTTAGAAAGTTGGGAAGTAACCAGCCGGTTTCTATGCGCCACCCGTCCAATGGGAGGAACATTGACTGCCAGATTTATTTTCCTACTGATGACCTGTCTTGTGCTATGTGTGCCAGCTTGGTGTGGCCACACACTGACAGCCCAGGAGCAAAAGGCTCTGGAAAGGTGGCTGGCCGGACACTCGGAATATCGCATCGCCACGGATGAAGACTGCGACTGCGCAGACGACATTAAGCAGATGAAAGCTGGGTCCGGTGGAGCATGGAAGCACGTGCCAGACTATCATCCGTATACTGCGACCGGCGATTTTAACGGTGATGGCGTGGAAGACTTTGCTGTGGTAGTGGTTGACCGTTCGAAGCAAGGGAATAACTTCGCGCTCGTGGTGTTCAACGGACCCTTTAAATCACAGGCAGTATCGCCAGCCTTCCTGAAGTTAGGTCTTGACCTTAAGTATCACGGGCTGTTTTATGGCCCACCACGGCCAAGACCGTACCGGCTCTTGGTAGGCCGCTTCGAAAGCGATTCAGGAATGCTTTTGGTCCCGCACGGTCGGGGATACAGGTTGGGACGGGTGGCGCAGAGGGGTAGGTCTGGGACGGTTTGAGGGTGCCGCACCCTTGTGGGACGGGTGGCGCAGAGGCGTAGGGCCGGGACGATTTGAGGGTGCCGCACCCTTGTGGCGTCTCAAGGGTGCGGGTTTTAGTATTATGTTTTTCTTTCCGCCTTTGCTTCTTGCGTCTCTTCCGCCAGCGGATCAATCCGGATCAGTGCAGCTTCGCCCTTCTCGTAATGTGCCCAACTGCTCCACGGCCAGTCTCTTGGGTGCTTCACCAGCTTCCGCTTCGCCGGATTCAGGTGCATGTAGTTCAGCTTCTCGGCCACTTTCCTCGCGCTCCACACGTTGAAATCATAGAATCGTCGCTGCCAGAAATGCACGGCGTCGCTGCCGCCATCCCCGAATGGCAGCGATAACTGCCTAGCGAGAGACCTCCTTCTCCCCCGGCGCAGGGCGCGCGAGACCTTCTGCTTCAGCACCTGCAAGACTTTCGAGGGATTTCCTTTCCGGGGTTCACTGATCAGCAGGTGCACGTGCTCGGGCATCACCACATAGCCCAGCAAACGGAATTTGTGGCGGGTGCGTACTTCGTCTAAGATCTCGAGGAATCGCTCGCGTGCCCGTCGTGTCCCAAGCAACGGGCCCCGCCGGTAGCAACTAAACGTGATGAAGTGGAGGTGGCCCAGACCGTAGTACCGTCGCAACGGGTTGCGCATTGAAGAAAAACCCGCACCCTTGAAACCCCGCAAGGGTGCGGCACCCGCCTCTCGTGCCTTCAAAGAATGGTGCGCGAATGATATCCTCAGTCGGCGCCTCACGAGTTAGAAAGTTGGGAAGTAACCAGCCGGTTTCTATGCGCCACCCGTCCAACACACGAAAACGATCAGACAGCTGATCAACAAAATAGTGAAAAAACCAAAGCAGGCACCATAGGTGATCCCTTGATTCCACGAAGGTACATCAGACTAGTATCAAGTCGCAGTGGTTCTCGATGGCCAGCCCCGCAACTGAGAGCCCTGACTCCTACTGAACGCCGTCAGTATGCCCGAGCGATGTTCGACATACTCAATACTGAGCGCTACGCAAATAATTTAGATACCCGCATCGCGGCCATCGAGGTGCTGCTGGCGCTCCCGCGTGAAAGCGCCCCTCTTTTGAGAAAGCTTGTCCGGAATGTCTCTACCCCAACATCCTATGAAGTTCTCTTTACTCTTTTTCTCTCTCTCTATTCAGGAGCACCACGGTTCAAGCGGTTTTACATTCGGCTGGTGGAATCGTTTCTAATGGGGGTACGTACCAACACAGGTTCAGCGGCGTTTGAGGCCGCGCATTATCTCGGGTCAAGCTGCAGAGATTGGAGTGGAGTGCAGAGTCTCTTTCGCGTCGCCCTAAAAGGCAGGACTGTTGTCGGACGCGTCGAAGCCGTCCAAGCTCTGTCATATCCATTGCGGTTGCAGCCTCTCAAGCGCAGACGTGAAATAATCGCCTTTCTAAGAGCTAGGGCGGAGGATTCAAATCCAGAAGTGCATTGGCAGGCGCGATCGACCTTGAAATCGGCTGTTGGTACCGCGAAAGATTAGGACGGAGAGTGAGGCGGGCGGTCGAGAACGGCTGGCAGTCGCTTCGCGCGGTGAGAGGGTTTTGGGGCCCATGCTAATCGGCTCCCCAGTTTCTGGCGCATTTCGAAAGTCAGGCTCCGGCTCGAGTGCATCACTCTTCCGATCGAGAATCTTCGACTGTGGGCGAAATTGCACCTCTGAGAGCTGGACTGCACCCCTAAAATGAGACAGTAAGGAATTCGACACTTTTCAGCGAATGGAGAGCGTCGATGCCAGGAAGGTATAAGCGTTACCCGCTGCGGGTCCGCGAACGCGCCGTGGAACGCATGAAGCTGGGAGAGAACATAAGTGATCTCGCACGTGAGCTAGAGGTTGACCGCACCACGCTGTACGGATGGAAGCGCAAGTTCGACGGGCGCCGGGTGCGGCGCGCGGACGGCGCAGAGCCCGACGCGCGCGATCTGCGCATCGCAGAGCTGGACGCCAAAGTGGCGCGGCTGGAAGGTCTGGTGGGGCGGCAGTGGATGGAGCTGGATTTTTTCGACAGTGCCTTGCGCAGGGTCCAGGGGAAAGAGCCGCAGAGCGGCGGGAATGGCGCGCCGGCCTCTACGCAGACTGCCTGAAAAATGAACGACTTAGCCGCCCAGCGGCGGGAGGATTGAGGACACGCCAAACAAGAAGATGAAGCCCACAACAACGCTGTAACCCGCCGTCAGCGCCGTGATGGCGCGAGCCACGGCAGGACGCCGGGTGCCTGCGAGGGTGAGCCCAGCGAGCGAGGCGCACATCAGCGTGTTCATAGCCACAAGGCCCACCAGAAACATCCCCAAACCGAGAAAGCCTCTGCCCACGCCGCCCAGATTCGCGGCCAGAAGGAAGAGCAGCAACTGGCTGGGCGTTTCCGCACCCAGGCCGTGAATCACGCCGACGAAGAATGCCGGAGTATTCGACGAGGCCCAGTCGAGCGCCTCCGGCTGAGGCTGCGGCCCGCGCCGCCAGAGCCGCTGCACGCGCCACAGGCACCAGCGCGAGCCGTTGGCGAGCAAGAGGAATCGCGAGGACGGCGTCCAGTCCGCATGTTCGTGCGCGCGCGCGAGAGTGGCGAGCACGTAGATCCCCAGAACCAGCAAGGTGACGCCCACCAGCCGCTCCGTCCAGCGGTCGATCCCGGGCGGGAGCGAGAGCTGGAAGAAAATGACCAGCGCCGCCAGGACACTGACGGTGGCCGCGTGGCCTAGCACGTAGAACATCCCCAGGCGCATGGCGCGCCGCGGGGAGGACTCGATCCGCGAGAGGTCGGAAATCGCGGCGATGTGGTCGTAGTCGATCCCGTGGCGCAGTCCCATCACCAGCGCTGCGGAGAGCGCCAGTCCGAGATCGACCGTGGATGCGGAACTCACGCGAACTCATCCTCGCATGGGCCGCGGCGGGGTTCAAGGATTGTCCGGGTGTAACGCCTCGGCTCCAAGCGGCGTCTCTTCCCTCCGAGGAAGACGCGATCCGTAGTTTTCTTTCCCGGCCCGGGTGGAGTATCATCGCCCTGCTCCCGAAGGCGAAACTCTGAGGTTGTCATGTCCTTGATTTCGGTAGGAAAACCGACCGGGCCGCGCGCCGCGGCTTCGCTACTCGAACCAACACCCGGCCAAGACGATTTTCATTTCTCGAGTAGTTTCTGGAGGTACGTGCATGGCCAAGCGGGATGATCCCAAAGATAAGGAACTGAGCAAACGCGGGAAGGCCGGCCTCGGCCGGCGCGACTTCGTCAAGCTGGTCGGCGGCACGAGCGTCGCCGTGACGGCCGGCGTCTTGGCGGGCGAAAAGCTCCTCGCGGCAACGCCGGAGCTGCAGGAAGCCGGCGTAGCCATGGGCAAGGCCATCGGCCCGGGCGCGGTGCCCATGACGCTGCGCATCAACGGCCAAGCGAAGAAACTGACGCTCGAGCCGCGCGTGACGCTGCTCGACGCGTTGCGCAATTACCTCGACCTGACCGGCGCGAAAAAGGTCTGCGACCGCGCCATCTGCGGGTCGTGCACGGTGATCCTCAACGGCAAGGCCGTGTACTCGTGCGCCGTGCTGGCCATTGACGTCGCCGACCGTCCCGGCAAACCCGGCGCGGACATCCGCACGATCGAAGGCCTCGCGCCCCAGGGAGAAATGCACGCCATGTCCGCCGCATTTGTGGAGAATGACGCGCAACAGTGCGGTTTCTGCACGCCGGGGTTCGTGATGGCCTGCAAGGCGTACATCGATCACCACCCGAATCCGACGCGCGAGGAAGTGAAACACGCGCTGGGCGGCAACCTCTGCCGCTGCGGCACCTACATGGGCATTCGTCAGGCCGTGGTAGACGCGGCCATGAAATCGAAGGGAGGGCTTGCCTGATGGCGGACTATCACTGGCCTCCAGCAGAAAAGCGCAGCCTTATCGGCAAGCGCATCACGCGGATCGACGGCCCGCGGAAATCGTCGGGCAGCGCAAAGTACACCTACGACGTGAACCGCCCCGGCTTGCTCTACGGCCGCATGGTGACGTCTCCCTATGCGCACGCCAAGGTCGTGAGTATCGACACCAGCGCCGCCGAGCGCATGCCGGGTGTGAAGGCCGTGCAGATCATGTTCGATGCCGGCAAGGAAGTGCGCTGGGCCGGGCAGGAAATCGTGGCCATCTGATTTTATTACTTTCCAGCAAGAATTTTCGCACCATGCCAATCCGCCATCGCGGAGTTGTCCTGCTATTTCTTTTTCCTTCACAACTTCACACAGGATTCACCGCAGCAGTCGGAATCGAATGAATGCGGCCCCAGAGATTGAACACGCGGGTTCTGTGATACAGAGATATCCTTGGAGGTTGCTATGAAGAGAGGTTTGCTCTCCGCCGCTCTAACATCTACCCTTCTTTTGCCTATAGCGGACCCGGAAAGACGAGGCTAGGCGGGCAGCCTTTTACCCGACATGGTGCGAAGTTCCCTTGGGGATGCAGCCTTTCGCTATCGAGCCAAACGATATAAACTGGCACGGCATAGATTACGTCGTCCACTTCTGGGGCAACGAGAACGTTCAGTCCACCATATCTCCCTATTTCACGCCGTAACTGACCCGAATCACTCCATAACCGCAGAGTTCAATGGCACCGCTAACCCGTCCTGTGGACCGTCCTGCTGGAAACCGTATCAGAAGCAGCTCCGCGACAGCATACACGCAGCGGGCGGAAATTCCTGGTTCTACATCCATCAAGTCAACGACGTGGCGTCCCTTGCGATCCTCCCGATTCCTCAAAGACAGAAATCTTTACTTACAACGTAGTACAGTACCTTAATCGGAAAGGGTACGATGGCGTTTGCATCAACATAGAGGGTTGGGTGAATAATCAAGGGATTCCGCCGGCCTCTCAACTTTCAAGACTAACACGGAGATTTAGGTATTAGCTCAATCAGATGCCATCAATGGCCGGGAGTCCTATCCTATGCCCCTTCAATGTATGATTATGCGAGCTACGAGGCGGCCTACTACACAGCGGTTGACTTCTACGCTATTCAGGGAAATTACGCTGATGCTTGGGACGCCTCTCTAAATAGCAACGTCAACTGGTTCTGGCAACCTTTGAGGAAACCTAATCTGTGTCCTAATGCCGACACGCATGCTTGGGCAGACTTTCTACCAAATTGGACTAATGCGGGTCATTCAGTTTCCAGACTTATGCCGATGATTAGCACAAGCTCCGCTGTCGCTACCGGTTTAACACAACTTTGTGCAGCTCCTGCTGGGAGAGCTGGTGATGGTTATTACTCTTTCTATGCGTGGATCACTACACACGGGGGAACAACCTACTGGAACGATATTGCCAAGGAATACTATATAACTGGTACTGCTACGAGCAATTATTCTGACGGCAAAATAAGCGTCAGCCAAGGGCAGCAGTTCTTTACCGTCGTTGACCAATATAATGGAATATACGCAAAGGTAGCTTGGTTAGATTCCATGAACTACAAAGGTATAGGTCTATATTCGTTCGGTACGGACGTCAATCCGG
>CAVTZX010000023.1:0-38866 GCA_963739275.1 uncultured Acidobacteriota bacterium
CTTCATCATTATTGCTCAAATTCTGCTGATACATTGCCGGAGGACCTGAACAGGGTGTCACCGAATGCACGATCCAGAAGAACACTGGGGATTCAGGGACGAAAACATTTCTTGAGGTTTTGTCTTGGAACTTCAAGGAAGACAAGCTGGTTGCAGAATTCTCAGGGTGCAGCTAGCGGATGCTGATGGGGCGTCGGCGGGAGGGTACTTCTCGGACCCCATCCAGGATTCACGATTTGTCGTAGCTCTTTTTACCTGCGGGGAGCACGGTCGTGGCGTTAATTGATCGCACCATTCATTAACTTCGTGTGTGGGATCTTGACGGTCCATAGTGCCATTTGATCTCGTCGAGGTGACGCAAACATTCGGCCATCACACCGTTATGGAAAAACCCAAAAATAGACTGGATGGAAAAACTCTCACAAAATGAGTATTTGACGGCGGTTCTGTGTAATTTTTGACACATGTCGTAACACAGGAGCATCCAGAGTGCAAGTATACGCCCTCGCCTCCGGTCAAATCGTCCTGAGCATGAGCACGCCGCCAGTATGGCTCGGCTCAATCCAAAGGGCTGGCTCAGAACCCGGAATGGGAAGTGAGTCCTTACGGTAATTAAGTCTGTGCCAAACGGCGGGCTGTTGGGTCGTCCGCCCGTACCCCTATGCGTTAGATATGCCAGTCCGGCTCCCTCTGGATCCGCCCTGGTTACAACCGGAATGCTTACCGGACAAAAATACCTCTCCGGAAAACTGCTTGCTCGTGGTTGACGCCAACCGCCTCGGCGTTCTTACGGCAACTTGCAACCCCCCCTCAAGGTATTTGATCTTGCTAACGGTGAGATTTTGCGAGAGCACCCGGGCCGTGCCCTCGGCGTGCGCTACAAGGTGGGTGGCTGACCGGACGAAAGCTGTTTTCATCGCATTTACAGGTAAGTATGATAATGAACTTTGACTGGTTAGATTTCGTTGCCTTCGATCTAGTTGTTGATGAGACCTTTTCCGTCTGGAGCCTCAAGGATTACGCTGGAATCGTGATCTTCTAAAGCAATTTCCGTGGATTGACAGCTTTGGATATCTCCGGCCGAGTACTGTAGGGCACCATATCGCTTTTTTGTTGTACCGGCAAGGCATCATTCGTTTACGAGGGTAGCGCGATTCTCGATGGATCGCGCCGCCAAGACTTACGTATTTCTCCGTAGATTAGAGTTTTCTCAGTCGGTCTTCCCGCCAGAGACGCACCAGCCAGTGCCTCGTTAACAAAATCTAATGGGTCGACGCATAGGCCTCCCGGGGTTTCAAATGCCAAAGTTTTCTCCTTGGACGGCGCAGTGCCACCTTGTCGAATATCATATTTCTAATAATAGCCAGACAAGTCGGTTCTTTTCAGGGAAGGTACCTGTCTCACAGTAGCCGTTGGTGTTTTCGTTGCTGCCACCTGCCAGGGGTTCTCTGCGGATCACAGAAAGTAGACTTTCACATCCGTGGCAACGGTGAAACTCTCTCGCGTTGGGCCATTTCCAGCCCGCGGTCCCAGGTCAATGAGCGTCGCGGTGCCGCGGGGAGTTTCCGCCAGTGTGCGGTTTAGCGCGGCGATCTGACACCCGCAGTGTCTTTGCCGGGCACCTTTACCAGCATGGTGGAGCGTGAATGCCGCTCGACCAAGGTTGCGATGTGACTGTTGTCGGCGGGGCCCCGCGCAGCAGGTGTCGCCCTCCCAATGACCGGGAATGGCTCGGCTTCAGCCCTCCCCGAGATAGTGCCGGATGGAGATGGCATCGACGATTCGTCCACAGTGATGCCCGCTATCACGGGAATGCCGCTCGCGGCATTCCCGTGATAGCGGGCATCACTGTGGACAAATCGTCGATGCCATCTCCATCCGGGAACGGCCTGCGGAGGCTGAAGACCGAGCCATTCCCGGTCATTGGGAGGGCGACCTGCTGCGCGGCACCAACAACAGTCACATCGCAACCTTGGTCGAGCGGCATTCGCGTTTTACCATGCTGGTAAAGGTGCCCGGCAAAGACACTGCGGTGGTCGTCGCCGCGCTGAGCCGGCACGTTCGGAAACTCCCCGCGGCACCGCGACGCTCATTGACCTGGGACCGCGGGCTGGAAATGGCCCAACACAAGAGCTTCACCGTTGCCACGGATGTGAAAGTCTACTTCTGTGATCCGCAGAGCCCCTGGCAGCGTGGCAGCAACGAAAACACCAACGGGCTACTGCGACAGTACTTCCCTAAAAGAACCGACTTGTCTGGCTATTCTCAATCTGATCTCGACAAGGTGGCACTGCGCCTAAATCAGCGTCCAAGAAAAACTTTGGCATTTGAAACCCCGGAAAGTAGACTCAGCGCAAGTGTTGCGTCGACCCATTGAGACCACCCCGTTAACCAGGCACTGGCTCAAGTATCTGGCGGGAAGACCGACTAGAAACTATAATCTGAGAATGCGTAAGTCTTGGCGGCGCGATCCATGAGAATCGCGCTACGGCAATTCGTAAACGAATGATGCCTTGCCGTACGAAAAAGCGTATGTGCCCTTCGCACTCAGCCGGATCTCCGAGGCTCTCAATCCACGAATGTTTTGGGACGTCACGATTCCAGCGTAATCCTTGAGGCTCCAGACGGAAAAGGTCTCATCGACGACTACATCGAAGGCAACGAAATCTAACCAGTCAAACTTCGTTGTCATCTTTCCTGTAAATGCGATGAAACGGCTTCCGTCCGCAGACACACCCACCTTGTAGCGCACGCCGGTTCCGCGCCCAGGGATCTCTCGCAAAAGCTTGCCGGACGCGAGATCAAATACCTTGAGCTTGGGATTGCGGTTCGTAAGAACGCCGAGGCGGTTGGCGTCAACCACGAGCAAGCGGCCATCCGCAGAAACTGCGATGCTCCCCGGTAACAACTCAGTTGTAACCAGCGGTCGGAGGGTCCCGGACTGCACGTCAAGCGCATAGACGTCGGGCGGACAACCCGACGGCCCGCAGGGAAACACAGACTTAATTACCGTAAGGACTCGCTTCCCATCCGGATCCCACACCAGCCCCTTGATTGAGCCAAGCCATCCTTCCGGAGTGCTCTTGCTCAGGACGATTTGACCGGAGGCGAGGGCGTATACTTGCACCTCGATGTATGTGTACGACATGCCTCGAACCCAGAGAACCGCCGTCAAATCTCCGTTTGGGGAGACTTCCATCCAGTCTATTTTGGGTTTTTCCATAACGGTGTGATGGCCGAATGTTTGCGTCACCTCGTCCGGGGCCGACAATCGAATCGCACTGATCTCCGTCAAGTCCCGCGCGCGAAGAACGTGAATGGTGCGATCAATTAACGCCACGACCGTGCTCCCATCCGGTGAGAACCTGACAAATCGTGAATCGTGGATGGGGTCCGAGAAGTACCCTCCCGCCGACGCCGTCACATCCGCTTGCTGCGCCCTGAATTCTGCAACCAGCTTGTCTTCCTTGAAGTTCCAAAGTTGCACGACCTCGAGAAATGTTTTCGTCCCTGAATCCCCAGTGTTCTTCTGGATCGTGCATTCGGTGACCACCCATTGTTCATCCGGCGACATGTCGGCAGAATTTGGGCTGTTACGTAGGGGGTACGTTTTCAGCTGCTTTTGGGGAAGGGGAGAATCCACGAGTACCGAGTCAACCGCGGCAAGTGAAAAGGCGATGAGTACTGCTGAAACGAAATTGGTGGACAGGCTCATAGAAATTCTCCTGTTCCTCCGGCGGCGCTTCTCGGCCATCTTACCCCGAAGTGAGAGTTGTCTCGCATCAACCAGTACAGGAGAGAGCAGCAAGAGCAAGGCCAGATGCAGGTTTTGGGAGAACCTTCTCTGCTCTGGTTCTTTGCTTCTTATTTCGAGCGATAAGTGACAGTATTTAAAAAGCTTACGAGGGAGCAGTCCGATCAATGCATCCGGAGCCAGACAAGGGGATAGAAGCTCAAAAGACCACTTCTACAGAGGCGCAATTTTAGGAAGACAGTTGGATGCTGAGAACTGCACCCCCTCACGGGCAGTGTGCACTGTGGACTAACGCCTGGTTAGTCGGCATATCGGAAACTGACCCACTACCGTATGTGCTGAGTCCGGATTGTGGACCGCCATTCGCGCATCGCTACCCCTGCCATCGCTCGCGTAACTTCCAAGAGCGCTGGATTGAAGTCTCTCCGAGACGCTGAACAACTCACCGGGGAGCTGCTCGACGGCCGCTATCCTTTTCATGTTCAACTAGTTATGCGCGCAGCGTGCATTCCACAAACCGCATCTAATTGAGTAGGAGTCGAGTGCAGGCAGTGAATCTTCTGAACTCGACCCGGAAGGGAGGGCAATAGCTATGACTCGATTCTGGAAAGCCTCGGCGATTGCCCTATTGGCGTTTCTTACTTTGGCGCCAGCAGCCGCAGCTCAAAGAAGGGTTGTGGTTGTCCGGTGGCCGCCGGTGGTGATCGTGCATCGGCCCTTTTTCTGGGGCCCGGGGTGGTATGACCCATTCTATCCGTGGGGTCCTTACCCCTACGGTTATGTCGGTGTCCCGAACACGGGTGAGGTCAAACTCTCCACGGATATGAAGGACGCTTCGGTTTACGTGGACGGCGGCTATGCGGGCGTCGCCGGCAAGATGAAGCATTTCTCGCTGCAGCCAGGTCCGCATGACATCGAACTACGCGACAGTGAAGGGCACACGTTCTTCAGTGAACGCGTCACGGTCATACCGGGCAAGGCGGTCAAAGTGGACGCAGGCAATCGCGGCTGACGGTCAGACGTGATGACACAGTGATGGGGGCGCACCGCGACGGTGCGCCCTGCTCTTTTCAGACCAAATTGGCCGTCCCCTACGCGACGCTCCCGGTCTACCGTGGTTATGACACGCACACTGGGACACGGCGGCCACCGACCATGCAGGAAACGCCGCAGCAATAGAGACAACGAATGCTCGACAACTTGGGCGGCGAGAAGCCGGAGAAGATCCAGGGTGGCTCGGCGAAGAGGATTGAACGCCTGATCCGCGGCGTGCCCACAGCGCGTCTGAAAAAACAGCCCGCACCGGGGAAATGGTCCGTGGCCCAGATTCTCGCCCACCTTGCCGATACCGAGGTAGTCGTCGGCTACCGCATGCGAACGGTGATCGGCGCGCCGGGAGGCCCCATTCAGGCGTTCGACCAGGATGCGTGGGCATCGCAGATGAATTACGCGAAGCGTTCGCCCCGGGAGTGCCTGGCCGCATTCCGCGCCTTACGCGAAAACAACCTTGCGCTACTGAAGTCGCTGCCCGGTGAGAAATGGAAACTATTCGGCGTGCACGCCGAGCGCGGTGAAGAATCCGTGGAGATGATGGTGAGCATGATGGCGGGGCATGACGTGAATCATATCCGGCAAATCGAAGCCATCCTGCGGCGCAAGGCCAAATCGCCCCACCGTTGAACGTGAGTAGCACAGGTTTCAGCCTGCGCTCTCTTGTGCGGCGCGAGCTTGCCGTGGTCGCAGCGCTGGGCTTGAGCCCGGCAGGTTTTTCTTCAGGCTCCTTTCTCAAGCCCCCGCTGTTTGACAAGGCAGGGCTGGTCTGTAAAGCTGGCCGCGCATCGCTCACAAATCAGACCCGGAGGAGGTCGATTCCATGATAATCGGCTCCCACGTCCTGCTCTACAGTAAGAATCCCGAAGCGGATCGCGCGTTCTTCCGCGACATTCTCGGATTTCCTTCCGTGGACGCTGGCAGGGGCTGGCTGATCTTTGCGCTCCCGCCTTCGGAGGTAGCGGTCCACCCTGTCATGGAAGAGAACAGTCAGCTTCACGCTGGGCATCGTCACCTGGGTGCGGTGCTCTACTTGATGTGCGACGACCTGAAGGCATGCATCGAGGATCTCAAGTCCAAGAAGGTTTCATGCACAGAGATTGGCGAGGAGCCCTGGGGAGTCAGGACGACCATCCGGCTGCCCAGCGGAGGCGAGATTGGCCTTTACCAGCCCAAGCATCAAACTGCACACGGCCTGGCCACCCGCTGACCCGCGGCCAACTTCCTGAGCCACCTGAACTTCGCTTGGAGACATTTTGGATGTTGCGGAGCGCGTGTGAATCAGAGAGACTAGCAATCCGCGCTGTCTGCGAGCCCCTGTGGCCGCACAAAAACCGAGGCATACACCATGAATGAACACTTCGGAGAGTTGCTTCCCCCGCCGCGTTTGATGTTGACCCCGGGCCCGTCGTCGGTGGACCCGCGGGTGTACCGCGCAATGTCCACGCCGCTGGTGGGGCACTTGGATCCCTGGTTCCACGCCATGATGGGGGATGTGCAGACGCTGCTGCGGCAGGTCTTTCAGACCGAGAACAAGACGACGTTTCCCATCTCGGCGTCCGGCTCCGGAGCCATCGAGGCGTCGGTGGTGAATCCGCTCGAACCCGGCGATACGGCAATCATCTGCGTGAACGGCACATTTTCCGGACGCATGGCGGAGATCGCCGAGCGAACGGCCGCAAACGTGATCCGCGTGGAAGCACCTTTCGGGCGCACCGTGGACCCGGATGACGTCCGCCGGGCAGGCAAGGGGAAGAAGATCAAAATCCTCGGCGTGACGCACGGCGAGAGTTCGACCAGCGTGGCCAGCAACCTGGACGCTTTCCGCAAAGTGGCCGACGAACTCGACACCATGCTCGTCGTCGATTGCGTCTCGACGCTTGCGGGCATGCCCATCAACGTGGATCGCCAGCGGCTGGACATCTGCTTCAGCGGCTCGCAGAAAGCCATCAGTTGCCCGCCGGGACTTGCGCCCATTACGGTGAGCCCGCGCGCGGAAGAGGCCTTGCGGGCGCGAAAGACGAAGGTGCAAAGCTGGTATTTCGACCTCACCACCACAATGAATTACTGGGGCAAGGAGCGCACCTATCATCATACGGCGCCAATCTCGCTCATTTTCGGCCTGCGCGAAGCGCTGCGCATCGTACTCGAAGAGGGCCTGGAAGCGCGCTGGGAGCATCACCGCCAGATTCAGCACGCCCTGCTCGCGGGCCTCGAAGCCATGGGCATTGAGCCGTTTGTCGAAAACCCGGCGGAGCGCATGGTGACCGTCACCGGCCTCAAAGTGCCGACGGGAATTGACGACGCCAGGGCACGCCGCCAACTGATGGACGAATTCAATATTGAGATTGCCGGAGGGTTCGGCCCGCTCAAGGGCAAGATCTTCCGCGTCGGCCTAATGGGCCACACCTGCAGGAGCTCGAATCTCCTGCTCTTCCTGGGCGCGTTTGAAAAGGTGCTCTTCGATCAGGGCTTCCGCGCGCCTGCCGGGGCGGGCGTCGGCGCGGCCGTGCGCGCGCTCGCGCAGCCCCAACCTGTTCACGCATAGCGGGAGAGAAAGGCCCCGCGTCTGAAGGCGCGGGCCACACGGGAAATGCCTGTCGCTCTAGCCAATAGCGGCGCGATGTCCGACTTTGTCGGCGCGTTTGAAGTCGTGTCGAAGCTCACCGGGCACACCTACCAGTGCCGCTTCTCCCACATGTGGAACGGTATCGCCACACGCCACAGCGATACGATCGATTGCAAGTTTTTCGTGGATGGCCGCGGGGTCGTGATCGGCCTGGCACATCTCGCGTTCGTGGAGTTCCGCTCGCGGGCGGGTCGCGACCTCACCGACCGCGAAGCCAGCTACGTGGCCGCCGAATACCTTCGCGAGCGCCTCGAGGAAGAGGACGAGCACGAACTCTACGACGTTCCCGCCGCCGGAGTCACCCGCCTGATCAACAAATCGGGACTCAATTGAGCGTTTGACTCGTCCGGCGAGTCCGCTCTACGCCTGCAGGATCACGCGTCGGAGAGGGATTCGCCAAAACCTGAAGGCTCTCGAAGTTCACCCGCCTCGAGGATCGCTCCGCACTCCACGCATTCCACGTATTCAGCGTCGCTGTCCTTGGCAATGAGCCGCGTCTGAGCGTGTTTGCAAGTGGCAGGGTCTTTCATGACGGTGTTTCTCTGCGAGATGGGCGGATTATAGCACCGCGCAGGGTCTTGCGGCGCGCGAGCGCGGGCTAATCGCCAGGCTCGGCGTGATAGTGATCGAGTTTGGGATGGCGCAGGCCGTCGCGCCGGATGAAGTAGATCACCAGGAACATCAGGAGCGCGCCAGCCACCATCACACCGACGGCGACTTGGAGGCCGCGGAAGAGCGTGGAGCGGTCGTCAATCTGCCCGACGACGAATGGGCCGAGTACGCCGCCGATGAGCTGCGTAGCGAACATGTAGATGCCGATGGAAGTGGCGTGGGCGCGCCGCGGCATCATGTCATGAATGACGGCCGTGACCGGGCCGTGGTACCAGGACATGAAAAACGCGGCGAGGAACAGCGCCACGAGCACCAGTGCTTTCTCGTCGGTGTAGAGTCCCCACAAAGCGCAGGGAGCTGCCGCCAGAAACGCGATGGCGACCGTGAGGATGCGTCCATAGTGGAAGTGCTTCTGCATCCAGTCGGCCACGTAACCGCCGGTGAGAACGCCGAACAGCGAAGCCAGCAGAACCGTGACGCCCAGAGAGACGCCGGCCTGAGCCGGAGTGAAGTCCTTCCAGTCCTTCACGAACTCCGGCCCCCAGAAAATGATGGCCACACTCGTGAAGGTGATGAAGACACCGCTGAGGATGAGCGCCAGGAAGGCCGGAACCGCCAGGAGATGGGAAAGGGGAACCAAGTCGCTGCGCGGGCCGCGTGGGGGTTCCTTCAAGTGCAGCGCCAGAAGGGCGATGAGGATCCCAGGTACGCCGATGACGAAGAACACCGGCCGCCAGCCCCACTTCTCACCGATGAGTCCGCCAATTGCGAGACCGAAGGTGGCTCCCGCGAGCATGCCTGCGGCGAAGACGGCTTGCGCTTCGGCACGGCGCTCTTCGGTGACTGCGCCAGAGATCATGGATTGCGCGGCGGGAGCATATGCGGCTTCGCCCACGCCGACGAGGGCGCGAGCGACGACTAGAAGTGCGAAGGTATGCGCCATTCCTGTCACGAGAGTCACGATTCCGCAGAAGACCATTCCATAGCCGATGATCCTCGGCCGGCTGTAGCGGTCGGAAAGCCAGGCAAAAGGGATCGTGGCGATGGCGAGCACGATCTGCAGCGCGCCTTGCAGGAGCGCGAGTCGTGTGCTGCTGAGGCCGAATTCCGCGCGCAACATCGGCACCAGGGGTGGGACGACAAGGCGGTAGGCAAAGTTGACAAAATTAATGAGAGCGAGTATGGCCAGTAGGCGCGCCTTGTGCGCGTAGACGTTGGGCAATCCGTTCGTCATGGTGTGGGGCCGGAGTCGGACCTCGAGCGGCGCGCGGCCTGCAGATTTGGACGCCCGGGATTATATAACGTTAGGAGCAGACGTTTCCGATGACTGACCACTCCACCGGCGAGCATCTCAACACGGCGTTGTTCTACGGCGTAGTGATCCTGCTCGCCTACCTGGTCTATCGGGTGTTTGCACCGTTTCTGGTGCCGCTGGGCTGGGCAGGCGTCCTGGTGGTCGTTTTCTATCCTTTGCACATGCGGCTGGAGCGGCGTTGGGGAAAGACGCGCGCCGCAGCAGCCAGCACGGCCGGGGTCACACTGATTCTGATCGTGCCCGCGCTGCTGCTGATGACGCTCTTCGTGCGCGAGGGCTTCGTTGCGGCGCGCGGCATCCAACAGGCCATCAGCGCCGGGCAACTGCCCGCGTTTGAACGCGCCTGGCAGTGGGTGCAGGGGCACTTCGAGATCGCGCAATCGGGCGGAGGGAGCGCGAATCTCTCGGGACTCGTGCAGCGCTACGCAGAGCAGGTTGCAGGTTTCGTTGCGTCTCAAGTGGGCACGGTGCTGCGCAATGCCGCGCTGTTCCTCTTCGAACTGTTCGTCACCCTGTTTGCGCTCTTCTATTTCTTCCGGGATGCGGAGACGATCATGTCCGGCGTGCGGGTTCTGCTCCCCTTTGAGAAGGGGCGACGCGAGCGCATGCTAACGCAGACGCGCGTCCTCATCCACGCAAGCGTGACCACCAGCCTGGTGATTGCGGCGGTGCAGGGTCTGGTCTGTGGCATCGGCTTTGCCGTCGTCGGTTTGAGCGCGGCGCTCTTCTGGGGCGTGGTGATGGCATTCAGTTCGCTACTCCCGGTCGTGGGATCGGCCCTCATTTGGGTGCCGGCGAGTATTTGGTTGGTCCTGACGGGACACGCGTGGCGGGCGATTCTGTTGCTAGCGATCTGCGGCGGGTTCACCTCTGTAATTGACAGCTTTCTGCGGCCGATCATGCTCAGCGGGCACGCGCGACTGAATGGACTGCTGGTTTTCATTAGCGCATTTGGTGGCATTGTTGTCTTCGGCATGCTGGGCCTGGTACTTGGGCCTATCGTCGTGGCCACGGCGGCCAGCTTACTGGAAAGCCATGGGGCGAGCGAGAGCTCGGGCTGAACGGCCGAATCCCCGGCAGGAGTTCATCCTGGCCCCTGGATCCTCGATCGGCGTCGCGCGCCGGCGTCGAGGAATGCCGGTGCCTGCTCAATGGAGTGGTATTGGGAGGCCCGGCGGGCTGTGCTAGAGTAGCGCGCTCGGAAGAGGTCCCCATGGTTACCAAGCCGGCCGCAACCCCCACTGAGCTTTCTCCGGAAAAACTGCGCTGGCGGTGCGACACTTCCCGCGTGCCCTTCGAGACGACGGCGCAGGCGGAGCCGCTCGAAGGCGTGATCGGGCAGGACCGCGCGATCCGCGCGCTGAAAATGGGCGTGGAGCTGAATGCGCCGGGCTACAACGTCTTCGTGTGCGGGCTGGCGGGCACCAGCCGTGGCGGCATGATTGTGCGCATGATCGAGGAGCTGCAGCCGTCGACCCAGCCCTCGCCGGACCGCTGTTACGTGAACAATTTCAAGAGCGCGGACCGCCCGCGGCTGCTGACGCTGCCGCGCGGCCAGGCCGACGGGCTTCAAGAAAGACATGCAGTCCGGAATCGAATTCCTGCGGCGGCGGATTCCCCAGGTCTTCGAGGGCGAGCCCTTCCAACGGCAGAAGAGCCGCATCGTGGATCGTTTCACGGCCCGCGAAAAAGAGCTGATGGACGACTTCACGCGGCGCATCGCGCAGGACCAGTTCGCGCTGGGCCACATGCAGGTGGGTGCCGTCGCGCTGCCGGAGATTTTCCCGGTGCTCGAAGGGCAGATGGTGCCCATCGAGGACATCCCCAAACTGGTGCACGAAGGAAAGATCGAAAGTGCGGCGGCCGAAGAGCTGGAGCGGAAGTACGAGCAGTTCCGGCAGGAGTTCACCGTCGTTTACCGGAAAACGTTGACGCTTTCCCGCGAGTTGGCGAGCGAACTGAGCTACCTGGAGCAGGAGGCGGCTTCAGTGCTGGTGGACGGCGTGATCGAGGAGCTCAAGGAGAAATATCCAGGCGGGGACGGTCCCGAGTACCTCGAAGAGGTGCGTCACCACATCCTGGATAATCTCGATCCGTTCAAGGAGCGCGAGGGAGAAGAGGAGCAGGCGGAGGAGTCGCCGGACGGCATGAGCCAGACGCACGGCCTGCCCAGAGCGACCGCGATCCATTCCGCGTGTACGGCGTCAACGTCCTCCTGGCGCACAACGAGCACGACACGTCGCCGGTGATTTTCGAGACGACGCCGACGTACCCGAATCTGTTCGGCACCATCCAGCGCGCCTACGATGCCCGCGGCGGCTGGAGCTCGGACTTCATGGACCTGCGTGCCGGCTCAATCCTGCGCGCGGACGGCGGTTTCCTGATCATGTACGCGCTCGACACGCTGACCGAGCCAGGCGTGTGGCGCACTCTGAAGCGCACGCTGAACCACGGGAAGCTGGAGATCCAGCCGATGGACTTTTTCTTCCCGTTTGCCGCATCCGCGCTGAAACCGGAGCCGGTGGAAATCAACGTCAAGATCATCCTGATCGGCGACCGCGAGATGTATGAGCTGCTCTACGTGTACGAGGAGGACTTCCGCAAGATATTCAAGGTGCGCGCAGAGTTCGACGAAGAGATGGTGATGAACGACGAGGTCATCCTGCAATACGGCGGGCGCTTGCGGAAGCTGTGTGACGACGAGGGCCTTTGCCCCTTCGACCGCAGCGCGGTGGCCGCCATGATCGAGTACGGCGTGCGCCATGCCGGGCGGCGCAGCAAGGTCACCGCGCGGTTCACAGACCTGGCCGACCTGGCGCGAGAGGCCTGCTACGCCGCACGGGAAGCGGGGGATTCGCCGGTCACGGCGCGGCACGTACGCGGCGCCATTGAAGCCAAGATGGAGCGCCACAACCTGATCGAAACGAAAATCCGCGAAATGATCGAGGACGGCACGCTGCTGATCGATACCGAGGGCGCGCGCAGTCGGCCAGGTGAACGGGCTGAGCGTGCTGGAAATCGGCGGGTATGCGTTCGGGAAACCCGTGCGCATCACCGCTTCGGCGGCGCTGGGAAAAGCCGGGCTGATCAACATCGAGCGTGAATCGAACTTGAGCGGGCGTATCCACGACAAGGGCATGCACATCATCGCCGGCTTCCTGCGCTCGCGCTTTGCGCAGGACAAGCCGCTGTCGCTCGCGGCGAGCATCTGCTTCGAGCAATCGTACTCGGGGATCGACGGCGACAGCGCCAGCTCGACCGAGATTTACGCGCTGCATCTCCGCGCTGAGCGGGCTGCCCATCCGGCAGGACATCGCCGTCACCGGATCGGTGAACCAGCAGGGCGACATCCAACCGATCGGCGGAGTGAATCAGAAGATTGAAGGCTTCTATGATGTGTGCCGGGTGAAGGGCCTCACTGGGCGGCAAGGCGTCGTCATCCCGATCGAAAACATAGAGGACTTGATGTTGCGCGAAGACGTGATCGAGGCGGTGGGCGCGGGAAGGTTCCACGTTCTGCCCGTGGCATCGGTCGAGCAGGGCATCGAGATTCTCACCGGCGCGAAAGCGGGCCGGCGCGACGCCGAGGGGAAGTTCGAGCCGGGTACGGTTTGGGGACTGGTGGACCAGAGACTGCGTGACATGGCTACGACGCTGAAGGAATTCGAGTAGGCTCCGCCCGAAACAAACTTAGTCGGACACGAAATTTAGTACGCCGAGGGGCGCGCTGCGCCCATCCTACTGCTTGGCTGGGGCTGGGCCACCTTCCTTGGGCGTGGATAGATAGCCTTTGATCTTGTCCTTGGTGGCTTCAAAAACCACAATCTCGTAAGGCGCGCGGGCACCCCGGACGTAGAACTGCACCGGCTCGTCTACGGTCTTATCCTTTTTCTCGATCCGCTTGTCGTCGGCGTATACGTCCACGGTGAACTTGTACTTCTTGGGGTCCACACTGCGCAGCAGCATCTGGATGGGACCGATGCGCTGAGGCTGTTTGGTCTTGCCCAGCGTGAATTCGGTGAAGTTGCGTTCGCCCAGGCGTTTCAGATCTTCGAGCTCATCGTGGTTGCGGGCGATCAGGACGCCTTGCCCGCTGATATCGCCGGTGGCGGTGGTTAGTCTGGCTTTCGTCGCTTCCAGCTCTTTCTTTGTCAGTTCGATGTCCGTCTTCGCGCCGCCAAGTTCTGTGGAGACCTGGCCGATCTTGGCTTCGCTCTCCTGTTTTACCTGGCCGATCTGCGACACCAGGCGGGCATCGCTTGCCTGCTGCTCCTTGCGGAATTCCTGTGATTGCACTCGGGCACGCGCGAGATCTTCCTGTGTGAGGCCTAGTTTTTGCGAGGTTACCTGGAGCCTGCCCTTTAGGTCCGCAATGCGCTCGTTGGCCTGGTCAATTTGCGCGGCCAGGACTTTAGCCTGCTCCTGCGCTTTGGCGAGGTCGCTCACGAGCTTTGTGCGCGCGGTATAGCCCTGGTAGGCCACGAATCCGATCCCAGCGAGAAGCAAAACAAAAGCAGCAATAATCCAGCGCGGCGTCGGCGAGGCTTCGTAAATCGGTTGCTCGCTGCTCGGTTGAGGTGCGCTCGGAATGACGCTCATCTAGCCTCCTGACGGCTCTTTCGCGTAACGCCGGCCTTGGGCCGGTCTGTGTTGATCTGGGTTGGTCTTGCCCCCGTGCCTTCGATTATGGCTGAGGCTCGCGGGGTTGTCTACGCCGTCGCATGCGCAATGTGCACCGGGAGTCTCACTTGCGCCGGCGGGGCCAGCGGGCTTCGACGGTGGTCGTGAGGCCGCCGCGCGGCGTGAATTCCCCGCGCACCAGGCACCACGCGGGGTGCGTGGCGGCCACGACGTCGCGCAAGATGCGGTTGACGGCATTCTCATAGAAAATGCCGAGGTTGCGGAAGGCAAGCAAATAGAGCTTAAGCGCCTTCAGTTCGAGGCAGTGCTTGTGCGGTTCGTACTCGATGGTGAGCGCGCCATAGTCGGGCAAGCCGGTCTTGGGGCAAATGGAGGTGTACTCGGGAAAGCGCGTGGTGATGACGTAGCCGGGGAACTGGTTGGGCCACGTTTCGAGCTTGGGCAAGCGTGCGTGAAGGCCGGCGCGCGCGTGTTCGACGGTGTAGCCGGGCATCGTCTCTCCTCGGCGCTATTCTACACGGCTCGGGGCGTCTGTGGATTCCCATTCCGGCAGCGCGGCGTTGAATTGCTCTCGCCTTTCGCTTATGCTTCCGGCAACGACGCGCGTGGGGTGCGTCCCCAGTGATCTGTCCGCATTGCAAGGACTGCACGTGTCATCGCTCGCGGCGCAAGGGTGTGTTGGAGCACGCGCTCGGGTGGACCGGCGTGCGTCCCTGGCGATGCGAGCGATGCGACCGGCGGTTCTACGGCTGGAGCGTGCCACCTGCGTTCCTGTTCAACGCGCATTGCCGCGCGTGCGGCACCCTGAACCTGCAACGGATCGGGCACGAGTATGTACGGCAGGGATTCCCCAGATTCTGGCACATGCTGCGGACGCCAGCGTACCGCTGCCCGTCGTGCCGTAATAAATTCTTCTCAATCCTCCCGCCGCGGCGGGACCTGCCGACTAAAGAAGCGGAGCACGCTGCGGATTAGCCGCGCGCCTTGACGGAGATTGAGGTTCCACGCTATAAAATCAAGGCAGCGCTGAGTTTGAGGGTTTTCAGAACCAAGCGGTTCGCGCTGTCCTCCGAGGCGATATCGTCTAAGGGTTAGGACGCGGCCCTCTCAAGGCCGAAATCCGGGTTCGAATCCCGGTATCGCTACCACGCTTCAAGTTGTGCAAAGAATTCGCTGGGCGCCAAGAGCGGTTTGTGGTAGCATGTTTTTGCGTTTGTTGCTCTTGTAAAACCTTTGAGTTCGTTGAAGGGGCTGCAAGGTCAAACTTGTGGCCTTTTTTGTTGTACGGCTGGAGGGCCCGGCGAGCCGGGACGTGAAGCACCAAATAGCTTAAATCGAAAGAAGGAAACAAAGTGAGAGAACAAGGAACAGTCAAGTGGTTCAACGCCAGCAAGGGCTACGGATTCATCCAGCGCCAGTCCGGCGAGGACGTTTTCGTCCACTTTTCCGCGATCCAGGCGGAGGGGTACAAGTCGCTGAGCGACGGCCAAGCGGTTGAATTCGAGGTCACTACGGGCCCCAAGGGCCTGCAGGCGTCGAACGTCAGCCCCCTCTAGCCACTTGAACTTCGGCGCGGGCCCGCCACGCTACGGCGAGCGGGTTCGCGCCTTTTTCTTTTCCGCGCAGCAGAGCGCCTCCGCACGGAAGCCCTGGCAGTACGCAGAACTGAATCTCTCCGGTTGTTGACGAAATCCAGCGAAAACTAGCGAACAAGTTCGGCGGAAGGCTGCGAAACGGCTTGCCTACCGGCCTCAAGCGCCTGGCGGTTGAGGTCGAGCAGGTTCTTTCTCCTGACTGCGTTTTCGATAACGGCCATGGCCGTGGCCGCGGGCATGGCCTGAGTCAAGCCGAGCAGCGCACCGAGCATGACGACATTGGCGACCTTCGCGGAGCCGATCTGATCGGCGATCGCGGAGGCGTCCACACAGTGGACGCGCGCTCCGGGGATGGCGAAGCCGGCGGGCAGTGCATCGCGGTTGTAGAGAACGATCCCCCCGCGCGGGACCTGCGTCGCGAACTTCCGCAACGAGATCTCGTTCATGGCGATGAGCACGTCCGGCCGCTCGATGAGCGGTGAGCCGATGCGCTCGTGCGAGAGGCAGACGTGGCAGTGCGCGCTGCCGCTGCGCATTTCCGGGCCATAGGACGGCAGCCAGCTCACTTCAAGACCTTCCTGCATGCCCATCTGCGCCAGGATCTGGCCGAGCAAGAGCACTCCCTGGCCGCCAAACCCCGCAATCTTGATATTGAGATCACGAGCCTGTGCCCTCGTGGAGGCTGGCTGCAAGTCCGGCGTGTGGCCCAACTTCAGTAGCTCCGCCGGGGTCACGACTTTCGGTCCGGGAATCTCGGGGATCTCCGGCTTGCGGTCGCGCAAGGTGCCGAGAGGAAAAACCGGCAGCATCTTTTCGACGAGCCACTGGCGCGCCTCGACGGGCGTCATGTTCCAGATGGTGGGGCAGGGGGAAAGGATTTCGACGAACGCAAAGCCGGCACCGTCGCGTTGTAGTTCAATCGCCTTCCGCACGGCCTTACGGGCCCGCATGATGTTCTTGTTGTCGCAGAGCGCGACGCGCTCGATGTAAACCGGGGCTTCCAACGTGGCCAGGAGCTCGGCGACGTGCAACGGGAAACCTTCGTTGGCGGGACGCCGGCCCCAGGGTGACGTGGTGCTGACCTGGCCGACGAGCGTCGTGGGCGCCATCTGGCCACCCGTCATTCCATAAATCGCGTTGTTCACGAAGAAGACGCTGATCTTTTCGCCGCGGTTGGCGGCGTGGATGATTTCTGCGGTGCCGATGGCGGCCAGGTCACCATCGCCTTGATAGGCGATGACGATGCTCTCCGGGCAGGAGCGCTTGAGTGCGGTGGCCACGGCGGGTGTGCGGCCGTGCGCGGCCTGGACGTTGCCGACGTCGAAATAGTAATAGGCGAAGACCGAGCAGCCGACAGGGCTGACGAAGATCGTGCGGTCCTGGAGGCCTAAATCTTCAAGCGCCTCGGCAATGAGTTTGTGCGCGACGCCGTGGCCACAGCCGGGGCAGTAGTGCGTTTGCTGCTGCAGCTCGGACTTGCGCTCGTACCGGTCGTAGAAGACCGGCGACTTTGCCTGCGCGATCTCGTAGTCCGCCACGGCGCTTCTCCTTTGCTTCCGGCGCGTCACCGCACCGGAACACTCTCCGTGATTCCCGCGCGCTGCAGAAGTTGGGCGGAGACTTCTTCGGCCAGCGGCACGTTGCCGCCGACGCGGCCATAGAACTCCACCGGCACGCGTCCATCGAGCGAGAGCCGCACGTCTTCGACCATCTGGCCCGTGCTCATCTCCACCACCAGGACCATGCGCACCTGGCGGGCCGCTTCCGCCAACGCCCGGGAGGGGAAGGGCCAGAGCGTGATGGGGCGGAAGAGCCCGACGCGCACGCCTTGTGCGCGCAACCGTTCGACGACCGAACGGAGCACCCGCGAAGCAATGCCGTAACCGACCAGAAGCAGCTCGGCATCTTCGGCCAGGTAGAGTTCGTGGCGCGCTTCGACTTTGGCCGCGCGGGCGTACTTTTCCTCGAGCTTGCGGATGTGCGCTTCGAGCGCATCCGGTTCGAGGTAGATGGAGGAGATCAGGTTCGGCCGCGTCTCGGGCGTGCCGCGAACGGCCCAAGGCTTTTCCGGAGGCTGCACGATGTGCGCGTGGAGGTCGACCGGCTCCATCATCTGGCCGATGAAGCCATCGGTGAGCACGACGGCGGGATTACGGTAGCGATCCGCCAGTTCGAAGGCCAGCATCGTCAGGTCGGCCATCTCCTGCACGGAAGCCGGCGCCACGACGAGGTTTCGATAGTTTCCGTGGCCGCCGCCCTTGACCATGGCAAAGTAGTCGCTCTGTTCCGGAGCGATATTGCCAAGGCCGGGCCCGCCGCGGACGACGTCCACAACCACGCAGGGCAGCTCCGAGCCCGCGAGGTACGACATGCCTTCCTGCATCAGGCTGAGGCCGGGGCCGGAAGAACCCGACATGGCGCGTACTCCGGCCGAGGCCGCACCGTAGACCATGTTGATGGCGGAGACTTCACTTTCGGCCTGGAGGAAGACGCCGCCGACTTGAGGCAGGTAAAGCGAAGCAGCTTCGGCGATTTCGCTGGCCGGAGTGATGGGGTAACCATAATACGCGCGGCACCCTGCGAGAACCGCGCCCTGTATCACCGCAACGTTGCCTTTAGTGAGTTGGCGCATGCGCGGTCTCCCCATCCGTTTTCGGCGGGATCCTGGCGGGCCCTGCGGCGCGATAGACCGTGATCGCTCCGGGCTCGGGGCACGTGTAGAAGCAGATGCCGCAGCCGGTGCAACCCTGGCCGGTGTAATGCGCGGGGCGCACGCCGTATGGGCCGAGCTGCGGCTCGAACTCCAGGCAATGCGGCGGGCAGGCGTCCAGGCACAGGCCACAGCCCTTACACTCTTCGGGATCGATCGTGACCTTGCCGCGGGGCGCCGCCGGTTTGCGATCTAGCGTCAGAGTCACCGAGGTCCTCCCTCATTGCTCTGCATCATTCCTCACGAGCTTGGGTTCCAAAGCCGCCTCGCGTGGCCGTTGAAGCCAGCGCGTGCGCTCGCAGTAGTCGTAGAGCTGGTCGCGGAAATCGGGATGGGCGATCTGGATGAGTGCTTCGGCGCGCTGGCGGATGGTGCGGCCGTGTAGATAAGCGATACCGAATTCGGTGACGACGTAGTGCACGGTGCCGCGCGAAGTGACCACACCCGCGCCCGGGTCGAGCATAGGCACGATGCGCGAGATAGTACCTCCCTTGGCGGTGGCAGGCAAAGCGATGATGGGTTTGCCGCCGCGCGACCGGGAAGCGCCGCGCATGAAGTCCACCTGCCCCCCAATGCCGCTGTAGAAATAGGTGCCGACCGAATCGGCGCAGACCTGCCCGGTGATATCCACCTGCAGAGCGGAATTCACCGCCACCATGTTGTCGTTCTGCGCGACGAGAACCGGGTCATTCGTGTAGCTGTTTGGGTGGAATTCGAAGACCGGATTGTTGTCCACGAAATCGAAGAGTTCTTTCGAGCCGAGTAGAAATCCCACAATCACTTTGCGGGGGTGAAGAGTCTTCTTACTGCCGTTGATCACCCCGGATTCGATCAGCGGGATCACGCTATCCGAGAGCATCTCGGTATGAATGCCGAGATCCTTGTGGTTGGGCAACTGAAGAAGAACGGCGTCGGGAATGCCGCCGATGCCAAGCTGGAGAGTGGCACCGTCCTCAACGAGGCAGGCTACGTTGCGCGCGATGGCCTGATGGGTTTCGGAGATCTCGACTTTGGGCAGCTCGCACAGCGGGCGCGAGACTTCCACCACCGCGTCGAGCTCGGTCGTGTGAATGAAGCTGTCACCGTAGGTGCGTGGCATCTGGTCGTTCACCTGGGCGATGACGCGCCGCGCCGTCTTTGCCGCCGTGAGTGTGGTATCCACCCCTACGCCAAAACTGCAGAACCCGTGCGCATCCGGCGGGGAAACCTGAATCAGCGCCACATCGAGCGGCATAGCGCCGCTTTCAAAGAGCCCTTCGATCTGGCTCAAGAAGATCGGCGTGTAATCGGCGCGGCCGTCGTTCACGGCTTCGCGGACGTTGCCGCCGATGAACATGGCGTTGTGGCGGAAGTGGCCGGCCATGTCTGGGCGGATGTAATCGGCGCGGCCGAGCGTGAGAAGGTGGACGATCTCGACCTCACGAACGAACGCCGCGCGCTCCATCAGCGCCTCGACGAGAACCTCCGGCTCCGCGCAGCCCGGATGGATGTAAATGCGCATCCCCGAACTTACGGCGCGGAGGGCCTCGCGCGCACTCGTCAACTTGCTGCGGTAGTCATCCTGCCAGGACATCGGGGCCCCCTCAATTGCTCTGAGTGCTCGATCACTGGAGCCGGAATCGTAAGGTCACCAACAACTGGACCGGAATCGGTTCGTCGTTCAGGTACGTCGGCTCATAGCGCCACTTGCTGAGCGCTTCCAGCGCTGCGGGGACCAGGAGCGGATGGCCGGAAACGACCTTCATCTCCTGTACCCGGCCATCGACGCCGATGACCGCGTCAATCACGACGTCACCCTGCATGCGAGCCTGCCGCGCCAGCGTGGGGTAGGTCGGTTCGACGCGGTTTATGATTCGCGGCTCGCGGATGCGCCCGCCGACGCGCACTGGCGCTTTAGGTGCCGCTGCAGTGGGTGGCGGCGGCAAAGTAGTGCGAGGCGCGCTTGAGAGGATGCCTCCAATCACTCCGCCAAGCTGGCCACCGGGAACGCCTCCAGGCACTCCGCCGACCACGCCAACGCTGCCGACATCCGGTGGCAGCGCCTCTTCTTTGATCATGGCGATTTTTTCCGGGATAGCTACTGGCGCCATCAGCTTTCCGCCCGTGATGAATGTCTTCCGGGACACGCTGGAGACCTTGACGATGGCCGGAGCCGCTGGAGGTGGAGGAGGCGGCGGAGGCGGCGGTGCGACGAGCATCGTCTGGGTGAACTGTTTCAAATCAATAGCCTCCGTGAATAGCAGCGGCAAGAGAATCAGTATGCCAATCAGCACGGAGTGGATCATCAACGATACGACGACGTCGAATGTGCGATGGGGTGGACGCGTCGGGCTCGCCTCCAACAGCGCCTCGGCAAACACCTCATGCCGGTGCGTTGGGGCACCGACCTGCAGCCGCGGAGGCACGCTGACAATCGGCGTTTTCGACGTGCGCACGGGTTTCTGAGTTTGCTCCTCGGTTCGTGCCCCGTTGGGCGGCGGTGGCAAGGTGGTCGAGTGCCGTGACATGGCCTTGATCCTCCACTCAGGATTGGGCACGATACGGGCCACGAACAGGCCGTCCTGCGGCGGCTTAACTTATTTATTTGCATATGCTTAGATGATGATTTGAGGTGTTTAATCGTGCCGTTCTGCGCGGGTTAACCCAGTCGCTCCGCGCCCCTGCGTGACCTCGCACACAGCAAGTCCAATCCCAAAGAACGGCCAAAACGGGACACTAGGATGAGTGAGGTGCGCAGGTTCGCTACGTCCAGCGCGCCATAGCTCGACTTCACGATTGGTGCGAGCCGGTGCCCGCCCGCCCAAGACAGGTCGGCCGGGCCGCACATTGGGGACAGAACTCCACCGATTTCAAATCGATCCACTCGACCGCATGGGAGGGAGCCATAGCACAAAGATAGTCCTCGCAGTGCGGCAAAGAGAGCGTGTGACCGATTTCGTGAATCGCCTCCTTGAGCAGGCGCTCACGAAGCAACGCCGGATCGGGAGGCAACCCGTAGAACTCCTGACGAAGGCGGTGCGTCGAGACGACGGCGCAATTGCCGCCGAACCGCGCCTCGCCGAAAACGAAGGTCAGGATCGGAATGTAGAGATCGGCCGAGGTGACGCCAAGCAATCGCCGGCCGGGAGAGTTCGCGCTGGCGTCCCGCGCGAACATGTCCGCCATGTAAGCAAGGATTTCGGAGGAGTGATACTGCTCGCGCTCCGGATGATAAGCGAACTCCGGATCGATTCGGGAGGAGAGAACCTGGCAACGCGCGCCGAGCGCAGCGGAAAGTCCTGAAGCCAGCTCGCCGAGCGCGGCCGCCTCAATCTTGCCAACCGGCACCAGGTCAATGTGCATCATCGGCGGCACCGGGGGCGGGATCAATGCACGCCGGTAGGGGACGACCTCTTCCAGCCGTAGCGTTTCAATTTGTTGTAGAGGGTAACCCGGTCGATATCGAGCACTTCCGCGGCGCGCGTTTGATTGCCTCCGCATTCCTCCAGGATGCGTAGGATGTGCTGGCGCTCCATATCGTCCAGGGTGCGGGGTACCGGCTCGGTAGATGCTGCCTCCCGGCCGGAGAGCTTGAGCGTGAAGTCGTGCGGCTCGAGCTGAGCATTCGGGCCGGAGGCATCGGCGACGACCATGGCGCGCTCAACGGCGTTCTCCAGTTCGCGCACGTTGCCGGGCCAGTCGTGCTGCTGCAGCAACAGCATGGCTTCCGGCGAGACCCGCGCAATGCGCTTGTTCATCTGTTGGGAGAGGCGGCGGACGAAATTGTCCACCAGCAGGGGGATATCTTCGCGGCGGTCACGCAGCGGCGGCACTTCGATGCGAAAAACGTTCAGCCGGTAGTAGAGATCGGCGCGAAACGATCCGTCCTCCACCAGCTTCTCGAGGTCCTTGTTCGTGGCCGCCACGCAGCGGAAATCGACGTGGATGGACTGCGTGCCGCCCACCCGCGTGATTTCGTGATCCTGCAGGACGCGCAACAGATCCGTTTGCGTTTTCAGGCTGATATCGCCGATTTCATCGAGGAACACCGTGCCGCCCTCGGCGACCTCGAACTTTCCCTTCTTGCGATACTGCGCCCCGGTGAACGCACCCTTTTCATGGCCAAAAAGCTCTGATTCGAGCAGAGTCTCTGTCAGGGCGCCGCAGTGGATCACGACCAGGGGATGGAAACGACGCGGGCTGGCCGCATGGATCGCGCGCGCGACCAGTTCTTTGCCGGTGCCGCTCTGGCCGGTGATGAGGACGGTGGCCTCCGTCGGCCCAACCGTTTCGACGGCGTCGAGGAGCTTGGCGATGGCGGGCACTGCGGCCGATGATCTCCTGCGCGCGCACGGCCTCGACCACCGTCTCGCGCAGCCGGACGTTCTCCTGACGCACACGGCGATGTGAGAGGGCGTTGCGGACCGCATTGGCGATGTCGTCGGGGTCGAAGGGCTTGGTGACGTAGTCGTAAGCGCCGTTCTTGAGCGCCTCGACGGCCGTTTCCACGGACGCATAGCCGGTCATGATGATGACGGGCAATTCGGGATCGATCTCCCGGAGGCGTCGCTGCAGCTCCATGCCATCCGTACCGGGCATCTTGATGTCCACCAGGGCAAGGTCCCAGCGGTGCTCAGCCATGCGCGTGAGCGCCTCGCTGGCACTCTCGGCGGACCCGATTTCGTAACCTTCCTCGCGGAACCACTTGCCCAGCGAATCGCGGACGATGGCTTCGTCATCCACAATCAGCAGGTTTCCCTTTTCACTCATGGCCAATTACCTTTCTGATTTTGTCGGTGCCGCGGCGACGGGTTCCGCGGTTGGACGTTTCTCTTGCGGCGCGACTGCGCCCCTGGGGCCTTCGACCGGCAACGTCAACGTGAACTTCGTGCCGCGTCCGGGCTCCGAAGCGACCTCGATGCGTCCTCCATGACGCTCGATGATGCTCTTGCTGATGGCCAGCCCCAGCCCCACGCCGCGTCCGCGCTCCTTGGTGGTGAAGAAGGGCTCGAAAAGCCTTGGCAAGAGGTCCGGCGCAATGCCCATGCCGTCGTCCTCTACTTCCAGTTGCACCATCAGGTATGGTGGCCCGCCCGACTGGCAGCGGGTGGCTGCGCAGGCGCAGGTTTCCGCCGTGCGGCATGGCGTCGATGGCGTTCATGACCATGGCGAGCAAGACCTGTTGGAGTTGGGAGGGGTCGCAGTGAATCCGCGGCAGGCCGTCTTCGCCGGTGGGCGTGAGTTCCTGCTGAAGTTGGATGCCGGAGAGTTCGAGCTGATGCATGACCAGGCGAACCACGCGCTCGACCACGACGTTTGCGTCGGTCCACTCCAGGTTCATCGGCGCCGCGCGCGAGAACTGCAGCAGGTTCTTGACGATCTCGCCGCAGCGGCGGATCTCAGACTCGACCAAGTCAAGCGAGCCGCGCACCTCTTCGCGCCGCGTGGATTCCCAATCGCCTCGCTCCAGCCACTTCTTCAGCAGTTTCGTATAGGTCAGGATTCCGGCGAGCGGATTGTTGATTTCGTGCGCTACGACCGCAGCGAGCTTGCCGATCGAGGCCATTTTTTCCACCTGCAGTACATGCTCATGCGCGCGGCGCAGCTCATGCGTTTTTTCTTCGACGCGGTCCTCCAGCGTGCGCGCCCAGGCGGTCAGTTCGCCGTGCGCGGCGGCCAACTCCGCGGTCATTTTGTTGAACGACGCTGCGAGGTCGCTCAGTTCGTCTTCCGTGTGGAACGCCCCGGTGTGAGCGGGAAGGCGGTAGCTCAAGTCTCCGCTGGCCACTTTTTTGGTGCCCGTGGTGAGTTCCTGGACGGGCCGGTGAACGACCAGCCAGACGAACACCATGCTGAGCCCGGACATGGCCAGGATGGCTAGGCCGGTGAACTGGGTGAGCCGCGCCTGGTGTTCGGCAAGGCGCGCGTCCACGGAGGCCAGCGAGAGGTCTGCATCAATCACCCCGAGGACCTGGCGTCCGGCGGGATGCGCGTGGCAGGAGGCGTTGGAGCACTCCGGCTCGTTTTCAATCGGGCGGATGACGCCGAGGATGCGCTCGCCGCCGGCGTCGGTGAAAATACGCGCGCGATCGGGCCGCGCCAGGCGCGCGAGCGGTTCGCCGAGCTTTTTCTCCGGCGCGTGGCAGCCGTAGCATGCCTCGGCGCGCTTGTCGACGAGCGTATTGATCTCGCGCGGATCGGTGGAGACGCTGACCCGGCCTTCTTCGTTGAAGATGCGGATGCGGCGGATGCCGGGCTCGCTTCCGATTGTGGTGATCACTTGGTAGAGCGCCTCGCGGTCGTTGCGCATCATCTGGTAGCGCGTGCTGCGCTGGATGAGGTCGCTGATACGCTCAGCGCTCTGCAGGACCATTTCCTGGGAGCTTTGCCGCTGCAGGCGCAGGTTCAGGTAACCGAAAAGCAGAAAGAGCGCTGCGGTGCCAACCACGAGGCTCGCGGCGAGCTTGACGGCCAGGCTCACCCGGAGCCATGGACGCCCTGGGTCCCCTTTTTCCATCGACTAGTCGGTTTCTCCGGGCAGCGGCGTCAGCGCCGGCCGGACGATTATGTTCTTCTTCTCGGCCGGGAAGACGGGGAAATTCTTGGCGGCAATCCGGAAAACGGCGAAGCCGAACGCGATGATGCTGAGCGTGAGCAGCCACCTCGGTCCACTTGGGCACGTAGTGCGTTCCCGAAGCCACCTCGACTCCAGTCACGCTCACGTTCAGCCGGTGGGTGATAAACCCAAAGATCACCAGAATCGCGCAGTAGTACAGCGCGGTCGGGTTGGTCCGTACCCGCCGCCGAAACAAGAGCACCATGGGCACGGCCATCAAGGCGATCTCGAGAAAGAAAAGGTACGTCTCCTCCCGTGGACGGAGCAGCAGGGGAAGAACGCTCCGATGCAGCAGGTCCAGAAAACGCATCGACCAGATAGAACATCAGCAAGACCGCGAGCACGCGCCCCATGCTGGCGAGCAGCGGAGCCTCGAGCTGCCGGTGGAAGGCCCGGCTGCTATGCCAGGACTCGAATATCGTCATGGCAAAGCCCACGCAGACGGCCGATACAAAAAAGAACACGGGCAGCAGCGGCGTATACCAGAGCGGATACAGTTTCTCGGGCACGATCAGGTAGAGGCTGCCCAGCGAGGACTGATGCAGCGTGGAGAGAATGACACCCAGGATCACCAGCGGAATCGAGACCGCGTGCACCACCTTCAGGGCCCTCTTCCACTGGTAGCGCTCGAGGACTGCGGGCGCGAACTCCAGCGCCAGAACCGTGGTGTACAGCATCACGCACCAGGCCACCTCGAACATCACCGAGTGGGGGTTCCACATCACCAGCGGATGCCAGAGGCGGTAGGGCCGGCCCAGATCGAACAGCAGCGCGACCACCACAAGCACGTATCCCAGGAAGGCCGTCAGAATCGCGGGGCGGAGAACCGGCTTGTACCGCTCGATGTTGAAGATGTGCACGATGGCCGCCAGGGTGAACCCGCCCGCGGCCAGCCCGACGCCGCACAAAATGTCGAAGCCAATCCAGAGTCCCCAGGGGAAGCCATCGTTCAAGTGCGTAGAAGCTCCCAGGCCGTAGAACACGCGCACGTAAGCCGCATAAGCACCGCCGATCATAAGCAGCACAAAGACCCACTGCCAGAGCGTCAGCCGCGTCAGGCTCAACGCCTTCCTCATTGGCGTCTCTCCTTATCCGTTGCTTCTGCGGCCGCCACTTCCTCCCGACGATGGGTGATCCACCACACGCCGCCCAGGAGCACGGAGCCCACCAGCGCGATGTCCGGCACATGCGAGAGCACGCGCCAAGTGAGCATCGGCATCGGCTCACTCGGCAGATCGGCGCGGTAGCCAAATTGTTCGAAGGGCACGCTGGAGAGCAGGAGCACGGCCGTCCCGCCGACTTCCGAGACGCCGAAGATATGGCTCACGTATTGATCGGGCTTTTCACGTAACCGCTGCTGAGCCTCAGCCAGAAGCGCGTCACGATCCCCGAACTTGGTGGCCCCCGTCGGGCAGATTTCCGCGCAAGCCGTCGGGCGTCCCGCGGCCACGCGGTCCGCACACATATCGCATTTCCTCACCTTGGGGAGCCGCTGGTCCCATTCATACGTCGGCACTTGGAACGGGCAAGCAAACATACAATAGCGGCAGCCGATGCATTTCGTTTCGTCGTAAACAACAGGCCCCGCGGCGGTCTTCTGGAACGCGCCCACCGGACAGACCGAAGCGCAGGTGGGGACCCCGCAGTTCATACACAGGCGGCGCATGAACTTGTCGCCTTGTGTGAGAACAGTCGTGAGTTTGTGTGCGGAGAGTCTTTCTTCGCCGGCGACCGAATCGTTATACGGATTCTTGTTTCGTTCGGCACAGGCCATTTCGCATTGCTTGCATCCGATGCAGAGCGTTGCGTCGTATAGGATTGCTTTACTCATCGGCCTCTCCAGACACTTCCGAGCTGACTACTGGGCAATTCACCGTCCAGCCACCCCAGAGTCGTTGAAAAACGCAACGCCCGGAAGCCTCTCTGATAGAGAGACTTGCGGGCGCGTCGCGTAGCAGAGTCTGAAGCGGAGTACTTCCGCTAGGCGGCGCTGAGGAATTCAACGCAGGCCTAAGAGCGGAAGCTCGCTCCGTACTTGGCTGCGCGGGCAACACGAAAAACGGTGCTTTAAAAAGCAGCGGCGTCCCTGCCCTTTGGGACGCCGCATGCTTCGACAGGGAGGTCATTTGCTCGTTAGTTCAGAAAGTACTCGTGTGTCAGTTCGACCCAGCTTTCGTCGGGCAGCTCGGCCGTGAGGTCGTGGACGGCAAGCCCGCCATCCTGCGCCAGCGCGAAGGCAGGCGCGCCGGTCATCGCTCTTATCCGAGCCTGCAGGCGCTGCGCTGCTTCCTCCATCCACTTGCGGGCCACTGCGCCGCCCAGCAAGTTGCGGAGGTTGGTCTCCGGGTCGGGCGCTTGCATCTTCACCAGCCATCCTCCGCCATACGGATCACGCAGTGCGAGGGCAGGCTCCTTCACCACGGCTTCGTTGATGTCCGTGATCATGCCTTCCATTGGAGAAACCACTTCCGCCGCCACGCCGTCGCGGAACACCGTCAGGAGTTTCTGTCCCTGGCGGACCCAGCGACCGCGCTGAGGCAGCGTGAGGCGTTCGATCTTGCCGACGAGGCGTGCGGCGAAATCATCGATTCCCACGCGCATCAGGTTCGGGCTCTCGCCAAGCGCCCAGGTGTGTCCGGGGTGATAGCGGAGGTTCTCCGGCACCTGGAAGCCGGCCACGATGTCTGACCGCAGCCGACCCACTGCGACCTTTGGGGTCGCTGCAATGGGTTGCGTGGCGTGCCGTCGCATGTACAGATAGTCGATTGTGAGGAAGACGATGAAAGTTGCGAGTACGAGCAGGACTGTCATAAGGCACCTCCCTGGCGGGTCGTCCCTCTCAGCTTGACCCGCTGTCCACTCTTCTTAAAGGCAACACTGAGGCCAAAGTGCGTGGAGATCGCAAGCACACCCAGATTGTCTCCAGTGACTTGATGTGGAAGGGGTTGTCGCGACGCGCCTAGTATGCGCGAAAGGAGTCCGCGAAGAATTGCGACAGCGAGTATTGAGAATTGCAATGGAGAAAATCAGCGCAGGCGGAGGTTTACGACGTCCATGGGTGCTAAGCGGTGGAGAAGCGGGAAGTTGGGACGTCCCGCGACACCGCATAGATTCTCAACGGCATGTGATGAGAATCTGTACAGAAAAACGAGCAATCGGTCAGCCTGGCTTCGTAGGAGGACTCGCAGGTGGAGGTGCCGTGGGTTCGCCTGGATCCGCTTGCGGCTTTGGTTTGGCCAACGCCTCAGGCGTCGTCTCGGATACAGCGGGCCCTGTCGAAGCCTTCCTAGGCTTGCCGCCGCGCACCAGTTCCAGGTAATACGCGGGACGCGCATGCCGGAGGTGGTCGGCTGAGGCCTTGCCCGTGAGCCAGGCGCGGTCCATGGGATAAATGTCCGGATCAAAGACGGTCATGTAGAAGTGCCAGAGGAGGATCGAGAACGTAGCCAGAATGGCCTCGTAGTAGTGCACTGCCGTCGCAGCATCGGCGACCCACTTGGGGAAATGCCGCAGCGTGAAGTTGTTGAACCAGAGCAGGAATCCCGAGAGCGCCATGACGATCGAGCCCCATACAAAGGCGAGGTACTCGATCTTTTCCGCGTAGTTGAACTTGCCGAATTGCGGCGGTTCATTGGAGATTCCGAGGTTGTAACGCGCGACGCTCCACAGGTCCTGGACGTCGCGGATCTTGGGGATCAGGTGTTTGAGGATGGCGCGGTCGCGCCGCACGAGGATGAGATGGATGGCGTGGTATGCCATCGAAGCGATTAAGATCACCGCTGCGGTACGGTGAACCGTGCCGCGGAAGGCGAACCGCCCCTCCCAACGGAGGATTGGTTGCACCCACCAAGCCTCGGGAAACTTCAAGGCGAAGCCAGTGATCACCAGCGTCGGGAAACTGACCACCACCAGCCAGTGCGCGATGCGGAAGTTCAGGTTCATGCGCTCGACTTCTCCGCCAGAGTTTTCGCTATGCTGGCGGCGGATCATCTTGCCGAAGAAGTCGATGGCGTTGTGCAGGATCATGAAGCCGAGCGTAAATGGGATCAGGAACAGGTACGTTTGGCGGATGAACCGTACGACCGGATGCTCGGTGACCGAGGCCGAGCTCACGTGTACGCGACCGATGGCAAATCGCTGGCCCGCGCCAACATGGCACGCGCCGCAGGTCTTCGCGAGATTGGAGGTACTTACCGTCGAGCGCGGGTCGCTCGAAGGCAGGATGTTGTGCACGCCGTGGCAGGAAGCGCAGTTGGCCACGACCTGTGAGCCCGAGCGCATGGCCAAGCCGTGATAGCTGTCTTGGAATGCGGGAACCTTGTCGGCGGGCAGGTTGTACCGCCCGGTGAGACGCTCGTCGGCATGGCAGCGCCCGCAGGTGACACTCGAGACGCGAGACGGATTCACCAGTGACTGCGGCTCGAGGGGCGCAAGGATGATGTGTTCGCCGTGGCAATCGGTGCAGACGGGAGCGTCGCGGACGCCGAGCGCGACAGCCTTGCCGTGTACGCTCTGATCATAAGTGTGCTTGATTTCCGTGTGACACGCGCCGCAGGTCGCGGGCACGTTCCAGTGGTTGATCTTCGAGCGCGCGTCGCGTGGGGAAAGGATGGCATGGTTCGAGTGGCAATCCGAGCAGGACGGCGCCGAGGCATTTCCCGCTGCGAGCGCGCGCCCGTGAACACTCAGGCGATAGGCCTCCACCGGGTGGGCGAACGGGATCTGGTGGCTCGCCAGAAATTCGGGGTTCGCATGGCACTTGCCGCAGGTGTTGGGCAGATTCTTCTTGGCCACGCTGGACGCGGGGTCGCCGGCCGCCAAGACCTTGTGGATCGGGCCGTGGCAGGAGGTGCAGGTGGCGGCCTCGGTGTCGCCAGCCCTGCGCGCGAAGGCGTGGATGCTGGACCGGAAGTCGCGCACGTCATCGGCGTGGCAGGCTGCGCACAATTGCACCGGTGCGTTTGAGGCGCGCCCAATCTCGTGTTGGTTGCCATGGCACGCGATGCACGGTTCAGCGCCAAGCGCTGCTCCGTGAATGCTCTTCGGGATTTCGTTCGCCTCGTCCGCGTGGCAGGTGGCGCAAGCCACCTTGGCGATCTTCTTCGGATGCGGATACTCTTTGATGTCTGCGTGGCAGGCGTCGCAGGTCAGGCCGCCATGGACGCTCGCGCTGTGCTTCGCGGGGTTGACGTAAATTTCCTTGCCCGTCCCGGATTTCATCCCCGGTTGGCCGTGGCAGGCCAAGCAGACTTCATTAATATTATTTGCCGCTTGCCTTGCCCTGGCTGTTGCCGCCACGCCCATGACGACTGCGACGGCCAGCAGTGCGTGGATCCTCCACTCCTTTCTGCGAGTCATGGAAAGCCCTCTTAGCGATACGCAAACAGCATGGCGTAGATGATCCAGACGACGATACTGAACCCAAAGGCCAGCGCCGCCCACGCAAAGGCTCGGATGGTCTTGCTCACGATAGGCGGATAGGCCGGGGCCAAGTGCTGCTCCAGAGTGCCGCTCTGCATCAAGGCTTCATACTCTTTGGGTTTGTCCCTCTTCAACTCGGAGATGGACATGCGTCCCGTGAAGACCGTGATGTCCATCGGAAACTTCTCCGGGCGTAGATGGGTATTGAAGAAGTGCACGGTAAAGATGAACCCCGTGGCCAGGAGAGCCTCGTCACTGTGAATGATGGTAGCGACGTTGATAAACGACCCCGGCAAGAATCGCGTGAAGAACACCGGAAACCACAGCGTGAGCCCCGTCGAGCCGATGATCGCAATCCCCCAGAACACGGCGAAGTAATCGAATTTCTCCCAGTACGTCCAGCGGCCGTATCGGGGCCGCGCGCCGAGACCTACAAACCATTTCATGGTGGCCACGAAATCAGCAAAGTCACGCCGGGTGATCAACATGGTGTCCGGACCCAGAAGGAGCGCCCGCCAAGAGCTGTACTCGTGCTTCTTCATGCGGTACAGGTCCGCCAAGTGCGCGATCATCGTTCCAAACATCATCAGCGCAGCGGTGCGGTGGATATAGCCAGCGGTCTCAAAGCCTCCAAGCAGCCGGGACACGATGACTGCCCATCCGGTGTAGGAAAATTTCAACGTCAGCCCCGTAAGTGCCAGGCTCATGAAACTCACGATCATGATGACGTGAAGCACGCGGCTCAGACGCGTAAAACGCACGAATTGCGGCTCCGCAGGCTTCCCGTTCGGCATGCTAGCCATCCTTCACCGAAGGTGGTTCCGGCTCTTCCGAGGCAGGGGTGACCTCGGCTTCTGCGCCATCCCCGGGCTCTGCCCTTCGAAGTTCCCCGCGCATCTGGAAGGCCCGGGGCAGCCAGAGGAGGGTATGCAGTCCTCCCAGGACGAAGGTGCCGAGCAGAAGAGCGGTCATTCCCCAGAAAGACCAGAAGAGGAACGGGTACTTCTTGGGATCGTGATGCGTGGCGTGGGTAAGGTATCCGGCGAAGCGCCGGGTGGCGTCACGATGGCACTTCTGGCAAGTGGCCACCACATTTGCCCGGCTCAGGTGGGAACGCGGATCCGCGACCGGCAGGACGTCGTGGGCTCCATGACAGTCATAACACTTGGCCGTCTTGGTGTACCCCAGCCGGGAAACTTTCCCGTGGTAGGTATCGAAATAAGTCTTGGCGATCTCCTGATGACACCGGCCGCATCGGCCCATGATGTCGAGCTTGAACCCTTCATTATCGGTCCGCGTGATCGCATGCGCGGTATGGCAGTCATTGCAGACGGGAAGCTCCTTGTCGGTCTTCGCAAAGGATCGGGAATGGACACTCGCTTTGAATTGCTCTTGGATCCCATGGTGACAAACGCCACAGGTGGTGGGCAGGTTCTGCGGGTTTACGCTCGAGGCCGGATCGTCCCGCTTCAAGACGTGGTGCGCCGTGTGGCAGTTCGTGCAGGTGGCGGTCACGGTCAGGCCGCTCTTGAGCAACCCCTTGCCGTGGATACTCTCCCGATAGCGTTCGATGATTTCGTGCTGATCTCCGGTATAGCGAACAGCGGCCTTCTGACCTTCCCGATGGCACCGCGCGCACAGGTCCGGGACATTCGTAGCAAAGGTCGGCGACTCCGGATCCAGCTTCCCCAGAACGCGGTGAGTGCCGTGACACTCATTGCAGTTCGGGGCGTTGGGATCATTTTTCGCCAGCAGCTCGCCGTGCTGGCTGGTTTGATGCTGCTGCGCGATCTCTGCATGACAGGAGGAACAGTCCACCTTCCGGGTAATGGTTTCGCACGGGCGTACGCGGGAGGCGTTTACCTCAGCGTGGCACTGACTGCAGGCGACCTTGGCATGTCGCGAGGTGGCCAACTCCGGAGCGCTGACCGTGAGCCGCCGGCCGTCCTTGGACGATCTCAGACGTTCGTCCGCATGGCAGCGTATGCAATCGGCGTCGGCCATGCCCTGCGTGTAGAAAACCTTCCTTACCTTGTGCGGCTGGTGGCAGTCCACGCATGCCGGGAGGACGTGGGCCTCCTTCTCCCACAGTTCGCCCCGGATTGTCTTCCGGTGTACCTCCTCAATCATGGCGTGACACCGGGTGCAGGTGGCTGCGATGTTTCGGCGAGCGATGGAAGAGGCTGGGTCCGTGTGCGGCAAGATCAGGTGAGGCGTGTGACACGAGGCACAGTTGGGGGCGACGATGAGCCCTTTCTTAAGTAGCCCCTCGCCGTGAATGCTCTCCGAATAGTTCTCCAGAATGTTGGACTGCGGGATTTGCCGGTTCATTTGAACTGGCGTGCCCTCCCGATGACACTTGCCGCACACAAAGGGCACTTTCAGCGGCGCCACGGCTGAGCGGGGATCCTTCACTGGGAGGATTTCGTGATTCCCGTGGCAGTCCCGGCACCGTGGCGCGAGAGGATCATTGCGGGCGGCGGCCTTGCCGTGAAGCGACCGGGCATGCTGTTCCTGCTCGGTGGCGTGGCACATTCCGCAGTTAACCTTGGCCAGCGGAGCGGCGTGGGGCAGGTCTTTGCCTTCGAGATCGGCGTGGCAGGTCGTGCAGGTAAGGCTGCCATGCACGCTGGTCTTGAATTTCGCCGCGTCCACGAAGATGCTCCTGCCTGCCGGGGACCTGAACGACTTCTCTCCGTGGCAAGCCAGGCAGACTTCGTTACTTGCCTGCGCTTCAGAAACGGCCTGCGGGCGTGCTTGGCCGGGCAGGGTGACTGCCAGCCCGATCGTAAACAGCAAACCCCAACGCATCATGAACCCCTTAGCGCCCGCTGGATTTTCCACTCGACTCCGCTCGTTCCCCTCACTTCATCCCCAGATCACTCAGGATCTTCGGATTCTGTTCCTCCATCGCCAGGATGTTGTGGCAGGCCGAGCAATCCTGCGTGATGGTCTTTCCATCGGCGCTGGTGTGATTTCCGTCATGGCACCGGAAGCAGCCGGGGAAATCCTCGTGGCCGATATTGTTCGGATGCACGCCCCAGGCCACTTTCATTTCCGGGAAGATGTTTCGCAGATAGATGGCCGCGACTTGTTGCGCAGATGTGTCCACCAGGGCGCGCTGGTTGCGATAAACGTCCGGATAGCTGGTCCTGTAGAAATCGGTCAGGGTGGCAATGATGCGCTGGCGGCCGGTTTCCCGATCGGAATACTCCGCGTGGAGGACTTCGACCGCCTTCTTTTTGATGAAGGGGAGTTCCGGGCTGATCCGGCCTTCTGACATCTGGAGGTCCACCGCACGTTCGGGCAGCTGGAAGGCGTGCGTGGGGCGGTTGTGGCAGTCCACGCAGTCCATGGCGCGGTGCTCTCCACGCGCCAACTGCTCGGGCGCCGCCTTGACGTCGGCGGAGTTGTAGACCACGGTCTGGCCATTGTCATCGAGGTAGGTCACCTGCGCGATGACCTGGCGGGCAGCGTCGGTGGAAATGTAGTGGATGCGCTCGCCCGCGTCGAGGTGCCGGCCATGGATGCCGACCGCTCCCTGCCAGGTGTGGCCGCCGATCTTCAGAACCAGAACCGTGGTCAGCGGCGTGTTCTTCTCGTCGTCGGTATATTTCGTGCGCACGAGGAACTTGTCGCCGGAAAATTTCTGCGGCCAGTGGCAGTGCTCACACGTCTCGCGCGCCGGGCGAAGGAACTTGACGGGGGAGGGGATGGGCGTCGAATAGGTCTTGAACGTGACGGCGAACACCTGGCGCACGCCGGAGAGCTTCGAACGCACGAACCACGGGGCGCCCGGACCGATATGGCACTCCACACAGGCCACGTGCTGGTGCGGCGAATTCTGATAGGCAGTGAACTCCGGGGTCATCACCGTGTGACACGTCTGCCCGCAGAACTGCACGGAATCCATGTACTCCACGCCGCGATAAGAGGCCGTGCCGAGGATGGCCACGTTGGCGAAGGAGAGAAACCCCACCCAGTAGGCCGCGCGGCGAATCCGCGGCCGCGCGAGGTCAATCGTCGGATACAGCGTGGGCAGCTCGCCGGCCTTCCTCAGCGAGCGTCTCTTCATCGCCGCCCCGGCCGGCATCAGGACCAAGCCGGCAACGAAGAACCCTGGAAGGATCAGGAAGATCACAATACCGGCGTACGGCTTCAGCGAGCCGCCGGCGACCAACTCGAAGAGCCAGAAACCCGTCATCGTGATCGCCGAGCTAGTCGTGAGCACTGCACCGGTCAGGCTGATCTTGTTGTCACTGAGGTATACGGCGGGGCGAAGCCAGATGGCGAGGCGGAGGCGGATATTCATGGGGCCGATGAACCGACGCCTGTTGACGTCACTCCTTTCCGGCGCAAACTTCGCGGCACTGTATCACCCCTGACAGGGAGAGCTACAACCCCTTCGATCAGGAGGTGCAATCATTCTCCAGGTTTCGAGGGCTGGGTACCCGCGTCCGACGGGCGTTCCATCTCGCGGATGAGCAGCCACAGGCAAAGAACTACAAACCCAATCACAATCAGGGAGAGTGCCAGACCTTTCCGCCGAAACGCATTTTCAGCCAGCGCCTGCTGGCCCGCGGCATTCGCCTGTTGTGCGAGTTTCATGCCTGCGGCTGTTCCATCACGCACGCGCGGGGCGGTTGCGGTGTGCACGTCCACCCGCGCCTTGATCAGTTTCTCCCTGCCGTTCGAGAGGATCAGGCGGCCCTCGCCGACCTCCATCCCCGCGCGTTCCGCGCGATCCAGGATAGCCGAAGCGCCGCGTAATGCGGTTTCGAGCTCGGTCAAGTCCTTGTGGATGCGGTCGGCCGTTTGCCCGCCGGCATCGCCGGCGGAATGACACGAGCTGCAGATCGCTTGCGGGCCGGTGCCGACCAGGGCGTCGCTGGTGTGCGCCACGCGATGATTGCTGTGACAGGTGATGCAGACCGGCATCTTGGCATCGGCCCAGGGCTTCTTGTGAGGGCTTTCGTCAAAGAGGCGTTCCTGAAAAACGTGGCAGGTTCCGCAGACGCGCTCCACTGAGGAAACACCCGGTGGTGTGGCGCCGTGATTCCCATGACAGGTGACGCAGGTCGGGGCGGAAAGATCGCCGCCCGTCAGCGTCTGGAAGTGCACGCTGGCCCGGTAATCATCCAACTGGCTTGTCGGGATCCCGTAGGATTTCATCTTTTCTGCGTCAGCGTGGCACCGGCCGCAGGTCGCGGGAATCTGCAAGGGGTGAACTGTCGAAAGCGGGCTCGAGGCCGGCCGGATCGAGTGAATGGCGTGGCAATCCGTGCAAACTGCCACCCGGGTATCCCCCTCCCGCAGGCGCTTGCCGTGCACGCTGGTCTGATACTGAGCGAACTGATCCGTGCGCAGCGACGGATTGTATGCGCGCATGAAGGCGCCGTCGGAGTGGCACCGCGCGCAGAGTTGTGGGATCTCGTTTCTCTTGGGTACGCCGCGGAAGCCCTTCGCCTTGTCCATGGCCTTGGGCATGTCTTCTTCGCGCGGATCGCCGCCATGGCACGCGGCACAAGTGAGTCCTCGCGCGGCATGGATATCGCCGGCGAATTGTTGCGCGGGGTTGCCCAGCCGTCCTTCCAGCGCTTCATGGCACTTGCGGCAGGTGTCCATCTGCTGAGCGGGCGTTTGGGCGCCTGCGGCCATCGCCATTGCCGTGATGACGAGCACAGTTCCGAGGAGGTGTCGAGTCACAGATCAGCTCCGCCAGGCCCAGAAGCTCATCACCAGGATGTAGGCGACGATGGCAAAACCCACATAGGTGAGGATTCGGCCACTGCGTCCCGTGGGGTTTCGATCCAGAAAGGGCACGAGAATCCAAAGCAGGGCACCCATCCCAAACACGAGCAGGCCGAACTGTTCGCCTTCAATCCATAGAATGCGGCCAGGAATAATCTTCAGAGTTTGGAACATGAAAAGGAAATACCATTCCGGTCGGATCCCGGCCGGTGTGGGCGCGAAGGGGTCCACTTTCACACCCAGCTCCCAGGGGAAAAGAGCCGCAAGCGCCGCCAGCACACCCAGCGCGATATACCAGCCCATGAGGTCGCGAAGGAGGAAGTTAGGCATGAAGGAGTAGGTCGGAAGCTTGCCGGGATGCTGCTTCTCGACTCCCGGCGGAGTGCTCATGCCGAAGTACTGCACGAGGAAAACGTGCATGCCCAGCACGGCCGTGGTGATGGCTGGCAGGATGGCCACGTGAAATCCAAAAAAGCGGGTCAGCGTGGCTCCGGTGACATCTTCTCCCCCACGCAGGAATTTCAACAGCCACAAGCCGATGATCGGTACGCCCGCCGTCATCTGCGTGCCCACTTTCGTGGCGAAGAATGCCAGGGTGTTCCACGGAAGCAGGTATCCGCTGAAACCGAGGCCCAGAAAGAGCATGAGCAGGAGGCACCCGCTCAGCCAAGTCAGTTCCCGCGGCTTGCGGTAGGCCTTGAGCATGAACGTCGAGATCATGTGCAGCATGGCGGTGAAGATCAGGAGGTTCGCCGACCAGGCATGAATTCCGCGGACCAACCAACCGAAGCGCACCTTGGTCATGATGAACTGGACGCTTTCAAAGGCCTCCGAGGGTGAGGGACGGTAGTAGAGAAGGAGCAGGATGCCCGTGGTGACCTGAACGATGAAGAGGAATAGCGTCATCCCGCCCAGGTAGTACCACAGCGTATGACGGTGGCGCGGGATCTGCTTATGGCGGAGCCAGGCGAAAAATTCGGTCCCGAAGCGCTCCTGGTACCATTGGCGGATGCCGGCACGGCTCATCACCATGTTCTCAACCTCTCGACCGGCGTGAGACGACAACCTCTTTGCCGCGCACGTGCACGTCGAATTGCTCCAGCGGGCGCGGCGGCGGCCCACTCACGTTCCCACCTTGCAGGTTGTAAACGCCGTTGTGGCAGGCGCACCAAATGTCACGTTCGCGCTGGCGGTATTGAACCGTGCAATTCAAATGAGTGCACACCGCACTGAACGCGCCGTAACTCCCGTCCGCCCGCCGCACCAGGATTCCCGGGCGATTCCCGAACCGGAAGATCTTGGATGAGTTCGGCGCCATCTCGCTTTCCAGCGCCGCGACGGTTTCCGCGTCGAGCGCTCCTGCTTCTGGGGGCAGGACGAACTTGAGGATTGGATAGAGAATGGACGCCAGGGACGCAAACACTCCCGAGCCGACCAGGACTCCGAGCACGCGCCGCCGGCCGGGTCGGGGCACACGATCAGCCTGCAGATTTGGAAGGGTCACAGATTGAACCCTGAGTGCGACATGCGCGGCGTTCCCCCTCTATGGTCCCGCGGCCGGTCTCCACAGAACCGATCGTGGCGCTCAGCGAATCCCGACCGTGCGGCAGTCGATCGCGTGCGTCGAGCGCATGCGCCTTTGTCTAAGCCGCGGGAACCGGACGCGCCGGCAGGATTCGCGGTTCTGTATGCACAGTCGCTCGAAGTGACTTGCTGATGAAACAGTTTTTCTCCGCCTTGGCCAGGATTCGCTCAGCCTTTTCTTGGTCCTCGGCGGCCACTTCAATCTCGGGCATGAGCGTGATTTCGGTGAAACGGTACCCCTCTTGGGGTACCTTCTGCAACCGTGCAATGGCCTTGCTCTTGTAAGAGAGGACCTGAAGCTTCGAGGTCTCGGCGATGGCCATAAAGGTGGTCATCAAGCAGCTCGCGGTTGCCGCCACGAGCAGGTGTTCCGGCGTCCACAGTCCTGGCTCCCCGGAAAACTCCACAGGGGCGGAGACGATCAGATCCTGCATCCCTTCGGACTTTACACGGCCGGTGCGCCTACCCAGCCATTCCAGATCGGTCTCATAAAGATACAAGTCGGCGAGACTCACGATTTCCTCCCCCGCCCGTGCGAGGGGCGCCGCGAGCCATCTCCGTGCGGATGACCGGAAGAGCCAACCTCTGCGAACTCGCGGTCCGGCTGCTCCTGCTTGCCAACGCGAATCCGGTTCCAACAGTTGTGGCATTGATAGCTCAAGTCGTGCTCGGACACGACGATTTCGAGCTCTGAAAGTGGCTTCCCGCAAATCGGGCAATGCGTGACCATTTCTCACCTCCCGCTGCAAGCACAGGCAGTCCAAGCTGCCGAATAGAGCTGCTAAGAAGCCATCCGCGGGGCCACTCGCCCCGCCAAGCCGTGGACGGCGCTGACAATCTCCGAAACCGGGAATGGCTTCTCGATCACCAGATCGAATCCCAATTCGCGGGCGCGTTCGGCGAAATCCGCTCCTGCTTCGGCGGACACCAGTACGGCTAGGGTCCGCGGTTCTCTCAGGCGCACGCGATTGAGGATTTCCAGGCCGTCGTGCCCCTCTGCCAACCGCCAATCCGTAATCAACACGTCGAACCCAGCGAGGCCGACTAGGCTGAGGGCTTCTTCAACAGATGGCGGCGCAGCGACCTGAAAACCCTCACGCTGCAAGCTGCTCGTCATCCACCAACGTAGCAGGCTGTTGTCCTCCACCAGGAGGACAGTAGGCACGCGCATGGAACTACCTTCCATCTCGGTCGTCCGACGACTCCATG
>CAVTZX010000024.1:0-15952 GCA_963739275.1 uncultured Acidobacteriota bacterium
TCGGCGGGGGCCAAGCGCTGGTCGAGTGACCCCTCTCCTCCCAACTGCACACCGGCCAATTGGCGGCGACACGTATTCTTCACGACATCACTCGGCTGTCTCAGGTTGGCATTTTGGAGTCGCGGGCGAGCACGCTACAACAACTGAAAGAACAGTGCCAATCGTGGCGAATACTCCCACAATGTGGTTCCCTAGTTTTCGCATGGCACTCGTATCCTCGCGCAGTGAATAAAACTCTGAAACCATTCGGCTTTCCCGTAGTCCACCTCACCTGCACGCGACCGGGCGCTGAGAATGTTGTGCCCCGGCGGGTGGACCACGCTTTCTCGTTTCGTCTTCCAGATTCTCCGATGGCAGGCGCCACGGGAGCATGATATCACCGCGATAGTTGACTGGGGATTGGTCAGGATCGACCCGGTGGGTGCCCCTCGAGCCAACACTCACCCCCGCAAAAAGGTTGCCACCCGGCCGTTTAGCTCGCCGCCCTATTGGCCGCCGTAAATACGCCTGAACGCCTGGGACAGCATGATGGCCATCACCAGGCCCCCGGCTCCAACAATGAGCACGTCGGGCGTCTGGCGGACGTGGAACTCTCCAACGCGGAACACGAGCAGGTATCCGATTGCTAGGTTGAACGTGCCCCATAGGCGCGTTGACCAGCGCCGAAGACTGTCCACGGCCGGGTGGGGAAGCGAAAGGGGTCGGGGACAGGCGCCCCGACACGCCGTGGATGAAGTGCGGAACGGCGTTCACGAGAAAAGCGCCACCGAAAAAGTGAACGACATACAAGTACCAGTGCATCATTCCCTCCTCACAACCCCACACGTGAAACCGACTTGTGGGGGCGGGTGGACCACCCTTCCTCGTTTCGTGTTCCAGACTCTCCGATGGGAGAAGCCACGGGAGCATAATATCACCGCGACAGTTCACTTGGGAGTACCGCAGCGACGAGCGCGAGGGTGCCCCATCTTTTGCGCAGCAAAAGGTGGGGCCTTTGGTGTGAGTTCTTATGCCCAAGAATCTGAAGCGCTACTACGGGCGGAAGCATCTGCACTTCATCCCCTGTAGTTGTTATCGACGATTGCCGTTACTCGGACCGGTTCGCGCGCGCAATTTCTTCGTGAAGATCCTCGGTGAAGTGAGGGAACGGTACGGCTTCGCGCTCGTGGGATACGTGGTCATGCCGGAACACATCCATCTCTTGATCAGCGAACCGAAGAAGGGCGCACCTTCGACAGTGATGCAAGTGTTGAAGCAGCGGGTTTCGCGGCAGTTGCGCCGCACCGGACGAAGGCGCGCGCCGACGAATCAGCTTCCGCTTCGATTCGAGAAGCTGGTAGCGCCGTTGCGGCAGTTCTGGCAGCGGCGGTTTCACGACTTCAATGTATGGAGCGAGAAAAAAAGGATCGAGAAGCTGGAGTACATGCATTTGAATCCGGTGAAACGGAAACTGGTGGAGCACCCCAAGGATTGGCTGTGGAGCAGCTACGCCGCCTACGCGGGGAAAGGAACGATTCTGACTGGGATCGATTTCGGAGAGAGATGAAGAGAGAAAGCCAGGAACAACGGCCCCACCTTTTGCTCCGCAAAAGATGGGGCACCCTCGGGTCCACCCCCGCTCCGCCCAAGAAGGGTGCGCCACCCGCCCACCTTGATGGTCACCTCCACTCCGCCATCGTAGTGCTGGCTGACAACAAACCAGTACTCGGGACTATGGAACGCATCCCCTATTGCAACGAGCACCAGCCACCGCACGCTTTTCGGGAACGGCGTCAACTCGAGTCGGCGCGGGAGTGCCCGTCGGAGTGCGGGTTCATAGTGCTCCTGAACCCACTGTTCGATAGAGGTGTTCTGCGGACGCGGATTCGGAGGGGGAGAGTAAGGCGGAGCTGTAAAGCAGGCTGCGCAAAGCAGGGCTCCTATCCCGAGTGGTCGTGCGTAGAATGTCAGGTCCACCGTCGCTCCCTATTGCGTGTTTTCAGAATTCCCCCACCTAGCTATTTCTTCCCTGGACGGGTGGGCCACTGTTTCCCTTCGCTTCTCCGATGTTCTTAGATGGCGGGCAACGCGCGCGGAAGACATTTTCTTCAATATTGTCTTTACGCCCCATGGAGCGAACCAACGGTTCGAAGAGGGATCCCTCGTCGAGATGCTCCTCCCTTCGACTCCGCTCAGGACAAGCGGCATGACGATCTCCGATTTCGGGAGTCCGGAGGACTCCATCGGAGTTCGACGACCGGACCTGGTCGGATCGTCAGTCGCCGGCGAGAGCGGTGCGGGGGCGTGCGGTTTCGACCGATTCGGCGAGGTTGCGGCGCACGGGAGCAAGCAGGAAGGCGGCGACGGGCTGTTCGAGGGGCACGTGAAGCGTCGCGGCCTTGCGAGGGAACTCGGCGCGGCGGTCCAGCTTCAGACCGGCTTCGCGGAGCATTTCCTCGGAGAGATTGGGATCGTCGGAGCGGTCCACGCCCCAGAACCAGAGGCGATCCTCGTCGCGCTGCAGGAACTGGAGCGAGGCCTCCAGCTTCTTGATGGCGCGCACAAACGAAGACGCCAAGAAGTAGACGGAGAGCACCCAGTTGTGCCGGGGGAAATAGGCGCACACGCGCATGCAATACTTGCCCGCCTGGTTCATCTCCACCGTGCAGCGATACTCATTCCGCGCACGGCCATTTCCGTTCTTATGATGGCTGTTCTTGCCGGACATGTCGCACCTCGGCCTGTTGACGACTGAACTTGCTTTGGCTGCCCTGCTGCTCGCTTTACCTCACCGTCGAGCTTCTGCCGGCCGGAGGGACCGGTAGATCTGCGGCTGGGGAACAATCCTTGGGGAAGACGACTCTTGCTTCGGTACGCCCCGCTGGCGACGGGGCCTCACCTGCGGACTGGGGTATGCTAGCCCAGGGTCAAGCGAAAAAGCAATGGGAAAGCGGTTTTCTGTATAACTATCTTGGAATCAGCTAGATAGGGGTTAGGGTACTAAGCCGGATTGGTCAGTCGACGGAGCACATCCGCGTTGAATTTCAGCAGGCCTTCGCGCTTGAGGCGATCCTCGAGGGCGCTCCGGAAGGCGTCGAAAGCGATATCACGCTTGGTCTGCAGGAGCTGCTGCGCGATGTCGTTTTTCTGCTTGTCGAAGTCGGTTTGCTGGGCCTCGGTCCGCTCGGCCACCTTAGCAACGACCCAATTGGGAGCGACCTGGACGGGAGGAGCGACTTGGCCGAGTTTGAGGTAGAAGACGGCGGCAAGCTGCTTCGCGCTGCCCACCCCGCTCACGCTGCCGTCGCGCGCGAAAGCGTCGCTGGTCTTGGACTCCAAGCCGAGTGCCTTTGCCGCGGCAGCAAGATTTTCACCGCCCTGGGCGCGCTTGGCAAGCTCGTCGGCGCGGGCGTGAGCGAGCTCGACGCCCTTCTCACGGCGGTAATCGGTGAGGACTTTGTCGCGCACCTCGGCGAGCGTGCCGGCGTGAGTGGGCTGGACTTCTTTCACGGAGACGACGACGTAGCCGTGGTCCGTGCGGATGGGCAGATTCAGTTCGCCTGGCCGCAGCTGGAAGATGGCCGTGCGCATCTCTTCGGAGGTGCCGAGTTCGGGGATAGGGTCGGTGGCCGAGGCCGGGGCCGTTTCCGTCACGGTCATGCCGAACTGTTTGGCCAACTCGTCAATGGGGATACGGCCGTTCTTGCGAATGGCATCGGCAATTTTTGCGGCGGTGTCCGCGGCCTGCTGATCCGCCTTCTGCCCGGCGAGTACCGGGAGGATTTCGCCGCGGACTTCTTCGAACGACTTGGTGCGGGCGGTCTCTTTGTCGAGCACCTTGATGATGTAGAAGCCGATCTGCGTCTTGACCAGATCGGAGATCCCGCCTTTGGGCAGGCTGAAAGCCACTTTCTCGTATTCGGGCATGGTCTGACCCTGCCCGATCCAGTCGAGGTCGCCACCCTTGTCCTTCGTCTTCTCGTCCTCCGAGTACTTCTTGGCGAGATCCTCGAATTTTGCGTTCTTTTTGGCTTGCTTCAGGACGTCTTCAGCCTTCTTGCGGATCTCTTGGACTTCCGCGTCCGTCTTGCCCACGGTCTTGAAGAGGATGTGCTCCGCGTGGACCCGGTTTTGAACCTGATACCTGGTGATGTTTTCGTTGTAAGAGGCGCGAAGCTCGGCTTCGGGCACGCTGATCTGCTGGCGGAGCTTCGCGGTTTCCAAAACGGCGTAGCGCACCACGCGCCGCTCGGGGATGACGTAGCGCGCCTTGTTCTTTACGAAGTAGGCTTGGAGTTCCGCTTCGCTCGGGGAGATTTTGGATTCAAGCGTATCCGGGGCGATGACCACGTACTCGATTTTCAGTTTTTCGTTGCGCCGCCGGAACTCCTGCTGGATCTCCTCGGGACTTACACTGAGGCCGTCGGTCACGAGGCGGCGGATTTTGTCTTCGAGGAGTCCCTGGCGCACGAGATCCTCGAACTCCTGAACGCCCATCCCAAAGCGCACCTGCACATCGGCCTGATACTGCTCCATGCCCACGACGCTGTTCCCGGCGAAGGAAGCGGGCACCAGTTGGCGGATGCGTTCGATCTGCTCGGGTTCGGTGACGTTGATGCCCAAGCGCTTGGCCTCCACTTCGAGCATGCGCTGGAAAATAAGCTGATTGATGATCTGCTGGGCGTAGAGCGGCTCGAGGGCCTTGGGGATTTGGCCACCGCGCGAGATGCGGTCCATCTGCCGGCGGACGTCCATCGTGGTAATGGCCTGGCCGCCCACGTCGGCAACCGTATCGGAGGAGTTGACGTTCGAGCCGCCGCCCTGCGGCACCAGGTAGACGAGCATGCCGATGCCCAGCATGCCCACGACGACGCCGAGAATGATGCGGACCCCGAGCGTCTTGCTTTGAAGTGCTTTCAACATTTCGAGCGGTTCTCCTCTGGCCGGTTCAAGCCCGTGGGTACAAACTCAAGATTATAGTGGCAAGCGGCGGCGCGCTCAATCGGTAATGTCGATCAAGAGTAGCGGTGCTACTGCATCCCCAGCCGGTGGCGGAATCCGAGCAGGCTCTCTTCGGAGCCGGTGAACTGGTTGGCGGGAAAGCGGCGATAGGAGAGCATTTCGCGGTAGATGGAGGTGCCGCTGCGCGCATTGAGCGCGAGTCCGGCCAGGTATTGCAGCCGCAGATTCGCATCGCCGTTGATCGCCGCACCGGCAAGCCAGGGGCGCAGGTCCGAATCCTGCCCCGCATAGGTACCGAGGAAACCAAGCGCGGAGCTGAAGCCAACGTCGTACAAAGACCGCGCCACGCGGGCATACTCGGGACTTTCGATGCGCTTCTGCAGAGCGTCCAGGTCGATCTTAGCGGGTTCCTTCTGTCCCAGGAGGTAGACGTCGTAGCCTTCGCCCTCGAGCTCGTTGGCCCAGATGGTGCCTCCGGGGAAGACCTCGAAAAATGTGGCGATCTCACTTCTCACCGTTGCGGTGTCGGTTTCGTAGAGCGGCACCCACTGGGTGACGACCCCGCCCGGGTTCAGGTGGTCTTTCACCATCTGGAAGTATTCTTTGGAATAGAGCGTGGCGCTGCCCTTCACCCACGGATGGATGGGATCGGAGGTGATGATGTCGAAGTGCTCCTTGGTGGTCATGACGAAGTGGCGCGCGTCGTCGTAGACGATTTGCGTGCGCGGGTCGTTCATCACGAGATAGTTTGCCGGCCCGAAGTAACGCGTGGCGATTGGCGGGATCAGCGGCTCGAGTTCGCAGATCAGGATGCGTTGGATGGAGGGGTGCACGACGAACGAACCCGCCGTCACGCCGGCGCCAAAACCGACGACGAGGACGGAGCGCGGGTTCGCGTGGACGAGCGCGGGCATGTGGCCCAGCATGCGCTCGAGGCGCATGTCGTACGGCTCGGTCGAGGCTTCCACCTTGCCGCTCACGTGGAACTGCACTGCGCCGTCGTCCCACTCGGAGATGGCGATGGAGGAGTTCATGCCTTCTCCGGTGTAGAAAAAGCGCGAGCGCTTGGCCGACACCATGATGGTGCGCCCGTAGGCGATCAGCCCCGGCGGCACGGGATGCACGCGCCACGCGAGGAAGCCGGACGCGGTCACCGCAGCGGCGAGAAAGATCCAGCCGGAAGTCTTGCGGAACGACCAGACGAAGGGAAAAAGAATGAGGAGCGCGCTCGCCGCCGCGAGCAGGAGCAGGACGCGTTGCGACTGTTGTGTTCCCGCGCCGGGTATCAGCAACATGCTGAAGGCGAGCGCGCCGAGAATCGCGCCGAGTGTATTGGCGGCATACACTTTGCCGACAAAGCGGCCCGGGTCATCGCCCGGCGCAGCGACGGCGGCAAGCGCCAGCGGGAAACTCGCGCCCCAGAGAAGCGTGGGCGGCAGGATGGCCAGCGTGGCGCGAATCAGATCCACCTGCATCGTGTACGCAGCTCCCCAGGAAAGCGAGGGATCCAGCGGCCAGTACGGCAGCGAATCCGAAATCATGTAAGCGGTCCAGGCGATGGCCGCCACGAGGAGCAATTGGCAATAGCCGAAGGCCGCGCGAGGCTGCACACGACGCGCAAGGCCGGAGCCGGCGCTGCTGCCGATGCCGATTCCCGCGAGAAACACGGCGAGGATGATCGAGAAGGTGTACACCGTGGCGCCGAGCAGGAGTCCGAGGAGGCGCGTCCAGACCACTTCGGCGCCCAGGGCGCAAGCGCCGGAGAGAGCGATGGTAACGTAAATGGCCCACGCACCGGGCAGCGCCGCGACTCGCTCGGAAGGCGCAAGAGCGCGGAGGATGAATTCGGGCTGCCACTTCGACAAAGCCAGAGCGCCCAAGGCAACCGCCGTATTGAGCGCGGCGGCGACGTAGGTGGCCGCGGCCAGATCGAAAAATCGCAGCAGGTAGAACCCCGCGAGCAGGCCGCCGATCACGGCGCCGACGGTGTTGGTCCCGTAGAGAAAGCCTATCCAGGAAACTCCGCGGGGCGTGGCCTCGAGCCAGCGCGCGACGATGGGCAGCGACGCGCCCATCAAGATGGTCGGCGGCAGCAGGCAGACAGCGGCGACGACGGCGCGCAAGATCATGGAGGGAAATCCCTGGCCCACGGCGGCAACGTAGAGTCGATCGACGACGGGTACGCCGAGGAGCACGAGGACTCCGAAGACGCCGATGCCAAACTCGACCGCCGCGAGAGCGCGAAGAGGATGCTGCCCGCGCACGGCAGCGAGCCGCGGCAGCGCGATGCTGCCGATGCACAGGCCACCCATGAACGTCGCCAGCAAGACGCCTAGAGAGATCGCCGTCGAGCCGATGACGAGCTGGAGCATCTGGTACCAGACCACTTCGTAGATGAGCGCGGCACAGCCGCTGCCGGCGAAGAGCAAGAGCAGTACGGGGAAAAACCGTTGCGGCGCAGACGCGGCCGGCTCCAGTGGCGGTTCTGATTGTTCCAGTTTCTTGTTTCTCATCGAAGGGAAGCCTACCCTCGGACCTAAGGAGCGCCGCATAATATCACTAGTGGCGGTTCATTGCCGCCGGCTCTGCGGCCGGTGCGCGGGCCGCGGTCCGAAGCGCGGGCGCGAGTTGCCCGCCCGCATTCTGCCGTCTGTTGGCGAATTGAAAAACGCGCGAGTGGCTCGGTTGAAAGGGCCTATACGCTGTGCTAGGCTGGACAATTGGCGCAAAATCAGCGCTTTGCAGCATGAGTGGTCCACAACAATTGGGAGCGCCGAAGACCAAAATCTCCAGCGTCCAGATCTACTGGACGAACATCACCTATCGCACGGTGGCGGTTTATCTGGTTCTGTTCTTCGCTATCGTGTTGGGTGCGCTCTACCTGGTGTATCCGGACTGGGTCATCGCACAGATGCAGCGCGTGACGTCCGCGGTCAGCGGCAGTGGCACGCCGGTGGCGCAGGTTGCTCAAAACCAGGCACGCTTCGTAAACCTGGACGGCGAAGTGATGGTGAAAAAGGCGAATTCGGTGCAGTGGGTCCGCGCGGACAAAGGCACCACGTTGGACAAAGGCGACCTCGTCCAGACCGGACACGACGGCCTTGCGCAGCTCACCTTCTCGGACGGCACCTCCTACACGGTGAAGGCGGACACGCTGATGACTGTGGAGGAGAACTCCGTGGGACGCGATCGTGCGACCAGCGTGGGCGTGCACATCAGTTCCGGCGCCGTGGACCTGGCCACAGGCACGTGGGAGTCGCCGAAGTCGAAGGCGGAAGTTTCCTTCTCGGACGCGGTCGCTTCGCTGCGGCAGAACAGCCGCGCCGCCGTGCGCAGCGATCCGGCGAAGAATGAGCATGAAATCACCATGACGGCGGGCAGTTCGGAAGTGCGCACGCGCACCGGCGATCAAGAACAGAAGGTCGAACTCGGAAAGTACGAGCGCGCGAGCATCGAGACAGGGGGCGTGATTCAGAAGACCAATGTGCTGGCTCCGCCGGACCTGGCCCGTCCTGTGAATCTGCAGCCCATCATCGTTCCGGACCCGAAGCACGCTTCCGTGCGCTTCGAATGGAAAGCGGTGCCGGGCGCGGCGGGATATGAATTGCGCGTCAGCGCGACGTCCATGTTCAGCAAGGTCCTCGCAGACAAGCGCACAACGGGAAATTCAGCCGAGGTGACAGGCCTCGATTCGGGCGAGTATTTCTGGAACGTGATCAGCATCGACGAGTCAAAGCACGTCAGTGAGCCGAGCGACACCTACAAATTCACTCTGGTGGCGCAGGGCAAATCGGAAGAGATGCTGCTCGAGGTGGACGGCACACAACTACACGGCAACGTCGTCGAGGTGATCGGGCGCACCGAGCCGGGCGCGGCATTGATTGTCAACGGCCAGGCCGTGCCGGGCATCCAGCGCGACGGCCACTTCCGGTTTTTCACCGACCCGTTGGCGCCAGGCAGCCAGACCATCGTCATCACGGGACAGAACCGCCGGGGAGGCACGGCCATCAAGCGCGTGCCCATCGTGATCCCGTAACACCGGAGCACACCGGATGAGATCGGGCGAGATGCGCACGGCGCCGCCCCGGATCCCGGGAAGGTGGGGCGCAGCCAAAGGGGCACCTGGAACTGAGGGGCAGATGAGCAAGAACGGATACAACCTGCGGTCGGTGTTCAGCCTGTTTTCGTCCGACCTGGCGATTGACCTGGGTACGGCGAACACGCTGGTCATTCGCCAAGAGCAAGGGCATCGTCGTGAACGAGCCCTCCATCGTGGCCATCAACAAGAACACCGGCGAAGTCGTGGCCGTCGGCCGCGAAGCCAAAGAGATGCTCGGGCGCACGCCGGGCAACGTCGTGGCCATCAAGCCGATGAAGGACGGCGTGATCGCCGACTTCAAGGTGACGGAAAAGATGCTGACCTACTTCATCCAGAAGGCGCACAACCGGCGCGTGCTCGTGCATCCGCGCATCGTCATCGGCGTGCCCAGCGAAATCACGCCGGTGGAAAAGCGCGCCGTGCAGGACTCCGCCTATCGCGCCCGCGCCAGCGAAGTTTACTTGGTGGAACAGGCCATGGCCGCGGCCATCGGCGCGGGCCTGCCCATCGAAGAGCCTTCGGGCAACATGGTGGTGGACATCGGCGGCGGCACGACGGACATCGCGGTGATTTCCATGAGCGGCATCGTCTATTCGCGCTCGGTGCGCGTGGCCGGCAACGAAATGGACGAAGCGGTGATGCACTACCTGAAGCGCAAGTACAACCTGCTGGTTGGCGAGCGCACCGCGGAACAAATCAAGATGGAGATCGGCTCCGCGTACCCGCTGGAAAAGCCGCTGACCATGGAAGTGAAGGGGCGCAACTTGATCGAGGGCGTGCCGCGCACCGTGACCATCGACGACAGCGAAATCCGCGAAGCGCTGAGCGAATGCGTAGCGACCATTCTCAATGCCATACGCGTGGCCTTGGAGCGCACGCCTCCGGAGCTTTCCGCCGACATCAGCGACCGCGGCATCGTGCTAACCGGCGGCGGGGCGCTGCTGAAGAATCTGGACAAGCGCATCCGGGAGGAAACCGGGCTGCCGGTTTCAATCGCGGACGACCCCCTGGCATCGGTGGTGCTCGGCACGGGGAAAATGCTCAGCGATTTCCGCCTGCTGCGTTTGGTATCGATAGACTGAGAATCGCAGTCAATAGTCGATCGTCCGTAGCCGACAGCCGGAAGCTGCGAAGGGTTTTGGAAGCGGTTATCTACTTTCTCTTTTCTATTTTCTGCTCCACATGCTGGCGATCCCATCCCGACACCGCTCGTTAATTCTGCTGGCCTCCGTGTTGACGGTCCAGGTGCTCCTGCTCGCCGTGCAGATCCGGCGCGGGGGGCAGGTGCGGCTGATCCGCGTGTGGACGGTGTCGCTGGTCACTCCGATCCAGCGCGCGGGCGCATGGGTGCTGGACGAAATCGGGGGCGGCTGGCGGCACTACGTGGGCCTGCGCAACACGCGGAAGGAAAACGAGGAACTGCGCGCGGAGCTGGCGCGCTTGCGCTTGCGCAGTACGGAACTCGAAGGCCGCGCGGCGGAAGCCGACCGCCTGGGGGCGTTGCTCGACTTCCGCCAAAAGAACCAGGATACGCCCATGGTGGCCGCACGCGTGATTTCCGCGGGCGCCGATGCGGCCAGCCGAACGGTGTTTATCGACCGCGGATCGAGCGACGGCATCCGCAGAAACATGGGAGTCATCACGCCGGACGGCGTGGTGGGCAAAATCCTCGACGTTTACAAGAACAGCGCGCAGGTGCAATTGCTGACGGACACCGCCGGCGGCGTGGGAGCTCTGCTGGCCACGAGCCGTATCCAGGGTCCCGTCGGGGGCACCGGTGACCCAACGCTGGTCATGCGCTACGTCAGCAACGACGAACAGGTGCAGCTCGGGGAGCGCGTGCTGACCTCGGGACTCGACCGGATTTACCCGAAAGACCTGCCCATCGGCACTGTGGTTGAAGTGAAGGCCGGATCGCCCTTCAAGCAGATCCGCGTGAAGCCCGCGGCGCGCCTGGACGCGCTCGAAGAAGTACTGGTGTTGCTCACGCAGAAGGAACTCGATACGCAGAGGGACAAGACGGCGGAACAACCGGCCGGGACGTCCGCTACCCCGGCCAAGAATCCGCCGGCGGCGAAGGGAGCCGCGCAGCCGCACTGAGGCAGCGGATTACGGCGTATGGGAATCATGGGACACTCGTTGAACATGGAAATCCGCACACGCGCCGAGCAACACATTGAAGTGTACAAGTTCCACACCGGCGCCGTGGCGGGCGTCGCGCTTGGGGCGCTGCTCCTCCAGGCGTTCCTGCCCGTGCATTTCCCCCGCGTCGGGACATACCTGGAATTGCCCCTCCTGGTGACCATCTACTTCGGACTGAGCCGGCGTAATCCCTCGAGCGGACTCCTCCTGGGGACGGTCATTGGTCTGGTCCAGGACAGCCTGAGCAGCGGTCATTCGCCGATCGGCCTCTACGGAATCGCCAAGACGCTGGTGGGATATTTCGCTTCTTCGATCGGCGCACGCCTCGACACGGAGCATCCCATCGGGCGCTTCGTGCTGGCGTTCGCCTTCTTCCACTTTCATCACGCCACGTATGCGGTGACGCAACGCGTGCTGGTGTCGCAACACGAGCCGTTCATCACCTTGCCGCTTCTCATTGCGTCGCTGGTGAACGCGGCTCTCGCCGTCGCGCTCTTCCCTCTTCTCGACAAACTGCGCAAGTCCTGACTCCCCTGTTCGCAACTTCGCACTTCCCGGAGTTCTGCAGGCCGGTCCAGAAATCCGGCTACCGCTGCACCACCTTGGCCGGCGAGACGTTTCTAGGCCCGGTGTCGCTGGCTACACCGGGGTATCAGGCGGCTCCGCAAGCCATTCATGACCCGAGGGAGGAAGAAGCGGTCGAATCGGCTCGAACTTCCCTTTCGGAACTCAATGCCAGACGCAGGAGTCCTCAGGGAACGATTTGGGAGCACTGTACGCAGGGACAGCTTGCGTGAGGGTATTGTAAGTGATACTTTGAGCAGCACTTCCGTCGCACGGCGCCCTGAAACTGGGCAACCAGCGGGCCGCGGCGGGGAGACAGGTTTTCCACAGGGTACTGGGTCCGGCCTCGTGCCTCAGCCTGCCTCGTGTCTCCGGAACGCGCAGCCAAGAGTCGCTGCGCTGTTGAGAGTTGAGTGTCGTACTGGTTTAAGAACGAGCACAAGCTGCCGCAGGAGCGGCTGGCGGTCGCCTCCTACGTGATCGTCGGCGTGATCGCTCTGCTGCTGCTGGGCTTCTGGAAACTTCAGGTTTCCAACTCCGACCGCTACGCGCAGCTCGCCGAACGCAACCGCATCCGAACGATTCCCCTCATCGCGCCACGCGGGCGAATGCTTGACCGCGAAGGCCGGGTCCTGGTGGACAACTACCCGTCGTTCAGCGTGCTGCTGCTCCGCGATTCTCCCGCACAGGTCGAGCGCAACATCGGGCAGATTGCCGAAGGGCTCGATATTCCGCTCGATGACTTGCGCCAGCAGCTCGAGGGGGCAAAAAGTTTTCCGAAATTCCAGCCCATCGTGATCAAGCCGGAAGCCTCGCAAGCGGACATCGCGTTCATTGAATCGCACCGCGCCGACATTCCTGTGCTCGAAATGGTGATGGTGCACCGGCGGCGGTACATGAAAGACGGCTTCATGGCGCACCTGAGCGGCTACGTGGGAGAAGTGAGCGCCGAGCAGGTGGATGCGAGCAACGGCCGCTACCGTCCCGGCGACCTGGTAGGCAAGTCCGGCCTCGAGCGGCAATACAACGACGTGCTGCAGGGCACCGACGGCCAGCGGCGCGTGATCGTGAACAGCGTCGGCCGCGAGGTCGGGCGCCTTGAAGAAGTGGAAGCCGTTCCCGGGAAGCCGATCCAGCTCACGATTGACTACGACTTGCAGGTCGTGGCCGAGCAAGCCCTCGCAGGCAAGCAGGGAGCCATTGTGGTGCTCGATCCACGCACCGGAGAAGTGCTGGCCATGGCGAGCCAGCCTTCGCCGGACCCGAACCTGTTTGCCGTCCGAGTTTCCAAGGAAGAGTGGAAGCGCTTGAACGAAGACGACGAAAAGCCGCTCCTGAATCGCGCGATCCAGGCGCAGCTTGCGCCAGGCTCGGTCTTCAAGATCATTATGGCTACGGCGATGCTGGAATCGAAGGCTATCCCGGAAGATTTCACGGTCTTCTGTCCGGGCTCGGCGGAATTTTACGGGCGCGTCTTCCATTGCTGGCAGAAAAAGGGGCACGGCACGGTGAACCTGCACGAGGCGGTGGTGCACTCCTGCGATGTTTTCTTCTACAACGTGGGCAAGCGCCTGGGCATCGACCGCATCGCTTACTATGCGTACAAGCTCGGGCTCGGACACAAGACGGGCATTGACCTTCCCAGCGAAGAGTCCGGCCTGATGCCTTCTGAGGAATGGAAGCAGCGCGTCTTTCATCAGAAGTGGTATCCAGGAGAAACGATTTCCGTAGCGGTAGGACAAGGTGCGGTGGTAGTGACGCCGCTGCAACTGGCGCGCATGACTGGCGGCGTGGCCATGGGCGGCGTCTTCCAGCAGCCGCATCTGCGTCTCGACGCCAAGAATGTTCCGGCGGAGAGGTTCCCCCTCAGTGAAGACACCGTTGAAAAGGTGACGCAAGCCATGTTCGGTGTGGTGAACGAGGGCGGCACGGCGGCGGGCGTCAAGCTCCCGGGGATCGAGTTCTCCGGGAAGACCGGCAGCGCGCAGGTGATCAGCTCCCAGGGGTTGGCGAAGGCGGGCAAGCGCAAAGAGCTGAAAGATAACGCTTGGTTCGTCGGCTACGCGCCGCGGCGCAGCCCGGAAATCGTCGTGGCTGTCCTAGTGCAGAGGGGTGAGCATGGAGCGTCCGCGGCGGCACCGCTAGCGCGAGACGTGGTGAAGGCCTACTACGACAAGAAAGCGCGGAAGGCTCAGCAACAGCTCACCGCGCAGAACAATCCGCCGAGTTTGCAAACGGCGCCGGCCGCCGTCCTGCCGACGCCCGACGCGCCGGCGCAGAAGCGAGAGCACTAATCGAAATGAGAGTGCGCGGAAGAATCCGGGACCACGACTGGGTGCTGCTGGCGCTGGTCTTCGCGATTTGCTCGCTCGGTGTCATCGAGATCTGGTCGGCCACGCACAATGCCGGGCGCGTGCTGGCGGCGCTTTCTACGAAACAGCTCGAGTGGATTGCGCTGGGCGTGGCTATCATGCTCGTTCTCTCACTGATCGACTACCACACCATCCTGGACCAAGCTCCGGTGCTCTATCTGCTGGCCATCGTGGCGCTGATTGCCGTCTTGGCCTTCGGCCACACGCGCTTCGGCGCGAAGCGCTGGCTGCCCATCCCGGGGCTCAGTTCGGAGAATGCTTCGGAGGGCGGCCTTTTTCAGGTGTCAGAACTCGCCAAGTTGATTATAATTGTGGTGCTGGCGCGCTTTTTCAGCGAAGTGCGCACGGACCGGCTGATGCTCAGGGACCTGCTGAAGGTAGGAGTTCTCACCGGAGTGCCCCTGGCGCTGATTTTGAAGCAGCCGGACCTCGGCACAGCGATGGTGCTGGTGCCGGTCGCGGTAGTGGGTGCCTACCTCACCGGAGTCAAGTGGCAGCACGCCGCCGCGTTCCTTGTGCTTGCGGCGCTGCTGCTGCCGGTTGGCTGGCACTTCATGAAGCCGTACCAGAAGGAACGCGTCACGACGTTCCTTCGCCCCGAGGAAGACCCCAAGAAGTCCGGCTACCAGATCTTGCAGTCCCAGATCGCGGTGGGCTCGGGCGGATTTTGGGGCAAAGGACTGGGAAACGGGAGCCAGAATCAGTTGGGCTTTGTGCCCGTGCGTTATTCGGACTTCATTCTGGCCGCGCTGGCAGAGGAATTAGGATTCAAGGGAGTATTTCTCACGCTCTTGCTTTACATGGCTTTGCTGTTACGCCTGGTGCACAACGCTCAACGAGCGAAAGACCGCGCTGGGATGTTCCTGGTGATGGGCGTGACAGCGGTCCTGGGGTTCCACGTATTCGTGAACGTGGCCATGGTGATCGGCTACATGCCGGTGACCGGCATCCCGCTGCCGCTGATGAGCTACGGCGGGTCGGCCACGTTGTTCGTATTCATGGCGCTGGGCTTGGTGATGAACGTGCGCATCCGGCGGTTCGTCAACTGAACTGGCGCCGCATGGCTTCGCGCGCGAGCTGCTCAGAGCAGCCGGCCGCGAAGATTCGAGATTAACGAGGACAGCATCGCGTGAACCGGAGACGGCGAGTGCAATCCGAGTCGTCGACGCCTGCCCGTCTGGGCCGGCCCGCCCCTGTGCAGCGGGAGCGCACGAGCGTTGAGGCGCCGTGCGGTCCATGGCCGTGCGCCCGAGGAGTTTGCATGTCCAAAGAACTTATTATTTCCGCGGCCGCCCACGAAACGCGGGTGGCCATTGTGGAAGACGGCCAGCTCTGCGAAATTTACATCGAGCGGGAAAAAGAATTTGCGTTAGTTGGAAGCATTTACAAAGGCCGCGTCACACGCGTGCTGCCCGGCATGCAGTCGGCCTTCGTCGAGATCGGCCTCGATAGCGACGCCTTCCTCTACGTCAGCGACTTCCTGGAAAACCTTGAGGAGTACGACCACATCGTCTCCGCGGTGGAAGGAAAGTCCAGAAGATGGAGCAGCAGGGCGGGCAGGTTTTTGCGCCGCCTGCGGCCGTTGGAGAAACGCCCGCCTACACGCCAGCCGTGAGCGAGCCGCCCCCCGTGGTGCCGGCGCCGCTCGATGCCGCGGCCGCGGCGGAACCGACGGAAGCGCCAATCGTTCTCCCCGGAGAGACCATCCAGCCGCGCACTCCTGGGGCCGCTCCGGTTCACCATCCCCCATTCGAGCAGCGCGGACGCAGCGGATTCGGCCGCGACCGCGGCGGTCGCCGTGGAGATCGAGGTGGCGGCCGGGGAGGCCGCTGGG
>CAVTZX010000025.1:0-19744 GCA_963739275.1 uncultured Acidobacteriota bacterium
AATTCTTGCGATCTACCGTTTCACAAATCGTTGCTCACCGGCTCCCGCGTCAAGATCCAGGATCACGCCTGCCACACCCCGGCGGCAAAAGTCTTGATCATGCAGAAGCCCAAGTCTTCGTAGAGTTTCACCGCCGACGCATTGGCCGACGTCACGGTAAGAGAGAGTGCAGAAAAGCGACGCTCGCGCAGCGCGCGGATAGACGCTTCCATCAGGATGCGTCCGAGTCCGTGCCCCTGGTAGCCCGGCAGGACGCAGATCTGCGTGGTGTGTCCAACACCCGGCGAGACTTCTGACGTCAGCACGGCACCGACCAGTTGATCATTCCCCGGCATGCGCAGGATAAAGGACGCGCCCGGCTGGAACTGGCCGCAGCCGGGCAGCACCACGATGTTGTTGAGAAACTTCTGCGCTCCGGCTTGGCTGCGGTACTGGTCGTTAATCTCGCCATCCACGTGCGAGGCGTACGCCAGGTGGATCAGCCGCGCGCAGGCGTCGAACTGGCGGTCGCTCCAGGGCTCGAGCCGTAGGCCCGGCCCAGGATCGGACCGCCGCGTGGGGTGATTGTCCGTCGCCTCGAGCGGCAGCATCATGAACTGGCGCGCGAACAGGCGAAAGCCTTCGGCGGCCAACGCCGGATCGAACGAGCAGCCGAACGGCATGAGTTGCGCTTCGATGCGCTCGATGCGCGGGAGGGCGCGGAGCGTGGCAAGCATGTCGCCGAGCAGCGCGCGGCTCACCGACTGCTGCGGAAAACGCGGCGAAACGTACATGCCGCCGAGCAAACCCTTGTGCTCCTCGAGCACGTAGAAGCCGTAACCGGCAGCCTCGCCGTTTTCAATCGCCGCGCAGCCGTTCAGCGTACGCGCGTCCACGAATTTGCGGATGAGGTCCAGCGAATTGCGGTAATCCCAGCGCAACTCCTCGAGCCAGTGCTGCGCCTCTTCCTGCAGAAGAGGTGCGAGCTGCCGCGAGGTCATCTGCCGGATGTCCAGGATCGCCATCGGTGCCCAAGTCCCTTAGCATGATAACGCGGAGTGCGGCGAAACCGTGCATCGGTGGACACGCGCCGCGCGCGCCGGCGTCCGGGGCATGTACGCGTGTGCTAACATGCGCGCAGATGCCCGTCCGGCGCCTCGCAGCGCGGTCGGCTTCTGCGGCGCGTGCCAATGTCCCTGCTCTCCGAGTTTCGCTATCCCACGAAGTGGTACGCCAAGCTGGTTGCGGCGACCCTGGCGCTGCTCTTTTTTGCCTTCCTGGCCAGCGGCGCGGTCGCCGGTTTCTTGCTGTACCGCATCCTCAATCCCGCGCGGAGCCCCGCGCAGGCCATCACCGCGGATTTCCCGGGCCATCCTGAAACCGTCACTTTTCAGGTTCCCGGGGTCGGCAAGCGCGAGGGATGGTTTTTCCCGGGTCTCAAGTCCGCTCCCACCATTGTGCTGTGTCACGGCTACCAATCCAACCGGAGTGAATTGCTCACCCTGGTGAGTGCGCTACAGGACCATCAGTTCAACGTGTTCTTGTTCGACTTTGCCTCGCACGGGTCCAGCCCCGGCCGCACCACGATGGGTTTCCGCGAAGCCGAGGAGTTGCGCGCGGCGCTGGGCGTCTTGGCGCGGCGGCCGGACGTGGATACTTCGCGCTTCGGCATCTGGGGCACGAACTTGGGCGCCTACGCCGCGATCGCCGTGGCCTCGCACGACCCGCGCGTGCGCGCTCTGGCGCTCGATTCACCCTACAGCCGGCCGGAAGACATGATCCGCATGCAGGTGAAGCATTCCGGTTTGGCCGGCTTGCCCTTCATGCAAGCCACCACCGCGTTTGCCTTCCGCTGGCTCAATTTCCCATATCGTAATGAGCAGCCGCTTCAAGCGCGGCTCGCGACCCTGGCGGGCGTACCGAAGCTCTTTCTTGTGGCGGACGATGATCCGGACCTCCAGCAGTCCGCGCGCGAACTCTTCCGGGCGGCACCTGCGCCGCGCGAGCTGGTGGAGCTTCTCCGCGGGAATTACGCAGGGATGCTCGATGATGAAAAGCGAACGTATGAGAACCGCATCGTGAGCTTCTTCCTGCTGAACGCTTCGCCCACCGGCGGGGCCCGCCGCTAAGTCTCACTCCCTGGGCGCTGGCTCCAGACTTGCTTTCAGGTTAACCAGCCAAGCGTCTCCCGATCCAAACCTTACCGAAGTCATGGGTATCCCGCGCTGCTGGAAGTCCCGGAGTCCTGCCTCGGTGGTGAAGACCGAACAGGGCAGCGGCGTTGCGGGAGTCCACTCGGGCACATCGCGATGTAGATAGTAGTCGAGGCCGTATTTCCATGCGCGGCTCAGACGGTACGCGGCGACCGGCACGCTTGGAGGGATCAGCATCGCACCCAAGTCAACCGCGGTGCGCGGAGAGAGGATGGGGTCGAGCCTCGGGAGGACGCCGATCCCGGCCACCTCCACGAGGGCCGCAGTAAAGAGCGCAGCAGCAAGCAACGCGCCCCGCAGCTTCCCGAAACCCCGAGGAGGAGGATGGCGAGCCCCCCCGCCGCGCACGCGAGCGCGAGACCCAGGACCGCCTGGAGGGAAACAACTTCCGAGGCGGCAGGCAAGCGTTTCAGCCAATGATTGAGGGAGAATCCTGCGGCGATGAAACTCGCCCCGATAGCGCCGGAGGACAATCGAGCGAGCAGGTTGTTTTCCTCCAGCAAGCGCGCTGCGCTGCGCGCAAGCAACAGGATGAGGGGAGGGATCGCAGGAAGGATATAGCCGGGGAGTTTGGATTTCGAAAAACTGAAGAAGAAGAAGGGAAAGGCGACCCAGGCGGCGAAGAAGAGCGCTGGGGAACTCGCGGCGCTCTTTGCGCGCCAGGAGCGGAAGGCGTCGCGGGCCAGCGGAACGATCAGAAAAGTCCACGGCGCGAGGCCCAACGCGAGGATGCCGACGAAATACCAGGCGGGTTGCTCGTGGTGGAATACGGGCGTGAGATAGCGCTCCAGGTTATGCGAAAGGAAGAAGACGCGGAGGAAATCCGGATTGCGCAGCGCGCACACGATGTGCCAGGGGAGCGCGACGATGAGGAAACTGAGCATGGCGAGGGGATCCAGCAAGCGAAGCGCATCGCGCCATCGGCGAGAGGCGAAAGTCCAGAGCGCAACGCTGCCCCCGGCCAGCACCAGGGCCGCGGGACCCTTCGCCAGCGCCGCCCCGCCGAGCAGAACCCCGAGACTGATGCGGAAAAAGGCGTTGGGGCGGCTCTCACCTGCAACCGGCCAGAGAAACTCTGCCGCGGCCGCCATGGTGCCGGCTAGGCATGCGGCGAAGAGCATGTCCGGCGTGGCCGCGCGCGCGAAGCCGATCATGCCCACTGCCGTGGTCATGAAGAGAACTGTGAGCAGTGCCGCCGCGCGGCCGAACCGCCGACGGGCAGCCCAGGCCATGACCAGAGCCGCGAAAGTTGCCGAAAGGGCGGAGGGAAGCCGGGCGGCAGACTCGCTCACACCGAACAAGCGAAAGGTGACGCCGGCCTTCCAATAGTACAGCACGGGCTTCTCAAACCATGGCTGGCCGTTCAGACGAGGCGTGACCCAGTCGCTGGTTTCGGCCATCGCGCGTGCGATGGAGGCGTAACGCGGTTCGTCGGGACCGACGAAACCCAGCGCGCCCAGGTGGTTGCAGAAGCAGACGTAGAACAGAAGCACAAACCCCAGGACAAGCAGATATGGATGGCGTGAGTTCGAGGGGAGAGGACGGCGAACCGTTTTGGGGCGATTCCGGGACAAGACGGCCCGAGTCTAGCAGGTTCTGGAGATTCGAGGTTGCATGTTGCAGGTTCGACGGAGGAGGAATTCGTCCAATCGTTCCCAGGGTGGGGCGCAACATCCTTTTCGCCGACGAATGTGTTCGCTGGCGCTCCGGAAGAAAAACGGAAACATTTTGGAGGTTCGTGCGTCTGTAGTATTGGTATCCCATAGGAATGCGGGAGTCGCGCTCTGGGGGAACCACAGGGAAGAGGTCATGGGCGACAAAAAAGACGTTTGGCAAGGCACGCTGGCGCTGATGGTGCTGAAGACGCTGGAAGCACTGGGACCGCTGCACGGCTACGGAATTGCGCGGCGTATTGAGCAGACCAGCGGCGATCTTCTGGCCGTGAACTACGGAACGCTGTATCCCGCGCTGCTCAAGCTCGAGCAGGAGGGCTACATCACTTCGGAGTGGGGCGTTTCCGACAACAACCGCAAGGCGAAGTATTACCGGCTGACGCGCGCGGGGCGCAAGCAACTGGCCAAGGAAGCGCGCGAGTGGGAACAGGCCACCGCGATTGTCGAGCGGTTTTTTTCGCCGCAGCGCGAGTCGTGACTCCCGTGAGCGACGGGCCGAAGGAAATCAGAGTTCGGTGGTGATGAGCAGGAGGCGGGCATGAAGGCGTTCCGGGCGTGGCTGGTGCGGCTGGCAGAATCACTTCGCCGGAGCCGGCGGGAGCGCGGCGAACGAGAGCTCGCGGCGGAGCTGGAAAGCCACGTCGCGATGCACGTTGAAGAAAATTTGCGCAGAGGGATGAGCGTCGAAGAGGCGCGGCGCGATGCACTGATCAAGCTGGGCGGAATCGAACAGACGAAGGAGAGTTACCGCGAGCGCAGGGGACTGCCGATGATTGAGGTGCTGATTCAAGACGTGCGCTACGCCTTGCGGATGTTGCGCAAGAATCCTGGGTTCACCTGTGTCGCGGTGCTGACGCTGGCGCTTGGGATCGGCGCGAATACGGCGATCTTCAGCGTGGTGAACGCCGTGCTCCTCCGTCCACTGGCGTTTCCCGAAGCGAACCGGCTGAAGATGGTCTGGGCGACCGACCGAAACCAGGGCCGAGTCAGGGACAACGACGTGGCATCCTTCCCCGATTTTGAAGACTGGAAGGCGCAGAGCAAGAGCTTCGAAGCCATGGCCGCGTTCACGACTCGCGGCGCGACGCTTTCGAGCGGAGACTTGGCCGAGCGAGTCGCGGCCAATCAAGTTTCTCCGGGGTTCTTCGATACGCTCGGCGTCCAGCCGGCGATGGGACGCGGATTCCAGGCCAGCGAACAGGAAGCGGGCACCTCGCACGTGCTGCTGCTGAGCGACGTTTTCTGGAAACGGCGCTTCGCCGGGCGCGCGGACGTTCTGGGACAGACGGTTCGCGTGAACGAAGAGCCGTACACCGTCATCGGCGTGATGCCCCCGGGTTTTGAATTCCCGCCGGGCAGGCCGGAACAGATCTATATGCTGCTCGTGCGCGATATGAACCGTAACCACGGCTTCCTGAGGGTGATCGGCCGGTTGCGGCGCGGCGTTTCCGGTCGGGCGGCGCAGGCGGAGATTGATATCATCACGCGGCGGCTCGAAGAGGCGTACCCAAAGTCGAACAAAGGCCTGGGAACAAATGTCGAGCCGCTGGTGGATGCACTGGTGGGGAAGGCGCGCTACGGCCTATGGATTTTCCTGGGCGTGGTGGGATTGGTGCTGCTGATCGCGTGCACTAACGTAGCCAACCTGACGCTCGCCCGCAGCGTTTCGCGACAAAGGGAACTGGCCGTGCGTGCGGCATTAGGCGCGGGGCGCGCGCGTTTGACGCAACAACTCCTGACGGAGAGCGCGGTGCTCGCGCTCGGCGGGGGCGCACTGGGCCTGCTGATTGCGAACGGCGTACTGCACGCACTGGTGAGGCTGCTCTCGAAGAATTTTCCGATTCCGCGGCTCGACGCGACGCACGTGGACGGCTGGGTGCTCGGATTCACGTTCTTGCTTTCGCTCGCCACCGGCATCCTCTTCGGCGTCATTCCGGCCGCGGGTGCGGCGGGGACGGACGTCACCGAAAACTTGCGTGAGACGACGCGGGCGGCAACGGGCAGCGTGCGCGGGCGGCGCGTGCGCGCAGCTCTGGTGATCACGGAGACCGCGCTGGCGCTTGTACTGCTCGCCGGCGCGGGGCTGCTCTTGAAAAGCCTGCTGACGATGCGGAGCAACGCGCCGGGATTCCAGTCCGAGAACTTGCTGGCGGTCGATTTGTTCCTGCCGCGCAGCAAAATGGTTGACGCGGTGATCGCTTCTCCGGCACGGATGCAGTTCTTCGGTTCCATGCTCGACCGTGTGAGAAGCGTGCCCGGCGTGCGCTCGGCGGCGCTGGTGGCGGATCTGCCTCTCGGCGGCGGGCAGGACTCGTTCGGATTTCACATCTCGGGCCGGCCGGACCCGCCCTCCGGCGCGTTCAGCGCCCAGTTCAACATCGCCAGCCCGGACTACTTCCGCACGATGGGAATTCCGTTACGCACGGGCCGTGAGTTCAACGAGGATGACACGGCGAGCGCGCCGGGCGTCGTGCTGATCAACGACGCAGCGGCACGGGCATTCTGGCCGGGGGAAGTTGCCGTGGGAAAACAAATCCTGTTGCCCTCTTCCAAGAGTAGCACCGTGACACTGACGGTCGCCGGCGTGACCGGCGACGTCCGGCAGGCGGGGCTCGGCAGCGAGCCGAAGCCCGAAGTGTTCCTGAACTACATGCAGCCGGCGCCGCCGTGGCCGTGGCTGGTGTTGGTGGTGAAAACAACGGCCAATCCATCAGCGGTCAAAGCGGACATCAGGTCACTCGTCCGGTCGTTCGACCGCGACATGCCGATGATCGAGATGCGCACGATGGATGAAGTGCTCTCCGCGTCGCTCGCGGAGCCCAGCGTGTACACCATGTTGCTCGGCGTATTCGCGCTGCTCGCCTTGGCGCTTGCCGTGGTTGGTTTGTACGGCGTCGTATCGTATACCGTGACGCAACGCACGCACGAGATGGGCATACGCATGGCGCTGGGCGCCGAGCGCGGGGACGTCCTGCGGCTGGTTTTGCGGCAAGGGTTCGGCCTTGCGTTGGGCGGCACGGTGATCGGCATACTCTGCGCACTTGCCGTGACGCGCACGCTCGTGCATCTGGTGCCCAGTGTGCTGCCGGGCGATCCGCTCACGCTGATAGCGGTGTCGGCGTTGCTGCTCGTCGTGGCACTGGGGGCGAGTTATGTGCCGGCGCGCCGTGCGACCAAAGTGGACCCGGTTGTGGCCTTGAGATACGAGTGAGTCCGGGACGTCGCAGGTAAGACGTACGAATTCGGATCGAGAGAGAGGCACGCTCGCGCCCAAGGCTGCCCCGGCTGGCTTAGGCGGTGAAGGTTTAGCATAATGGCGGCGCATGAAGAAATGGCTGGAATTCGCCGCCGCGTGGCTGGGGATTCATGCCCTGGGCGTCCTCCCGCGCCCGTTGGCGCGCGCAGCAGGGGCCGGAGGCATTGCACTGGGTTACCTCTTGCGTCCGCCGCTGCGGCGCACGGCTGAGTTCAATCTTCGCCTCGCGTTTCCGGACTGGTCCGATGTCGAACGGCGACGAGTCATCCGCGGCCTGGTGCGCCACATCGGCTGGATGGCCGGCGAAGTCTCTCAATTTCCCCGCTACACGCGTGAGAATATCGAGCGCATTGTGACGCTCGAGGGCTTCGAGAACTTTGCCGCGGCCGAGCGGCGCGGCAAAGGCGTGCTCTTCCTGACCGGCCACATGAGCGCGTGGGAGCTGGGGCCGTTCGCGCACGCCCTCTATGCCAAGCCGCTGCATTTCCTGGTGCGTCCCATCGATAACTCGCGTGTAGACGCGCTGGTGAACCACTACCGCTGTCTTTCTGGAAACCAGCCGATCGACAAAAACCAATCCGCGCGCGCGATCCTGAGGGTCCTAGCCGATGGAGGGACCGTCGGAATTCTCGCCGATCTGAATACGGCGATCAGCGAGGGAGTCTTCGTTGATTTTTTCGGGATTCCGGCCTGCACAACGACCGGCTTGGCCCGGATCGCGCTGCATACCGATGCCGCCGTGGTGCCCGCGTACATCTACTGGGAAGCGGCGTCGCGCAAGTACAGGCTGCGTTATGAACCGGAAATCCCACTGGTCCGCACCGGGGAGGAAGAAGCCGATGTCCGCGAGAGCACGGCGCGATTCACGCGCGTGATTGAGAATTACGCGCGGCAGCATCCGGACCAATGGCTGTGGGTGCACAAACGATGGAAGACGCGTCCGCCAGGTGAAGCACCGCTCTATCCGTTCTGACGGGTCAAGGAAGAGACACGGAAAAAGGGAAAATGGAAGATCGGTCGGGCCGAGAGACCAGGAGGAGGAAGGACATGAGTCGGACGGCAGGCAAGCTAGCTCATTACTTGGACGCGGCCATTGAGGGAGACGTGTCGATCCCGATCCGCGGAGTCGCGGGCCCAGAAGAGGCCAGCGAACACGACTTGATCTACGTGGACTCGCCACGGAACATCGAACGCGCCGCCGCTTCGCGGGCGAAGTGCGCGATCGTGCCGCTAGGTGTCCAGTTGCCGGGCAAGACATTGCTCGCCGCAGTTGCCCCCAAGTTGGCTTTTGCAAAAGCCGCGGCATGGTTGCTGCCCCCGCCGAAAGTGGCGGCGGGGATTCACGCCACAGCGGTCATCGCCAGGACCGCGCGGCTCGCGGCGGGAGTCGCCGTGGGGCCCTTTGCGGTGATCGAAGATCAAGCACAGATCGGCAAGGGGACTGAGATTGGCGCACACTGCGTGGTAGGCCCGCGCGCATGGGTGGGGGAAAATTGCCGGCTGTACCCCCGCGTGACGCTCTACGCCGGCGCGCGGCTGGGCAATCGCGTCGTGGTGCACGCGGGCGCGGTCATCGGCTCGGACGGATTTGGGTACGTCTTTGGCGAAGGCCGGCATTGGAAGTTTCCGCAGATTGGCAGGGTCGAGATCGGCGACGACGTGGAGATCGGTGCGAACACGACGATTGACCGCGGCTCACTCGGCGTGACGCGGCTCGCCGCGGGGGTGAAGATCGATAACCTGGTGCAAGTGGCGCACAATGTCGAGATCGGCGAACATTCGGTGGCGGCGGCGCAGACGGGCATCTCCGGATCGAGTGTGATCGGCAAGAATGTGGTGATCGGCGGGCAAGTGGGCATCGCCGACCACTGCCGGCTCGAAGACGGCTCGGTGGCCGGGGCGCAGGCGGGGATTCCGACCGGCAAAGTGATTCACCGAGGACAGACCGTCTGGGGCACGCCGGCGAGGCCGCTCAAGAAGTTCAAGGAGCAGTATGCGTGGTTTGCAAGGTTGCCGGAACTGGCCGAGCGATTGAAAAAACTCGAACGCGCAAGCGCAAAGGATTAAATCGATCCGGATGTTGGTCGTCGGCGGACACACGCGGAACATCGGGAAAACGGCGCTGGTTGTGGACCTTCTGCGTGCGTTTCCAAATGCGGGCTGGACCGCAGTCAAGATTACGCAGTACGGACATGGGATCTGCTCACGCGACGGCGAGGCGTGCGACTGCGCACCGGCTGAGCACACGTTTGCGCTGGATGAAGAGCGCGACGCGGCCGGCAAGTCAGACACATCGCGCTTTCTCGCGGCGGGCGCGGCCCATTCGCTTTGGCTGCGCGCAAAGCAGGGCCGCCTCGCGGAGGCCCTGCCCCTGCTGCGCGGGGCGCTCGACGACCACGCCGGGCCTCGAGGGAACGTGATCATCGAAAGCAATTCGCTGCTGCAGTTCGTCCGGCCGCAGCTCTATCTGGTCGTCCTGGACCCCTCCCAGCGAGACTTCAAAGATAGCGCCCGGCTCCACCTGGACCGCGCCGACGCCCTGGTCATCCGCGAAGGCGAGCGTGGTGCGGCGACGGAGAGGCCCTTCCGTGCGAGCGCCGCCTGGAATCCGAGGGTCACCCAGGGTCTCATGGGGGGGAAGCAGGAGTTCCGGCAAGCGCTGGGTAGGCCTCTGCCCGGGGGGTTGATCGAGGTGGTTCGAGAGAGAATGTTCGGGCCGGGCCGTGTGCCCCGCTGACACTTGGGCTATCTTCTTGTTGACCCTCTTGTGAAACCTGGAGATAATATGTCATTTAAGAGGTATCTGACCTCCAGGTGTTAGGGGCGGATGGAATTTCCATCCGTGGACTGGGAACTCGGGATTTGACTCGGAGCGCGGGGGAATCTGCAGGACTCCCTTGCTCATGAGTGTGTGTATTCATTCCCGCGGTGATTAAGCGGGTGGCCATCATTTGAAGAGAAGGTGGAGTTTGAGGGAGTAATGGCTTCGGGACAAAAAGTTGTTTTTGAGCCCGACCGTGACGATTCGCCGCGCGCGGCGGGCTTCACTGGGTTGGAAGAGAGGATCCGGGAGTGCGTCGAGCGGGGAGTGAACCATCTGCTCTCGATCCAGGCACAGGAGGGGTACTGGTCTGGCGAGCTGGAGGCGGACACGACGCTCGAGTCCGACTACATCTACTACCTGAACGTCCTGGGCAAGGCCGATCCCGGACGCATCAGCAAGCTGGCCAACTACGTGCGACGGCGTCAACTCGCCGACGGGGGCTGGAACATCTATTTCGGCGGGCCTTCGGAACTCAACGCCACAGTGAAAGCCTATTTCGCGCTCAAGCTGACAGGGGACGGGCCTGATGCTCCGCACATGGTGCGCGCGCACCAAGCGGTGCACCGCTTGGGGGGCCTGGAGCGCACGAATTCGTTCACTCGCTTCTACCTGACGCTGGCCGGCGCCCTCGGTTGGGAGATGGTGCCCGCGGTGCCGCCGGAGCTGATGCTCCTGCCCAATTGGTTCTCCTTGAATATTTATGAAATGTCGTCGTGGTCGCGCGGGATCGTGATCCCGCTGGCCATCCTGTATGCGCACAAACCGCGCTTCGCTTTGCCGGAAGGTGCGCGAGTGGACGAACTCTTCTGTGACCCGTCCAAGCGGCTGGCGGCGTTTGAGTGGGACCGCAAGCAACTCGTGAGCTGGCGGAACTTCTTCCTTGCACTGGACCGCGCGCTCAAGCTCTACGAGCGGCTGCCCTGGAAGCCACTGCGGCAGCGCGCGCTTCGCCAGGCCAAGCAGTGGATGTTTGAGCACCTGGAACGCTCCGAAGGTCTCGCGGCGATCTATCCGGCGATGATGAACGCGATCTTCGCACTCGTGGCGGTGGGTCATTCGCCCGATGATCCCCTGACGGCGCGCGAAATCCGCGAGCTGGCGCGATTCGAGATCGAAGAGGGCGACACCATCCGCGTGCAGCCGTGCTTCTCGCCCGTCTGGGACACGGCCATCGCCCTGGTGGCACTCGAGGAGGCGGGCCTGCCTCCCGACCATCCGGCGCTGGTGAAGGCGGCGGAGTGGCTGCTCGATCGCCAAATCCTCGGCGGGGGCGATTGGCAGGTGAAGAACCCGAGCGTGCCGGGCGGCTGGGTTTTCGAGTTCCGCAACGATTTCTATCCCGACGTGGATGACACGGCGTTTGTGCTGATGGCCCTGCAGCGGGTGGACTTTCCGGACCGCGTGCGCCTCGAGAACGCGGTGAGTCGCGGCATCGCCTGGCTGGTGAGCATGCAGAACCGCGACGGCGGCTGGGGCGCGTTCGACCACGACAACGATTGCCGCATGTTCACGCAGGTGCCCTTTGCGGACCACAACGCGATGATCGATCCTTCGACCGCGGACGTGACCGCGCGGGTGCTCGAGTGCCTGGGACGCTCCGGTTGGCCCGCTTCGCATCCTGTGATTCAGCGCGCGGTGAAATTCCTGCTGAAGGACCAGACCGCCGACGGCTCGTGGTACGGCCGCTGGGGCGTGAACTACGTGTACGGAACCAGCGGCGTGCTGCGCGCGCTCGAAACCGTGGGGCTCGCGGCGCGCGAGTATTGCCAGCGCGCGGTGGCGTGGCTGCGCCAGGTGCAGAACGCCGACGGCGGCTTCGGCGAATCGATCGCTTCTTACTCGGATGCGTCGCTCAAGGGGCAGGGAAGGAGCACGCCTTCGCAGACCGCCTGGGGGTTGATCGGCCTGCTCGCGGCAAGCGAGCCGAGCGATCCGGCCGTGGGGCGCGCGGTGACGCACCTCGTCCAGCAGCAGAACGACGACGGCTCCTGGGACGAACAGGAATTCACGGGCACGGGTTTTCCGTGCGTGTTTTATCTGAAGTATCACCTCTACCGGAATTATTTCCCGCTCTACGCGCTGGCCCGCTACCGCAACCTTGCCCAGCAGATCCCGCAATTCATCGCGCCTGCAAGTGCAGCCAGAACGGCTCGAGCACCTCGAAACGTTTCGGGAGAATGCGATGAGATTTCCGAATCAAGCTGACGGCCAACTTGACGCGTTACATCACCGCGAAAAAACTTCGCGGCGAGAAGAAGTTTCCGCTGGTGCTGATGCTCGAGCCGCTTCATGCCTGCAATCTGACGTGCACAGGATGCGGGCGCATCCGCGAGTACAAGTCCACGATCGACGAAATGATCAGCGTCGAGCAGTGTCTGGACGCGCTCGAACGAGTGCGGCGCGCCAGTGGTTTCGATCTGCGGCGGCGAGCCGTTGATCTATCCGGAGATCGGCCGTCTGACGCGCGAAATCCTGGACCGCGGCAAGCACATCTACCTGTGCACGAACGGCATGTTCATCCGCAAGAGACTGCACGAGTTCAAACCGACTTCGAGTTTTTTCTGGAACGTGCACCTGGACGGCCTGGAGCGCACGCACGACCTCTGCGTGGAGCGCGACGGCGTCTTCCGCGAGGCCATCGAGGGCATCAAAGCCGCCAAGGCTGCCGGATTCATGGTCTGCTCGAACACAACGATCTACAAAGAGACCGACATCCAAGAGATCGCCGAGCTATACGCGTATCTGCATGACTTGGGCGTGGATGGCTACATGCTCTCGCCCGCCTATTCCTACGCGGCGGTGCAGACGCGGGATATTTTCATGGCGCGCGAAGAGATCCGCGAGAAATTCCGCCAAGCCAGCCGAATTGCTCGGCAAGTACAACTTGATGATCTCGCACATCTATCTCGAATACCTGCGCGGGGAGCGCGAGCTGCCTTGCACCGTCTGGGGCAATCCCGACCTACAACCCGCGCGGGTGGAAAAGCCCCTGCTACGCGATGACCGACGCGCACTACGCGACTTTCAGGAGTTCCTCGAGAAGACGCCCTGGGAGAAATACGGCCGCGGGCCGCGACCCGCGCTGCGCGGACTGCATGATGCACGTGGGCTTCGAGCTTTCTGCCGTGCTCGGCGCGAACCGCAAACTGGGCGACAACTGGAGAATGCTGAAGTGGCAGCTCAACGGAAAAATGGGCGGCGCCCGCGGCAAGGCGCGCGCGAGCAACGGCAACGGACACGGGAACGGTAACGGCCACTCGGGCGGCAACCACGGCACTCACGGAGAGAAGATCCTTGCACCGCCGCCGGGACAAGAACTGGTCTCCAAAGAAGGGAATCTGCGAGTTCTATGACTTCGTTGGTCACCGGAGCGACCGGCTTCCTGGGAAGCCACGTGGCGCGGCAACTGGCTGCACGGGGTGAGCGCGTCCGCGTGCTCGTGCGCCCGGCGAGTCAATCGCGCGCACTGGAGTGCATCCCGGTCGAGCGGGTGACCGGCGACTTGCGCGAGGCGGCTTCGCTGGTCCGCGCGCTGGACGGAGTCTCGCGTGTTTTCCACGTGGCGGCGGATTATCGCCTGTGGGCGAAGAACCCGCGCGAGATTTACGAGTCCAACGTGGGTGGCACAAAGAACCTGCTCGAGGCCGCGGGACGCGCGGGCGTCGAGCGCTTCGTTTACACGAGCACCGTGGCCACGATTGCCGTGCCGCGCGAGGGCGCGCTGCCCAGTGAAGAAACGCGCGCAAGCCTCGAGGACATGATCGGCGATTACAAGCGCTCCAAGTTTCTGGCCGAGCAGGAAGCGCTCCAGGCCGCGGAAAATGGGATGCCCGTCGTCATCGTGAATCCGACGACGCCGGTGGGGCCGGGTGATTGGAAGCCGACGCCCACTGGAAAAATCATCGTGGACTTTCTGAACGGCCGCATGCCTGCCTTCGTCGACACGGGGCTAAACGTCGTGCCGGTCGAGGACGCGGCTGCGGGACACCTGCAGGCCGCCGAGCGCGGGCGCATCGGCGAACGCTACCTGCTGGGCGGGCGGAACATGACGCTCGAAGAAATCCTGGGCGTGCTGGCGCGTGCTACGGGACGGCGCGCGCCACGCGTGAAGCTGCCGCACGCTGTGGCCATGGCCGCGGGCTACGCCGACCAACTTTTCTCGAGACTCGTGGGGCGCGAGCCGCAGATCCCGCTCGACGGAGTGCGCATGGCGCGCCACCGCATGTTCGTGGATTGCTCGAAGGCCGTGCGCGAACTGGGCTTCGCGGCCGGTTCGGTGGAAGCGGCGCTCGAGCGCGCGGTGCGCTGGTACAAGGAGAACGGATACGTCACCCCAGGACGCGCCGGTCATTCCATTCAGGCGGCGGCCGCGTAGGATACCGGATGAAGATCCTTGTTACATTCGCGGTGGACGCGGAGTTCGACCCCTGGCGGGCGCGGCATAAGTTCGATGCCGTGCGGTTGGGCGAACAGACCGTTTATCAAGCGCGGATTGGAGGCGCCGAGGTCGCTGCGGTGCTGACCGGCATCGGTCCGAAGATCGCCGCATCGAACGTCTTGGGGATTCTGATGTCGGGCACGTACGACCTGTGTATCTCGGCGGGGCTCGCGGGTGCGCTGCGGCCGGAATACGCCGCAGGCGAGATCCTTGCGGCAAGTTGTGTTTCGCTCGAGGAAGAGGGCGCGAGGCTGCGTGAAGGCAGCATCCCCGCCCATCCGGTTTGCTTGCAGCTCGCTGGAGATTGCGGCGCGACGCTCGCGGGGAAATTCCGGACGTCTGCCCGCCTAATCCTTACCGCGCGCGAAAAATCGGAGCTCGCTGCGACGGCGGACGCCGTGGAGATGGAAAGCTTCGAGGTACTGACTGCAGCGATGGCTTGGGGAGCACACGGCATCGCCATCCGTGCGGTCGGCGACACGGCGGAGGAGGACTTGCCGCTCGATTTCAACCAGGCAATGACGCCGCAGGGCGCCATCAGCACCGGTCGCATCGCGGGTGCGCTCCTGAAAAGGCCTTCGGCGCTGCCTGGTCTGTTCCGGTTTGCCCGGCAGAGCCGTGACGCGGCCATCGAGCTGGGAAATTTTCTGGATCGCTATATCACGGCGCTGGCGAATGTGCCGGCCAGCGAATGGGAAGTGGAAGAAGCAGTGGCGGCAACGTGAGTCACAGCGGCACACAACTCGAGGCAATGACACCGGTGGCTCCGGCGGTGCGGCAGATGCGCGCGGGCGTCTATCGCGGCGCGGGCCGCGTGGCGGTGGAGACGGTTCCGGTGCCCGAAATTTCCGCGGGCGAAGTCTTGATCCGCGTGAACGCCTGCGGGATTTGCGGCACGGACCTGAAAAAGATTCAGCACGGCTTTGTCAAGCCGCCGCAGATTTTCGGCCATGAGGTCGCCGGCACGGTCGTCGACGTGGGACGCGGCGTGCGCCGGTGGAAGCCGGGCGACCGCGTGGTCAGCTTCCATCATGTTCCATGCGGTAAGTGTTTCTATTGCCAGCGCCGCCTGTTCTCGCAGTGCGCGGCTTATAAGAAAGTCGGACTCACCGCGGGCTTCGACCCGAACGGCGGGGGATTCGCCGAATACGTCCGCGCCATGCCGTGGATCGTGGAGCGCGGCCTGGTGGCGATCCCGCCGGACGTGACCGACGAAGAAGCGATCTTCATTGAGCCCGTGAATACTTGCGCCAAGGCCATCCAGAAGGCGCGCGTCGTGGCGGGCGAATCCGCCGTGGTGCTGGGGCAAGGGCCGATCGGCTTGCTCTTGATGATGTTGGCGCGCCTGGCCGGCGCGACCGTCCTGACGACCGATCCGATCGCCGAGAGGCGGGCGAAAAGCGTCACCCTGGGCGCGGCGGCCGCGTTCGATCCGGCCGATCCGAAGCTGGCGGGGGAAATCCGCGCCCGAACCGAGGGCCGCGGGGCGGACGTGGTGCTAGTGGCGGTGGCGAACCCGGCGGTTGTGCCGGCGGCCCTGAGTTTGGCACGCGCGGGAGGGCGGGTCTTGCTTTTTGCCCAGAATGACCCCAAGATGAAGGTCGAGTTTCCCGCCGCGTCCGTAGGGGTCGAAGAGAAGGAAATCCTCGGCAGTTATAGTGCTTCTGTGGAATTGCAGGAGGAATGTGCGGCACTGGTGTTCTCGCGGCGCCTTCCGGTGCGCGAGTTGGTTTCCCACCGGTTCCCGCTCGATCAGTTTAACGAGGCCTTGGCCGTCGCCGCCCGTCCCGCGGGCGATTCTTTGAAAGTGGTGATATTGCCTTGACGAACAAAGTGAGGAACGGTCACATGACTGCCGCAGTACTCTACGGCAGCGAGGACCTGAAAATCGAAACGGTAGACATCCCCAAGCTCGGGGCGGATGACGTACTGGTGCGCGTGAAGGTCGCGCTGACGTGCGGCACCGACCTGAAGGTCTGGAAGCAGGGGTTTCACGCCCGGATGATTCAACCGCCGGCCATTTTTGGACACGAACTCGCCGGCGTCGTGGAAGCAATGGGCCGGCAAGTAAATGGCGGGCTTCGCGTGGGCGCGCGCGTGGTGCCGTCGAACTCTGCGCCCTGCAACGTGTGCCTCTTCTGCCGGAAAAACCACGAGAACCTCTGCGAAGACCTGCTCTTCAATAACGGCGCTTATGCCGAATACATCCGCATTCCGGGACGCATCGTCAAGAACAACATGCTGGAAATCCCGGAACACGTCTCGTTCCTGGACGCAGCGATGGTCGAGCCGCTGGCGTGCGTTCTGCGCGGCATCGACGAGACGGGGATCAACCCCGGCGACACGACCGTGCTGATCGGCTGCGGGCCGATCGGGCTCAAGTTTATTCGCATCCTCGCGGGCCGCGGCGTGAACGTCATCGCCCTGGCCAAGCGGGGCAGCCAGGTGCGCGCCGCGGAACGCTTGGGCGCACGCGCTGCCTTCGACGTCACGAAGCTCGCCGATCCGGTGCGCGTGGTGCGCGAGCTGACCGAGCTTGGCCGCGGCGCCGATTCCGTGATTGAAGCCGTGGGCTCGCCGGTCACGTGGCAATGGGCCATCCAGATGGTTCGCCGCGGCGGCACCGTGAACCTTTTCGGCGGCTGCCCGCGCGGCTCGCAGGTGCAATTCGATCCCGCGGCGCTGCATTACTCCGAAGTGACGATCAAGTCCACGTTCCACCATACGCCGCGCTTTATCCGCGAGGCGCTCGAAACTATCGCCCGGGGCGAGATCCGCGCGAGTGACTTTGTCACCGGCGAGATCCAGCTCGAAGAGTTGCCGCAGATGTTCGAGCACATGAAGCACCGCAACGGCGAGCTGAAGACTGCCGTCATTCCTTAGCGCTCCGCGCGGCTCGATGCTGGCCACACCGGAACTGGAAATCGCGCGCCGCCTTCCGCTGGATGGCTGCACGCCTGCTCAGGCGCAGGCCTACACGCGCTGGCTCGCCACTCACCACTACGAGAATTTCAACGTCGTCTCCTGGCTCCTCCCGCGCCGCCTGCACCAGCACTTCTTCAATCTTTACGCGTACTGCCGCTGGGCCGACGACTTGGGCGACGAAGTGCCCGAAACGTCGCGCGCGGTGGAGCTACTCGATGCCTGGGAGGCCGAGCTGCGCCTCTGCTATGCGGGCCGCGCGACGCACCCGGTCTTCATCGCGCTCGAGCCGACGATTCGCGCGTGCCACATCCCCGTACAGCCGTTTGCGGACTTGCTTGTCGCTTTCCGGCAGGACCAGTCGGTTCGCCGCTACGCCACCTGGGATGCGGTTCTCGGCTATTGCCTCCACTCGGCGAACCCCGTGGGGCGGCTCGTGCTTTACCTCTGCGGCTATCGCGATCCGGAGCGGCAGCAACTCTCAGATTTCACCTGCACCGCGCTGCAACTCGCGAATTTCTGGCAGGACGTGGCGCGCGATCTGGACGACCGCGGCCGCATCTACATCCCGCTCGACCGGCTCGTGAAGCACGGCCTCAGCTTCGCGGACATCGAAGCCAAACGTTTCGACGCGCGCTACGTTTCCCTGATGAAAGAACTGATCGCCGATACGCGCGTCCTTTTCGCACAGGGGCTGCCGCTGGCGCAAACCGTGGACCTGATCTTGCGACTCGACATTGAACTGTTCAGCCGCGGTGGGCTCGAGGTGCTCAATTCCATTGAGCGCATCGGGTACGACACGCTGCATCGCCGCCCGGCGATCAGGCGCGCAACCCAAGCGCGTCTCCTAGCTAAGGCGCTTTTCCTTCGCGCCTTTGCGCCTTTGCGTGAACCTCCAAAGAAGGAAGAAAACGCTGAACGCAGAGGGCGCGGAGAACAGCCGGAGAACACGGAGACACAAAGCGCCGCAGCCGATGAAGGCGGATCCCTGCGAAGCAAGCTTTCCATCGCGGAATCCTACGAAGAGTGCCGGCGCGTGGCGCGCGCGGCGGCGAGCAACTTCTACTACGCCTTTTTCCTTCTGCCGCGTGCCAAGCGCGACGCCATGTGCGCGCTCTACGCTTTCATGCGCTTGGTGGACGATGTTTCGGACACGCCGGGCGAGATCCTGGAGAAACAGCGCGGGCTGGCACGTTGGCGGGCACGGCTCGACGCCGCCCTGACGGGCGATCCGGGCGCGCATCCCGTGCTGCCGGCGCTCCGCGATACCGTGGAGCGCTATTCCATTCCGCCGCGCTACTTCCACGACCTGATTTCCGGCGCGGAGATGGATTTGACCGTCCCTTCCTATGCGACCTTTGACCGCTTGCGTGAATACTGCTACCGCGTGGCCGGCACGGTCGGCCTGTGCTGTCTGCAGGTCTTCGGCTACACCGACCTGAAGGCTCCGGACCTCGCAGAAAAGCTGGGCATCGCCTTCCAGTTGACGAACATCCTGCGCGACCTTCCGCGCGATTACGGCGCAGGACGCGTCTATCTGCCCCAGGAAGATTGGGAGCGATTCGGCTGCCGTTTCGGTGGTGCGCGCCCACTCCCTGATGGACAACAATTCGGGGTCTCGCTCGTCGAAGAGGCTCTGCTCTTCTATGCCTCATTCAATCGATGAAGGCAAAGGTAGTTGCCGCGGCCCTTTACGAGCACCACCTTCGGATCGCGGCCAAGGACTTTCTTGACGAGGGGGATGTCCCTCTCCATAAGTTGCTGCTGAAGGTTGATCGTGTTCGTCGACACGACGACGCGTTCCCCATTCTGAACGGCCCAGGCAAGGGCCGGAACAGGTAGGCGATGGACTTCCCCACCCCCGTACCGGGTCCCGGCGGCGCAGAATCCTCGTCTCCGTTGAATGCCCGGGAGATGAGCCGGGAGGAGCATGCTCGCCTGGCTTTCGCGCTCTTCGAACAACGGGTACACCCGGCTCAGGGCTCCGCCCGGAGCCAGGCGGGACGCGAGGAGGTCGTCGTCCAGGGGGGTGATGGCGCGCTCCTCCACCGGCTCGGCGACCACATAGACTTCCTCCACGGCATTGTCGAGATGAAGAAGCCGATGCCTTGGTTCCCGAGCCGGGCAAGCGATGCCGAGGTCGGCCGCGGATGGCCGTATGCCGCCTGACGGGTGGTTGTGGATGATGACATTTCCCTCATCGAGGTGAGGGAAAGCACGGTATGTCTCCGTTTCCTCGGGCTCCCACTGTGACCGAAACGACCTTGCCGTCACCACCAGCCCTCCCCACGAAGAAAACCTCGTTTCCAGAAGCATCCGAAATGTTCCGGCGGATCTCCTCCACGGCAGCCGTGAGCTTCTCTTCTGCCTTCACCCCGCCCCCTTTTGAAGATGCGCGATGATTCGATCAAGGAGACCGACGAATCGCGGCCCCGCTTC
>CAVTZX010000026.1:0-24923 GCA_963739275.1 uncultured Acidobacteriota bacterium
TCGAGCGCGCCGGCCAGCGCCGCAAACGCAACATGATCGAGCGACGCTTTGTGGCTAGCGCGCGCGGCTACCTGCTTTCGCCGGAGCTTCTTTGGCAGGCTCGGCCTCGATGCCCGCCGCGTCGAAGACACCTTCAGCGCCGCTTACCTACTGGCACTCGCTTCCCAAATGCAGTCCGAACTTGGCCGCGCTTGGCGCGCCGCCGCGGCGCAGGGCAAGCGCCTCGCCACGCTGTCCATTTCCACCGAGCTGCGCTTCGAGAGCGCCGCGCAGCGCGCCGAGTTCACTCGCGCCTTGCAACAAGCCGTCGTGAGCATCGTCGGCCGCTATGCCTCGCCCGCCAAGTCCGCAGACGGTGCCGCGGCTCCGGGGCGCTTGTACCGGCTGATCCTGGGCGGTTATCCAGTTCCATCCGATGTACCCCCTCGCACAACGCTCAGGACGAAGGCATACAGCGGAACTAATTACGAGTCGCTCCAGAAGAGCGAAGGAGCAGGAATGCCATGAATCCCGGTGAATCCGGAACTTCCAGTAGGAAAACGGACGTTGAGATCGAGGTCGCCGCCTCGCCGGACGCGGTGTGGAAAGCGCTCACCGATGCCGAGGAACTCGCGCGGTGGTTCCCGATGGCAGCACGCGTCAAGCCGGGCGTTGGCGGCTCGATCTTTCTCTCCTGGGGCCCCGGCTGCGAAGGCGAGGCGCCTATCACGGCGTGGGAGCCGGGCCGTCACTTCCAGTGGCAGGAAAAGGCCATCGCTGCGGACGGATCGCCCGAGCCGGAGCGGCGGCTCATCATCGACTGGAAGCTCGAGTCGCGTGGTGGGAAGACATTCGTGCGCCTGGTCAACTCGGGATTCCTCGCCGCAGCCGACTGGGAGGACGAGTACTTCGGCTCGACCAACTACGGTTGGCGTTTCATGTTGCTCAATCTCCGTCATTACCTCGAGCACCACGCCGGACAGAATCGCCAAGTGGCCTGGCCGCGCAAGAAGATCCCCCTCTCGCGCGAGGAAGCTTATCGCCGTCTCGTCAGCGCGAACGGGGTTTTCCGAGCTGCCGCGGAATCCAGTTTGCGCCCGGGAGCGCACTACGCGCTGGAGAGCTCGCTCGGCGAGAGCTACTCCGGCCGCGTGGAATTCGTGCATGCCCCGCGCGGCTTCTGCGTCACGGTGGAGAGCCTGAACAACGCGCTCTTCTGGGTTACCATTGAGGGCGCTCCCGGTAAACACGACGTGCAGTTGTGGCTCTCGGCCTACGGTTTGCCGGATGAGGTAGTGAGATCCTTTGAGGAGCGCTGGTTGAAACGCCTGGAAGAACTCTTCGCCTGAGGAACGGGTCGTGTAAGCTTCCTGTGGGAGGTTGGCGATGAAATGGCTGAAGAAGGTGCTGAAGATCATCCTGCTGCTCGTCGTGGTGGGAGTGCTGGGACTCTATCTCTACGGCTTCCGGCCCGGCGCAGGGCAGAACTCGGCCACGGTGGAGATCAATCGTCCGAGCGCTCAGGTCTGGCGGTACCTGACCCACGATGACCTGGTCAAGAGCTGGGTGAGCGGGCTGGAGGTGATTCGTCACGAGACGAAAGAGCTGACCGGCGTGGGCGCACGGCTTTACCTGGAAGAGCGCTATGAAAAGGAGCTCGCCAAAATGGAGATGACCATCACGAGCTTCGATCCGCCGCGACGCATGGCGTTCACCATCGAAGGTCTCGGCGATTCATCGTCGGGCTTCACTGAGACTGGCGAATACGCGCTCGTTGAACAGGACGGCGACACGCGACTCACGCTGTCCGCGTTCAGCGTCTATCACGGGTTCTTGCCGCGCCTCTTCGAGCCGCTGATCACGCCCGCGGCGCAGAAAAAACTTGAAGGCGATCTGGCGCGGCTGAAGTCGCTGGTGGAAGCGGAGCCGAAGCAGACTCCGTGACCCGTGACTGGTGATTCGTGACTCGTGATTCGTTCGGGTTGAACTTCCCTTTATTCGCGCGCAGTTTGCCAAGCTCAATCGGTTGAGATCCTTCGGCCCGAAAAAAACGGGCCTCAGGATGACACCGCAACTCTCAACGTCGCGCCAATGATCACCCCAGGCGCTCGAAGATGCCGGCGGCGCCCATGCCGCCTCCCACGCACATGGTGACCATGCCCAGACGACCTTTGCGGCGGGCAAGCTCGCGCAGGATCGTGGCGGTGAGCTTGGCTCCGGTACAGCCGAGGGGATGGCCGAGCGCGACGGCGCCGCCATTGGGATTGACGCGCGCGGGATCGAGGCCGGCGTGCTTGATCACGGTGAGAGCCTGCGCGGCAAAGGCTTCGTTCAGCTCGATGACGTCGATTTCATCTAGTGTGAGTCCGGCAAGCCGCAGCGCCTTGGGAATGGCGTAAACCGGGCCGACGCCCATCTCTTCGGGCGGGCACCCGGCCGTCGCGAAGGCGATGAAGCGGCCGAGCGGCTTGACGCCAAGCGCTTTCGCGCGCTCCGCGCTCATGACCACAGCTGCGGCGGCGCCATCGCTCATCTGCGAACTGTTCCCTGCGGTAATGGTGCCACGGGCGTGAAACGCCGGCTTGAGCTTGGCGAGCGCTTCGAGTGAAGTATCCGCGCGCGGGCCTTCATCGGTGTCGAAGGTTGTCTTCACGGTCTTGGCCTTCGGCGGGCCGCTTCCGTTGGAGACTTCGGTGAAGCTGACCTCGACGGGGACGATTTCGTCTTTGAATTTGCCCGCGGCAATCGCCGCGAGCGCTTTTCGGTGGCTGTGGTAGGAGAACTCGTCGGCCTGTTCGCGCGTGATGCCGTACTTACGCGCGAGATTTTCGGCGGTGAGGCCCATGCCGAGATAGGAATCGGGGTAATGGTCCATCAGCCAGGGATTCGGCGAGATTTTGTTGCCGCCCATGGGCACCAGACTCATGGATTCGGTGCCGCCGGCGACGATGACTTCAGCGTGACCGAGCATAATGCGCTCGGCGGCCATGGCGATGGCTTGCAATCCCGACGAGCAGAAGCGGTTGACGGTGATGGCGGAGGATTCGACGGGCAGTCCGGCGCGTAATGCGGCGACGCGCGCGACGTTCATGCCCTGCTCGGCTTCAGGCATGGCGCAGCCGAGAATGACGTCTTCGATTTCCTTGGCGTCGAGGCCCGGGACGCAATCCACGGCGGCGCGAATCGCGGTGGCAGCGAGATCATCGGGCCGCGAGGCGCGCAGCGCGCCTTTGAAGGCTTTGCCGATGGCGGTGCGGACGGAACTAGCGATTACGGCATCACGCATGGAGAGCTCCTGGAACGAAACCACGGATGCACACGGATGAACACGGATCTACGAAGTGTGTACCCCGAAAAACTAAGTGCTTAGAATTCAGTAGATTCCGAATTCTTGCGCTGGACCCCCACCCCCATGTTTGTGTAAATGGTGGCGGGCAAGGACTTAGTGGAGGGGTGAAAACATAAATGGCGGCGCGTAAGGACTTAGGTTTGGGGGATCGCGTAAATGGTGGCGGGCAAGGGGTTAGGGGAGAAAAGATGTGACTCGTGACCCGTGAATCGTGGCTCGTGGCCGGACAGTGATCAGACAAACCACTCTGTTGGATTTGGGGAGCGTCACACAGCGAAGACATTGGCGTCATGGAACACTTCGGCTTCTAAGTCTAGTCTAGCATGGGCGTCGAGTGGCATGCGGAGCCGTGAAATCGTTGTAAGTGATTGTCAGGGAAGGGGAAAGTTTCGCCTGGGGCGGTCGGGGCGCTTACCAAGACTTAAAAGAGAAGAGCGCGGCACAACGGCGCGAGGAGCGCCGAGGGTGAGCGCGGTGGAGGCAGCGCCCGACCGCAAGGCAACTTGTTCATGTTCCAGGGCGACGAGGGAATCGACGCGGGGGGCGCGGCGCGCGGGAAGGAGAACGAAGCGAGAATCCTCAGAAGAAGAGCAACGCTGGTGAATGAGGTCGGCAGACGTATTGCTTCGCAACGGACATTCAATAGCCGGAAGAAGGAGAGGAGAAGCCTTCGCCGGTGGATTTCATCAGGATCCGGGGCGGTGAGGAGTTCGGCGCACCATTCGTTGAGGATTTCATCTCGAGGCGCGAGCCGTCCAGGGAAAATGTAACCAAGAGCGTGCGGACATTCCCCCCAGGGAAATCATCTGTCATGTTCGTCAGTGTCATCGAATTGTTTTCGACCGTCAAGACTTTTAACATTGCTCCGTACGGAATGAATCGCCCGAGTTTGCGGTCTTCCCAGGCAACCATCGATCCGTCCGGACGTTGGGCAACATGCAGACAATAGGACTCGCGGTAGGCGCCCTGGGGAAGAGGGCGTGACCGATCGAGATGCAAGTACCACTCGCCGACGAACCGGTTTAAGGAGGGACCCGAAAACCCGCCGGGGCGTTTCAAGCGAACTTGCTTGGAGACGCCGTTCCGAGCGTAGGTGCCGGCCCACACGGATTGTCCGGGATCGAATGCGAGATTGAGAACTAGAAAGAGTTCACCGGCCACGCGTGACTCAAACTTCAACTGCAGCCGGCTGCCATCCCAAGTTGCTCCGCCGCGATCATTGGCCGTGAACCAGTTTCGCTTTTCAACCTGCCCTTGGCGGCGATAGACCCCGATCTCAAACAAGCTCAAGTGCTCCCCGGAATCCTGCAGAGTGGTGCTCAAGCGGAGATGAATCCCGTCAATGGTGCCCGATGAATCAGGCTCGGTTTCCCAGGGGCCCGCGAGGAATTCCGGGTGCGAAATGGGAGGCTGCGCCGCTTCTCTCTCTAGTTCCTCCTGCTCGGGGTCGCGGAGCGCGTAATTCTGTGGAGGCCGGAAGAGGAAGGCGTCCGGCTCGGCACGGACGATGTTGTCGAGTTGGATGATCTCATCGTTTCCACTCGGGTCATGGTGAATGCGGAGTAGTGTGATTCGCAGTTCCGGGGAGCTCCAGGAGTCATCGGTGATGGTGATCGGTTGTTCGTTGTGCAAGACTCCCGCAGGGACAAGAGTGGAGACACGGCATCCGCGCGTCGCGATGCCTTGGATGGTGCGCTCGCCGAGAGATTCGATGCGTTGCGTCTCACCGTTTGGGTAGGAACGTGTGCCGCCACTCTCGCGTTCGCAGGCGCCCAGCGGCCTGGGCGTTTCAGGGGTCTGCGCAGGTAAGAGCGGCATCTTGGTGACGATCTTCATTGTATCGTTCCATTCCAGGCGTACTTTGGCGGCCGGATCAGTGATGCTGCCGCCGCCCCGTATGAAGGTAGTGGTGCGGCCATCCCTCTCGGGGACTCGCGGCGATGCAGTTGTGCCCTGGAAGACGCGCCCCTGGGAATCGCGGGCTATGATGCCGTGGTACTCGTAGGTGACTTGCTTGCCATCGGGCCGGGTCTCGGTTCTGCGCGAGTTGCTTTCCGCTCGAAACGGCTGGCCGATCACAGGCGGGTAAATCTCAATCGGCATTCCCCCACCGCCAGGAATTGCGCCAGGTGAATACTCACTCGTGAGCGGAGGGCCGGCCTGCGCAGCGAAGAGGCTGCACACGGCAACGCGGAGCAAGACGGGGCATCCGAAAGAGCGAATCAAAGACATGGCGGCAAGCTTTGTAGTCTTCGGCGCTACAGAGACCTAGTAACTTACTTTCTTATAATAATCAAGTCTAGCCTTTACTTGTGAACGAGAGCAAGAACCCAGCCCGCGCTGGAGACAGCGACATGCGATGAGGGATTCCTCGGGCCGCTGAAGACGCAGCCCTCCCTCGACTTCGGTCGGGACGAGTCGGAATGACACCCATGCCGTGCGGGCGATGCGATGCTTCAAAAAGATGCACAGCCTGAAGGCTGTGCTACCTACGGGCGCTTTTTCCACTCGTCGTAGAGCTGTTTGTGGCGGTTGTCGAGGCTGGTGAGGCGCCCGTTGATGAAGAGATACTTCACCTCGGTTTTCAACTCGAATGGGTCGCCGTTAGTCACCATGAGGTTGGCGATTTTGCCGGTCTCGATGGAGCCAAGCTGTTTGTCGAGACCAAACATTTGCGCCGGATAGAGTGTGACTGCCTTCAGCGCCTCGTCATGCGATAGGCCGTAGGCTACGGCGACGCCGGCTTCTTCCGGCATGCGGCGCGCGAATTCGTTGCTGAAGCTGCCGAAAGCGAATTTCACGCCCGCGGCGGCAAGTTCGGCGGCCTGCGTGAACGCGCGGTCGTAGGGATCGTCCTCGCCGGTTGTGACGGTGAGCGTGATGGGCAAGATGACCGGTACGTTGTTCTTCTTGAGCAGCTCTTTTACCTTCCAGGCCTCGGTGGCTCCGGCGATGATGGGGCGCAGCTTCTGCTTTTCGCAGAATTCGACGGCGTTGGTGATGTCGCGCGCGGGGCGAGCGATGATGAGCACGGGCTCTTCGCCTTTGATGATGGGCACGAGGGCCTCGAGCTGAAGGTCGCGCTTGAAATTGGCGGGCTTACCTTTCTCGATAGCTTGCGCGTAGTGGCGCGCGCGGTCCAGCCATGCGGTGAGTTCCTGCACGCGGTTGTTGTACTCCTGCTGCAGTTCGGCGAAGCCGCGCCCGGCGCCGGCGCCGCGTCCGCCTCCTCCTCCTCCGCGTCCGCCACCACCGCCGAGCGAAGGCCAGGTGATGACCATGGCCGCGTGGCGCTTGAACTGCAACTCGTCCACAGTCCAGCCGGAGAGGAACATCACTGAGGCCTGGCCCGCGATCACGCCTCCTGAGGGCATGGTGAGAACGTGGGTGATGCCGCTGGCGCGCACCACACCGATGTGCGCGCTTTCAGGATTCACCGCGGTCATGGCCACGAGCTGCGGCTTGTATTCGCCAAGCTCGGTGGTGTCCACGCCCGCGGAAACGGCGCCGACTTCGTTGATGCCGACCTGCGTGGCGGGGTTGAACATGCCGGGATAGACTTCGAGTCCCCTGGCGTTAATCGTTTGTGCGCCTGCAGGGGCCGCGACGCTCGCGCCGACGGCGAGGATCTTGCCGTCCTTGATCGCGACGCTGCCATTGGCGATCGGGGCGCCAGCCATGGTGTAGATCTTCGCGTTGCGAATGACGTAGCTCGGGGACGATTGGGCGACGGCGATGGGCGAGAGCTTCGCGAGAGGCACAAACGCGAGGGCGGCAAGCGCAACAATGAGCACGATGTGTCTTGTGTTCTTCATGGCGTCATCCTCCCTCAATTGCCTTCACCCGAATTGCCGGGACGCCGCGGGGCGCCCTGCTTGCCGGGCTGCTGTCCGCGGCCGCCGGGTTGCGCGGCCTTCTCTTTTTCGATGAGCGCCTTCTTTTCCTTTTCGAGTTCGGCGCGTAGAGCGATGTCGCGCTCGCGGTTGAAGTATTCGTGGCCGTCAATCCACACGCGTTGCGGCACGGAATAAACGCTGAGCGGGTGCTTGTTGTAGAGGACCAGGTCGGCGTCTTTGCCGACGTCCACGGTCCCGACGCGCTTATCGATGCCAAGCTGGATGGCGGGATTCAGCGTAACCATCTTGAGGCACTCGAGCTCGGAAAGTCCGCCGTACTTCATCGATTTCGCGGCTTCCAGATTGAGGTGGCGCGCTTCGCCGGCGTTGTCGGAATTGATCGAAACGATCACGCCGCGCTGCGCCATCAGCGCCGCGTTGTAAGGAATGGCGTCGTAGGCCTCGACCTTGTAGGACCACCAGTCGGAGAACGTCGAGCCGCCCGCGCCGTGCGCAGCCATCTCTTTGGCGACTTTGTACCCTTCGAGGACGTGTTGGAAGGTGCGCACCTTGAAGCCGAATTCATCGGCCACGCGCATCAGCATCATGATTTCGTCGGCGCGGTAGCAGTGGGCGTGAAGGTAGCGCTTGCCTTGCAGTACTTCGACGAGCGCTTCAAGCTGCAAGTCGCGCCGCGGCGGAATGAGGTTCGCTTCGCCGGCTGCCTTGCGGCGGTTGTACTCGTCCCAGTCCTTCATGTACTCCTTGGCTTCCTTGAATGCCTCGCGGATTACGTCTTCGACGCCCATGCGCGTGTCGGGATAGCGCCGCGGCACGCCGGGGAGGACGGTTTGGTTGGTGCGTTTTGGGTTTTCGCCGAGAGCGAGTTTGATGCCGGGCAGCGCGCCTTCGAAAATCAATTTGTCGGCGGGCTGGCCCCAACGCAGTTTGATGACCAGCGTCTTGCCGCCGATGGCGTTGGCGCTGCCGTGGAGCACATTCGCGGCGGTGACGCCGCCGGCGAGGTCGAGGTAAATGTCACGGTCGTCGGCGTCGACGACGTCCTTGATGTCCACCATCGAAGAGACGCTGATGCTGCCTTCGTTCACGCCGCCGTCGATGGCGATGTGCGAGTGGCAATCAATGATCCCGGGCATGAGATACATGCCCTTGGCGTCGATGACCGTTGCGCCGGAAGGCGCGTTCACCGTCTTGCCAACCTCGGCGATCTTGCCGTCGCGGATCAGCACGGAACCGTTTTCAATCGTGCCGTGGCTGATGGTGAGGATGGTGGCGTTCTTGATTACGGTGGCGCCAGTGCCTTGCGCTTCGCCGGAGCGGGGCAAAGCCAGGGCGAGCGCCAGTGCCAGAGTGACCACGAAAAGCAGCGTCGCGCGCTTCATCGCCGGCCTCCTGAGCTGCCGCCGTCTGCGATCGGGGCGCCGCCTGCCGGGCGCGTGCCGGTGAACTCAATCGGCTCGCCTTGAAAGTTGAACGACCCGCGGATCGTGTTGCCCTGGAGGGTGCCCGAGGCACTTATCGTCGTGGCTTCGCCCTGAATATCCATGCTGAAGGTGAACGAGAACTGGTTGCCGATCAGTGAGCCGCGGGAGATCTGCGCCGTGCCATAGTTGCTGGAGATGCTGCCCGAGAGCGCTCCTTCCGCGGTCTGGGTGATGTTGAGCGTAGCGGAATCCGAACCCTGCGGCGTCGTGAAGGTCAGATTCCAGCGGCCGGTCATGTTGCCGCGCGGGCCTTGATCGCCGCCCCGGCCGCCCGGCGGGGGAGGCGGCGGTTCGTGCACCTCGAAGTGGCGGCCGTCCACGAAGACGTGCTTCACCTGCGTGCGGTCGTTGAAAATGTCGCCCGTAGTGACGACCAGGTTGGCGATCTTGCCGACCTCGATGCTGCCGAGCCGGTCGGCGACGCCGAGGATTTCCGCGGCATCGAGCGTAAACGCGCGCAGCGCGGCGTCGGCGGAGAGGCCGGCGTCGATGGACTTCTTGGCGTTGCGCAGAATGTCCTTCGGATTGGTGATGCCTTCGGAGTAGAAGCCGAATTTCACTCCAGCCTTGGCGAGCGCGGCGGGAGTGGACGGCGCCTTGTCGCGGAAACGCAGGACGCGCAGCGGGTCCTCCTGCTCGGGATCGCCGCCTTGCGGGCGCTCCGGCCAGCGAAGGTTGATGAGCACAGGAAGTTTCTTCGCGGCGATTTCACTGGGTACGGCGTAGCCCTGCTGCACGCCGTAGAGCACCACGTGCGGGCTCCATTCCGGCGCCAGGCTCAGCATGCGGCGGATCTGCAGCTCGGTGTTTGCGGGAACGAGCACGGGTTCCTGGCGGTTGAGCGCGGCCAGGATGACGCGCTCGGTGCCGCGCGCGTGCGCGTCGTAGATGGGTTGTGCCTGCGCGTACCACGCGGTGTCGATGAAGACTTGCTTGATGTACGCGAGCACGCCCATCAGCGCGCTGGGGAACCCGCCGCCAAAGCCGCCGCCGCGGCTGGTGTTGATCTGGAGCGAGGCGGGAGACTTCACGACCATCTGGCCGGGCTCATCGCCCGCGAGATCGATGATCGAGCCCTGCCCCGGGAAAATGCCGTTCGACGGCGCCGAAAGCGTCGTGGTGAAGCCGGCGTTGCGCCACTGCTCGATGCGGCGATCATCGGGCTTGAGCTCATCAGCCGCCACGAGCCACGGCGTCGTTGCCGGGCGGTCTTCGGGGCCGCGCGCCTGCCGCTGGCCCTGCGCCGCCGCGAGCAGCGCCGCGACGTTTTGCTGGCCGCCGCGGCCTCCTCCGCCTGGCTGCGCGGGAGCCGCCGCAGGCATCCCCAGTTCGGTCAGGGAATCGATCAGGCCCGGGTACACGGTGAGCCCCGTGCCGTCAATCACCCAGGCTTCCGGCGGGATGGCAACATCTTTGCCCACTGCGGCTATCAGCCCCTTGGCGACCACTACCGTGCCGCCGTCAATCGGCGCTCCTGATACCGGAATGATTCGCGCATTGCGGATGGCGAAATACGGAGGCTCGTCGGCCTGCGCGCTGTGTGTGGCGCGGAACGCGACGACCGCCATCGCCGACGCGGCCACGAGCAATCCCGGCGCGAGCCTGCGCAAGAACCAAGCTGGCATGGGCCACTCCTTCCGTGAGTTCATCTGGGCCTGCCTCCACCTGGCAGGTTTTCAGAATTTCGGCTTCTGATTGAGAAGCTGAATGCTTTCAGACGCGCGATGCTATAAGCAGGTTTCCACAGTGTCAAGGTGCGCGGCGCGCTTCGCCGGTGGTGCTCCGCGCCGGTAAGATGGCCTGCGCCGCAGTGGGATAACGTGGGAGAGCACTCGGTGTAACTTTTCGCGGCCGGGTGGATAGATTGAGCAGGAGAAGCGAGTGACGGATTTCAGCGCGCTCTACCAGAAGTACGCGCCAGACGTGTTCCGGTTCGCGCTGTATCTCTCTGGAAACCGCGCGGAGGCGGAAGATCTGACGTCGGAAACGTTTGTACGCGCGTGGACCTCACCGGAACCGATTCGCAGCGCCACGGTGAAGGCATACCTGTTCACCATCGCGCGAAACCTCTTTCTCCAAGGTTTGCGCACAAAAAAGCGCCACGTGGAATTGCCCGAGGAAGAAAAGCAGCAGTTCCACGACCCGAAGCCCGGGCCGCATGCCCAAGCGGAGAAGAAGGCCGAATACGAAGCCGTGCTTGCAGAAATGCAGCGCCTGCCCGAAGCGGACCGCGCTGCGCTGGTCATGCGCGCATTTGACGGGATGGCTTATGAAGAGATCGCGCAGGCGCTGGGGATCCCGCTGGCGACCGTGAAAGTGAAGATTCACCGCGCGCGCCTCGCGCTCGCCGGGATTCGAAATTCATAGGGGGACACGATGAACGTGACACGTGAAGTAATTCTGGATCTGCTGCCGGTTTATCTTTCGGGAGAGAGCAGCCCGGCGACGCGTGCCCTGATCGAAGACTACTTGAAGCAGGACGCCGAGCTGGCGAAGAAAATCCGCGGCGAATGGATGGAGAAAATGTCCGCGGTGGCACCGTCTCCGCTACCGCCGGAACTCGAGTTGCGCGCCTTTCGCAAGACGAAGAGCCTGCTCGGCTGGCAGCGCTGGCTGATGGGCTTCGCTATCTTTTTCACGGCAATTGCGGGCAGCCTGGAGTTTGAGTTCCGCGGCGGGCACCTGACGAAATTCGAGTTCTTCCTGGCCAACTATCCTGTGCAGTGGGGAATCTGGCTGTCGCTCGCGGCAGTCTTCTGGATTGGCTATTTCGTCTTGCGCCGCCGCCTGCGCACCACGGCGTTCTAACGGCCTACTGGCAGGTAAGTGCCCGACATTCAGATGCGCTCCAGCAGGTTGAAATAACGGTCTCGGTCAATTCCCGCGGTTCGCAGGACGTTTCTAATGATGAACACGGGGAGAGCATCGTATCGAGAGAGCACGATCGGGCGCAGGATGCCCGATTTGCGAAAGATCATGTGGTCACCCCTTTCGCGCACCAAGACAAATCCATCCAGCTCGAGGACGCGAACGAGTTTCTTGTAGGGGATGGGTAGAATGCGAGGCATGGCCAACGGGCCTAAGCGGCGGGAAGGGCCAGACGCAATCTTTCACGTGCGAGGATGCGCCGTGGGCGAAAGTGCTTGCCATGCCTCTCAAAGCCGGCTTCGGCCAGAATGTCTTGGAGAGTACCCTGCGAGGCAGCTTCCTCTAAGAAAAGCGATACCGCTTCTCTCAGACGCGACTTCGCCCGCGCGGCCGAGTCGCCGCAGCTCGACACGTCCAGCTCCGGCGCATAGGCGACGAATGTCGGCCCCTCTTTCCACACCTGCAACGTCAAGCTCAGCCCGGCGCTGTTCTCGCGGACAGTTCTTACCTTGGTTGGCATGCTCTTGTTCTTAATTGTACGGAGCACCAGCCACGACGTCAATTCATTCCACTTCAGTTCCGGAGCGGCCTGCCGGTCTTGAGGGTGTGGGCGATGCGCTCCTGCGTCTTACGTTCGCCGCAGAGGGAGACGAAGGCTTCGCGCTCGAGATCGAGGACGTACTGCTCGGAGACAAATTGCGGAGCGGAGAGCGCGCCGCCCGCGAGGATGTTGGCCAGCTTGCGGGCCACGACCGCGTCGTATTCAGACGCGTACTCGCCCCGCACCATCATGTGAATGGCGAGCTTTGCGGCACTGAGAAACTGCTCGCCGAGAACACGGATCTGGGTGGTCTTCGCGCCTTCGGCCGCACTCGGAGCGCCGGGGCGGTAGCCGGCACGCACCAGGGCGAGAGCGGTTTCTTTGCGTCGGCGACCTGGCGGTCGCGGTTCATCGAAATCAGGTCCGAGGCACGCAGGTATCCGAGCCCGCGCGCCTCTTCGCCGCTCATAGAAACCTTGGCCATGGCGATGTTCTCGAAGACCGGCTTGAGCGCGTGGAAGAGGTCGAGATCCTCGCTGCCTGCTGCGTGTTCATTCGCGCGAATGAACATTTCTTTGGTGCCGCCGCCAGCGGGGATGAGGCCGACACCGGCTTCGACGAGTCCGATGTAGGTTTCTGCCGCTGCTTGCGCGCGCGCGCCATGTAACTGATTTCGCAGCCGCCCCCCAGCGCCATGCCTTGTGGAGCGACGACCACCGGCCCCGGCGCGTACTTTAGCGCGAGATTCACGTTCTGGAATTGTCGCACGGCGAAATCGATTTCTTCCCACTCCTGCTCCTGCGCGTACATCAGGAGCAGCATCAGGTTCGCGCCGACGGAGAAGTTCACCGCCTGGTTGGCGACGACCATGGCCTCGAAGTCCGCGCCCAGCCGTTTCACGCCGGCGTGCAGCATCTGCACGATGTCGCCGCCGATGGCGTTCATCTTGGCGTGGAATTCGCAGCAGAGGACGCCGTCACCGAGGTCGATGAGGCTCGCGCCGGAATTCTTCTCGACTTCGCGCGACTGCTCCTTGAGCGATTTCAAGATGATGACGCCAACAGGCTCTGCGACGGGCTTGTACGACGCCGTTGCGAGGTCAAAGTGGGACGTCCGGCCCTGTAACGATTCGTAGAAGGATTTGTGTCCTGACGAAATCAGCTTGGTGACCAGCGGGGGCAGCGCTTTGCCCTCTTTTTCAATCTGCCGGGCCATCGTCTCGACGCCGACGGCGTCCCAGAGCTCGAACGGCCCGAGTTCCCAGGCAAAGCCCCAGCGCATGGCGCGGTCCACATCCACGACGGCGTCCGCGATCTCGGGCACGCGCCGCGCGGCGTAGAGGCACATTTCGGAAATGGCTCCCCAAAGAAAGCGGGAGGCTTTGTCGCCAGTTTGCCCCGCAAGAATTGGCGCGAGGAGCATCTTCAATCGCTCGCGTGTGTCGTCGATCGTCTTTCCCGCTTCGATTGAGCCGAATCTCGCCTTCTGCCGCGGGCGATACTCCAGGGTGTGCCAATCGAGCGCCAGGATTTCGCTCTCGCCAGCCTTCTTTTCGCGCTTGTAGAAGCCCTGGCCCGTTTTTTCGCCGAGCCAACCGCGCTTGACCAGTTCTTCGACGAGGTGCGGCACACGGTAGATCTCTCGCGATTCGTCGTTCGGCACATTCTCATAGATGTTTCGCACCACGTTTACGAGGAGGTCGAGTCCGACTAAATCGGCGGTGCGAAACGTCGCCGACTTGGGCCAGCCCACCGCGGGCCCCGTGCACGCGTCCACTTCTTCGATGGTCATGTCCAGCTCGCGCATTAACCGCAGCACGTTGAGCATCGAGTAAGTGCCGATGCGATTGGCGATGAAATTCGGGGTGTCCTTGGCGATGACGACGCCTTTGCCGAGTGCCCGGTCGCAGAAGTCGCCCAGTGCGGCGAGGATTTCGGCGCCGGTTTCCGGCCCGGGAATCAGCTCGACCAGCTTCATGTAACGCGGGGGGTTGAAGAAGTGCGTCCCCGCCCAGTGGCGGCGGAATTCCTCCGTGCGTCCTTCGGCGATCAAACGGACGGGCAGGCCCGAAGTGTTTGTGGTGACAATTGCCCCGGGCTTGCGCACCTTTTCGACCCGCCCCAGCAGGCTGCGCTTGATCTCGAGATTCTCCGCAACCGCCTCGATGATCCAGTTGGCCTGCGCGCACCAATCCAGGTTGTCTTCGAAATTTCCGGTGGTAATCAGCCGCGCTCGCTCGGGCGTGAAAAACGCCGCGGGGCGCGATTTTCTTGCCGCCTCGAGTCCCGCACGCACAATGCGGTTCCTCACATCGGGATGCTCGAGCGTCAGGCCCTTTTTCTTCTCGTCAGGGGCCGGTTCGGGAGGGACGATGTCCAGCAGGAAGCAGGGAAGTCCGGCGTTGGCGATGTGCGCGGCGATCCGCGCGCCCATCGTGCCCGCTCCCAGCACGGCCACTCGTTCGATGCGATTCTGCATGTTGCCAGCCGCCTTTTCTCGGGCGCGGACGGAGATCTCGCGGCACTCAGGGTCAACCGAGCAGGTTACAAGAGGGACCAAGAGGGGTCAACCTGAGGGCCAGGCATCCCCAATCGTGTTTAGATTATCCAATGATGTGGAGACCCAGGATGAGCACTGTGCTCAATCTGCTGCAGGGCGCGGTCCAGCGCATGCGCGACTTCGCCTATGCAGAGGAGGCGGAGAAGCGCAGCAAGCGCCCGCGCATCGGATTGGCGCTCGGCGGCGGCTTCGCCCGGGGAATCGCCCATATCGGCGTGCTGCGCGCGTTCGAGGAGAACGCCATCCCCATCGACTTCATCGCGGGAACCAGTGTCGGTGCTCTCATCGCTTCCGCGTATGCTTCCGGCGTGCCGCTCGAGGCCATGGAGCGCAAGGCCCGAGTCACCGAGTTCAGCGACTTCGCCCGCTGGACGCTCTCCTGGCTGGGACTGGCTCGCAACGACCGCCTGGAAAGCTACCTCCGCCACTTCACCGACGCCACGCGCTTTGACGAAACGCTTATCCCGCTGGCGATTGCTGCCACCGACTTGAATACGGGCGATCCGGTCTACATCATGCAGGGTCTGATCGGGCCCGCGCTGCGCGCTTCCTGCGCCTATCCCGGCCTCTTTCTGCCGGTCGAGCACGGTGGCCGCACGCTGGTGGACGGCTTTCTTGCCGCGCCGGTGCCCGTCGGGGCCGTGCGGCAACTTGGCGCGGATATTGTTGTCGCCGTATATCTCGAGACGACTTCCGACGACAAGCCCCGCAACGTTGTGGACGTGATTGGCCGCTCGTTTGCCATCATCCAGCGCCACGCCAATCTGACCTGGCGCCGCGAGGCCGATTTGGTGATCGAGCCCGACGTAAAGAAGTTCTTGTGGGACGACTTTCAGCGGTCGCCGGAGATGATTGCCGCCGGCGAAGCGGCCGGCCGGGCGGCCGTGCCGCGTCTGCGCGCGCTGCTTGCTGCACCGCCGCCGATTGCTGCGGCTGAGCGGGCAAGCTGAATCAGCCCCTTCACTCCTGGCTGATGTGGACTTCGACCGGCTTTCCGTTGCCTTTGCCGCGCTGCGTCAACCACGCAGAGAGCGCAGCGGCGAGCCGCGCCGGGTCCACGCGTAACCCCACTTCCAGAGTGCCTTCGCCGGTGGGGAGAGTGTCGTCGAATTCGGCCGCGTTCGTAAAATTGCGCATGGAGAAGCTGTCCAGCCAGTCCAGCGGGCAAGGCCGCCGCTCGCCGCTGATCACCACGTCCACCTTCAGCTTTCGCGTATACATGGCTGGATTATACCTGCCGCGGTGATACTTTCTGCTAGCCTGGTGCGTCTAGTCTGGTAGGCGGGGGTAGTCCGATGATCGAGATCCTCAATTCGTTCTCGTATCTGCCGGAGCTCACCACCGGGGCCACGGGTGGCCTCTGCTCCATCCTGTTCATCCTGGGCATGATCGGGCTGTCGGGCGCGATCAGGGTTTACGTCTGCTCGCTGGATAAGTCCTAGGTTCAATTTCCAGCGGGTTCGCCGATGATTGCCGTTTGGCTAATGCTGATCCTCCTTTCCTTGCTTTTCCCTGCCCGCGTATCCTAGACTTTTTCCTGACGTGGCCGCGCACGATTGCTGTCCGACGTGACTGCCCCGCCGTGGCCACAGAAGCCAGGGCAGGCGGGCCGGAGTTCTCCCGGCTCGGCGGCGCACCCCGGCAAATAACTCTGGAGGCAAAGTGTCCACACCCCTTGAACAATGGGTGGAAGAAGCCGCACGCATGACGCGGCCGGCCCGCATCGTTTGGTGCGACGGGTCGCAAGCCGAAAGTGAGCGCCTGACGCAGGCGATGCTTGCCGATGGCCACTCCTGGGGGCTGAATGAAAAAACCTATCCGAATTGCTACCTGCACCGGAGCGACCCGAGCGACGTGGCGCGCACCGAGCACCTCACGTTCATCTGCACGCGCGAACAAGGAGGATGCCGGCCCGACCAACAACTGGATGGCCCCGGCCGAGGCCAAACAGAAAGTCGGCAAGCTGTTCGACGGAGCCATGGCGCGGCCGCACGATGTACGTGGTGCCCTACGTCATGGGGCCGGTGCATTCGCCGAACAGCAAGGTCGGCGTGCGAAGTCACGGACAGCCCCTACGTCGCCGCCAACATGCGCATCATGGCGCGCATCGGCAAGCGCCGCTACTCGAGCGCTTGGGCAATTCGGCCGATTTCGTGCCTGGTCTGCACTCGCTGGGCGACCTGAGCCCCGACGCGCCGTTTCATCCTGCATTTTCCCGAAGAGCGACTGATCTGGAGCGTGGGTTCAGGGCTACGGCGGCAACGCTCTGCTTGGGAAAAAGTGTTTCGCATTGCGCATCGCGAGCTGCATGGCGCGGCAACAGGGCTGGATGGCCGAGCACATGCTCATCCTCGGCCTCGAAGCGCCCGGCGGCAAGGTCACGTACATGGCCGCGGCATTTCCCAGCGCTTGCGGCAAGACGAACCTGGCCATGATGGTCTCCGCGCTGGAAAGCTCGGGCTATCAAGCGTCTGGACCGTGGGCGACGACATCGCCTGGATGCAAATCGGCCAGGACGGCTACCTGCATGCCATCAATCCCGAAGCGGGCTTCTTCGGCGTGGCGCCCGGCACCGGCGCGCACACCAACCCAATGTCATGACCGCGTTGCACAAGCAATTCGCTTTTCACGAATGTGGGCGTGACGCCGCAGCCGCGAGCCGTGGTGGGAAGGCATCGGAACGGCGAGCCGCCCGCGGGCCTCGTGAACTGGCAGGGCGAAGCTTGGGACCCCAGCAAAGGCCCGGCCGCGCACCCCAACTCACGCTATACGGTTCCCGCGCAGCAGGCGCCCTGCCTCTCGCCGCGTTGGGAAGATCCCGCCGGCGTGCCCATCTCCGCGTTTATTTTCGGCGGACGCCGCGCGCGCCTCGCTCCGCTCGTCTATCAATCCTTTGATTGGCAGCACGGCGTCTTCGTCGGTGCCACGATGGCTTCGGAGACCACCGCGGCGGCCACGGGCGCCGTCGGCGTCACGCGCCGCGACCCCATGGCCATGCTGCCGTTCTGCGGCTACAACATGGCCGATTACTTCGCGCACTGGCTGGAAATGGGCCGGCGCATCCCGCGCCCGCCGAAGATCTTCCATGTGAATTGGTTCCGCCGCGGCGCCGACGGCAAGTTCCTCTGGCCCGGCTTTGGCGAAAACGTGCGCGTGCTGAAGTGGATCCTCGAGCGCGTGGAAGGGAAGGGCAAAGCGCAGGAAACGCCCATCGGCTGGGTGCCCGCAGGCAATGCGCTCACCCTTGATGGCATGCAGGTCTCGCCGATGGCGATCGAGGAGTTGCTGCGGGTGAATGCAGACGACTGGGCGAAGGAGCTCGAGGAATCCGCCAAATTCTTCGAGCCGTTCGGCGCGCGCTTGCCCGAGGCGTTGCGCGAGGAGCAGGCAGAATTGACGCGCCGCCTCCTGCATTCCGCGACGGTGCATTAGGGCCGGGCCGCCTTCTGCCCCGACCCTCCTGGCAGCTTGTCATTCCGAACCCCGACGGTTCTCGTCGGGGTGAGGATCCCCTCTTGCCGTGAGGGTTTGCTGTTCATCCTCTCCACGTTCCTCGGCGTGCTCTGCGCCTCTGCGTCATTTTTCTTCCTGAAATCTTCCGATCTGGCAGGCTCAGATGCTTAGGAACTCCCGATCAAGATCCCAGCCAGGAAAACCAGCACGCCGCCCACCCCCACTTGAAACGCCGCGGAAAGAAACGGAGTGTCCATGTACCGGTGGCGGATGTAGCTGATCACGGCCAGCTCGACGGCGACGACGAGCACGGCCACCGTAAACGCAACCATGAAACTTGGAATGAGGAACGGCAGCGTGTGCCCGATGCCGCCGCCGCATCGTCATCAATCCGCACACCAACCCTCGAATCCAGGGATGGCCGCGGCCGGTTAGCGAGCCGTCGTCGCGAGAGCGCTTCGGCAAATCCCATCGAGATTCCGGCGCCCACCGAGGCCGCCAAGCCCACCAGAAACGCGTCCGTGCTGCTCCGCGTGGCGAACGCTGCGGCAAACAGCGGAGCCAGCGTGGACACCGAGCCGTCCATCAACCCCGCAAGTCCCGGCTGCACGATCTGCAGGAGAAATAGCCGGCGTTGCGCCGCTTCTTCCGCCGTGCGCACTTCGGGCGTGAGGTGTTTTTCTTCCAACATCTCCGCGAGCGCCGAATGTTTCCGCTCCACTTCGGCCAGGTCGCCCAGCAGCTTGCGAATTCCCGCGTCGGTCACCTGCTGGATGGCACGCTCGTAGAACTGGCGCGTCTCCAGTTCCATGATCTCGAGTTGCCTGCGCACCACGTTGATTCCCAGCGGCCGCAACAGCCACACGGGCCTTCGTTCAACGAATCCCTTGACGTCCTGCCGCCGGATCAGTGGGATGTGTTCGCCGAACCGCTGCCGGTAGGTCTCGATCAAGCTCGCCCGGTGCTCGGATTCCTCAGCCCCGATCTCTTCGAACATCCTCGCGGTGGCCGGATACGTCTCCCGCAGGCCCTCGGCAAAATCTCCGTAGATACGCCCGTCCTCTTCTTCGAGCGTGATTGCCAGGGCCAGAATCTCCCGCTCGGAGAGATCCTTGAATTTCCTTGCCATGTTCGATTCTCCCTATAGAGCTTTTTCGATTTCGGCTGCGATGGAAACGTGGGAATGCGGAAAGCCGTTGATCGTATATGGCGTGGCGCCGCTGACCAGTGAGAACTGGAAGAAGCGGCTGATGTGGTAGTCCTCGTCAAGCCCGCTGAAGAGCCATTCGGTTTCCTTCTTGCCCAGGCCGAAGCTCTCGAGCGGCACGGGCCTGGCAAACTGACCCGCAATCTGCCTGTATTTATCCACCACCTCGGCCAACTGCATCGCTGCCGCCCCCTCGACGCGCCCATGGTACCAGAGAGGCCGCCGGAAAAGAGTACAGGCTGAGAGCCGGCAGCAAACCGGTTTGCTCCGCCTTGTTCTTCCCGGTAGAATGACCTCCTCGGCAGTTCGGAAGACCTGCAAGCCCAAGCAGGGCGTTCCTCCGCGCACCGGCAAAGAGAATGCCTCCGACCGCATCGTATTTCGCGTACGCCAGCAACATGAACGGTGCCCAATTTCGCTCCCGCGCTGGCCAGATCCTCTCCCAGGAGCAAGCACGCCTGGAAAACTACGAGCTCATCTTTAACAAGAAGTCGCGCGGCGGCTCGGCCACCGCGAACATCCGTCCTGCGCCGGGCAAGACCGTGCGCGGCGTGCTGTACAAGGTTGCCGAGTCCGCGTTCCACAACCTCGATCGCTTCGAAGGGGTCCCCGAGCACTACCGCCGCATCGAAGTCACCGTAACCGACGGCAGAGGGAAGAAAATCCCGGCACAGGTTTACATCGCCACGAAGGTGGAAAACGGCCTGCGCCCCGCCGCGCATTACTTGCAAACGATTCTAGATGGTGCAGCGGAGCACGGCTTGCCGACCGAATACATCAATGAAGTCAAAGCAACGGCTGGCGTGAGTTAGAATCTGGGCTGCGCAGGTTGAAAGAGAGGACGGCCATGGCCACCACTGCAACCACTCCCGCTGTGAATAAGGGCGGCAGCTTTCTCCTGGAGTCGAGCCGCCCGGAAGACATCTTCACTCCCGCCGAGATCACTGATGACCAGAGACTCATCGGCCAGACGGCAGATGAGTTTGTAACCAAGGAGGTCGTGCCGCTCGCCGGGGAGCTCGAACAGCATAAGGAAGGTCTGATGGCCTCGCTGCTCAGGAAAGCGGGGGAGCTGGGCCTCTGCGGCGGCGGCGTGCCGGAGGCTTATGGCGGCTCGGGCCTTGACAAGATCTCCGCTACGGTGCTCGCGGAGAAACTATCGTCCTACGCATCGTTCGCGGTCACGCATGGCGGCCACGCCGGCATCGGCACGCTGCCCATCGTCTATTTCGGCACTGAAGAGCAGAAGAAGAAATATCTGCCCAAGCTCGCCACCGGCGAATGGATCGGTTGCTACTGCCTCTCCGAGCCGCAGGCCGGCTCCGACGCGCAGAATCTGCTGACGCGCGCCGTGCTCTCGCCCGACGGCAAGCAATGGATATCTGAACGGCCAGAAGATGTGGATCACCAACGGCGGGTTTGCGGACGTGTTCATCATCTTTGCGAAAGTGGACGGCGAGAAGTTCTCCTGCTTCATCGTCGAGCGCGGTTTTCCGGGCTTTCAAGCGTCGGCGCCGAAGAAAAAAAGATGGGCATCAAGGGCAGCTCCACCGTGCCGATGTTCTTCGAGAATTGCAGGATGCCCGAAGGAGAATCTGCTGCACGAAATCGGCGCGCGGCCACATCGTCGCCTTCAACATCCTGAATGTCGGCCGCTTCAGCCTGGGCGCGTACTGCCTGGGCGGCTCGAAGCAAGATCCTGGCAGCCTCCGCGAAATATGCGAAAGAGCGCAAGGCCTTCGGCAAGTCCATCGGCGAATTCGGGCTGATGCGCGAAAAGCTCGGCGAAATGGCCATCCAGCATCTTTGCCGTCGAATCCATGATCTATCGCTCGGCGGGCATGATTGACGCCGCCATGAGCGCCGCCGGCTCGGCCGCGCGACAAGACGCAGCAGCTCATGAAGGTCCTCGAGGAATACGCCATCGAAAGCTCGATCAGCAAGATCTACGGCAGCGAGATGCTCGACTTCGTCGTGGACGAAGCGGTGCAAATCTACGGCGGCTACGGCTTCCACGAGGATTATCCCGTCTGCGCGCGCCTACCGCGACTCCCGCGTCAACCGCATTTTCGAAGGCACCAACGAAATCAACCGCTTGCTCATTGTGCAGATGCTGATGAAGCGCGCCATGGCCGGCGCGCTGCCGCTGATCCCCGCGGCCATGAAGCTCGCGGGCGAAGTGCTCTCTGGTCCGCTGATGGACGACGCGCCGTCCGGGCCGTTTGCCGAAGATGAGCGCATCGTCGCGGGCGCCAAGAAGGCGTTTCTGCTCGCCGCCGGATCGGCCGTCCAGAAATACCGCGAAAAGCTTGCCGACCAGCAGGAAATTGTCGGCGCGCTGGCCAATATGGTCATGGAGATCTACGCCATGGAATCCGCGCTGCGCCGCGCGCAGAAGGCCGTGGCGGCGCGCAAGACGGAAATTGCTCCGCTGCTGGCCGATGCAGCGCGCTGCTTCGTGCACGATTCCGCCGATCGCCTCGAAAAAGAAGCGCGCACGGCACTCGCCGCTGTTTCCGACGGCGACACGCTGCGTACGAACATGGCCGTCCTGCGCCGGTTCATGAAGCGTGAAGCGGTGGATACCATCGCGCTGCGCCGCCAAGTTGCCGACCGCGTTTACAGCGGAGGTGCGTATCCCTTCGAGGCGCGCTAGTTTCCGGTTTCGATGATGTCCTCCCAAGGCACGCAGCGGCCAGGAATCTCTCTCTTGATTGAATTGTCGGGCTGGGAATGACGCCGTCGAAGGCAGCGAAACGTTTTGCCGCCGTTGCGACGCGCGGCCGTCCCTCCACTGCTTGGATCCGCGCGCTCGCGCAACCCTATTTGCGTGGCTATCGGCCAGTCTCGGAAAAAAGGGGCTCTCTTCGCGGCTACTGGTTTCTTCATCCCCGATCGAATCAGCCAAAAAGAGCAGCAAGTTCTCCGGCAGCAGGATTTTTCGTCGGATATCTTGTCGCAGCGAACGATCAGGAGTATGTCAACCCCGCACCGCCGGAATGCCTCGTCTTCGCGTTCGTCGAGCCGCCTGGAAAAGCGCTTCACCGCCGCCTCGTCGCCACTTCCGACAGCCTGCTGCGCAAGACCGCAGCGTATATCCGCTGGCTGACGCACCGCCCGCCGCGTTTCGCGTTTTTTGAGGACGAACGCACTGCCTTGGTGCGCCACCAATCGATGCGTGAGTGGCCTCGCGAGAAATGCGAGCACTTCTCGCGCAACTTCTTTATCGAGACGTTGGCCTGGCTCGTCCGCAGCGGCCTGGTACGCAAACTCCTCGCCGACCCGCTGACGAATCGGCCTTGAGGGAGAAACTTCCGCAAATCGACGTAGTTCTCCCGGTTTTCTCCGCGCGAGCCACTCAGATTCGCGTCCAGGCAACACTTCCCCGCGAGTACCAGCGGAGTTCCATTACTAGTGGCGCGATCGTACTATTCCAGTCTCACGTTTTGCGCGCTGTAATGATTGTGCATCGTCCGAGTGCTGTGGATCATCTAAGGAATTGAAGATAGATAAGGAGATTGCCGTGATCCCCCGGTTGGGTGTCAGTGCTGTTCACAAGTTGTGGGCCTCGAAATGGACCTGGCGAGTGCTTGCTGCTGTGGTCGCCCTGCAGATTTATTTCGTGCGGGAACTGATCGCTGTCTTCGTCCTCTTCACCATCGGCTTCGCGGTCCTGGCCGTCGTTGGCCTTGTGATCTATCTGCTGGAACAGGCGGGGGAGCGCAGTGTGGCGCTTGCCGAGCCCTACGCCCGCGAACTCGCGCCGAAACTGCGCGAAGGCGTGCGCGCGGTCGAGGAAATCAGTAAAAAGCCGTTCCACCGTCCACGTTCAGAGACTGCCCTGTAATCGCGCTGGCCTGATCCGAAACCAGGAAGAGCGCGGCGGCAGCCACTTCATCTGCTTTCTGACCGCGTCCCTGCAGGGCCTGCTGCAAGAAATCCGCGAGTTGTTTTTCCTCGCTCACTCCGAGCCTTTGCGCCAGCATGCGCCCCAGATCCTTCGACATCTTCGTCTCCGTGACCGGCCCGGGACAAATCGCGTTCACGCGCACGCCCTTTCGCGCGGCCTCCGCGGCCGTGACGCGCGTCAGCCCCAGCATCCCCGCCTTCGCCGCGGCGTAGGGCGAACCCCAGCCAAAAGCCGCCTTCGCGGAGAGGCTCGAAATGTTCAAGATGACGCCGTAGCCGCGCGCGTACATTTCCGGTAGCACAAGCCGCGTCAGCAGAAAAGCGCCGCGCAGGTGTACAGCGATCACAGCGTCCCACTCGGCGGGCGAGATTTCCTCCACTGGCTTTACGGGACCGTAGTCCCCGGCATTGTTCACCAGAATGTGAATCGCGCCGAATTCCCGCCGCGCCGCCTCGACGATAGTCTGGCAATCCGCTTCGCGCGAGACGTCGCCCGCAATCCACGCCGCCTTGCCGCCGCCGGCTTGCAGTTCGGCCGCGGTCTTCCTCAGTTCCTCCGCCGTGCGGGCAGCGATCAAAACGGCGGCGCCCTCGCTCACGAATCGCCGCGCAATGGCGCGGCCAATGCCGCGGCTCCCGCCAGTGATGATCGCTGTTTTGCCTCCGAGCAGCATTCCGCCACTTCCTTTCACTCCGCGACACTCCCGCAAAGCGTGCAGGATAGCATCACCCTCCGCGCTGACCAAGCGAGGGCCCTCGCCACCGCCAATCCATTGTGCGAGAATAGTTTACAAGCCCCGCGCTTAGACCCAACTCCTCGCTGCGGCCGGGCCAAAAGTCGCGTGACGCTGCACTTGGGGATGCGGTATTATCAGCAGTTTATAAGGGAGCCTGATGGTTCAGATACAGGGGCAGTCGAACGCGAACGGGAAGACGGTGATCCGCGTGCGCCCGCGCGGGTTTTGCGCCGGCGTGGTGCGTGCGGTGGATATTGTCGAGCTGGCGCTCGAAGTCTACGGCCCGCCCGTCTACGTGCACCACGAGATCGTGCACAACCGCTACGTCGTGGATCAGCTCCGGCAGCGCGGAGCAATCTTCGTCGAAGCGGTCGAAGACGTTCCGCACAGCGCGGTACTTGTTTTCAGTGCGCATGGCGTGCCGCCGACGGTACGCGAGGTCGCGCAGGCGCGCGAGCTGCGCGTGATCGACGCCACCTGCCCGCTCGTCACCAAGGTGCACCTCGAGGCGCTGAAGTTTGCCCGGGAGCGCCGCACCATCATCTTGATCGGCCATCGCGACCACCAGGAGATCGTGGGTACCTCCGGCGAAGCGCCCGACCGCACGATCGTCGTGGACAGCGTCGAAGCCGTGGACGGGCTCCAGGTGGACGACCCGGAGCGGCTGGCCTATCTGACGCAAACAACGCTGAGCTTGTATGACACGCAGGAGATCGTCGCGCGGCTGCGCGAGCGCTTTCCAAAAATCGTCGGGCCGGCCTCCGACGATATCTGCTACGCGACGCAGAACCGCCAGGAAGCCGTGGAAGAAATGGCCAAGAATGTGGACTTGATTCTGGTCGTTGGTTCGCCGAACAGCTCGAATTCAAACCGACTGGTGGAAGTCGCCGCGCGGTGCGGTGTGGCCGCGCGGCTCATCGACGACGCCAGCGGCATCCGGCCCGAATGGTTGAAAGATGTACAACGGGTGGGCGTGACGG
>CAVTZX010000027.1:0-15981 GCA_963739275.1 uncultured Acidobacteriota bacterium
GTGACTGATTACTTCGGACAGCCCTTTGCAAACATGAACGTGACATTACGGGAACCGGCCCTGAACCAATTTCAAGGACAGAACAAACGCAGGCAAGTGGCACCGCGACCTTTGACAATCTCGTCGGGGGCAGTTTCACCATATCGGTCTACATGTCAAATCAGAATCCACCGACGGTCGTTCAGAATGTTGTCGTTGAAGGTTCAACTGCGGTTCCAATTAGGATAAGCAGATACGTGTTGCTAGCGGGGTTTCCTGTTGAGACGGGTCAGTTTGCGATATCAATCGTTATCATCCTGAGTCTGCTTCTGATTGTTCTGCTGGAATTTCGCAGAAGAAGGAAGTCCAAGGCAGAGGATAATTGAAGTCAGAATAAGGACTCTTGAAGAAAAAAGTTTATATGAAGTCCAACTGAAACATATCTGTTGAGAGAGTCCAGGACAGACGGGCATCCGCTATTTCTACATCGACCAGGCGAATACGATTTACGTGAGCACCAGCGGGCCGGCAGGCCGCAGCTCTCCGCCTCTATAAGCGGTCCGCCTTTTCCGAAACTTTGGGCCATATGTGGCAGTGGCGCGCGACGCCTTCAAACGTCCAGGTAAACCTGCGCGCGCCAGCCGTCCGGCGTGTGCTCCACGCGAAGCTGGTGGTAGGTCACGGCCTTGATGTATGTTCCTGCCCGGTGGCGCGCCTTGTCGTACTTCTCGCCGTAGAGGGTCCCGCGCGCCCGATCCTGGGTGAGTTGGGTGACTTCGACCCGGCGGAAAAACATCTGCTCCGCGTCGGAAATGGCCAAGACCTCCGCCAGCCAGGCGAAGAGCAAAGATTCATTATCCCCTCCGGTGGCCTCAACTTCGCGCCGCTCGCGCGCTTCGACCCCTCCCGGCTCGCAGGCTAGCGTCAGCATCGCCAGGGCCGCATTCGCGAAGAGTTCCTCGAGCGTCTCCCCATAGGCCAAGAAACCGACGTCAGCGGGGTGCTCGATGATCTCAAAGGGCGGCTTCACGTGCGGATTCTACCTTGCCTCGTGCCTCGGCCGAAGTTGAACCCTCTTCTACGCCACCGCGCAAGCATTCCACGCTCGACTCGTCACCTCGGACAGTCATTTCGAGGGCCTCCCGGGCGTCACGCTGATCTAGACCGACAGCACCCCGCCATCGCCTGCCAAGAAAGCACGAAACATTTAGGCGTTTCACTCGTCTATGGATATATCGGCTTGCGGTATAGTGACCCCCCGCGGGGATGCCGGACTGAGCATCGTCATTCCGCTCGACAATGCCTTCCAGTTCAATTCGAGCTTCCAGATCGAAGGCCACCCGGTGGCCAGTGAGCTTGAGCGGCCCACGGCTGACTTCCGTACCGTCTCGGCGGACTATTTCCGCACGATCGGCGCGCGGCGGTGGTCGATCCGCTAGTGGCGTTGCGCTGCGAGTGAGCTAACGGAGCGCCAACAGGGGGCGTCATTCTGAGGGGTTTCTCTTGCCGGCACTGCGAAAGGAGAACAGCGATGAAGAGAGTCTTTGCTCGAACCGGATGGGTCTTGCTGGGCCTCAGCGCGATGGCGGCCGTAGCGAGCGCTCAGCCGCGCAGCGCGGCCCCGCAGAATCGCGCTGCGCTCTTGGTGACGCCCGCGTGGCTCGCCGAGCATTTGCAGGACTCGGATCTCGTCCTGCTCCACCTCGGCGACAAGAAAGAATTCGAGGCCGCGCACATCCCCGGCGCGCAGTTCATCGCGCTGTCCGACATTTCGGAGCCGGACATGACCAAGCCGCATGACATGTCCGGGAAGACGCTGATGCTCGAGTTGCCGACGATCGAGAAGCTCAAGGAAGCGTTGGAGACGCGTGGCATCTCGAACAACTCCCGCATCGTCGTCTATTTCGGCAAGGACTGGGTCTCGCCGTCCACGCGCGCCATCTGGACGCTGAATTACGTAGGACTGGGCGACCGCACTTCGCTGCTGGACGGCGGCATGCCCGCTTGGCGCGACGCCGGTCATGCGGTGACGGCCGAACTCAAGACGCCCACACGCGGCCACTTGACGCCGCAGCTTCATCCCGAAATCCTAGCCGATGCCGCCTACGTCGCCTCGCACCTGCGCCAATCTGGCGTAGTGCTGATTGATGCGCGGGGGCCGAAGGATTACGCAGGAACCGAGAACCCTCGGAACATGGAGCGCGTTGGCCACATTCCAGGCGCGCAAAACATTCCCATCGAAATCATGGTCAACGACCGCGACCAACTGAAGGACCAATCCGCTATTGCAGAGCTTTTCCGAGCCGCGGGCGTTAAGCAGGGTGCACAGGTCGTGAGCTACTGCTACGTCGGCCAGCGAGCGACTTTGATCTGGTTTGCGGCTCGCTTGCTCGGCTACAACGCCAAGCTTTACGACGGCTCCTGGGACGAGTGGAGCAAGCGCACGGACTTGCCGATCGAGACGTCGCCGCGCGACAAGTGAGCGCGTGCCTGAGGCCCGGCGCGTGGCCGGGGCAGGCGCCACCGCCATTCTTGACCCGGCCGCCGCATTGGAGTTAACGTTCTTGCCCGCAGCCGGCAAGGCCACGCATGAGGTGCCAGCCTTCAGAATCCTTGCGTCAGGGGGCAAAGAATGATCTCCCGCATCATTACCTGCAACATCGATCCAGCCAAGTTGAACGAGTTCAGGAACGCGCTCAACAACCAGTTCCTTCCGCGCATCCAGTCGCAGCCGGGCTTCCTCGAAAATATCGAATCGCTGGACGCCGCCACGGGGCAGTTCTCGTGTCTCACGCTGTGGAAGTCCGCGGCGGACGTCGAGAACTACGACAAGGGACTCTTCCAGGAAGTGGCAGCGAATCTGGTTCCGCTCATGAAGGGAAGTCCGACCGTGCAGACGCTGCCCGTCGAAAACTCTTCTGTACATCACGTAAGAGCGGGCGCGGCAACGGCCTAGGATGGCCCAAGATCCTTGCTGAACCGAACGGGCGAGCCCGGATGGCTCGCCCGTTCTCTATTCGCACAGCGCCTCCAGTGTCCGAAAAACTGAAAAAACCTGTAGAATGAACGTTTCGTACTGCTATGGAAACCATTCAGGTCACATTGCCGGACGGGAAAGCTCTCTCCGTGCCGCGGGGCACCACCCCGGCGGAGATTGCGCGCCAGATCTCGCCTGGGCTCGCTCGGGAAGCACTCGTCGCGCGCGTGAGTCACAATGGTGCTGCGAGCAACGGCGATCCCGGCGAACTGATCGACCTTTCGCGGCGGCTCGAAGCCGATGCGAAGCTCACCATCCTGACCGATAAGGACCCGGCAGCACTCGAAGTCTTTCGCCACTCGGCGGCGCACCTGCTCGCCGCGGCGGTGCTTGAGCTGTTTCCCAATGTGAAGCTGGGCGTTGGCCCGCCGATCGAATACGGCTTCTTCTACGAATTCCTGCGCGAAGAGCCGTTTACCCAGGAAGACCTGGCGAAAATTGAAGCCAAGATGCGCGAACTTGCCGCGCAGAACATCCCCAACGAGCGCAAGGTGATGCCCAAGCCCGAGGCGCTTGAGCTGTACCGCAAATGGGGCCAGGCGTTCAAATGCGAGCTGGTCGAAGAGAAGGCGGCCGAGCCGATGGTGTCCTTCTACACCACCGGGAAGTTCATCGATTTCTGCCGCGGCCCGCACATCCCTTCGACCGGACGGATCAAAGCGTTCAAGCTGATGAACGTCTCCGGCGCGTACTGGAAAGGCCAGGAAGGCAACCCGCAACTCCAGCGCATCTACGGCGCGTGCTTTTACACGCAGCAGGAGCTGGACGACTACCTCCACAAACTCGAAGAGGCCAAGCGCCGCGACCATCGCAAGCTCGGCCCCGAGCTGGACCTTTTCAGCATTCAGGACGAAGCCGGACCCGGCCTGATCTTCTGGCACGCCAAGGGCGGCATGGTGCGCAAGATCATGGAGGACTGGCTGCGCGCCGAGCTGCTCAAGCGCGGCTACGACCTGGTCTTCACCCCGCACGTGATGCGGCTGGACCTCTGGAAGACCAGCGGCCACACCGATTTTTACCGCGAGAACATGTTCGGCCCGATGGAAGTGGAGAAGGCCGAATACCAGCTCAAGCCCATGAACTGCCCGGGCCACATTTTGATTTTCAAATCGCGCCTGCGCAGCTATCGCGAATTGCCGATTCGCCTCGCCGAACTCGGCACCGTGTATCGCTACGAGCGGAGCGGCGTGCTGCACGGCTTGTTGCGCGTGCGCGGGTTCACACAGGACGATTCGCACATTTTCTGCACGCCCGAGCAGCTTGAGGCCGAAGTCGAAGGCTGCCTCGACTTCGCCTGGGAGGTGCTGCGCGTGTTCGGGTTCGATCGTTACGAGGTCGAGCTTTCCGCGCGCGATCCCGCGCACGCGGAGCACTATGCCGGCACGGTTGAGGAATGGGAACGCGCGGAAGGCGCGCTGAGGAACACGCTGAAGCGCAAGAACGTCCCGTTCAAGTACATGCCGGGCGAAGCGGTGTTCTACGGCCCGAAGATTGACGTCAAGCTCGTGGACGCGATCGGCCGCCCGTGGCAACTCACCACCGTGCAGTTCGATTTCAATCTGCCGGGGCGCTTCGGCCTCGAATACGTCCACGAAGACGGCACACGCCACCAGCCGGTGATGGTTCACCGCGCGCTCTGGGGCTCGGTCGAACGCTTTTTCGGCGTGCTCATTGAGCACTATGCCGGCGCGTTCCCGGTGTGGCTCGCACCCGTGCAGGCCTACGTGCTGCCGGTCAGCGAAAAATCCATGGACTACGCGCGGCAGGTCACTGAAAAACTCAAGGCCGCCGGCTTTCGCACGCACCTCGACGACCGGAACGAAAAGCTGCAGGCCAAGATCCGCGACGCGCAACTTCAGAAGATTCCCTACATGCTCGTCGTGGGCGGCAAAGAAGCGGAAGCGGGGACCGTCTCGGTGCGGCATCGCTCGAAAGGCGACCTCGGCCCGCAGCCGTTCGATGCGTTTGTCGGGGCACTGCGTCAGGAAGTGGATTCCCGCGCAGCGAACTAGGGCTTTCCATGGAACTAGTTCTTGCCAGAACGCTGATCTTTGCGACTCTCCTTGCCCTGCCAGCTTCGGTTTCTTTGCAAGAAGGTCCATCGGACGCAGATTGGGATTGGGTGAATGCCCGATTCCCTTCCGTCCTGGATGAGCTGTTGCCACTTCCGAAGCATCGTCAAGTCGACGTTGCGTATCGGAGTCACCGCGATCTGTACACGGAAGTTCTGGAATACTCCTTTGTGATTTCGCAACGTCCGGGAGAAAAACTCCGTGCGGACGTTCGAGAGGCAGATGGCGTGTCCATGTACAATCAAATCATGGCACTTCACCGCCAAGCGCCTGGCATGCCAATCGATACCCTCAAGAAGGAGCTTCGCGTCAAAGTGCGGTCAGTGACAGAGGATGGTTGCCCGGCACTGCGGCAGCGTCTGCGAGAGTTCTATCGCGTGCGCTTCCGGCCCCCAAAAACGGACCTGATTATTCTCCATCCCATGGTTTATGAAATCCGGAGCATCGCGACTCTCGGCGATATGGACTTGGTCCTCGTCGATGACGCGCACCCTCTCGTTCACTGGGCACTTGAAACTCGCTCTGCTCTTGCGGCATGTACATCGAAACTGAAGTAGGTGTCGCAGGGGGACATCGATTCTCCTACTTTGGAGGCCTCTTTGAAATCAGCCCTACGACTCGCAGGTCTTCTCTGTATCTCTCTGGTCGCTGTCCAAGCGCCTCTTGCTCAAACGCCGAAGGCCGCGGCGCAGCCAGCCACCCCGCAGGAAGAGGGCGCGCAGCAATTCGCGGATCTTGGCGAGTTCAAGCTGCGTAGCGGCGGCGTGATTCACGAATTCCGGCTCGGCTACCGCACATTCGGCAAACTCAACGCCGAAAAATCGAACGCCATCCTGTGGCCCACATGGCTCAACGGCCAAACGAAGGATTTGCTAGGATATATCGGCCCGAACAAGGTGGTTGACCCCACCAAGTATTTCGTTGTCTTGGTGGATGCAATCGGCAACGGCGTCTCGACGTCGCCCTCGAACAGCAAGTCGCAGCATTGGGGCGATTTTCCCGTGTTCACCATCCGCGACATGATCGAATCCGAGCGCCGCCTACTGACCGAGGTGCTGCACGTCACGCACCTCCGCGCCGTCATGGGGATTTCGATGGGCGGGATGCAAACATTCGAGTGGGTCGTGGCGTATCCCGATTTCATGGATCTAGCAATTCCCATGGTCGGGTCGCCGCAGTCCACTTCCTACGACAAGCTGCTCTGGACCGCTGAAATCGACGCCATCCAGCTCGATCCCGCGTGGAACAACGGGCGCCCCACTGGGCCGCTCACCCGCGGCTTCGCCATGTCCGAAGAAATTGGCGCGATGAACATCACTTCGCCCGCTTATCGCGCGGCGCACACCACTCCCTCCGGCTTCGAGTCATTTCTCTCGAATCTGAAGGCCGGCGCGAAAGGCGATGGCGGGATGGCCTGGGACCAAATCCGCCAGCGACAAGCGATCATGTCGCTCGACGTGGCCGCGGAGTTCGGCATCACGCTCGAGGAAGCAGCGCGGTGGGTGCGCGCGAAGATGCTGGTCATCGTCTCGCCGCAGGACCACGTGGTGAACCCCGCGCCCGCGCTGAAGTTCGCCGCGGCGATCAACGCGCCGACGATCCTGCTCGACTCCGCGTGCGGACACCTCAGCCTAGGCTGCATTTCCGCGGGCCCCATCGTCGCGCAGTTTCTCGCCGATCCCGCGTCGGCGCGCAGCACGACTTTGCACGACCCGGCGAATCAGTAGTAAGCTTCCCGCTCACTCAACGAAACCTCCGGAGGCCGTGATGATCCCACTTCTTCGCAGGATTGCCGCGTGCAGCGCATTGCTGGCCGCGCTCTGTATAGCTTCGCGCGCGCAACAACCCGCTCCCGCTCAACAGAAGCCGCCCGCGCGCGTGGCCATCAAGGCCGGCAAGCTGCTCGACGTGCGCACTGGGCAATACGCGACAAACGTCGTCATCGTGGTAGAAGGCGAGCGCATCGTGAGCGTGGGCAGCACTGCTCCGGCGGGCGTCCCGGTCATCGATCTCTCGGGCGCGACAGTCCTCCCTGGCCTGATCGACGCGCACAACCACATCCTCGGGAACCCGAAGGACCAGTCCCCCACCGCTCCGCTGCGCATGTCCTCGCCGCAGGCCGCCATCTGGGGCGTGCACAATCTCCAGATTTGGCTCGACCACGGCTTCACAGGCTTGCGCGACGCCTGCGAGGCTGCGGTGGCGTACGGGCAGCTCGCGCTGCGCGACAGCGTGAAGAAGGGGCTCATCCGCGGGCCGCGCATGGCCTCGGCGGGAAATTGCGTTTCCGTCACGGGTGGGCACGGCGATGACGACGTCCTCGCGCCGGATCAGTCCCTGGGGCGGAGGCCGAACCTGGCCGATTCGGTGGACCAGATCAGCATGGCCGTGCGGCACGACATCAAGTACGGCGCCGACTGGATCAAGCTGATGGCCACGGGCGGCGTCATGGACCCCATGAGCGATTACCGCACGCAGGAATTGAGCGAGGAACAGATGGCGCGCGCGGTCGAGGTGGCGCACCGCGCGGGGAAGAAAGTGATGGCGCATGCGGAAGGCACCGAGGGCATCAAAGCCGCGGCGCGCGCGGGCGTGGACTCGATCGAACACGGCACGGCGCTCGATGAAGAAGGCTCGGAGCTCATGGCGCGCAAAGGCACATGGCTCGTGCCCACGCTTTACACGTTCCAGCGCGGCGTGGAGATTGGCGGATCGCTCGGCGCCTCTCCGGAGAGCGTGGAAAAGGGGAAGGCGATCCTGGCGCTGCAGCAGCCTGCGTTCGAGCGCGCGCTGAAGCACCACGTGAAGATCGCCTACGGAGTGGACGACGATCCCGACTACGTCTCGAAGGAGTTCGGCGCGCTGGTGCGCGGCGGGATGACGACGCTGGGTGCAATCCAGGCCGCGACGGTGAATGCCGCCGAGCTGCTCGGCTGGACGAAGGACGCCGGAACGATCGAGGTGGGCAAGTTCGCGGACATCATCGCCGTTAGCGGCGACCCGATCGCGGACATCGGCGCGATCGAAAAAGTCGTTTTTGTGATGAAGGGCGGCGAACTGATCAAGAACGAACTGACCCGCTCACGCTGAAGATCGCTCGCTGTTGTCAACCGTCATTGCAGGCGAAGCGCGCACCTTGCGCTCCGGATGATCTTGCGGAGCGAGGAATCTCTCTTCGTTTAGCGGCTAGTGCAAGAGGGATTCCTCACCGCGGCAAGAACAGCCGGGATTCGGAATGACATCGCTGGGGGTTACCCTCTTCCGCCGGCAATTTTGGCGGCATCGGGCGAACGCATCAGCCGCAGCATCGCGAAGATGCCACCCACCGGGCCGAGTGCCAGAGATGCAAACGCCCAATACCACCCGTTCGATTCGCGCAGCACCGGAACGAGCCAGATGGTCGCCACCGTCAACGTGAAGCCGACGGCGAGCTGTAGCGTCAGCGCCGTGCCGACGTAACTTTGATCGGCGGTTTCGGTGACCATCGATGAGAATTGCGCCGAATCCGCGACCACTGCAAATCCCCAGACAAGGCCAATCAGCAGCACCGCGAGCGGGGAGAGCGATCCAGCGCCGATTACGAGCGCGCATGCACCGGAGATTACGAGCGAGAGCGCCGCGGTGCGCGTACGGCCCCAGCGGTCGCCGAGCCATCCGCCTGCCGAGCAACCCAGAAGCCCGATGCCGATCACTGCAAAGGTGGCGTAGGCGGCCTCGCCGCGCGCTGGCAAGCCGCCGAAGAGTCCGCCGCGGGCGTAGAGAATGTCAGCGAAGAATGCCGCGAACCACGTCCACATTGCATACAGTTCCCACATGTGGCCGAAATAGCCGAGCGTGGCCAGGCGCACGCCGCGGTTCGAGAATGCGCGCGCGGCCTGGCGCGGGTCGAACACGGCGCGCGGAAACGGAAATGGGCCGTCGCGGCCGATGAACTCAGCCAGGATGCCACCCGCCAGCGTAAGCAGCGACGTGTGCACGATCACACGACGCCATTCGATGCCGCCGAGACCATTCAGGAAATGCGGCAGCGCGGAGCCGAGCGTCAGTCCGCCAACCATGATGCCGAGCGCGGTGCCGCGGCCGCGGCGGAACCACGTGGACATCACCTTGAGCGCGGGCGGATAGACGAGAGCGAGGCTCGCGCCAGTAAGGAAGCGTAGCGGCAGCGCCGAGTGCGGCCCGGCGCTCGCAAGGAGTGCCGCGTTTGCCGCCGCGGCAGCGATTCCGCCGAGGAGCATCAGGCGGCGGGGCGAAACGAGGTCGGCGAGGTTCAGGATCGCGGAGATCAGGCATCCGGCGACGAAGCCGAGCTGCACCGAGATCGTAAGCAGCGAGCCGATGCCCGCGGAGAGTTGCCAAGCGGTACGAAGTTGCGGGAGAACCGCCGCAGCCGAAAACCACGTGGTCATCTCGAGCAACGCCGCCGTGGCGAGTACGGCGAGTGCCCACCAACCTCCCTTCGGATCGTTAGCGGCCGGGGTCCTCGCTTGGGGAGTATCGTCCATCGCGTGCGCTATTCTCCGCGAAGTAAGGAATTTTCGGTAGACCTGACTGTTGTAGCCGGGCCCTTGTAGCTCAACGGCCTGTTTTTCCCATATCCTTGAGACCAGCGGACTGTGTATGACCTTTTACGCCGCACTCGCCGGGATTGTCCTGCTGCTGCATACGTTGTGGTGTGCCTGGGTGGCACTGGGTTGGATGTTGACGCGCGGCCGCCGGGTGTTGCGTTGGGTGCATATCGGCTCAGTGTGCTGGGCCATCGTCGTCGAACTGATAGTCGGGCTGCCCTGCCCGCTGACCGTGGCCGAGGAGTGGTTGGAGGCTCGCGCTGGGATAACGCCGGCGCGCGGCCCTTTCCTCGTGCGTCTGCTCGATGCCATCGTTTATCCCCATCTGCCGCAAGGGCTCATTGTCGCCGGTGCAGTCGTTCTGTGCTTGGGCATTCTCGGCATCTACGCGCGGCGGTACTTCCATGGAGCGAACCGCCGAACTCCGCATGGTGCCGATCGGGAGCGTTCACGTGTCGGATTGTGTGCGGACTGCGTGCATGCACGGCGAGTCGAGTCCAAGCGCGGTTCGAGGTATTTCTTGTGCGAACTTTCGGCGAGCGATTCCGCATTCCCAAAGTATCCGCATCTTCCTGTGATTCACTGCGGAGGCTACCAGAAATGTGCCGAAGCGCCCCGGTGAGAGCGCTGTAGGGTTCCGTGCGTGCCGCTGGCACGGTTGCACCATTCCTGTGCTATACTCTGCTCCCCGTCGAGAAGCGAGACGGGTAGGCCCTGCCCTGTACCATCCGGTACAGGGCTGAGTTTTCTTAGGAGGCTGCTTATCGCTGAGCGGAGTTTTCGGCCCATGGACCGCATCCGGGTAAACGAACGCATCCGGGCGCGGGAAATCCGGGTGATTGACGATGCGGGCACGCAGCTCGGCGTGATGCAGCCGTTCGAGGGCGTCAAGCTGGCCCGTGAACGCGGGCTCGACCTGGTGGAGATTTCGCCCACGGCCGATCCGCCGGTCTGCAAGATCACCGACTACGGCAAGTACCTCTACCAGGAGAACAAGAAGAAGCACGAGCAGAAGCGGCATCACAAGACCACCCAGCTCAAGGAAGTGAAGTTCCGCCCCGCTACGGCTGAGCACGACTACCAGGTGCGAAAGAACCAGATCATCCGGTTCCTCGGCGAAGGCCACAAGGTGAAAGCGATGATCTTTCACCGCGGGCGCGAAATGGCACATCAGGAAGTGGGCCGCGCGAAGATGGCGCGGCTGCTGCAGGAAATTGCCGAACACGCGCAGGTGGAGTTGGGACCGCGGATGGAAGCGAATATCCTGATGGCGTTGCTGGCGCCCAAAAAGGGCGGCAGTGGAGGCGGGACACGGCCGGCGTCGAGCGCGGGCGGCGGAGTTGCGGCGGGGCAAGCTTAGAGGAGAGGGTTCGTGGCGAAGAAACTGAAATTGAAGACGCATCGCGGCGCGGCCAAGCGCTTCAAAGTGACCAAGAACGGCAAGATCTTGCGCGGACACTCCGGCAAACGGCACATCCTGGGCACCAAGAAGCCGAAGCGCATGCGCCACTTGAGGAAGCTCACGCTGGTGCATCCGGCGGACGCGAAAAACGTGCGCATGATGCTGCCGTACGCTTGAAGGCAGTGACGAGCGGTTCGTGGTGAGCAACAGTCTCGAGCGCGGCGAAATCGGCAGATGAGATCCTTCGCTTCGCTCAGGATGACAATCTAAGAGGCCAGGCAGAGCAAATCCCGCCACGGCGGGCCTGCCGGCTTGCCCGGAGTCCCTGAATTGGGGACAGAGGGCCGCACCGGAGCCTGAAACCGGCTCCTGCCGTGCGATCGCAACACGCCGTGGAGCACTTCGGGTTTTCCGCACGCCTCGCTCGCAATTGGGGTGGGACGGTGTGTGAACCGCGCGAGGGCGCTCCGCGTATTTCGACTCCAGGGGAGAGAAAAAATGGCTAGAGTCAAACGCGGGACAAAACGCCGCGCGCGCCGCAAGAAGTATTTGAGGCGCACGAAGGGCTTCTTCCTCACCAAGAGCAAACTGTTCCAGTCAGCGCAGGAAGCCGCGACCCGCGCGGAGCGCTACGCGTACCGCGACCGGCGAAATAAGAAGCGCCAGTACCGGCAGTTGTGGATCCAGCGCATTGGCGCCGGCGCGCGGCTGCACGGGCTTTCCTACAGCCAGTTCATGCACGGCCTCAAAGCTGCGGGTGTGGAAGTGGACCGTAAGGTGTTGGCGGACCTCGCCGTGCGCGACGCGGCGGCGTTCGGGCAGTTGGCCGAGCAGGCCAAGGCTGCGGCGGGCTCGGCGCCGAAGCAATAAGTAGCGCCGCGCGGTTTCATTCGTGGCGGAGCGCGACGACCGGCTCCTCCTCCCTCCTCCGGGCGGCATCTGCCCAGCCCAGTTGAGCCACAAGCTCGATCCGCCTCTTCTCACTCAAACACTTCAGCCTCGCTAGAGGGATGCGATGTGAGTAGGCTCTCCCACGGGCTCGGGCGGACTACACGATTCCGAGTGCTTGGTGTAACCTGTCCCCTTTCGAGCGGTGTACCTGAAATGACTGAGAAGACGGCTAAGACACTGGCGCAGCTTGGCATGACGCAACCCGATCAGGTAGCGGCCCTCTTCGCGGAAGTGCGTGCGGAATTCGGCCGCGCCGCGGCGGGAGTGCGGGACGATGCTTCGTGGAAGGCGTTTCGCGACGCGTGGCTGGGGCGCAAATCGGGTGTCCTGACTCAGGTCACCGAGAATTGGCTGAAGCCGGCGCCGGCGGAATTGAAGCGCGCCGTGGGTCAGGCACTCAACGAGCTGCGCGCGCACGTGGAAGGCGTCGTTGAAGAGCGGCGCGCAGTGGTCGAAGCCGCGGCGGAGCAGGCGGCGCTCGAACGCGAGCGAGTAGACCTCTCGCTGCCCGGCGTCCAGCGCCCGCTCGGCACGCGGCACCTGCTGCGCCAGACGTTCGCCGAAATCGAGCGCATCTTCCTCTCGCTGGGCTACACGGTCGTCGAAGGCCCGGAAATCGAGACGCCCTATTACAATTTCGAGGCGCTCAACATCCCCGAGCACCATCCCGCGCGCGACACGATGGATACGTTTTACTTGGATTTGCCGAAAGGCGCGCAGCCGCGGCTGCTGCGCACGCACACCTCGCCGATGCAGGTGCGCACAATGGAGACACAGCAGCCTCCCGTGCGCATCATCGTGCCGGGGAAGGTCTATCGCCGCGACAATCCGGATTCGACGCACTCGTTCATGTTCCACCAGGTCGAAGGTTTGGCGGTCGATACGGACATCACCTTCGCCGATTTCAAGGGCACGATCGAGTACTTCGCCAGCCAATTCTTCGGCCCCAAGACGCGCGTGCGCCTGCGTCCGAGCTATTTTCCCTTCACCGAGCCTTCGGCGGAATTTGACGCGAGCTGCCACGTGTGCGAAGGCAAGGGCTGCCGCGTGTGCAAGCATTCCGGTTGGATCGAGCTGTTCGGCGCAGGAATGGTGAATCCAGCCGTCTACGGCTTCGTGAACTACGACGAGAAAAAGTATTCCGGCTTCGCCTTCGGCCTGGGCGTGGACCGGCTGGCGATGCTCAAGTATGGAGTCGCCGACATCCAGGAATTTTTCCGGAACGATTTGCGGTTCCTGCGCCAGTTTTGAGAAGGAAGAATGGAACCACTGATGAACGCTGATAAACACGGATGAATACAAAGAGGTAGGGCGGAGATTGTCTCCGCCCTCTTTTCAACGACGAGATGAAGGTTCTTTACAGCTGGCTGAAGGAATTTGTTGAGTTCACGGCAGGGGCGCCAGAAGTGCGCTCGCGGCTTTCGATGGCGGGGATTGCGATTGACGCGATTGTTGACACGCCCGCAGGGCCGGTGCTGGACGCGGAGATCACCATCAACCGTCCCGACTGCCTCGGTCACTACGGGATCGCGCGCGAAGTGGCCGCGCTCTACCGCCAGCGCGTCAAGGTCGTCCTTCCAAAACTGCGCGAAGCGGTGGATCGCGCGGAGAGTGCTGCGCGCGTGGAGATCGAATGTCCGGAGCTGTGCGGCCGGTTCACGGCGCGCCTCATCCGTGGCGTCAAGGTGCAGCCTTCGCCGGACTGGCTGCGGCAGCGCCTCGAAGCGCTAGGACAGAACTCCATCAACAACGTGGTGGACGCAACGAACTACGTGATGTTCGAGCTGGGCCACCCGCTGCACGCGTTTGACCTCGATACGCTGGCCGAAAAACGCATCGTGGTGCGCCGCGCGCGTGCGGGAGAAAAGATGCGCACGCTCGACGGCATCGAGCGCGCACTGACGCCGGACATGTGCATGGTCACCGACGGCAAGCGCACGGTGGGGATCGGCGGCGTGATGGGCGGTGCGGAGACCGAGATTACATCCGTGAGCCGAAACGTGCTGCTGGAATGCGCGTGGTTTGAGCCGCGCGCGCTGCGCAAGACAGCGAAAGTGCTGGGCCTGCGCACGGAAGCCTCGACGCGCTTCGAGCGGGGGATGGATCCGGCGATGGCCGAGTTGGCTTCACGGCGCTGCGCGGAGCTGATCCAGCAGATTGCGGGCGGCGAAGTGCTCGCTGGCGTGGTGGACGTTTACCCGGTGCGGCCGGCGCCGCGCAAGGTGGACTTCACGCGGAGAGAGTTGCTGCGCGTGATGGGCGCGGACGTCCCGGACAAAGAGATCGAAGCCATCCTCGCAGCGCTTGGATTTGCGCCGCTGCGCACCGACGCCGTGCGCGGGAGTGAGGGTTCACTGATGGCGTCGTGGGAATGCACGCTGCCGACGTGGCGGCAGGACGTGGCCCGCGAGATCGATCTGGTGGAGGAGGTCGCGCGGCACTATGGCTTCGACAAGTTCCCCTCGCGCCTGCCTCCCGCGAAGCAACCCGCGGCGCGCTTGCCGCATGCGGAGGCCGAGGATCGCTTGCGTGAATGCCTGATCGCGCTGGGTTACCACGAAATCGTCTCGATCCCGCACGTCGACCCGGAACTCGATGCGGTGTTCCGCGAAGAAGGCGCCGCGCCCGCGCGGCTGGCAAACCCGCTGGCGGAGGACGCATCCGTGCTGCGCTCAACGGGCGTGGTGACCATGGCGGCGACACTGGAGTGGAATTTGAACCACGGGCAGCGCAACGTGCGGTTCTTCGAGGTCGGCAAGTCTTACCGCATTCACGGCGCGGAGCCGGTGGAAACGCGCGTGGTGACGCTTGGGGCAATGGGCCTGGCGCGCGAGAAAGGTGTGTTCGAGATCCCGCGCGAATATTCGTTCGCGGATTTGAAGGGCGATCTCGACCGCGTAGGCGAACTCGTCGGCGGGTTCGCGTGGAAGTCCGGCGGGCCGGGCTGGCTGCACGGAGCACGCTCCGCGAAGATCGGAATCGGGCAAGCGAGCGCCGCAGGCGTTGCGGGACAGCTCGCGCGGCGCGCGGCGGAGCGTTTCAAGCTGCGGCAGGATGTATATCTGGCCGAATTCGAGCTCGAACCGTTTTTCGAGGCGTATCGTTCGGCGCGCTTGCAACGCCGTTATGAGCCGCTGAGCCGCTTCCCGGGCGTCGAGCGCGATTTCTCGCTCGTGGTCGGCGATTCGGTTCGCTTCGCGCAAGTGGTCGACGCCATCCGTGCGCTCCGAATCGCCGAACTTGCTGGAATCGAAGCCGTGGACCTCTTCCGCGGCGGGCAGATTCCTGCGGGCAAATATTCGTTGCTGGTGCGCGTGACGTTCCAGAGCCACGAGACGACGCTTACGGAAGCGCAGCTTGCGGATTTCACCGCGCGCATCGTCGCCGCGCTGGAGTCGAAACTCGGGGCAACGCTGCGAGTGGCGTGAGAACGAAGAACCGGCCAGAGGCCGGCACCAGCTTAGGACTTGTGGCTGGCCTCGTGTGGCAGGAGAATGGTCGGCAACCAGCAGGGAGCGAACGCGTGCCGCACCGGGTGAAAGTCGAAATCTTCGGACAGACGTACAGCATCGCCGGCGATTTGGACGAAGCCTACGTCCGGAAGTTGGCGCGGTACGTGGACGAGAAGATGACGGCGGTGGCCCAGGCCACGCAGACCATCGACACGGTGAAAGTGGCCGTGCTTGCGGCTCTGGCCATCGCCGACGAATTGCACGCCAAGCGGCCAGACGCGGCGGGCTCCAGCGACACCGATGACGAGATCCGCGAACGAGCGGAGCGCTGCCTTCTTCTGGTCGAGCAAGCCCTCAAGCAAACCGCGTGACTCATTCCAAGAGACTTAGCGGGATGGCGCGATCGTCCCGCTTCGCGTTTAGAGGCGGTTTGCGGGCCGCGAAACGGTTCCCAGCTACCCCTACCACCTGCCGCACGAGTCAGGCGATTCTAGGGCCGGTGTCGCGCGTGACACCGGGG
>CAVTZX010000028.1:0-17848 GCA_963739275.1 uncultured Acidobacteriota bacterium
GAGGCGCGAGGTCAGTTGTTCAATCACGGCCTGCTTTCCCGGGCGCGGAACGGCGGGGCTAGCCAAGAAGTTCCGCAGGTCTGCGGACTCTTGAAAAAGGGCGTTGAAGCCGGCGAGGTCGCGCCTGGCTTCCTCGGCAGCGCCCCTGGCCAGGGCCACATCAGCCAGCGCCGTAGCGTAGCGATTCGCCAGGGCTTTCAATTGACGCCCCCGGACTGGCGGGACAGGCGATCCAGGAACGTGTGGAAGAGGGTCCCCTGCGCGCCGGGCGTCATTTGCTGCCGGATCATGCCGGAAGCGCGCTCGACCGCGAGACGTGCCGCCAGCGCCTTGAGTTCGGTGCGCGCCGCGCGCCCGGCGGCTTCGATTTCGGACTGTGCGGTATGGTCAATCTTTGCGGCTTCGGCCCGGGTCGCCGCGCGCAGCCGCTCCGCTTCCGCAGCCGCTTCGCTCTGGGCCGCGGCGCGCATCCCGGCGAGTTCTTCGTTCAAGTGTGCGAGTTTGTCTTCCGCTTCACGGAGACGGCGGTCGGCTTCGGCTTTCACAGCGGCTGCTTCCGTCAGACCGCTGGCAATGACTTCTGCCCGCCGGCGGAAAAACGCTGGAGCGTGCTTGCTGATGAGATAAGCGCCGCCGCCGAAAACCGCGATGAAGTTCAGCCAGCGGAAGAGCGTACCGATGGGAGCTTCGGCAGGATTCTCTTCGGCGCCCTCCGCGGCGCGCGCGGGCTGCGCCGCAACGCAGGCCGCGAGAGACACAGCGATAAGGGCGGCGAATGCCCATCGTCTGGCCCTTATGCCTCGCGTCCACAGGCTAGCGGATTTCATCGCGCCTCTCTCACGCTGCCGGGACCGGGCTGGGCCGGACCGAGGATGGAGCGCACAATTTCTCCCGCCAGTGCGGGTGTCGATTTTTCCAGCTCGTGGCGAGCGGCGGCGACTTCTGCTTCCAAAGCTGCCTTCGCGACGCGGATGCGTTCGGCAGCCTCGCTACGCGCCGCACGAATCTGGGCTGCACGGTCGTCGAGCAGGGCGCGGCGCGCGGCGTCCTGCTCGGTGTAGATTTCGCCGCGGGCCTTCTTCAGGGCTTCCTGATAGGCATGCGCGCGTTCGTGCGCGGCCGCGCGTGCCTGCTCGGCTTCGCGGCGGGCGCCTTCCGTGCGCGCTCGGCGCTCCTCGAGCACGCGCTCGAGCGGACCGAAGAATGCCCAGCGCATGAACAGGTAAAAAAGGAGAACGATGAAGACCGTGGGCAGGGCTTGAAGGACTAGATCGCCAAGTTGTTGCAGAATTTCCATTTTATGGGTGCGGGAGGAACACGGCTGCCCGCTAGTGCCGCTCCAACTTAATGCCCCTAACCCCCGGGGCGTGTGCAGATCCGGATTGCCCAGGGAGCTTCCGCGCAAAGCTCAGCGCAGCTAGTTGGAACGACACTCGAAGGTCGTCGCCGCCAATCTCAGGTCTTCCCGGCTCTACAGACACCTCGCCGGGCTCTGGACAAAGAAGGGATTTATAGCATCCGTGCGCGCGCCCGTCAACGCCTCGCTGGTGGCCGGAATGCAAAGTGCTTGCTAGAATGAGGCGTCTTAATAGGCTGGATGCGGGCGGTGGCAGACGGCTCCCCAGAAGCAGACCCGCTCGCAAAGCCCTGTTGGTGGCTCGCCTTGCCGCGCGGTAAAGGAGACCTCTGATGCCTTCGTTCCCGGGAGTGGATTTCATCGAGTTCGATTCTCTGCTGGATGATGAAGAAAAACTCGCACGGCAGACGGCGCGGGAGTTTGTGGACCAGGAAGTCCTGCCCATCATTGAAAAGCACAACCGAGAAGCGACTTTTCCGATGCACCTGGTGCCGCAACTCGGCGAAATGGGGTTTTTCGGCGCGAACTTGACCGGATACGGCTGCGCGGAGATGTCCAACGTGGCTTACGGCCTCGTCATGCAAGAGCTCGAGCGCGGCGATTCGGGGTTGCGCAGCTTTGTTTCCGTGCAGTCGGCGCTGGTGATGTATCCGATATTCACGTATGGCAGTGAGGCGCAAAAAGACAGGTGGCTGCCGAAGTTGCAGTCCGGCGCCGCGATCGGCAGCTTTGGGCTCACCGAACCGCAGTTTGGGTCGAATCCCGGCGGGATGCTGACGCGCGCGGTGCGCAAGGGCGACCGCTGGGTGCTGAACGGCGAGAAGATGTGGATTACGAACGGCAGCATTGCCGACGTGTCGGTGGTGTGGGCCAAGGATGAGAACGGCAAGGTGCTCGGGTTCCTGGTGGAGAAGGGCGCGCTGGGGTTCAAAGCTTACGACGTGCACGGAAAATGGTCGTTGCGCGCCTCAATCACTTCGGGGCTCTCCATGACGGATTGCGAAGTGCCTGAGGCAAACCGTTTGCCGGGCGCCGAAGGACTGCGCGGGCCGCTCAGTTGCCTGACGCAGGCGCGCTACGGCATCGGTTGGGGAGGAATCGGAGCGGCCATGGCGTGTTATCAGACTGCGCTGGAGTATGCGAAGACGCGCAAGCAGTTCGCCAACAAGCCCATCGCGTCACATCAGCTCGTGCAGGACAAGCTCTGCTGGATGATCACCGAGATTACCAAGGGCCAGTTGCTGGCGCTGCAGGTCGGCCGGTTGAAGGATCAGAAGCGCGTGGACTTCACCCACATTTCGATGTTGAAGATGAACAACGTGTGGATGGCGCTCGAGACGGCGCGAAAGGCGCGCGACATCCTCGGCGCCAACGGCATCGTGGACGATTACTGCATCATGCGGCACATGAATAATCTGGAGTCGGTGTACACGTACGAGGGGACGCACGACATTCACAAGCTGATCATCGGCGAGCGGATCACCGGCATCGCGGCATACGTGTGAGTGTGGGTAGAACAGGCACTCTCGCCCGTGCGGGTGTGTGGGAAGGGCGCGGCCCTTCGCGGCTCAGGATAAACAAGCAGCGGCCCTGCAGTTGAGGAGGATTGGATGGCGCGGCGCGCTCAAATTCTTGCACTGGGGATTCTAACGGCCCTGACGGCGCTATGCGGGCCTACGGCACGGGCGGATGAAAAGCCAAAGGTGCGAGCAATCACGGCTTTCGTGAAACTCGATCGGAAGAACTTCGCGCCGCAGGTTGCGGAGACGCTCACGATGCTCAGGAAGGCGAAGGGCGCGCTCGAGAAGGCCGGCTACGAAGTGCAGACGATTCGCATCACTCTGCAACCGTTTGGCGTGATTGTGAAGGGCGTGCCGCGCGAGGAGGTGCTGAAGTTCTACGCCGACTACGAAGCGCTGGCGAAGAAAGAGGGATTTGCGACAGCCATCGGGCCGGCGATGATGAACGATAACGATGATCCCCGCGAAGCTGAACTTTTCGCCGAAGTTCTGGCCGCGCACCCGGGCCTCGACGGCAGCATCACCGTCGCCGGGGAAGACGGCGTGCATTGGAACGCTGTGCGCGCGGCGGCGCACCTCATAAAGTATCTCGAGGAGCATACGCCGCATAGCCAAGGGAATTTCGGTTTTGCGGCGGCGGCGATGGTGCCGCAATTCACACCGTTTTATCCGGCGTCGTATCACCTCGGCAATGGCAGGCAGTTCGCCGTCGCGCTGCAAGGAGCGAGTGAGGTGGATGATGCATTCGCGGCCGCGCACGGTGACATGATCGCGGCACGCCGAGAGCTAGCCGCGCGAATGAATGAGCATGCCACGGCTATCCAGGGAATCTGCAAGGTGATCGCCCAGCAGACGGGCTGGGCCTACATGGGCATGGATCTGTCCACCGCGCCGCTGAAGGATGTCTCCATTGGCGCAGCGATCGAGAGAGTGATCGGCGCGCCGTTCGGCTCGAGCGGGACGCTGAGCGCGGCGGCGCTCATCACCAGCGTGCTGCGCGAGGTGCCGGTCGAGCATGCAGGCTACAACGGCATGATGATGCCGATCCTCGAAGACGCGCGGCTGGCGCAGCGTTGGAGCGAAGGACGCCTCAGTGTGGACCAGATGCTGGCGTATTCGGCGGTGTGCGGCACGGGCCTGGATACGATTCCGCTGCCTGGCGACGTGAGCGAGCAGCAACTCGCGCGGATTATCGGTGATATGGCCACGCTTGCGGTGAAGCTCAGGAAGCCACTGACGGCGCGCCTCCTGCCCGTGGCGGGAAAGAAGGCGGGCGACCGGACGGAGTTCGACGATCCCTTCCTGGTGAACGCAGTCGTCCACCCGCTGCCCTAGAATGCGGCTCGCGGATCGAGAAGGCGTCTTTAGCAAGGGCAGATTTTAGTATCATGGGCGCAGTTTGAAGGAGCGACGATGGAAATACAGCTCAGCCTGGAGTTTCTGCGCGTAGTCGAGAAGGCGGCAATCGCTTCCGCGCGCACCATGGGCCTCGGCGACCGGCACAAGGCCGATGAAGCGGCCGTCAAGCCATGCGCAAGGCGATGGACACGGTGGCGATGGACGGCACGATCGTCATCGGCGAAGGCGAGCGCGACGAAGCGCCCATGCTGTACATCGGCGAAAAGGTCGGCCTCGCGGCGCATGCACGTCAAGACGTTTTTCCCGGCGGTCGATATCGCCGTGGACCCGCTCGAAGGCACCAACCTCTGCGCCACCGGCGCGCCCAACGCCATCACCGTGCTCGCCGCGAGCGAAAAGGGCGGCCTGCTCCATGCGCCGGACCTCTACATGGAAAAAATGGTCGTGGGGCCCTCGTGCAAAGGCGCGGTGGACCTGGACGCGCCGGTCGCAGAAAACCTGCGTGCCATCGCCAAGCGCCTCGACCGCGACGTCGAAGACCTCGTCATCATCGTCCTCGACCGCCCGCGCCACGAAAAACTGATCAACGACATCCGCGCCACCGGCGCGCGCATTCGGCTGATCGGCGACGGCGACCTGTCCGCCGGCATCTCGGCGGCGGTCATCGGCACCGGGGTTCACACGGTGATGGGCACGGGCGGCGCGCCAGAAGGCGTGCTGACCGCGGCGGCGCTGCGCTGCCTGAACGGGCAGATTCTCGCGCGTCTGGTCGTCTCCAAGGCCGAGCATCACGAGCGCATCGCGCAAGATGGGCATCAAGGACCCGAAGCGCATCTACGCCACCGAAGACCTCGCGCCCGGCAAGAAGATCATCTTCGCGTGCTCCGGCGTGACCGACGGCAATTTGCTCCGCGGCGTGCGCTTCTTCGGCGAAGGCATCCGCACACACTCGCTGATCCTGACCTTGGAGAGCGCCAGGTGCGCTTCATCGACGCGGTGCACTTGGAGAAGCGTCCGGATGTGAAGGTGCGCTTCTTCTAACCGGGCAGTCCTCGCCGAGCGATCGCGCGGGAAACATTCCGCGCTGCGCATGCGTACCTTGAAGTGGAACTCGCTGAGGGAGGCAAGAATGTCCACATCTCCCAATCCGGCCCCGTCCTCAAGCGCACCGCCCAGCGCGCCTGCGAAGCCCAGCAACGCCCTCTGGTGGGCGCTGGGGATCTTTGGCCTGGTGGTTTTTCTCGTGATCGCGGGCGGGATCATGACCGCCGTCTACTTCGCGCGCAGCATCCGTGTGGACCAGAAGGCACAGAAGCTCGAGGTCAGCACGCCCGCGGGCAAGATCTCACTGCACGCGACCGAGGGAGTGAAGACCGTCGGTCTGCCCATCTATCCGGGCGCGGAGCTCGCCGAATCCGGCGGCGGCATCGAATTCACCGCGCCGAACGACCAGCGCGTGGGGGTCAGCGCCGTCAGGTACCGCACCAATGATTCACTCGAGAAGGTGGATCAGTGGTACCGCGAGCAGCTGGGTTCCGATTTCGAGCGGCGGCTGCCCGGGGATAGAAGAAGCGAGATCCGTATTCAGGGCGTGGACATCAGCAAGGGAGACATCGCCTACGTCGCGGAGGCCAATGGCCTGATCCGGGTTGTGGGACTCAAGAAAGCCTTCGGGGGCACGGAAATCGGCATGGCTCGCATCGGCAAGCAGGAAGCGCAGTAGACATTCCCTCGAGCGATCCTCGGTCCATTTCCTCCGGTGTCATCCTGAGGTCCGACGTTCTTTGTCGGACCGAAGGATCTCAAGCACCTTACGTTGGCTGCCAACTCCTTACGCTGGGATTCTTCCTCCCGGCAGAAGGCGCCGCGACTCAGAATGACAACCCAGGCGAAAAAGAACAAGGCGGCGCGTCCCGCCCAGTGACCTTTGAGCCGCCGGGAGGAGCGTCGCCGCCCCAGATCTTTTCGCCTTGTGCCGAGCTAGCGGTGTCCCGCAACCGCAGGGTTTCCTCCGCGCCGCCCGCCCCAGGCGGGTGGCATGCCCGTAGACTGCGGCATGGGCCGTGGGGGCTGGTGCGCGGCGGTCACATGATCGCTGATCGCGGCCAGCCGCTTCAGGATCGACTGCCACTGCTCCCAGTCCAGTTGCCGCAGGAACGGCCGCAGCCCCTGGATGAAGGGATCCTCGAGCAGGGCCTCGCCGTTTGATTCGGGCACGAAGAAGCGGTTCAGGCCGACTCCCAATGCCTCGGAGATTTTTTCGAGCGTACCGAGGCTGGGCGTCATCTGGCCGCTTTCGATGCGCGAGAGGTAAGAGCGCGAGACGCGCGAGCGGGCCTGCAACTGGCTCTGCGTCATGCCGCGCGATTCGCGCAACTGGCGGATACGTTGCCCGATGTTCTCCACGGTGTCGCGGTTGGGCCACTTCTCGAACAACTGCCGGTCGTCGCCCGGCAACTCTTGCGGCACCGGCGGCGGAATCAGGAATTCCACCTTCGGCGGCAGCATCCGCAGGCAGCGGCGGCAATTCCCCGTCCGGGTCCGGTACTGCACCAAACCGCAAACCTTACAGCGGATTACTTCTCGATCCATATCCATGGATGCTTTGCTGTCAGTGTTGTCAGACACCGATGGTCCTCGCAGTTAGTCGGGCGCATGCGATTGGGAGGAGCTCTATTAGGGGGAAGGCAGAAACTGGCGCACCGGCATTCTCCGCGCCGCCCCGTCCCCTGTCAAGCATTTTTTTCGTGGTACCGACGTCCGGTCTGTCGAGCGAATTCCATTGCGGTTTCGCGCCTCTGCGTGAGCTTTCTGCCGCTTCCGACTTCGGCGTCCCTCGCTTATACTTCGACTTTCTACGACGACCGTGGAGGAACCCCTTGTGCTGACTCGCGACGATGCCTGGGCCCTGCTTTGCGAATACACGCAGAATGAAAACCTGCGCAAGCACGCGCTGGCGGTTGAAGCTTGCGTCCGCGCCTACGCGCGCAAATTCGGCACGGATGAGGATCTTTGGTGCCTAACCGCGCTGCTCCATGATTTCGATTACGAGCGCTGGCCCAATGACGCGCACTCCCCCACGGAAGAGCATCCTTCTGAGGGATCGAAGATTCTGCGAGAGCGCGGCTACCCGGAGGAGATGATTCGAGCCATCTTGTCACACGCTGACTACACGGGCGTCCCGCGCCAGTCTTCGCTCGAACACGTGCTCTTTGCCTGCGATGAGCTGGCCGGATTCCTCACCGCCTGCGCACTGGTCAAGCCGGGAAAGAGCATCTTCGAGGTCGAGCCGGATTCGGTGAAGCGCAAGCTCAAGGACAAGGCGTTCGCGCGCGGCGTGAATCGCGACGATGTACGCAAAGGCGCCGAGGAGTTGGGCATTCCGCTCGAAGAGCACATCGCCTTCTGCATCGAGGCGATGAAAATGGTGGCCGATCAGCTTGGCCTCCGGGGGAATCCATCAACATCCCAGGCCGCGCAATCGAGTGGCTGACCGCGCCTAGTCATCCCTCGCCCCCCCGTCTGGACTCCCGAGATTAGTCGAAGTGATCACGCCCCTGTACGCGATCGGGCCGCGAACCGCCCGAGAAGCGTGCGAGCCTCGGTCAGGCCGAGGGCGGCGGTAGCCGCGAAGTAGACTACGCCGTAAGGTAGGAGAACGACTACCGCCAGAGGAATCGGCGGGAGGCGGCCGAGGAAATGGTGGATTGCCCATCCAATTCCCGCGCCGAGTAGAGCGGCAGCCCAAAGTTTGGCGAGGTATTCGGTGGGGAGGCCCGTGTGTCCGATCCGGCGGTTCAGGGCGCGGCGCAGCAGAGTGAACTCGACCCAAGAGGCGACTCCCGCGGAAATAGTGAGGCCCGCTACGCCCCAGCGCATCTCGATGCCCAGCGCGCGAGGCAGAGGAAGCGCGCAGAGGTAGCCGAGGATCGTCGTGAGAACGACGCGCACAATGGCGAAGCGCAAGGGTGTCTTCGTGTCGCGCAGCGCGTAATACGCGGAAGAGTAGAGCCGCCCAAGTGTTGAGGCGAGCAAGCCGACGGTTGAGCCGGCAAGGATGCCCCAGACGTAGGTCGCATCAGTGTGAGTGAAGCGTCCGGATTGGTAGATAGCCGCGACGATGACGTCGCCGAGCACCAGAAACGCCACCACCGACGGCAGCACGAAAAACGCAATCTGGCGCAGTCCGGTATCGAGCCGGCGCCGCAGTGCATGCGCGATTTCGGTTTCGCTGCCCAGCGCGCCGGACATTTCCGGCAGCTCCGCGGCGGAAACGGCCATTCCGAAAAGGCTGACGGGCAGCGTGTAAAGTGTCTGTGCATAGGAAAGTGCCGCAACCGCACCGGTGGGAAGAAGGCTGGCCAGCAGGGCGTCGACGTAAGCGCTGATTTGCACGACGCCGCGCCCGAAAAACACGGGCACGAAATTTCGCAGAACGGTCTTCACATTTTCCGCGTGATAGCCGAGCGAAAGATGCAGCCCGTGCAGGAGCCGTAGCACCACGGGCAATTGCACGCCGACCTGGAGTGCGCTGCCGACGACCGATCCCCACGCCAGGATCTCAGCGAGCGGATAGCGCTCGTAGCGCGAGCCAAATCCCCAGAGCGTGGCGATCATCGCCGCGTTCCAAATCACCGGGGCCGTATAGGAAAGCAGAAAGCGCCGGTGGCTATTGAGGATGCCGAGGCACCACGCGGAGAACACCAGCAAGCCCGCTCCGGGAAAGAGAATGCGCACGAGGCGGGTGGTCAACTCGCGTTTTTCGCCCGAAAACCCCGGCGCGATCGCATCGATCAGGTAAGGAGTCGTTGAGACGCCGATCAGGACCAGAAGCGCGACTCCGAACCCCAGGATCGCGGCGATGGCGCCGGCGGTGCGGCGCGCTTCTTCGTCTTCCTTGCGCGCCAGCAGACTTGCATACACAGGAATGAACGAGGCCGAGAGCACGCCTTCGCCGAAGAGGTTTTGGAGGAAGTTCGGGATACGGAAGGCGGCTTTGAAGGCGTCCGCCGCGTCGGAATTGCCGAAGTAGTGCGCGAAGACGCGGTCGCGGATGAGCCCCGCAATGCGGCTCAGGAAGATTCCCGCCGCAACGAGAAACGCGGAGCGGTTCGATCCGCCGCCCGGCTCGGTTTTCGCCGAGCTGCTCATGAGGGAGATGGCATGGAGAGGCGCATGTGTTCAGGGCAATTCATTACAAGAGCAGCGCGCCTCGATGTCAACACTCATGCTCTCGTGCGGTGTGGAATCGTTAGGATGGGGTAGTCTTGGCGCAGCTCAAGCGAGAGGAATCCTGCTGTTCACCACACGCCGGGGAGGAGGTGGAACCGCGTCTGTTGTGCGTACTCCGCATAGCCGGGCAGCTCGTCGCGCAGCGTGCGGTCTTCCAGTGCCGTGCGCACGATGAAGAGAAGAACGATTGCCGCGACCGGCGCCCATGCCCACATCGAGCCGAGCACCAGCGGGATGGCTATCTGGGTAACGATCGCGCCGGCATACATCGGATGGCGCACGAAGCGGTACGGCCCGGACGTGATGACCGTGTGCCCGCGGTCTTTCTGGATGCGTACGGTCGTTTCGAGGAAGGGATTGACGGCCAAGGCCCAGACGACGGGAACGTTCCCCAACAGGTGGAGCACTGCTCCGAAGTAAACAGCCGCAAACGGGATGGAAGACCAGCGGTAGCGCACGGCATCGAGTCCGGCAACCGCCGGTACGGCGATCAGGAGCGGCGTATAGAGCGCCAAGCAAACTTTATCGAATGTCTTTGTGCCCTTGTGGTTTTCCCCGCGCGCGATGATCACCCCGGGGTTTGTCTTGAGCAGGATCGCGGCAGTGGCCGCGATACTTGCAACGTACAGGGCGAGATAGATCCAGCCGCGAACCCACTCGATCGTGCCCGCAGCCGTAAAGCACACCGCGCCCCAAAGCACTGTAAACGTGGCAATCTGGAGGAACCTTCTCAGCAAACGGGGCCTTATCTCCTCTCAGGAGAAACGAGCGGTAGCGGTCGTGCGGCCTTCATACGAGCCTGACCTATCGTCTCAGATTTCACACCGTCCCGTCCGGCTTACCCCCTCTGAAAAGAGCCCGGACGCTAGGCATTTCGCCGGTTAGGGACCACAGGGAGAGTTCTGGCAACTCGTCAGGAAACAATCTCTCTAAGACGCCTCTCCCTGAGCTATCCTGACAGCACCCCCAGCCCCCGGAGGTTCGTATGCGTTCGAAATGGCAAAAACTCGGCTCGATCGTCGCTCTCCTTGCGCTTGCCACCGGATTGGGCTTCGCCCAGGGAAAGGGCAAGGGCCACGAAAAGGACAAGCACGGTGAGGGAAAGGGGGATGACCGTCACTACTACTCCGACAACGACCGGGGAATTATCCGCCGGTGGTGCAATGAACGGGGCGAGAACCTGCCTCCAGGCCTGGCGAAAAGGGACCGGCTGCCCCCAGGCCTCGAGAAACAGCTTCGCGAGCGGGGAACGCTGCCTCCGGGGCTTCAGAAAAGAATGTACGATGTACCGGAAGACCTCGAGCGGCGCCTGCCTCCACCTCCCTCCGGCTGCCGGCACGTCATTGTCGGCGGCCACGTGCTGATCATCAACGTGAAGACCCGCTACGTCTATTCGATCTTCCACATCGAGCTTCCTTAGCAGCTCGCACGAAGACAGTTCACCTCGCTCGATTCACACGGGGCGGTTACGACTTCCGCCCCGGAGCCATTCCAGGCGTCCCGCGGCGGCGAAACACACTGCGCCCCAGGCGAGCAGGAACCCCGCAACCTGGACCAGCCGCTTCACCACGGCTCGAGAGGCTCAGCTCTGTTCACGAACCTGCCCCGCCTCACGGGGGCGCAGAAAATAGAGCACCGCTGCAAGGATAAGCCGGATGACAGACCGGCCCCAGATTGCGTAGCCCGGATAGAGCCCGCCGAGGTCCAGCGTGTAGAGCGAAATCAACGGCGTGACAGCGAGCACGCAAAGGCCGCCGATGAGCCCGTTCACAATCGCGACGTTGCGAACCGGGTCGCGCCACGCGAAATACAGCATGAAGCTGACCATCACGGCGATTCCACCGGTCTCCTTCAGCAGGAGAAGAAGCAAAGTGGAAACCTCCGATTCAGGAGGGTGGAATGGGAGACTCATCACCAGTCCCCGGCCGCCAAAGATGAACACGAGACCCGCGGCTGCGACAACAACGGACAACACACCAACAATGATCCGCAATGCACGATGAGGCTGAGTGGGCATGGACACGACCTCCTTCGTCTCGAGTTTGGCCGAAGGTATCCCTCTTGCCGGCTTGGGTCAACCGCTGAACTCTTGGACTCTCCTCCGTCAACATTCGACCATGAACCGCATCCTGCAAGCCTAACTCGCGCCCCAAAAACTGCTATCATTACTGATTTAGGTCAGCTTGGGCGCAAATTACATGCTGAATGCCAACCGGCTGAAAACTTACGGCGTGAAGGTCGGGCACGTCCAGGTGGGCGGCGGCGCACCGGTCGTCGTCCAGTCCATGACCAATACGGACACGGCGGACGTGGCTTCGACGGTGCAGCAGTGCCTCGAGTTGGCGCAGGCGGGATCGGAGCTGGTGCGCGTCACCGTGAACGTGCCGGAAGCAGCGGCGGCGGTACCGGAGATCAAGAAGCGCCTGCTTGACGCCGGGTGCAACGCGCCCATCATTGGCGACTTCCACTACAACGGTCACGTCCTGCTGACGAAATACCCCGAGTGCGCGAAGGCGCTGGACAAGTACCGCATCAATCCCGGCAACGTGGGCGCAGGCGAGCGCCGCGACGAGCAGTTCTCCACCATCTGCAAGGTGGCGCGCGACAATGGCAAGCCGGTGCGTATCGGCGTGAACGGCGGCTCGCTAAACCAAGAGCTGGTCATGCGCAAGATGCAGGAAAACACCGACCGCAACCTGGGCCTCGATTCGCACCAGATCATCAACGAATGCATGGTGATTTCTGCGCTGGAATCAACCGAGCTGGCCCTCGAATGCGGCTTGCGCACCGACCAGATCATCATCTCCTGCAAAGTTTCGCGCCCGCGCGATTTGATCACCGTTTACCGCAACCTTTCGCGCAAGACGCGCCAACCGCTGCACCTGGGCCTGACCGAAGCGGGCATGGGCATGAAGGGAGCCATTTGGTCGGCGTCGGCGATGGGCATCCTGCTCAGCGATGGCATCGGCGATACGATCCGCGTCTCGCTGACGCCGAAGCCTGGTGGCGACCGCCGCGAAGAGGTCTATGCTTGCTGCGAGTTGCTCCAGGCGCTGGGACTGCGCTCGTTCGCGCCCAGCGTGACTGCCTGCCCCGGCTGCGGACGCACCACGAGCACCACTTTCCAGGAGCTGGCCGAGAGCATTCAGGGCTATATCCGCGAAAAAATGCCGGAATGGAAGAAGCAGTACAAAGGCGTCGAGACCATGACGCTGGCGGTGATGGGCTGTATCGTGAACGGCCCCGGCGAATCGAAGGCCGCGAGCATCGGCATCAGCTTGCCCGGTACCGGCGAGGCGCCGCGCTGCCCGGTCTACATCGACGGCAAGCATTTCACCACGCTCGAAGGCACCTACGAGGAACTGGCCGACGCCTTCCAGGCGCTGGTGGATGACTACGTGTCCACGCGGTATCCGCACAAATCTGCCGCGGGCGTACCTGCCTCGCACAACTCATGAAGATCACACGCGAAGACGTTTTGAGGGTGGCGGAGCTGGCCAATTTGGAGTTCTCGGAGGACGAGATTTCGACGCTGCAGAGCCAGCTCGACCACATCCTCGAGTACATCGGCAAGCTGAACGAGCTAGACACGTCGAAGGTCGAGCCGATGGCTCAGGTCCTGGCCGGGATGGCTGACGGGGAGAACCCGTCGCTGCGCGAGGATACCGTTGTGCCGTGCCAGATCGCCAAAGAGGCCCTCGCCGCAGCGCCCGACCCCGCGCCGCCGTACTTCCGGGTGCCGAAGGTGATTGACCGTTGACATCCGCAACGACATGGACGATTGACTCGATCCGCGCGGGGATTGCGGCGAAGAAGGTATCCGCGCGCGAGTTGGCGACGGAGTTCTACGCCCGCATTGGGAAACAGAATCCGGCACTCAATGCCTATCTGGCGCTTTGTCCTGACCGCGCTTTCGCCCAGGCCGACCGCATCGATGCGCTCGCCAAAAACGGCGGGTCGCTGCCGCCGCTCGCCGGCGTGCCCACGGCCATCAAAGACGTGATCGCCACCCGGGGCGTGCCGACCACATGTGGCTCGCGGATCCTCGAAGGCTACCTGCCGCCGTATGACGCCACGGCGGTCGAGCGACTGGAGAAGGCCGGCGCGGTGATCCTCGGCAAGACGAACTGCGACGAATTCGCCATGGGCAGCTCAAATGAGAATTCGGCTTATGGGCCAGTGCGCAACCCGGTCGCGCTAGACCGGGTGCCGGGCGGCTCGAGCGGCGGCTCTGCCGCGGCGGTTGCCGCGGGGCTGGCCGTGGCGGCCCTTGGGACCGATACGGGTGGGTCGGTACGGCAGCCGGCGGCTCTCTGCGGCATACCGGGAATGATGCCCAGCTACGGCCGGGTCTCGCGCTACGGATTGATTGCCTTCGCCTCTTCGCTGGACCGCATCAGCCCGTTTGCTACGACGGTGCGAGATGTCGCCGCCATCCTGGGGGTGATGGCCGGGCGCGACGCGAACGATTCGACCTCTGCCGCAGTGCCCGTGGCGGACTACCCCGGCGAGCTGGAGAAGCCCATCAGCGGCATGCGCATTGGCATTCCGCGGGAGTACTTCGCTCCGGGCATGGACGACGGCGTGCGACGGAAGATCGAGGCAGGGATCGAACTGCTGAAGCGGCTCGGCTGCCGGCCAGTCGAACTGACGATGCCGCACACCGACTACGCCATTGCTACCTATTACATCGTGGCCACGGCCGAGGCCAGTTCAAACCTTGCGCGCTACGACGGCGTGCGCTATGGCCTGCGCGTGCCGGGTGGCACCCTGGCGGAGATGTACAAGAAATCGCGCGGGCGCGGCTTCGGTCCCGAAGTGAAACGCCGCATCATGCTGGGCACCTACGCGCTTTCGGCAGGCTATTACGACGCCTACTATAGAAAAGCGCAACAGGTACGTGCCTTGATCGCGCGAGAGTTCGCGGAAGCATTCAGCCGCGCGGATGCCATCGTGACGCCGACCTCGCCTGTGCCTGCGTTCCGACTGGGCGAGCGCACCGAAGATCCACTCCAAATGTATCTCGCGGACATCTACACGGTCACAGGCTCACTGGCGGGCGTTCCCGGCATTTCCGTGCCATGCGGAAAGACGCCGGAAGGGCTCCCGGTCGGATTGCAGATCTTCGGCCCGGCCTTCGGCGAAGCGAGCGTCCTGCGACTCGCACACGCCTTCGAGGCAGCGGGCGGCGCGAACCTTTAGCATTCCCGTCGATTCTCTGCACATCCAAAGAATCCAGGAAACCGTATAAATCCTATGGAAGGAGGCAGATTCTTCACCATCTTCGGAGATGCGAAGCGGCGATGCCATGCTAAGCACGAGGCGTACCTCGGGAGTTAACTCGTTTGGACTTTTTGGCTTAGGCCGTTCGTACTAGGCATCGCGGCTTACGTAACACAAACGGAATGACTATTGCTGGAGATTTAGGCACCCCGTAACATGCCTGCAGCATCAAACGTTACAGAGGGTAAGAGCAAAGGTCACTGGAGAAGACCGAGGTAGAAGAGAGGCAGCGTGGTCAAGATTCGCTCAAGCCAGAAGCTGTTCACGGATGAGGAAGTCTCCGGCCTGACGGGGATTTGCCTGGAGCACCTGCGCGCGCTGGCGCGCAGCAAGCATTTGGGTTTCATCGCGCGCGCCGCGGAAGCAGCGGGCCAGGAGGCCGAGCGGCTGCTGTTCACGAATTCCGATGTGATGGTGCTGTCCGTCCTTTACACGCGCTGCCAGCACTAAGATCGGCATTTTCCCGAGGAGATCGGGGCAACACAACGCGGCGATCCGGTAAACCGGGTCGCCTTTTTTGTTTCCGCTCAGTTTTCGATGTCTGTTTTCTTGGAACTCTACCTGTTTAGTCCGTGATCTTGCCGGTCACCTCGGCCCAGGTGCGGTCGATGGCGGAGTCCGAAGCCGCCTTGAACGCCTGAAGCGTGGTGTAAGCGGGGAAACTCTTCGAGTACTTACTCAGGTCAAGGGAGCTCTTGGCCTGCTCCAGTGTCATACCCTTGGCCACGGCTTCCTTCACGCCTGCGACCATGTCCCGCATGTAGGCGATCAGGTTCTCGAGCTGCGCCTTGCCGTCCTGGACTGGCCCGTGGCCGCAGACCGCCTTGGTGAAATCGAGCTTGGCGAGCGACTCGAGGGTGACGGCCCATTCGACCGGGTAGGCATCGCGCATGAAAGGGATGCCGTTGGTGACGAGGTCGCCGGTGACAAGCACTTTCTCCGCTGGCAGGTAAACGACGACATCGCCGCGGGTATGGCCCTTCCCGAAATAGTAGATGTGGATGTCGCGGCCGGGCTTGTGCAGGATAAGGCTGCGATCGAAAGTCATCGTGGGCAGGGTAATCTGGATCTGCTTCAGCTCTTCGAGATATGACTTCTGGTCGGCAAGGCGCCGCTCGAGCGCCGCCCGGAGGTCCGGCGTCAGCGGATTGCCCTGGAGGTCCTTGTTGTCGCCGAGGGCCTTCTGGATGCGTGCGATCAGGCTGGGCACGCTGTTGGGGTCGTCCGGGGACATGGCCTGCTTTACGCTGGGGATGGCCTTGCTGATGATGTCTTCGCGCGTGTTGTGTTGAGCGAGATATTCGACGGTGGGGCCGAAGGCGGCGACGTAGGACTGGTTGCCCTGCGTGTGGTCGTTGTGCCAATGAGTGTCCACGACGTAGCGGACCTTGTTGGGCGTCACCTTGGCGATCTCGGCGATGAGTTCACGGGCCCAGCTTGGGCGGTAATGAGTGTCCACGACGAGGACATCGTCTTTATTAACGATGAATGCGCCATTCGAGGCTACGCCCGGGCGGCCGATCGCAGCGTAGGTGCCGTCGGCGACTTTGATGATGTCAAACGATTGCGCGCGGGCGTTGGAAGCGAAGGCCAGGGCGAGAAGCAGGGCCAGAACAAGCGGCGAAAGCCGACTCTGGCGCGCGAAAAAGGCTACGGAACGCATGGATTCCTCCAAAGAAATGCAGAGATCACTTGCTGTACAGGAAAGTCCCGGGGATGCCGGGACAAACCGGGAATCTACCACACCGCCCGCGCTTCGCGCCAGCGAGAGCCCCATCCAGCCGTGCGCGGATTGCCCGGCGCCGGGAACGGCGCTATTCTGGCTTTGCGGCGCGCAGGCGCGTAAACCCGGCGGGTGCCCGGGGCATCTTAGCCGAGTGGTGGGAACAGACAGCTCGTGAGGTTCTCCAAGGACAATCCGAGGTGGAGAAGGGCGGCTCGACTTCCGGTCGAACCGATGCTCTCGGCTTGCTTGTTGCTGGGGCTGCTCTTTACCGGTGGCGCGTCTCTGGGAGAGAGTACGTCGCCTCCGACACACCAAAATCCTCCCGCCCAGCAGAATCCGCCCGCGAAGCAGAAAAAGGACAAGAAGGAAGGCACGCAAGAAGTCCCGGTGCCTCTGCCGCGCGGCAAGAAGCTCGTGCTGAAGGACGGCAAGTTCGAGATTGTCCGCAGCTACGAGAAGAAGGGCGACCGGGTGCGGTTTTACAGCATCGAGCGGTCGGATTGGGAAGAGATTCCGGCGGCGCTGGTGGACTGGGAGGCGACGGCCAAGGCGGAGGCTGACGACGCGAAGAAAGAACAGGAGGAGATCGAGAAGTTCCGCGCGCAGGAAGCAGCCGAGCGCGCCGCGGAAATCGACGTCGGTTCGAGCATCGAGGTCCTGCCGGGCCTGTTCCTCCCCGAGACGGAAGGGATATGGGCCCTCCAGGACAAACTCCTTCTGCCGCTCGTGCAGACGGCTTCCAGCCTGAAATTGAATAAAGGCTCGGTGATGAAGCAGATCCTGGTGCCGGTGCCCGTGATTCCCACCAAGCATCGCATCGAGATCGCCGGGAAACGCGCCGTGCTGCGGCTGACGACCCCGCAGCCGGAGTTTTACTTCCGCACCGACTGGCGCGAGCCGGAAATGGAGTTGGTGCGCGCCACAATCAAAGGCGATACGCGGCAGGTGGGCGTGATCAGCACGGACGTGGTGGGGAATTCGGACGAGAAACGCGACTACATCCCCATGCAAAAGTGGCAGGTGGCCAAGGGTGTTTACCGCTTCACCGTCAGCCAGTCGCTCGAACCAGGCGAGTACGCGATCGGCGAAATCCTGGCGGATGGGATGAACATGTTCGTCTGGGATTTCGGGATCGATCCCCCGGGAACGCCACCCGTGGCGGACCCAAAAGAAAACCCAAGAAGTGACTCGTGCTCCGAGGCCAACATAAGGGCCTTTGGCAGGCCGCCCGGGCTCTGCGAGCCCACACCCACCAGCCAGGAATTTGCGTCGCTCCTTGCCCCGGTGTTGCACGAGACAGCAGGTACTAAACGAGCGCTCCTGACGATCCTCCGATGCCGGCCGCACCCCCTTCTGTGGTCAGTTGATCGC
>CAVTZX010000029.1:0-101751 GCA_963739275.1 uncultured Acidobacteriota bacterium
TTAGGATATGTGTTCGAGGATATTTATAATTGGTTGCCTTGATAGCTTCAATACAATCCACCCCTATGTACTCACAGACGATGGCAAATTCGTTAGCCAGAGCAATATTAACATCCCGGTAAACATTATCAAATAGTTTGGCAGCTTCAGCAACCTCAAGGCAACTAGGGGCACCAACGGTCCACCGATAAATCTATAAATCATTTGCGCGGCTCTTTTACTTCTTTCGCCACACCGGCCACGATTTTTGGCAGCCTCACCAGTTCCTCTAAAGCTTTCCCTTCCACTGTGCGCTCAGGAACAAAAGCCAGGCCAAAATCCTGTTCAGCAGTCAAGCCCGGATACATCCTCAAGAATAGGCTTCACTATTCTCCTGGTTCCCCTTACTGGCAGTGTACTCTTGATGATAACTAATTTCCCTTCAGTTAACCCTTTACCAATAGCTGTTGATACCTCCTTTAGCGCACCTCCGAGGGGCGCACGGGAGAACCATTCACAGCGATCAGGTAGTCGCCTTCCTTGACCTTCAGGCCGGGCTCGGCGAGCGGCGCGCGGGTTTGCGGGTTCCAGTTCTCGCCGTGGTAGATCTTCTTAAAGCGGTAGTAGCCCTGATCGACGGTGTAGTCCGCGCCGAGCAGGCCCGCGCCGATGCGATTGCGGTCCGGCACGTCGCCCCCGGCGACGTAGGTGTGGCTGGTGCTGAGTTCGGCGATCATTTCCCCGATGATGTAGTTCAAATCACTGCGATGCGCGACCCAGGGGAGCAATGCTTCGTAGCGTTTACCGATCTTGTCCCAGTCGAGGCCGCCCATCTTGGGATCCCAGTAGAAATCACGCTCGATGCGCCACGCTTCGCGGAAGATCTCCTTCCATTCGGCGCGGGGATCGACGAGCGCCTGGAGGCTGGCGGTGTTCAGGCGTCCGTCGCCGACTTTGGCGCGGCCGGGCGCAGCGTCCGCGATGCCGTAGGTCGGGCCGGAGTGGTAGATGACCTTGGTGCCGTCCTTGTTGAGATCGTAGCCGGAGATGCCCTCGAGGAGATTGGCGTCCTTGCGGTTTTTGACGTCGTAGAGATGCAAGGTGGCGCGGGGCTGCGGCGGGCCGGGAATGCCGGCCTGAGTGGCCTCGATGGGCACGGAGACGTAGAAGAGCTTTTCTTTGCGCACCTGGAGTCCGAAGTAGCGTCCTGCGGGTATGGGCACCTGGAAGATGCGCTCCTCGATGCCGGTAATGTCCACCTGGATGGGTTTCGGGGCTTTTTCTTCCGGCTTCTTTTCTTCGGCTTTCTTCTCTTCTGGTTTCTTCTCTACCTGAGCGCCGGCAGGAGGCGCGGCCTGCGCACCGGCCGCTGCTGGGGCTGCTCCGCCCGCAGGAGGAGCCGCGGGCTTCGCATCGCTGCCATCTTTCTTTTCAGTGGGCTTACCCTCGCCGCCGTCTTTCTTCTCTCCGGGTTTGGCTTCGGTGGCTTCCTTCTCTTCGTCACTCTGAGGCGCGAAGGGCGAAGCCTCGTCGGCCTTCAAGGTGAGGCCGAAGATCCCGGTCGTGCTGTAGTAATTGAAGCGCGCATCGAAACGGCCGCCACTGGGATAAAAGAAGCGTTCGGATAGAAAGTAGAGCGACTTGCCGTCGGGGTCGAAGGCGGGGTTGCTGTCGTTGTAGAAGCCATTTGTAACGTGAAAGACCTTTTTCTGCTCGAGGGAGTAGAGATAGAGGGAGCTGGAGAGGTTGGCGCCGTTCTTGGAATAGGCGAGCCAGCGGCTGTCCGGCGACCAAGCACCGTCGTTGATGGTTGAAAACTCGTCCTGATCGACTAGTACGGGTTTTTTCTCATTGATGTCCACGTACCAGAGCTTCAGGCTCTTGTCCCAGAAGAGGAGCTTCTTGCTGTCGGGTGACCAGGTAGGGCCATAACGGTAAACGCTGCCATCGGAGGTGACGCGGACTTCGTCTCCGCCGAGCTGTGGGCGGAGATAGAGCTCGTACTCACCGCTGCGGTCGGAAAGATATGCGATCCATTTGCCGTCGGGCGACCACGTGGGGTTGAGGTCATGCACGCCGGGGCTGGTGGTGAGGTTGCGCGTGCTGCCGTGCTCGGCGGGAATGGTGAAGATGTCGCCGCGTGCTTCGAAAAGGGCACGCACACCGCCCGGGGAGAGGGCGAAGGAGCCGATATTACCGGCAACGCTCTTGATCTCGGCGCGCGCGGCGATGTCGTCGCTAGCCACGTTGATGGTGATGTGGGAAATCTTGCCGCCGTCGAACTCATAGGAGTAGAGCAGGCCACCGTTTTCATAGACGATGGCGTCAGGCCCGGCGCTGGGCCACTTGACGTCGTACTCTTTGTAGTCGGTGAGCTTGGTGCGGCGCTTGGAAGCGATATCGTAGCGGGACAGATTCATCACGCCGTCTTCGTCGTTGATGAAGTAAATGGCGTTGCCGTGCCACATGGGGAACATGTCCATCCCCTTGTTCTTGGCGATCGGCTCGTAAGTATTGTTCTTGAGGTCGTAGATACCCATTGCTGGGCTCCAGCCGCCGCGATAGCGCTTCCAGGTGCGGAACTCCTGCGAGGTGGGGAGATAAGCGATCTTGGTGCCGTCGGGCGAGAAACTAGTGAGGCTGCCGCGTTTGAGGGGCAATTCCTCGGGCATTCCGGCGTCGATGGACACGGTGTAGAGCTGCATGAAGCGGCCACTGGGAGTCTGGCGATCAGAGCGGAAGAGAACTTTCTTGCCGTCGGGCGTCCAGCCGAGGACGAGGTCTTGGCCAGGGTGATAGGTGAGGCGCTTTGGTTCGCCTCCGGCCGCGGGGATCACGAAAACGTCTGGGTTGCCGTCGTATTCACCGGTGAAGGCGATCCACTTGCCGTCGGGTGAGAATTTGGGGAAGAGCTCATCGCCGGGATGCGCGGTCAGGCGGCGCGCCGAGCCGCCCGCGCGGGGCACGATCCAGAGATCGCCAGCGTAGCTGAAAACGACGCTGTCCTTGGAGATGTCCGGATAGCGCATCAGGTGCGTTTCCGGTCCGGCAGCGGCGACCACCGCGGGCCGCACGGGGTTGGCCTTCCAAGCGGCTGCGGCCACAAGCGCGAGCACGAGCGCGCACACGAGCGCGCCAAGAACTTTGCGATTCATGATGGGTTCTCTCCTCCGAGAAATCGTGAACCAGTGATGCGGCAAGATTTGAAGATGGTACCACCAAGGAGCACGAGGCGCACGGAAAGGATACGCACAAGAGGGGCGGAATGTTTCGGCGTGATGACGGATAAGGGGAGGTGGGGCAGAGGGAATCCAGCGCTGTGCTAAGATGCGTGTCGGCCGGGTGCGTGGCGTAATTCGATGATGTCCTTCCGCCGAATCCTCTTCATATTGATCGTCCTGCTCTTATTGCTCCTCTTCCTCGCAGTTCCGGGAGTTTCGTGGGCGGATACGTTGGAGGATGCGGCGAAGGGGCTGGCGGAAAAGCTAGCATCCAAGCTACCCAAGGGGGGGAGGATTGACCTCGACCTTCAGAACAAGTCCTCGCTCTCTGAGGGACAAGTCAAAGTCGTTCGGAGCGCTCTCGAATCGCAATTGAAGAGCCAAGGGTTGCAGTTGGCCACGGAGCAGATCGGGGGCATTCCGGTCGCAGTGACGTTGTCCCAGGACTCTCGAAGATTCGTTTGGGTGGCGCAGTTTGGAATTGGCGAAGCGCGACAAGTGGAGATGGTTACGGCTCCCTTGGGGCTAAGGCCCGGCGAAGCGCCGCCGCTGGTTTACTCAATCGAGCGAACGCTACTGTGGTCGCAGCAGGAACCGATTCTGGATGCTGCAGTCGTCAAGGATCCCGGCGATCCGGGGCCGGGGCTGCTTGTGTTAGATACGGAACAGCTAACGCTGTACCGGCGCGAGGGCGAAGACTGGGTGCTGCAAGACAAGCATGCGATTGCGCATGCGCACCCGTGGCCACGAGATGCGCGCGGGCAGATCGTGACGGCGGGGCGCACGTTCGACGTTCATTTGCCGCAGCTCGATTGCGACGGAGACGCATTCAAGACGATCCGGCTGAATTGCGAGGAAGATGAACCCAACTGGGTCTTCGGCGGCACAGTAAACAACGTCGACGGGTTCACCCTTGCGCCAGGCCGGAATTTCTTTACCGAACGACTGAAGACACACGGCGAGGCGCCGCCAAAGCTCGAACCTTTTTTCTCCGTAGCCTACGTGCAAGATGACGACCGGCAGGGGACGTTGTACAGCAGCATAGACGGACGAGTACATTACTACGCGGTGAATGAAGACGAAGACCAGAGGAGCTTTCAAGCCCAATTCGCGTTCCAAGGTTGGGGAAGCGGGTTGGCAGCGATTCAGACAAGTTGCGCAGACCGCTGGCTGGTGCTCGCGACGCGGCCGGGAGATGCGACGACGACCGATGCAATCGCGGCCTATGACATCTTCCGCTCGACGACAGCGCCGACCGCGACACCCGTGGGATTCGCAGGTCCCGTGACAGCGCTGTGGACAAGAGAAGAGGGCGACAGCGCTGTGGTAATAGTGAACAACCTTACGACGAGGCGGTATGAGGCGTATTCACTTCGCGTTCCTTGTGGCAAGTAGCTTGTCGCTCGCGGGGGCGAGCGTGACGGCGACGACGCGGCCGCAGTACGGGGGAACGCTGCGGGTGGAGATGCGCGCGCGGGTGACGTCGCTCGATCCGCGCGAGTTTCCGGCGGATGCGATGCAGGCGGCCGCAGCGGAAAAACTGGCGGCGCTGGTTTTCGATCGGTTAGTGGAGCTGGATGAAAACGGCGAGCCGAAGGCGGCGCTGGCGGTTTCATGGGAGCACGACGCGCAATTCAAGAAATGGCAAATTCGGATTCGCCCAAATGTGACATTTCATGACGGTACACCGCTCACTCCGGCGGCAATCGTAGGATGGTGGAACGGCTTGAACGGATCGGAGCGACTTGCAGGAGTGACGGGGGACGCGCTGTGGATCCAGTCCGAGCAGCCGATGCCGAATCTGCTGGTAGAACTGGCCGAGGGGCGGAACTTTGTCTTTCGCATCGCGGCCCAGGACATGCTTGCGGGCACGGGGCCATTCCGAATCGCGGAGTGGCAGGCGGGGCGAAAGCTCGTGGTTGCGGCGAACGAGGAGTACTGGGACGGGCGGCCTTACTTGGACAGCATATCGGTGGAAATGGGAGTGAATGAGCCACAGCAGATGATCGACCTGGAGCTGGGGAAGGCGGATTTGGTCGAGATCGCTCCAGAGCAAGTGCGGCGCGCGACGCAGAACGGGCGGCGGCTGTGGTCCTCGTCGGCGGTGGAGCTGTACGCGCTGGTGTTTGATGCCAGCCGGCCGGGGGCAGCGGATGCGCGCGTGCGGCAGGCGCTCTCGCTGGCCATTGACCGCGCGGCGATTTGTAACGTGTTGCTGCAGCGGCAAGGCGAGCCCGCGGGCGGCCTTCTGCCGCAATGGCTCTCGGGGTATGCTTTTCTGTTCGAGACGGCTGCCGACATGGATCGCGCGAAAGAAATCGTGAAGCAAGTCTCTTCCGCCACGCGCCCGCTTACGCTGGGGTACGACGCCGGTGATCCGCTGGCGCGAACCGTGGCTGAACGGGTGGCTTTGAACGCGCGCGATGCGGGAGTTGTGGTGCAGGTGGGAGCGACAGCAAATCCGGATGTGCGACTGGTGCGCTTGCGACTGGCGACCATCGATGCGGCGCGTGCGCTGGGATTGCTGGCGGGTGCGGCCGGAGAGGCATCGGCAAAGACAGCAGCGGCCGGAAGCGATCCCGAACAGCTCTACGCCGTGGAGCGCGCGATCGTCGAGAGCAGGCGCGTGGTACCGCTGGCGTATTTGCCGGAAGCGGCCGGGCTTGGTGCGCAGGTGCGCAACTGGATGCCGCGGCGTTGGGGCGCGTGGCGGCTGGCGGACGTGTGGCTGGACACGACAACGGCGCCGGGTGCGGCTCCGGCGGGGCAAGGTGGGAATCCGCGATGAGTTTCCGGTTCAAGATGCTGCTGATTTTCGCCGGGACGGTCGTCGTAGCTGTCGCGCTGGTGGCGTGGGGCGTTCTGACGACGACGCGGCGCGCGTTCGAGCGGCTGGACCAGCAGCGCACCGACGCGCTGGTGGCGCAGTTCCAGCGCGAATTCGCTGCGCGGGGCGAAGAAGTCGTCAGCCGCGTGAGCGGGATTGCAGAATCGGAGGCGGCGCTGAAAATTGCGATCGACCTGAACCGGCCGAACGCGGACCCTTCGATCTACGTAAACGACGCCACCGGGCTGGCGAAATCCTACCACCTGGATTTTCTGGAGATCGCGGGCAACGACGGCACGCGGATTTCGTCGGCGCAGTCGCCCGCGCGCTTCGGCTACAAGAACGAGCTGGTCACCACTCCCTACAAGTGGAATTCGGAGGGTGCGTTTCTGCACCGTGAGGATTTGCCGGACAGCGTGGCGCTGGCGCTGACGGCGGTGCGTACCGTGCCGGTGGGCGGAAAAAACCTGTACATCATCGGCGGCGCGCGCGTGGACAAGGATTTTCTCGCGACGCTGGCGCTTCCCGCGGGGATGCGCGCGCTGCTCTACCGCAATTTCGAACCAGCGTTCGTGGCCGCGTCACTGACGGATTCTTCCGGACCGGTGAATCAGGCCGAGCGGCTGGCGCCGCTGATCGAAATGGTGCGCAAGTCGCCCCAGGCCGCGCCGCCCGCGCCACAGACGATCACCTGGACGCTGGACCCTGCGAGCGCGGAGACGTTCCACGCCATGCCGCTGCCGGGGAGGCAGAAGGAACTGCTCGGCGTGCTGCTGGTGGGCAGTCCGCGGCACGACATCGTGATGCTGGGGCAGACGATCCGCAATCTTGCGCTGGGCGTCGGCGGAGGCGCGATTGTGCTGTGCTTGCTGCTGACGTGGTGGGTGTCCGCGCGTGTGACGCGGCCGCTTGAGCAGCTTGCGGCGGGGACGCGCTCCGTGGCCGAAGGGAACTGGGCGACACGCGTCGACATCCGCTCGCGCGACGAGGTGGGCCAACTCGCCAATGCATTCAATGAAATGATCCGGCAACTGGGCGCACAGCGCGAGCGGCTGGTGCAGGTGGAGCGCGTGGCGGCATGGCGCGAACTGGCGCGGCGGCTGGCGCACGAGCTGAAGAATCCGCTCTTTCCGCTGCAAATCACGGTGGAGAACTTGCAGCGCGCGCGCAACGCGACGCCCGAACAGTTCGACGAGGTGTTTCGCGAATCGACGGCGGCGCTGCGCGCGGAACTTGAAAACTTGAACGCCATCGTGGGGCGCTTCAGCGATTTCGCGCGCATGCCCGCGCCGAACCTGCAACGGGTGGACATCAACGAAGCGGTGCGCAACGCCGTGCGGCTTTTCGAGCCGCAGTTCAGCGCCGTGGGCCGGCCGCCGATTACGACGGAGTATTACCTGACGCCGGTGCTGCCGGAGATCCAGGCGGATCCCGACCTGCTGCACCGCGCGCTGCAAAACTTGGTCCTGAACGCGATGGACGCGATGCCTGCGGGCGGCACGTTAACGCTGCGCACCCAGGCGCGCGGGGGCGCGGTGCGCGTTGAGGTGTCCGACACGGGCGCTGGGCTCACGCGCGAGGAGTGCGAGCGGCTGTTCACGCCGTACTACACGAGCAAGCAGCACGGCACGGGCCTAGGCCTAGCGATCGTGCAGTCGGTGGTGAGCGATCACGGCGGGAAGATCAGCGTGGAAAGCGAGCCAGGACGCGGAACGTCGTTCCGCATCGACATGCCGATCGAGGCGACGGTGCAGACGCATGAAGCCGAATCTGGAGCAAGCAGCTAGCAGGTAGAAGGCCGGGGAAAAAGATCTAACACAGAGAGCACAGAGGACACAGAGAGGAACACAGGCCAGAAGCAGCTTCCTCGTCGGTCGCGAGAGCGACCTCCTCGGGATGACAGCGCGAGCGCGGGAGTTGGAGTGGCACAGAAAATCCATCTACTGGTGATTGACGACGACGCGAACACGCTGGCGTCGCTTTCGCGGGCGTTCCGCCTGGCGGGGCACGAAGCGACCGTGTGCGACACAGCGGCGCGGGCGCTCGAACTCGTGCCGGAACTGGCCAGCGCGCGGAAACTCGATGTGATCCTGTGCGACGTAGTAATGCCGGGGAAAGACGGCCTTACGCTGCTGGCGGATCTGAAGTCGGCGGGAATCAGCGTCCCGGTGGTGATGATCTCAGGACAGGCCAGCGTGGAGATGGCGGTGCGCGCGACGAAGTTGGGCGCGGTGGACTTTCTGGAAAAACCGATCTCGACCGACAAGCTGATGGTCACGGTCGAAAACGCACTGCGGATTTCGCGGCTCGAGGATGAAAACCGGCGGCTGCGGCAGCGGTTAGGAAAACACGAGATTGTGTGGGCCGGGCCGGTGATGGAAAAGCTGATGGCGCAGGTGGAGCGCGTGGCGGCGAGCGAAACGCGCGTGTGCATCCTGGGCGAGACGGGAACGGGCAAGGAGCTGGTGGCACGGACGCTGCATGAGAAAAGCCCGCGGCGTGCGGGGCCGTTTGTCACGCTGAATTGCGCGGCGGTGCCGGCGGAACTGATCGAGTCGGAGCTGTTCGGCCACGAGAAGGGTGCGTTCACTGGAGCCGCGGGGCGCCATATGGGCAAGTTCGAGCAGGCCGAAGGAGGCTCGCTGTTTCTCGATGAGATCGGAGACATGCCGCTGGCCATGCAAGCGAAGCTGCTGCGCGTGCTCGAAGAGGGCGAGATCGAACGCGTGGGGGGCGACCGCGCGATTCCTGTGGACGTCCGCGTGATCGTCGCGACACACCGGAAACTTGAAGACATGGTGCGACAGAATGCGTTTCGGCAGGACCTCTACCACCGCATCTACGTGTATCCGATCGCGCTGCCGCTGCTGCGCGAGCGCGCGGAGGATATTGCAGTGCTGGTGGCACATTTTGCCGCGCAAGTGGCGGAACAAAACGGCTGGAAGGGAAAAGCATTTTCGGCCGAGGCAATCGAAGAATTAAAGCGCTACGCTTGGCCGGGAAACGTACGCGAACTGAGGAATGTGGTCGAGCGGCTGCTGCTCCTGAGCAATAGCGATGAAATCAGCGTAGCGGAGGTTCGGGCCGCCTTGCCGCAAGCGAGTGCCGGCGCATCAGCTTCCATATCGCCGACGGGCACGGGAACGCTTGCGCAGCGCGTCGAAGCGTTCGAGAGGGAAGTGCTGCTGGCTGAGCTGGCGCGGCATCGGCATCACATGACGAACGTGGCGCGGGCGCTGGGCCTCGAGCGCAGCCACCTTTACAAGAAATGCCAACAGCTTGGGATCGATCTGCGCGCCGTGCGCGGCGCTGCGGCGGCCGAGCCGCGAGAACATTGAAATCCGACGTGCAGCAGTTCTAAGATTCAGCCACCAAACAGCACTGAGAGGTAGCTCATGACGGCCCTCGTACAAGACCTGCGATTCGCCCTGCGCATGTTGGCGAAGCGGCCGGGTTACACGGCTGCGCTTTTGCTCGTGCTGGCGCTGGGCATCGGCGGGACGACGGCGATGTTCACGATTGTGGATGGTGTGCTGCTCCAGCCGCTGCCGTTCAAAGATCCCGGTCGGATTGTGGAAATCGGCGGCGCTGAAAGAGTGGAGCAAGGGGATTCTCTGGTGTGGTGGGGGCAGGGTAAGGCGTTCTCGGCCTTGGCGGAGTATCAGAGCGGCGGGGTGAATTTCTCAGATCGCGGTCGATCCGAACGTGTTTTCGCGACGACTGTTTCCGCGAGCTTCTTCCCGTTGCTTGGAATCGGACCGGAAACCGGGCGAACGTTTTCGCCGGAGGATGAAACTTCCAGACAAAGTGATGTCGTTGTGTTGAGCCATCGGTTTTGGACGCGTGTGTATGGCGCTCAACAGGATGCGCTGGGGCACACGGTCGTGCTCAATGGGCAGATCTACGCGATCGTTGGGATCATGCCGCCGGGTTTTGGGTTTCCAGGACACACCGATCTTTGGATTCCGCGGAGAGGAACCGATATTAACGCGATGTATGCGCTCGATCTCGGCTCCGACAAACAACCGGATCTTCCCCCAAGCCTGCTCTGGGGATTACTGGCGCGTCTTCACGACGGCGTGAGCGTCGAGCAGGCGAGGGTTGAGCTGAGATCCCTACTGCAGCTGGAATCGAGGACATTTCATCCAGAGCGCCATGTCAAGGAATTCTTCATAGGCGCGCAATATTTGCAGAACTTGCTGGTGGGCGAGTCCCGCACCAGTCTGCTTGCGTTGCTTGGAGCGGTGGGTTTCCTGCTCCTGATCGCCTGCGTGAATGTGGCGAATATGATTCTGGTGCGCACGGCAGCGCGGCAGAAGGAAGTCGCGCTACGGCTTTGCCTGGGCGCGTCACGCGGGCGAATCCTGCGTCAGATGTTGACGGAGAGCACGCTGGTCGCTTGTCTGGGTGGAGCGGCGGGAGTGTTCGTAGCTTACGCGAGTCTGCGAGCGGCTCAGCTATTCGGGCCAAAGGACGTCCCACGGCTCGCGGACATTCATCTCGATCTCCGCGCGCTGGGTTTCGCGGTGGGACTCTCGGTTGTGACAGGTGTCCTGGTCGGGCTCGCACCGGCACTGCAGACGATGACACAGGATTTGACGCGCGCGCTGAAGGAAGAGACGTCGCGCTCGACGGCGGGGTTGAAGAAGCATCTGCGTGCTGCGCTGGTCGTCACCGAAGTTGCCCTCACGCTGGTCTTGCTTGGAGGCGCGGGTTTGATGATCAGAAGCCTCAGCAACTTGTTGCGTACGCCGCCCGGCTTCGAGACACAGAACATACTCAGCGCAGAATTGGTCCTTCCGCAGGCGAAATACGCGCCGAAGCCGACGAAGGGGCAGGAGGCGGACACTTCGCACATCGCGACGTTCTACCATCGACTCGCCGAAGAGATTGGGCAGCTTCCGGGAGTCATCGCTGCGGGCGAAGTGAATACCCTGCCAATGGGGGGCAAAAGCGGCGGGGGGTACTACATCGAAGCCGGGAAATTGCACTCTGTGCTCCAAGTGTTCGAAATCAGCGGTGATTATTTCCGCGCAATGGGGATTCCGATCTTGGAGGGACGCGGCTTTTCTGAACGCGACTTGCGCGCGCATGAAAACGTGATCGTGATCAACAAGGCGCTGGCGAAGGCCGCGTGGCCCGGAGAGGATCCGCTCGGCAAGATCATCAAGGTTTCCCATCCGGGACCTCGTTGGCCGCCGAAGGAAGTCATCGGCGTGGTGAACGACGTCAAGGCGCACGGCTTGGGCGAGACTTCGAAGCGGCAGGGCGAGACTGCGGAGCGCCAGTACTACCTGCCTTCGCAAGAGCTCGACATGACGCTTGTTGTGCGAACGGCAGGCGACCCACGATCGCTCGTTGAAGATGTTCGTGAAAGCGTGCGGCGGATTGATGCGGGAGTGCCTCTGTTCAACGTGCGGACGATGAAAGAGGTGATCGCGGACTCGACGTCGGCGCCGCGATTTCGGGGGATCGTGGTAAGTGTTTTTGCGGCGCTGGCGCTCGTACTGGCGGGCTTTGGGCTTTACAGCGTGGTGGGGTATTCAGTGGCGTGCCGCACGCACGAGTTGGGTGTGCGAATGGCGCTGGGGGCGCAGCCGCGGGACATCCTGCTGATGGTGACGCGCGAGGGGATGTGGCTGGCGCTGGCGGGCATCGCGCTGGGCGCGCTGGCGTCGTTCTGGCTGAACAAGCTGATCGCAGGCTTGCTGTACGGCGTCAAACCGAATGATCCGGCTAGTCTGGCCGCCGCGGCCGCGCTTCTTGGCGCGGCAACGATCACAGCGTCACTCCTTCCGGCTATGCGGGCCAGCCGGACGGATCCGGCTTGCGCGCTGCGACACGAGTGAAAAATGGTGGCGGGCTAAAGCCCGGCGCTACACAGCCCACGAGAAACGAAACAGGCCGGGCGGGGACGCCCGGCCTTGCCGCGTTTGGACCGCGGGAAATTGCAAAAGCTAGTTGCTGGAGGGGCTGGCCACGGCGGGTTTCGGCGCGGTCGCGGGAGGGGTGCGCACGGCGAAATAGGCGCGTTGGAAGGCGGCCTGTGAACCGCCGGGCTCGACGACGACGGCCTGCACGGTATAGCGGCCGGGCTTGAGCGTATCGAGCGGTAGGCTGATGCGGAATGACGCGGTTTGCGTCTTGGCATCCACGTCGGCGGGCTCGAGCAGCGGCGTGGCGGTGACGCGCTGTCCGTTGTAGAAAAAGACGAGGCCCGCGCGCAGCTTATCCCCCACCTCTTTCGACGGCATGTAAGCCTGGAAAAAGACGTAGAGATTCTGCTGCGTGGTGAAGACGCGCGTGACGCTGGGCACGATGCGCTGGCCACCGACATCGAGCGGCGAAGACTTCATCTTCGCGTCCAAGGCCAGCGCTTTCTTTTCGACCTCAGTGTTCTTTCCCGTCTGAACGGCCAGGAGCTGGCTGGAGAGCAACACGCTGCTGAGTTGGAGCCGGTCGTTTTGAGCGGCGGGCAACGTGATGCTTTCCTCGAAGGTGCCGATGCGGCCGGTTTCGTTTTCGCGGGCGAGGAACTTGAGTTTGTAAGTGCCCGGCCCGAGGATCATGCCGCCTTGATAGACGATCGCCTGCTGCTTCACCTGCTGGAAGCGCTCGGTATCGAGCTTGACGGTGATGGTGTCGCGCAGGGTGTCGACGATGCGGCCGGTGCGGCCTTCTTCGCGGACCTCGGCGATAAAGTCGAACTGCACTTCCTTCCGGCCATGGCTTTCGGCCCACTGCAAGGCGCTCGAAGCGATTTTTGCGGCGATGGGCATGAAGACTTCGTTCTTGCCGATGCGGAAGTGGGCGGTTTCGAGCGCGATGGGCAGTTCGATGCGCGAATTTTCGGCGCGCATGGCTTCTTCGAGCTGGCGTTCGCGGTCTTCGGCGGTGAAGACGCCGTAGGCCTTGGGCGCGTAGTAGCCGTCGCGGAACTTGATTTTCGCGCCGGGCAGGTCGACGCGAACCTTCACGCGGCGCCAGCGGCCGTCCTGGGCGGGGTTCGCGCTGTAGTAGCCCAGCAGGTAGTAGCCGTTGGTGTCGTTTTCGATGGCTTTGAAGATCTGTCCGAAATCGCCGATGTCGGCAAACATCTTGCCGCCGGTGTCGGTGGCCAGCGTGGCCAGGGTGTCGCGGGAATCCTGCCGGGCCTGTGTCTGGCGGAAGACGGCGGCGCCACTGTACATCGAGGTGCCGCCGGCGGAGCCGGTCGTGGCGTCGCCGCCGGGAACTTGGGCCATGAGGCCGCGGCAGTCCACGGTGTAGAAGGAGACGTTGGAGCGGTTCGCGGAGTCGGTGGCGGCGCGGAGCGTGGAGCGGTTTTCTTCGCCGGTCTGAGTGATGCCGCCGGTGAACTGGATGACGGACTTTTTGCCGGGGATGTCCTTGAGGAGCGTGGCGAGACCCTGCATGGCCATGAGCTTGCGATCGGTGTTGACGACGTTGAACTCGGTGTCGTCGGCGGTGAAAGCCGCGCCGGTGTCTTCGGTCACGGTGTCGCTGGCGGAAGCGGCCAGGTCGGCGAGCTGCGATTCCTTGCCGGGGATGAGCCGTGCGACGGCTTGGCCGAGGACGTCGCGGTCGTTGGTGAAGTTCGCCAGGATCTTCAACTGGGTGCCAAAGGCGACCACGCCGGCTAGATCGGCGGGCGACATCTGCTCGCGCACGAATTTCTCTGCGCCGTCGGTCGCCCGGATGAGGTCCTCCGGTTGCAGCGAGGTCATGTCGAAAAAGAGCACGAAGAGGCGGCGGTCACGCACGGCAGCGCGGATTTTTTCGGGTTCCGCGACCGCCCCAAGCGCGACGACGACGGGCCCGGTGTCTTCACCGTTGCCCGCGGTTTCGATCTTTTCGATGTCGTAGTAATCGAAGGTGGAGACGGTCTGGACCCTGTCGTCTTCGGTGACGTGGAACTGGCTCTGCTTCAGCCCTTTCACCGGCTTGCCGTCCTTGTCCACCACCTGGACGTCGATCTGGACAAGGTCGGTGTAGGACTTGATGAGCGTCTTGCTCTGCGGCGCGGCTGTTTGCGGCGGAGGCGGGGGAGGCGCCTGGCGCGTGTCCACCTGCGGCGGCTTTTGCGGCGGAGGCTGTTGGGGCGGATTCTGGGCCGCGAGCATCGAGCTAAGCAGGGAAGCGGTGGCGAGTGCGGTCAGAAGGCGTCGCATTAGAAGTTCACCCGGATTTGGAAGTTCATCGTGCGCATCCCCCCGGTGTCCAACACGCGGCCGTAGGTGGAAGAGTTGATCACTGTGGAAAGCCTGGAGAAGTTGGGATGGTTCAGGAGGTTCGTGCAATCCCACCGGAAATCAATGCGGCGGCTGTTGTCCTTGCCGAAGCGGATGCCCTTGCCGAGGCCCAGATTGAGCGTTACCGAGCCGGGGCCGGTGATCGTGCCGCGCGCGGCATTGCCGAAGCGGCCCGTCGGCGGCTGAACAAACGCAGCGGTGTTGAAGAAGAGCAGCGGGAGGCCCGGGCCAACATTGGGATTGCCTACCTGGTCGGCGCGCTCGGAGAAGCTGTTGCCGGCGCCGCTATTGTCGGCGGTAAAGCCTTGCACGGTCGGGGTGTAAGGCGAGCCAGTTCTCCAGGCCGTGTTGCCGTTCACGGTCCAGGAACCAAAAATGGCGGAGGCCAACTTGCTGTGCGCCCACTTCTTGCGTTCGCCGAATGGCAGCTCGTACGAATAGATGGCGCTGATCTGGTGGCGGATGTCGAAAGAGGAAAGCCCGCGGTCGAGCTCGGGATGCAACTCATCTTGAATCACGACCGCGCCACCGCCGCCGATGGAGCTGGCGTTGTCAATGGACTTGCTGTAGGTGTAGGTGCCCTGGAGCATGAGTCCCTTGTTGAAGCGGCGTTGCAGGCGCGCTTGCAGGGCGTGGTAGATCGAGGACGCGCCGGAGGTGTTGTACGTGAAACCCAGCGCATTGATGACCGTCGGCGGCTGCACCAGGCCGGGCGCCAAGCGATTCGGCGCGCGCTGCTCGTCGAGGTGGTTGCCCTTCGTGCCGGTGTAGGTCAGATCCAGGGTCACCGTGGTGCTGAGTTGCTGCTCAAGCGAAAGGTTCCAGATCTCGGCGTAGCCCGGACGGTAAAATGGGTCCACGGCGATAGTGTTTCTGGCTACGCTCGGCGGGGCCGGCGGAAAGCCGTCCTGGAAGGTCAGGATCTGCGCCGCGCTGGTCTGCTGGGTCTGCGCCTGGGCGAAGGGCGGCTGGTTGGCCATAGAGGTGGCCAGCGAGTTGTAAATCGAGAGGTTGTAAAACATGCCGTAGCCCGCGCGGACGACGAGCGAATGCTTCTGGTCCAGGAACTTCAGCTTCGGCCGCCAGGCGATGGCGAGGCGCGGAGCGAAACTCTTGTAGTTGCCGTGGACCAGAGAGTTCGGCTGCACGCTGCCGTCGAAGGGCGAGGTCTGTCCAGGCGTGACGGTGGCCACTTGGGTGAAGTCGGAATTGGCAATGAGGTTGGCGATGTGGTCTTGGAGCTCGTTCGGCGGGGTGAAGCCTTCCCAGCGCAGGCCGTAAGTCAACGTAAAACGCGGATGGATGCGCCAGTCGTCGTTCACGAAGCCGATGATCCACCAGTTGCGGAAGTAGGTGTTCGAGCCGCCGAACCGGATGCTGGTGGATTGCGGCAAGCCGAGCAGGAAGTCGGCGAAGTCGGAGCCCGTGCCGGCAATGGGCTTGCCGGTGGCATCGAGCTGGGCGGTCTGGAGTCCGGTAAAGGAGAAGAGTCCGCGCGGCGTGGGATCGGTGATGGTGTTGGTCTGGTTGCGGCGAATCTCCGCGCCGAAGCGGAAGGTGTGCTTGGGCCTGATCCAGGTGACGTTGTCCATCGTGCGAGTACTCTGATTTCGGCGCAGAGCGGGCACCGGATCGTTCAGGCCGGTGAAGTTCGTCAAGCTGACCTGGGGAAGACCAAAATCGATCGGGGCGGTGGAAATGCCGCTGATGCCGAGATTGCCCGCGATGTCATTGAGGAAGGCGAAGTTGTTCAGCGAATTCGAGCGGTTGCGGCTCCAATTGATGCTGGTGTCATTGATGAAGCGCGGCGACCAGTTTTGTGTGAGGCCGAGCTGAACATTTTGGCCGCGCCCGTCAGAGTTTGATTCGAGCTGTGGGAAGTTGGAGAAACCGTGCGAGCGCGATTCGCTGAAGCTGTAGATGACGCGCGCATTCAGCTTGGGCGAGATGGTGTGCAACACGCGGATGCTAAACGCGTCGGTGGCCCCAGGCACGCGCGTCTGGAAATGGAAGTTCTGCACCAGGCCGGGAAGGTTGGGCTCGGGGATGAATTGCAGCAGGCCCTGCGCCACGGAACTGATGCGGCCGGTCGGAATGGACGAGCCGAACGCCGTGCGCGAGCCGGTGGAGTTCGACGCCGGATCGAAGAGTTGCAGGTTGCGGTCACCGAAATCGCCGCCGCGTTCGGCATCGGTGGGAACGGTTGAGAAGGAATCCACCGGAGTGCGCGAGCGCATGCCGCTGTAATTCAAGAAGAAGAATGTCTTGTCCTTGCCGTTGTAAACCTTCGGAATCACCAGCGGCCCTCCCAGACTTGCGCCCCAATTCGTGCGATAGGTGCCGATCTTGGGAGGATTCGCCTGGGTCAAAGAATAGGGCCGCGCGTCGAATACGGAGTTGCCGTAACGATCGAAGAAGCTGAAGTGCACGCGATTCAGTTGCTGGCGCAGGACGCGCTGCAACCCGTACAAGCCGCCCGCGCCCTCGCCGAATTGCTGGCGCTGCGGCTGGCCGCCACGCCCACCTTGTCCTTCCTGGCCGCCTCTGCCGCCAGCTTGTCCGCCGCGGCCGCCTTGCTGCTGGCCTCCGCGGCCTCCACCGCCAGGTTGACCTCCACGCCCACCGCCCGGGGGCCCCCCGCCGGGCATGCCGCCACCCATGATCACGATGTTCCCGATGCCGCCGGGCATCCCTCCTGGGGCTCCGGGGCCGCCGGGTCCCATGCCGGGATTGTTGCCACCAAATGGATTGCTGCCGCTGGGCTGGCCACCCATTTCGCCGGGCCCAAATCCGCCCATCATGCCGATCATGGCGAACATATCCATTCCGGCCGTGGAGCCACGGCCCACCGTGCCCTGGGCGAGGACTGCGTCAGCGGAGGCCGCCTCGCCGAGCGCCCCGCCGAAATCGCTGCCGGCAGGAGGAGCCACCTCATTGGTCGAGAGGCCGTTTTGACCGTTGATATTCACTTGTTGGAAGCCGCCGGGGCGCTGCCCATTGGGACCGCCGGGGTTGGCCGCGCGTTGCCCCGGCGCCCCTGGTTGACCAGGCTTCGCTCCCGCGGGCGCGGGCTGTGCCGCTCCGGCCGGCGAGACCTGGGCGTTCTTGTTCGCGGCGGTGTTTGGAGCGCCTGGATTCGCTGCCGCACCCGTCGGCGGATTTCCTGCCGGAAGTGCGCTCTTGTTTTCAGAGGGCTGCGCGGGAGTTTCTGCGGCAGGCGCGGCGAGCGGCGCGACACGAAGAGTGACCGCAAAAGCGGCGGGTGGCTTTGCATTCGCCGCAGGAGCGGCGGGTTCCGTGGCGGGGGGATTGAACTCCGTCTCGACGGTGGCGTTTTGAAAACCGAGTTGCTCGACCTCGATGCGATATTTCCCGGCGGGCACGCTGGGCAAGTCAAACTTGCCGTTCTCATCCGTCCACGTCACCCAGGCTTGGCCGGTGGCAGTGTGCACGAGCCGGACCGTAGCGCCGGGGATGGGTGCGCCGGGCGCGACCTGCACCACGCCGATGGCGCGCACCTGAGGCGGCGCCGGGGAGGCTTCCTGAGCCTCCGCGGTCATGCAGCAGAAGAAGATGAGTGCGAACAAGATCATGGCGAAAAAGGCCGATTGTCTGAATGCCACCGAACTCCACCCTTCTGGAATGAACTTACCCGCTCCTGAGGCCCCGAATCCCTGGCAGCCACCCAGCGTCGAGCGCCAGAAATCAAGCCGCACCCTGCGGATGGAAGCTTAGACGTATTCCCGCCAGGGGCGGTTACCGAGATGGCAAGACTGACACCAGCCGGGCAACATGCGAGAATAGACGCGCGGCCATCCTTGGAGGTGAGCCATGCGGGGCAGTTCCGGTCGAGTTTTTCGAAGGGATTGTGTCCGAATCACGCGCATCGTGCTGGTGGGCGCCACTCTCCTCTTGATTTCTGCGGCAGTGCCCGCCGATTCGACCAAAACCGTTTCAGGAAAGCTGCACAGCGTGAAGGGGAACATCCTCACCTTGCAGAAGGGAGGGCTGGGAGGCTCCAGCCTGATCGAGATCGAGACCGATGAGCACACGAAGGTGAAAGGGCAGATCGCGCAGGGTATGCACGCCAAGATCAAGTACCGCGAGGAAGCCGCACCCGGCGGCAAGGGAGAGTCGCGGCGAATCGCACTGGAGATCGAGACGCAGCCCGACCGCGCCTCGAAGCAGGCCAAGGAAGTCTCCGGTTCCAACCCGCCTCCGAAGAAGGACCATCCGTGATCGAAACCGCGCTGTGGACTGGGCTTCCGCTGGCCGCCACAGCAGGCGTGGCGGCGTGGGGAGCCTACCATCCAGCGGCGCAGCTTTACGGGCCGGTGGTGCGGCGATTGCCGGCAAACGGCGGCAGGCCGCGGATGGCACTGACGTTTGACGACGGCCCGAATCCCAGAATCACGCCAAGACTCCTGGACCTGCTGGAGAAACATGGCGCGCGCGCGACGTTTTTCCTGGTGGGGAGATTCGTGCGCGAGTGCCCGGAAGTGACCCGCGAGATTGCGGCGCGGGGGCACCTCCTGGCGAACCACACGGATACGCATCCGAGCCTCGTCTGGCTTTCCGGCGGGCGGATCCGCCAGGAACTGCGGCGTTGTGAGGACGCGATCGGCCGAGCAGTGGGGGCGGGAGGGAAGCGTTGGATGCGGCCTCCGTACGGCGCGCGCGGCCCGCAGGTGAACGGGGCGGTGCGCGAAGAACATCTCAGCGGAGTGGTCACGTGGAGCGTGATTTGTTACGAGTGGAGGCCGCAGCCGGCGGGGCGGCTGATCCAGCGGTTGGCGAGGGTCCGTGCGGGGGACATCGTCGTGCTGCACGACGGCGACCACCGGTTCCTGAATGCGGATCGCGAGCGCGTGATCGAAGCGTTGGCATACTGGTTGCCGCGCTGGCGGGACGCGGGCTTTGAGTTTGTTACAATGGATGCGGCGGTGGGCCACTGACCGCGGAGAGACGACATTGGACGAACGCAATTTTTATGTCGAGAAGCAGGAGACCAAACCGCTCAAGCTGGTCTGCCCAAGCTGCCGCAAGGAAGATAATTATCCGATCCGCTGGGTCGTGCGCACGAAGAAGAACCAGTTGCCGGGCGGGGCGAGCGCGGAAGACCGCAAGAAGTTTGAAAGCGCGCGCTCGTACATGGTGCGCGTGGATGAACTGGTCGCCTGCCGCAAGTGCCGGAAGCGCTTCGAGCTGACCGGGCAAAGCGTCGTGCTGATCTCCGACGGTCCCGCGCCCGGGCCGGACCTTGACCCGGAGACGTTTGGGAATCGCTGAGGTGGAGTTGCCCGCCGGGATTATTCCTCTTCCTCGCCCATTTGCATGGTGAGGTAGCGCTCGTAACCCAATTCCTTGATCAGATGCACTTGGGCTTCGAGCCAGTCCACGTGGCCTTCCTCGTCCTTCAGCAGCGCGACGAGGAGATCGCGGCTGCCGTTGTCCTTCAGCTCGGTAGCGATGCGGATGGACTCGTTGTACTGAGCGACGGCGGAGACTTCGAGCGCAAGATCGCTCTCGAGCATCTCCCGGACGCCGGTGCCGACGGTGAGCTTCAGTGGCTCCATGATGGGTGAGCCGTCGAGGAAGAGGATGCGCTCGATGAGGACCTCAGCGTGCTTCATTTCGCCGAGGGACTGCTTCTTGATGTACCCGGCGAGCTTGGCGTAGCCCCAGTTCTCGCACATCTCGGCGTGAAGGAAGTATTGGTTGATCGCGGTGAGTTCTTCCCGCAGGGCTTTGTTGAGTTCGGCGATGACTTTGGCGTTTCCCTTCATGATGCCGGCAGTATGACAAATCTCCCGGGGGAAGTAAACGGCGGCGGAATCGCACGGCGAGTAGCGCCCCTTTGATGAATCAGAGGATGATGAATCCTTGCACCTTCCTAGCAAGACATGATTCTAGATCTCCGGATACATCTCGAAGAAGGCTTCAATCGAGCGGCGGAGCGTGCTTTCGATCTCCTCCTTCGAGCCTTCGATCAAATGCATGGTGACGCGGGCGGTGCGGCCGTTCTTGAGCTTCAGTGAGGCGTCGCCTACTTCGCCGAGATCTTCGGCGGGTAACAAGCGCAGGCCGTACACGAGGGCAAGCTTGGCCATGGGGCCTCCTTGAAGAAAGCCAAGCGTAAGCGCGCCGAGGGCAGGCGTCAAATCGGGAAAGGGCCGAAAGACCGGGGCTGGATAGGCGGGAGTATAATCAAGGTAAGATGGGGCAAGTTACCGCAGAGAAGGAGTATGCTCGGGAGCATCCAGCGGGCTGCGGCTGGCATCCCAGTGTGACAGACAGAGCCCTGCAGGAGGGTGTGATGAGAAGTCCAGCATCCGAAAAGAGCTTGCTCTTGATAGCGGCGCTGGTCCTGGCGATTGGCGTGCCGTTGGCGGCGCAACAAACCGGTCCGACGCAGCCGCCGCCTCCCGGAACACAAGCACCTCCTGCTGCCGTGACTCCGCAACAGGCGGCGCAGGCACAGGAGTCGGCGGAGAAACCTGCGCTGAAGAAAACGACTGAAACGATCCAGGTGCCGAGCGGGACGCGGCTGCCGCTCGTGCTGCACAACGCCATCACTACGCGCAACGCCAAGCCGGGCGATCCGATCTACCTCGAGACGCTTTTCCCCATCGTGCAGGACAACAAGATCCTCATTCCCGCCGGGTCGTACGTGCAGGGTGAAATCCTTGAGGCCAAGCGGCCGGGAAAAGTGAAGGGGACGGGCGAACTGCGCGTGCGGCTGAACACGCTGATCCTCCCGAACGGATACACGGTGAACTTCAACGCCATTCCCGCGAACGCAGGGACGGGGGGCAATGAAACTACGGACAGCGAAGGCAAGGTCAAGGGTGACACAGACAAAGCGAGCGACGCCGGCACGGTGCTCAAGACGACGGGGTTGGGCACGGGGCTCGGGACGGCCGTAGGCGCGGGGACCGGACACATCGGCCGGGGAGCGGGCATCGGCGCTGCCGCGGGCGCGGCCACGGGTCTGGCGATGATCCTCTTGACGCGCGGGCCGGAACTGGAACTGCCGCGCGGCACAACGCTGGAAGCTGTGCTGGATCGCACGCTCTATCTGGACGCAAGCTATATCAACTTCACTGATCCGGGACGCGCTTCGACCGTGCCGGGACCGCCGAACCGCGCGCCCACGCGCAGCCGAGTGCCGTTCTGACCTCGAGCCGCGGAATCACGTAGCAGGCCACAGCCCAAACGTGATTCCGGCTACCAGCAGGCTGAATCCGAGTGCCCTGGCGAAGGGCTTTCCCCAGCGCGAGTTTTTTTCCACGGCCATCAGTGTGCCCAGCAGCAGCATCCAACCGATGCTTCCCGCGCCGAGGGTAAACATCAACAGCATCAGGCTCCAACAACATCCCACACAAAAGATGCCGTGATGCGCCCCCAGCCAGAGCGCTTCCTTGCGCTCGTCTTGGCCGGACCAATGCTCGCTGATGAAACTGAAGGGCGAGCGGCATTTCTCGAGGCAGCGGTACTTCAGCGGCGTGAATTGGTACACGCCTGCGATTACGAGCGTGCCCGCCGCGAGCCAGCGCGCGTGCAGGTGAAGCCAATGCGCGAGCGGGAAGAGGCCGAGGAGAGAACTCAACGCCAGGTAGACTGCGGCGCCGAAAAGCACCCAGACGGCGAGGTAGCCGGCGACGACCAGGCTGACGAGCGTCCAGTGGTCGCGCCGCTCGCGCGTGAGCTTCGAGAAGAGAGCAACCAGGGGAATGCTGGTCGGCAGCATCATGCCGACGAGCATGAGCGTCCAGCCCGCTAGAAACGCGACGAAGAGGCCCGCGTCACTCCGCGCCGCGAAGTGAACATGCGCGTGGGTGAACCCGCTGTCCGGAGAGCTTCCCCAGCGCCACAGTGCCAGCCACGACAGCGCGCTGCTGCCGGCGATTGCGGCGACGAGCACCTTTTGCGGAGTTGCTCGACGGCGGCGTCTGTGGCGAACACGGCTGCTTCCTCTACGCGCGCGTGCCGGCGGCCGTCAGGCTTGCTGGAAGCGGAAATTTCCCTGGACGGCGTTGTGGTCCTTGAGATTGATGTTCATGGCCAGGGCGGCATTCTTCACGGTGTAGCTCGATGCCTTGCTCAGATACGCCGGAGCGCCGGGAATGGTGGAAAAGACCGAGTCCACGAGTGTGGTTGCGCGGCCGGTGCCGCCGGTGAAAGGAGACATCTCCGCGGCGATGCCGCTCCCAATCTTGAGAGTTCCTTTGCCGCCCTGCACCTGAAAGGAGATGGGAGCGCGTTCGACACCGGCCACCTCGCCGATCAGCTTCGCTAGGTCCGCCACCGGACCACCTTGCTTGCCGGTCCAGACGCTCAGCAAAGCCTCCTGCTGCTTGGGTGAGGACTTGTCATCCACAAACGCGACCACGCGCCAGTTTCCCTTCAGGATGTTGCCCGGGATGTGGCAGAGAATGGCCACCGTGAGGCCGGAGACATCCAGACCGTCAATGCGTCCCTTATCGATGTGCCAGGAGACGACTGCGTCGCAGGTACCATCGGGGGCATCCGTGTCCTCGCCGACCCAGCAGGGACACAGGATCTTGCACGTGCAGACTTCCAAAATCTTTCCTCGAGCTCGTACGCCATGCGATGCCTCCTTCTTGAATGCAGTTTTCCTCGGCTTGGTTAGGCCCGGCCGAAGAAAATGACGGCGGATTGTATTCCGGCACCGGCCGCCGATTCAACACTCACTAGATTTACCGGGGCGGAGTGGTCGCGAAACGCGATGGACTGAAGTCGTCGAGGGACAGGGAGGTGCGCTGCTCGATAATCCATTCGCGAATCAGCTTGGCTGTAATCGGAGCAAGCAAAATCCCGTTGCGGTAGTGGCCAGTGGCAATTACCAAGCCCGGCGTATCGGCGGGCCCGAGAATGGGCAGGTGGTCCGGCGTATCCGGGCGCAGGCCAGACCAGGTCTCCACGATTTCCGCTTCGGCGAGTTTCGGCACGAGCTCCAGCGCGGCGCTGAGGATTTGCTGGATGCCGGAAGCGGTCGTTTTCTTCTCGAAGCCAGCATTCTCGATCGTGCTGCCGGCGACGAGCTTCTGCGGGCGCGCGTCATCGCGCGGCACGATATAACCGTGCTCCGAGCGCAGGACGCGCCGGATGTGCGTTGCCGGAGAAAGCAGCGCGACCATCTGCCCGCGGACGGGCCGCGTGGGTGCGCAGGCGGCGAGACCTCCGATTGTGCTGGAATAGCAGCCGGCAGCGAGGACGACGTGGCCCGCGGTGACATTTTCACCGTCGGCCTTAACCCCGGTGCAGCGGGCGCCCTCGCGGAGCACAGCGGTGACCGCATCGCCCATGCGGATCGTGACGCCGCGCGCGGCGGCCGCAGCGAGCACGGCAGCGGTTAGCGTGCGGTTGTCCACGCAGGCCTCGGCGGGGAGAAACGCGGCGGCGCGGGCGTCGGGAGCGAGGTCGGGTTCCATCTCCAGGGCATCGTCGACGCGCAGCGGTTCGGTGGCGAGCCCCAGGCCGTGGTGCAGCGCAATGAGGGTACTGAGCTCGCGGTCCGCATCGCCGGCGAAGAGCACTTCCAGTGCACCGTCGCGCCGCAGGCCGACCCGCCGACCGGAGGCCGCTTCCACCGCTGCGACAAAGGTGGGGTAGAGATCCAGGCTCGCTCGCGCCAGTGGCAGGAGCGGAATGGCGTCCGGGCTGTCCGGAGCGGGGGAGAGCATGCCGGCGGCAGCCCAGGAAGCTTCGAGGCCCGGCTGCTTTGCGTCGAGGAGCACGACGCGCAATTTGTGGCGAGCCAGCTCAAACGCGATGGAGCCACCGATTAGACCGCCACCAATGATGACCACGTCGAAGCTGCTCACGGATTCATTTTAGTGCCGTTCCAACTTTTCCAGTCTAGACAAATATCGCGCACGACCGCAGAGAAACCGCGACCCTGCAGAACCGGTTCTCGGCCGAACAAATTGGCAGGGCGCCAGCCGGGGGCGAGCAGCGGTTCTCAGCTTAGAGGGAGTGGATCAATTCGAGGGAGAGGACGCGCGCCTTCTGTGCGAGGTTTCTGGCGCGAACCCAATCCGCTGCGCGAATGGCTTCGCGCGCCTGCCCGAGAAAGCCGCGGATCTTCTCCGCAAGATCGCTCTGCGAGGCGTTGAGGCGCTTGCCGTAAGCAAGTTGCAGATTGTTTTCAGCCGTCGAGATGTCCTTTTGCGTCTGCTGCTCGGCGCCCGCTAGTTCGGCGGGGGAGAGTTGTGGCGAGAGCTGCGGCGCCTCGGGCTTGGGGGCAGAGGAGTCTGCATTCTCAGGATGTGGCCGCGGAGGCACAAGCCGGGGAGGCGGCACAATCAGCGACGCCGGGCCGGGCGTCTCGGGGGCAAGAGCCACCTGTGGGAGTGGGATGAGCTGCTCATCGGTGTGCGGAATAGCAGGCGGAATGGGTATGGGCCAGGAGAAGCGGAAGGCGTCACGCGAGCTTGCCTTGGCGATATTGCGGTGGCAACCGGCACCGGCCAGCCCGAGGCCGCAGAGCAAGACAAGCAGCGCGGCAGAGGTCACGCGCGGGGCGGAAGCAGGGCGGGTTGGGTGGAGGCCATGCATTTAAGGGTGGCGTACCAGGGCTCGATTGGATCGAGCCATTGCCTCCGGCGTGTGGGCCAGCGGGAGCTCGATCCGGAATGTCGTGCCTTGGCCCATCTCTGATTCAAAGTCTATCGAACCATTGTGGAGTTGCACAGTGCGGTATGCAGTGGCCAAACCGATGCCGCTGCCTCCCTTTCGGGTGGTGAAAAAGAGTTGAAAGACGCGCGCGCGGAGCTCGAGGGGAATCCCGCGGCCTGTGTCGGACACGCTCACTTCGGCAGAGTCGCCCCGCCGCGCGAGATGCAGTGTGACGCGTCCTCCGGCAGGCGTGGCTTCGGCAGCGTTCAGGATCAAGTTCAGAATGGCTTGCTGGATCAGGGCGCGATCGACGCGCACGGGCGGAACATCCCCGGCGAGCTGGGCTTCGGCATGCAGGCCCGCGCGCTCGATTTGCGGCCGGGCCACGTTGAAAATCTCCTCGAGCAATCCGGCGAGTTGCGTTTCTTCCAGGTGCAAGTCCGGGGCCCTGGTGAAATCGAGGAAGCGCTTCACCACGTGGTCGAGCCGGTCGATTTCGCTATCGAGCACGGCCACCGCCTTCTTGGCGCTGTCGCCGGCCGTGCCGGGAAGTTGTGCGGAATCGAGGGCCAGGCTCTCTTTCAGGTTTTCGAGCCAAAGGCGCATCGAGTTCAGAGGGTTCTTGACTTCGTGAGCTACTCCGGCGGTGACGCGGCTGATGGCTGCCAGCCCTTCGGAAACCTGTAATTCCGAGCCGATGCGCTCGAGGGATTCAAGGTCGCGCAGAGTCACGAGCGTGCCCATCTGACCCGGGTTATCGCCGGTTTCCTCGGAGATGGATTGCACGCTGACGCTGATCAAGCGTCCCACGCCGGGCGGATCCCCGGGAGACACCAGTCGCAGTTCGGTGGCGGGGAGAGGCGCGGGCGTTTCGCCATTGAAGTGCAGCGCCTGGCGCAGGGGATGTTCCGGCGGAAAAATATCGAGGGCGCGGCGGCCGAGCAACTGGTCGGAAGGCACGTCCAGAAATTTTTCGACGGCAGGACTGACCATTACGACGTGCCCCTCGCGCGTGAAGAGCAGCAGCCCGTCTTCGAGGCCCGCCATCACCTGGTTCAAGTTTTCGCGCAGCGTGCTGAAGATCTCGCGCACGCCCCGCAATTGCTGGCCGATCTGGCTGATTTTCGTGCTCACCTGGCCGAACTCGTCGGAACCCGCGATCGGCTTCTGATCGAACTCGCCGGCGGAGATGCGGTCGAGTTGCGCGGAGATCCGCGCCAGCGGGGCCAGGGAGATGCTGGAGACAAACGCCGCCAGCAGTGTCGCGGCCGGAACGGCGATAAGCAGGATGAGGAACGCGGAGCGCACGGCCGGCCAGACGTCTGCGCGGACCAGGCCGGATTCGGTGGCAGCGCGGATTTCCCCGAAGGGCTCCCCGCTCACCTGGACCGCTAATGTCACCTCGTACACGCGATGGCCCGGAAGAATCACGCGGATTTGTTTTAGGAAATTGCTGCCTGCCAGTTCATCGAGTGGCAGTGTGTGCAAGACGACTTGGCCGGGGCGCGCGGGGTCACTGGAGATCAGCACTTGACCCCTGTTGTCCACGATCGAGACTTCGTAGATGGACGGTGAATGCGCCAGCGCGTTTTCCACTTGGGCGGTGAGTCCTTGATTTTGCTCGAGGGTCTTGCGGACGAACTCGCGGATGTCCTCCGGCTTGGAGGAATCGGGCCGCTGGCCCTCGTTAGCCGCGTCGGTGAGCGCTTGCTGCGCCTGGCGCAAGACTTCCTGCGCCACAGCGCGAGCGTCGTCCCTGGCACCGCGGATGGCCCGGCTGGTCACGGTGCCGAGGTCGATGAGCGCGGTCACCAGCACACCGGCGAAGACCAGCAGCGCGGTGGTGAACGTGATCTTGGTCTTCAGGCGCAAGTGCATGGGCGTCGCGTCCCGCCGTGCGGGAGGATCAGCTCGATCCCGCCGATCTCGACGCGGCCTCGTATTCCTTCAGTTTGTTGTGCAACGTTTTCAGGCTGATGCCCAAGAGTTCGGCGGCGCGCGTCTTGTTGTTGTTCGTGGCCGCCAGCGTCTGCTGGATCAGCTCGCGCTCGGCTGCGTCCACGGTCGTGCCGACGGGGAAGCGCAGTCCGGAAAGACCCGCGCCGCCGGACATCGCCGAGGCAGTGTGTCCGAACTCCGCGGGGAGGTGCGTGCGGCCGACGATTTCGCGGTCGCAGACAATCGCCGCGCGCTCGAGGACGTTTCGCAATTCGCGGACATTTCCCGGCCAGGGATAGGACTGGAACAAATCCGTGACCTCGGCGTTGACGCCCCGCACGTGGCGCCCGTGCTTCGCATTGACCTCGGCCAGGATGTTCTCGATCAGCAGCGGAAGGTCTTCTTTGTGTTCGCGAAGCGCCGGGAGATGAATGTGAAACACGTTGAGACGGAAATAGAGGTCCTGGCGCAGACCGCCGTGCGCCACGGCCTGCTCCGGATCTTTATTCGTGGAGGCGAGCACCCGGACGTCCACCGGAGTCTCGGACTTGCTGCCCAGGCGGCGGACTTTGTGGTCTTCGAGCACGCGAAGCAGCTTGGCCTGCGTGGGCGCGGGCATTTCGCCGATTTCGTCGAGCAGCAGCGTGCCGCCGTCGGCCAGCTCGAAACAGCCGATGCGGCGTTCGGCGGCGCCCGTGAATGCGCCTCTCTCGTGGCCGAAGATTTCGCTTTCCATGAGAGATTCGGGAATGGCCGAGCAATTGATGGCGATGAACGGCCGCTCGGCGCGCGGGGAGAGGCGGTGGATGGTCCGCGCGAGGACCTCCTTGCCTGCACCGGTTTCGCCGGTGATCAATACGGAGGCGGAAGACGGCGCGACCTGTTCGACCACGCGCATGATCTCCTGCATGGGCTTCGAGCTGCCCACCAGTTCGCCCAGACGCCCGGCGTCGCGGAGTTGGCGCGTGAGCGCGGCCACTTGACGGCGGTCGCGCGCTTTGCCCAGGGCGCGGTCCAGCAGCGCCCGGAGTACGGGGGCCTTCAATGGTTTTTCGATGTACCAGAACGCCCCGGCCTCGATAGCAGCGACGGCCCGCTCCTCGCTGCCTTTGCCGGTGATGATGATGGCCGGCACGCTCTGCAATTCCTCGCCCAGTTTGTCCAAAAGCTCGAGTCCATTCATGCCGGGGAGTTCCACATCGGCGATCAGGACGGCGGGGCGGAATTCGGAGAAACGCGCGAGCGCGTCTTCGGCGCTGGTGCAACCCAGGACCTCACAACCCCAGCGGCGCAGCAGCGCCTCGTACCCCTGACGCGCGTTGTCCTCATCCTCGACGATGAGGACGCGGTCCGTGGGCCCTTTCTGCGGGCGGGCCGAGGCGGGAGGCGTCTGAGTTTGGTTCACAGTTTTGTTTTCTTCGCCCATGAGCAGAGGCAGAAACGAAGGGCTGGCTGCTCACTTTGAATTTACCAGCAGGAGAATCGAAAGCCAAGAGGCGCGAAACCCCTCACACCGCACGAAACCTGGATTGTGCTGCTTTAGGCTCCGAGGAAACGCGAAGCCGCCGGAACCGGCAACCTCGCGGCCCTGGAGAGGCTTGCGTGGAGGGCATCGAGTGGATTCAGTCTTTGGCGAGATTGAGCGGGCGCAGCAACTCGAGTTCGAGCTTCGTACCCTTGGGCAAGTCCAGCTCGCGGCCCATTCCGGAGGAAACCAGAAATCCCGCGGCCCCGCCGACTGCGGCACCGATGGCGGCCCCCTTGCCGCCTTTCGCCGTGGCCCCTGCGGCGGCTCCAATTGCGGCGCCCACCGCGGCGGCTTCAATGTCCTGGCGGCCTTTCGAGGTGCGCGCTTCGATTTCGCCTTCCTTGCTCTCGCCTTGTCGCACACTGTGGTCGCCGGGGACACTGACCACGTCGGCCACCAGGGGTCGCTTGCCCGTGGGCGTCTTGATTTCGTCAAAGGTCAACCAGAGGCGCGCGCGGCCGGTGACGCCAGCGGGCTCATAGCGGCTGACGTGACCGAGGATTTCCGCGTCCGGAGGCAGCACGAGGCCATCGGCCGTGCGCAGCGGCTCGAGCGTCTTGGCCTTGAATTTCTTGTTCGTTTCTATCTTGTCCGTGCGCAGCTCATCGTTCAGCCGCACCAGGAACCGCGTGCCTTCGGGCACAGTGGCTGGGATGGACGAAGCCGCCGGAGAACTGGCGTGCTGCGGCTGGGCCGGCGCAGGAGCCCCGATGCTGAGGGAGACGACGAGCGCTCCGCCAAGAATCGCGCCGGAAATCCACCGGGCGTGAGTCGAATGGGATCGCGCGGCCCGGCAGTCTGCGGAGACCAGGATTGCCCTGCGGTTCATAAGAATCCTCCATTCAAGCCCCAAGTGTGGAGCCCCGCACCAGATGGTACGGGGCGGAGCGGCCTCTCTTGATGGGGTCGCCGCACCGGGCGGGAAGGGAGATCGGCGGCCCCTGCTCCTCATTCCTCAGATGGCGAAAGGGGCGCGGGGGTGGCCTCCGGCAAATGGTGTGCCGATGGAATCAGCCCGGCGTGCGCCGAGGTGAGTGTCGGGGTCTCCAGACGCTTACGGGGAGACGTGGCTGCTCGTCAGCGAGGGTAGCGGCCGAATATTGACCGTGAGAGGAAGGCCGGAGAAAGTTTCTCTCTCATTCCGGGTGCTTGCCATGTAATGCGATACGATTGTGGGGGGGATTCCCGAACTGGTTCGGCGCCTCCAAGAGCCGCCTCATTGCCGGCCCGGGAGTTACCTATTCCGTGCGGCGGTGTGCCGCCGGGCAATTCACAGCCCGCGACTTGCCATGGATGCGAGTCGGACACTAGAATAGGCAACGGTGGCGCAGCGGGCCGCTGGGTTGCGGCATTGTGGACTTGTGTCGTCTCTTCCCCCACGTTATTCTGTAGGCCGCTGCCGGGGTCAGTTCGGAAGCGGGGGGCGTTAGCAATCCCAATCCTGAGGAGGAGATCATGAGACGGTTCGTGCTGTTCTGCAGCGCGGTGGCGCTGACGTTCCTGTTGTCAACGGCCGCCTTGGCCCAAAAGGACGGAGACAACGACACTAAGGCGAAAACTTCCACTACGTCTTCTGCGGCTGCGAAGCCGACATCATCTGCGCCCGCGAAGGCGAAGCCCGCGCCGGCGCCCGCTCCGAAACCGAAGGCGAGCATCGGCGGTCCGACGGTTCCTCGAGTGGAGTGGTTTCTCGGTTACTCGTACGTGCGCGTTCACGTTTCCGGCGAGCCCTCCGTCAATTTCAATGGGGGAAGCACGAGCATCGCCTACAATTTCAACAAGTACTTCGGACTGGTGGCGGACTTGGGAGGCTACCACGCGGGAAGCCTTCCCGACTCCACAGAGAAGGCCAACGTTTTCAGCTACGTATTCGGGCCGCGGTTCTCCTTCCGCAGCGATTCGCGGCTAACCCCTTACGTGCAGGGTCTGCTCGGAGGATCGCGTCTTTCGGTCTATGACTCGACCTCCAGTGACCACCGAGCTGGGTTTGCCGGGGTGGCCGGAGGGGGACTCGATTACGCGGCGAGCGATCGCATCGGAATCCGGCTAGTGCAGGCGGAATACTTCCTGACGCGATTCCGCAATATCGCGCCTAGTATAGTGCAGCACAATCTCCGCATCTCTTCTGGGATCGTCTTCCGGCTTGGTTCCATCAACCCGCCTCCCCCACCGCCTCCGCCGAACCGCCCACCGGTGGCCGCGTGTTCGGCGCAGCCGAGTTCGGTGTATGCGGGCAGCGGTGATGTGGTCACGGTTCGCGCGCAGGCCAGCGACCCGGACAGCGATCCGCTGACCTATTCGTGGAGCGCTTCGGGCGGCCGCGTGGACGGAACGGGCAGCGACGTGCGCTGGAATTCGGCGGGACTTGCGCCGGGAACGTACACGGTGACCGCGCGCGTGGATGACGGCAAAGGCGGAACGGCGAGTTGCTCGGCCGACGTGCGTGTCGAGGTCAAACCGAACCGGCCGCCGACGCTGAGCTGCTCGGCGGACCGCAGCACGGTTTTGGTCGGCGAGCGCGTCAAGATCCTCGGCGCCGGCAATGATCCTGACGGCGACCCTCTGACCTACACTTGGCGGACGAGCGGCGGGCAGGTGGTTGGCTCGGGCTCGTCGGTTGAGCTCGATACCTCCGGTCTTGCGCCGGGCCGATACACGGTCACAGGCCGCGCCGATGACGGGAGGGGTAGCGCCGCCGACTGCAGCGTGGGCGTAGAAGTGCAAGCGCCACCCCCGCCACCACAGGCCAGCAAGATCAATGAGTGCTCGTTCACCCGCGCAGGCATTGCCCGGACGGACAACGTCTGCAAGCGTGTGCTGGACGATGTAGCTCTGCGGTTGAAGAATGAGCCGCGGGGCACAGTCGTGCTTGTGGGCTACGCCGATCCGAAGGAAACCAAGCCCGATGCGCTCGCGCAGAAGCGGGGCGACAACGTGAAGGAGTACATCGTCAGCAAGGGCGTGGACGGGAGCCGGATCACAGTCCGCACGGCCGGCGGCCAGAAGGGTGCCGATCAGGAAAACCGCCGGGTGGACATCATCTGGGTTCCCGAGGGCGCAACCTACTGATCGCGAGAAGTCTCGAGCCACGGGCTCCGGGCATTCCGTCCGAGGGGACGGGACCTCCGGAGCCCGTGCTTTTTTCGTCCTGTGGCACCGCCCTCGCGCGGCCGCGCCGCATGTCCGTTTCAACTTTTCACGACCAAAGAGAATTTCCGGTCAATCCGTCAAGAATGCGCGCCTTGCAGAGCGATTCTTTGCCCATGAGGTTGGAACGGCACTAGAATGAACGCCGTGCGCAACGTTGTCCCTTCCTGGATCCTTGCAGCTCTCCTTCTCGGCGCCGCGCCGGTAACTGCGCAGACCTGGCGGCCGATGGGCCCGGCGGGCGGCGATGTACGCACGTTCGCGGCGGATCCGGCCGATTCGCGGCGCATCTTCCTCGGCACATCCGACGGGCATGTCTTCGGCTCGAGCGACGCCGGTGTTCACTGGCAGCTTCTGGGGCGGGCGGGCAGCCGTCGCGATGCGGTCGTAGCCGCGATCGTCGTGGACGCGCGCAGCCGAAGCCGGCTGTATGCGGCCACCTGGTCGCAGGATTCTGCGGCGGGCGGCGGCGTCTTCCGCAGTGATGACGGCGGGGTCACCTGGGCTGCGGCGGGCTTGGCCGGACACGCGGTCCGCGCGCTCGCACAATCGGAATCCGAACCCGAGTTAGTTGTCGCGGGAGCGATGGACGGCGTCTTCCGGACGAGCGACGCGGGGAAATCGTGGGAGCGCATCTCGCCCGAGAATCACGAGGAACTCCGCAATCTCGATTCCGTGGCCATCGATCCGCAGGACCCGCGGATCCTGTACGCGGGGACGTTCCATCTGCCGTGGAAGACGACCGATGGCGGACGCCGCTGGTTCCCCATTCACGAGGGTATGATTGATGATTCCGATGTGATGAGCGTCCTGGTGGACCGCACGAATCCGCACCGTATCTTCGCCAGCGCGTGCTCCGGGATCTACCGCAGCGACAACGCGGGGGGTGTGTGGAAAAAGATCCAGGGGATCCCGTACGAATCTCGGCGCACGCACGTCATCGCGCAGGATCCACTCGATCCGGCGTTGATCTACGCGGCGACAACGGAAGGATTGTGGGGGTCGTCCAACGGCGGCGCCACATGGTCGCGCCTGACGCCGCACGACTGGGTGATCAATGCGCTGGTGCTCTCGCGCGAATCGAAGAGCCACCTGGTGATCGGTACCGAGCGGCTCGGCGTGCTCGTGAGTGACGACGGAGGGCAGCATTTCCGCGCGTCCAACGACGGTTTCTACCACCGCCAGATCATTGCCCTGGCCCTCGATCGCGAACATCCCTCGCGCGTGCTCGCCGTGCTGGCCAACGCCCCGGAACCCATCCTGGCGACCGAAGACGAGGGTAAGACGTGGAGGCCGCTGGGGCCGGGACTCAAGACCGAGGGGCTCAAGCGCATCTACGCCTCGCCCGAAGGCTGGTGGGCTTCGCTCGAACGCGGCGGGCTGATGCGTTATGACGCGGGCAAACATGCCTGGACGCGCTTCGGCAGAGCCGTGGGCGAAGCCGCGCAGTTTCCCGAAGAGACCGCGCGTGGTGCGAGGCGTCCGCGTCCGGCGGTGCCGCCGCGCAACGACCGGCCGCTCGGCCACGCCATCAACGACATGGCCTTCAGCCGGAGTCTGTGGTTCGCGGCCACGGAGAACGGGTTGCTTGCATCGCGCGATCGCGGCTCAACGTGGTCCATCCTCCCGGTCGGGCCGATGACCACCCTCCCCGTGCGGTCCGTGCGCGTCTCCGCCGATGGGCAAGACATCCGTGTGGTCACCTTGCGTGGACTGGTCTTTTCGCACGACGGTGGAAGCTCATGGAGCTGGCACGATCTTCCGCTCGATGCTGGCGGCGCCCAGTGGCTGGATGTCGCCCTGGCCGGAACGCCGGAGGAGACGCTTGTGGCCAACGCCGGCAACGGCCTCTACTTATCTCGGGATGGCGGTCAGCACTGGCGGCCCGCCGCTTCCGGACTGCCTCAGGTTACGGTGCAGGACCTGGCCATCGCTGGGCCGGTCCTTCTCGCATCCATGCCTACCGGCGGCCTCTACATCTCGCGCGATGCCGGGCAGAGCTGGATGCGCATCGAGGGAAAGTTGGCCGAAGGGTTTTTCCCGGTCGTCACGACACCCGAAAGCGCAGCGACGATATTTGCAGCGTCTGCGACGGAAGGACTCTACGCGGTGGACATCGGTCCAGGAACTGAAGAAGGACGGCGAGCATCTGGCTCGAAAGAGCCGGATCGCAAATTCCCGTAGCGGTACGCCATTTAGTTCCAATTTTGCACTCAATTGATAAAGAACGGCTTAAGTTAATGTAACAAACGCCCCCACTTGACATTTTTCCCTTATTGGGAATACACTTGCTGGGAATGTGTGGGTTTGTTAGCTCCAATAGGCTTGGATTGAGGGAGTTAGCGAATCTCTCCCGAATCCGGCCTGGCACCGAGTGTGCTGGCAATTCGGGTGATGAGAGCTCAAGTGGAAGGACCTCCCGGCACAGAGATCGATTCGCGGAGTGCACGCGAGGCAACGCTACTCGTCGTGGACGACGAGTCTGTTGCGCGCGAGCTCTGCCGCGACATTGCGGCGTCGATCGGCTTGCGGGTGCGAACGGCGAGCACCACCGAAGCGGCCATCGAGATCCTCGCGAGCGCCCCGGTTGACCTCGTGGTGACAGACCTGGAAGTGCCGCGCCTCGGGGGCCTCGAACTCCTCCGTTACATCCGCACAAATCATCCGGACGTTCCCCTCATGGTCCTCACGCAGTTCGGCACGATCGAAAACGCGGTGGAAGCCATGCGGTTGGGAGCGGCCGATTATGTGACCAAGCCGTTCCACGTAGAGGATCTCCGCAAGAAGCTCGAGCGATTGATCCGCTCCGCCGAGCTGGACCAGGAGAACCGCATCCTGCGGGAACAACTGCGCACACGCCCGGGCTTTGGTGGGCTGATCGGAACTTCGCCGAAAATGCAGAAGGTGTACAAGCTGATCGAAAAGGTCAGCCAGCACAACTATCCCGTGCTGATTCTTGGGGAGAGTGGAACGGGGAAGGAGCTGGTGGCGCGGTCCATCCATTTTTCCGGCCCGCGGAGCCAGGAGCCGTTCGTTCCGGTGGATGGTTCCGCTCTGGCTCCCACGCTTATCGAGTCCGAGCTCTTCGGCTACGTGAAGGGCGCTTTTACGGGTGCGCTGCAGAGCAAGCAGGGCCTGATCGAGGCTGCGGACGGTGGAACGCTCTTTCTGGACGAGATTGGCAATTTGTCTCAAGACATTCAGGCCAAGCTGCTCCGCGTCATACAGGAGCGCGAGATTAAGCCGGTGGGTGCCAAGGACCAGCGCCCCATCGATCTTCGTGTAATCGCCGCCACCAACCGCGATCTCGGGGGCGACGTCAGGACAGGTAACTTTCGGCAGGATCTCTATTTCCGCCTGAACGTGGTGCAAATCAAGCTGCCGCCTCTGCGCGAACACAAGAGCGACATTCCGCTGCTGGTGCATTTCTTTCTCGAAAAGTTTGCCGACCCGCAGCGCCCGCCGCACGGTATCTCCGAGGACGCCATGCGGCGTCTGATGGCTTACGATTGGCCCGGCAACGTGCGCGAGCTGGAAAACGCCGTGGAGAGGGCCGTCGCTCTGGGCTCCGGACCGATGCTGCACGTGGGGGATCTGCCTTCCAACCTCCAATACGGTTCCTCTTTGCCGTCCGCGGCGAGCGACGAAGTTGTTCCCGTTGAGGAAATGGAGCGACGCATGATCCTTCGTGCGCTCAAAGAAACGGCGGGCGACAAACTGGCCGCCGCGCGGCTGCTTGGCATCGGCAAGACCACGCTCTACCGCAAGCTGAAGCAGTACGAATCCGACAAGCCTCCGTCCTGAGTCGCGACTCTCCTCCCATCACGCCTTGCTCTCCCTCCTCCTGGCCGATGCCAATTGAGGAATGAGCCGCCTGTAAACGTTCCAGAAAAGATTTTCTGCGCACGTGTGCCGAGTCGCAACTGATGCATGCGCTTGAAAGCGAAAACCTTGCAGTTTCCTCGTGATGGTAAGCCTTGTGCATAGCGGCCCAGCGGAGATCGCCGGATGTACTACAGGAGACCCATCACCCTGCCGCGCAGCGTGAGGGTGGCCTTGGAATGGGTGGCCACCGCTGGAATAGCTCTGCTGGCCAGTTACCTGATCTTGCGGGTGCGCTGGTAAGAGCGTCCGCTGAGGCGGCAGGAATGACGGCGTGAGCATGGAATTTGCCGCCGACCGCAAGCTCCGAATTGTCGAAGCGCAGTTGCGCGCGGTGGTGGGAGCGGTCGAGAACGGTGTGATGCTGTTTGACGCATCGGGTCGAGCCATTCTCGCCAACGAGCGCCTTGCGGATCTCCTGGGATTGCCCAGGGACGCCGTTGCAGACCTGTACCGGTTTGAAACAACGCTGGCGGCCCTCGGGGAGAAATTCCGCGATCCCCGTGCCTTCGGATCCAAATGGCGCGAAGGGCGGGTTTACGAGGACAAAGACTTCCGGGAAGAACTCGAGATGTTGCGGCCCGCGCGCAGAGTGATCGAGCGGACATCGCGGCCAGTGCGAGACGCCGATGGACGACGCGCGGGATGGCTGGAAACTTACCGGGACTTGTCGGAGCAACGCCTGATGCAAACCAAGCTGCTGCAAACGGAAAAAATGGCGGCGGTGGGACAACTTGTCTCGGGAATCGCCCACGAATTGAACAACCCGCTCACCAGCATCATGGGTTACGCGCAGCTCCTGATGGGGCGGCAGCTCGCACCGCAGGAAGCAGCCGACGCACAAAAGATCTACGAGGAAGCCGGGCGGGCGGGGCGCATCGTCAAGAACCTCCTGCTGTTCGCGCGGGAGACGAAGCCGGCGCGTGAAGCGGTGAACCTGAATGAAGTCGTCGAGCGCACGCTGGCTCTGCGCAGCTACGAACTTCGCGTGGAGAACATCGTGGTGGAGTTGGAAATCGATCCGGAACTGCCTCTGGTACTCGCGGATGCGCCGCAGATGCAACAGGTGATCCTCAACCTCGTGGTCAACGCCGAACAAGCCATCCAGCAGGGGCGCGGCTCGGGCCGCATCCGGCTGCGCACCGCGCGGCTGGGGGAAGACCGCATTGTCCTCGAAGTCGTTGATGACGGCCCGGGAGTGCCCCCGGAACTGGCTTCGCGGATCTTCGATCCGTTCTTCACCACCAAGGCGGTTGGAGTCGGAACGGGGTTGGGGCTTTCCATCGTGTACGGGATCGTTCATGAACACGGCGGGGAGATCTCCATGGAGAGCGAACCGGGGCGCGGCGCGAAGTTCAGCATCGAACTCCCCGCGGTGAGAGCGGAACTCTTGCGCGGAACCGGATCCGGCACGGTGACAGCGGCCAAGCGCCCGGCGCATGAAATGAGAGTCACGCCCGGCCCCGCCGCGGGAACCCGGGGCGAGCGCGTGCTCGTGGTGGAGGACGAATCCACGGTCGCGCAGTTGATTGCCGACGTCCTGGGCGAGGACGGGCACCGCGTGGACAAGATCCTGGACAGCCGGGAAGGACTCGCGCGTGCGGCCCGTGAAGAGTACGACCTCTTGATCTGCGACCTGAAGATGCCGCACGTGGACGGGCAGGCGTTCTACCGCGCGCTGGTGCAGGCAGGTAGCCCCCTGCAGCACCACATCGTGATCGTGACCGGCGACACCCTGGCGCCGCGCACGCTCGAGTTCCTCGAGCGTACCGGTCTACCCTACGTCGCCAAGCCATTCTTGGTGGAAGAACTCAGGCTGGCTGTGCAGCGCGCCCTCACCGGCTCACCCGTAGAGGCGCGGGGGCGCCCCGGGAATCACGCTCCCGGATTGCCACTCCATCCCGTGAGGAGACGATGACCCAACGCGATCGCGTGATCTATCTCGTGTGTGCCGATCCGGCGCTCACTCAGTCTCTGCTGGCCGAACTCATGGCCGCGGGGGAGGAATACTAGCTGCCGCTTTCGGGCAGCGTCGCGCAAGCCCGGCGAGGATTCGAGCGGGCCAGGCCGATGGTCATCTTTCTCGATGAATCGGCCGTGGACGCCACGCAAGGAGACGGCAGCGGCCCCGGCTCGCCACTGGCAGCGGCGGTGGCCGCGCTCACCGAACACGCCCCGGTCGTCGTGATCGCCGCGCCCAAGCGCCAGGAAGAACTGGCCTTTCTGATCACCTCGGGCGCGGTGGATTTTGTCGGCCGGGTGGGGAACTGCGTGCCGATTGCGGCGGGCTTGCTCGCGCGGCGCATGCGCCTTGCGCAACAGGCCGCGGGCGCGTCAAGCCCCGAATCCGGCGAGCCCGACGCAGACTTTGGCGAAATCCTCCGCCACGAGATGAACAATCCCCTGACCGGGATTCTCGGCAATGCCGAGTTGCTGCTCGCCGAATTCCGGAAGAGGAACGGCAACGCTGCGTCTTCCGGATTCTTAGAGCGCCTACAGACCATCACGGAACTCGCCGTGCGCCTGCGCGAGACGGTGCGGCGCATCTCGGACTCCTGGGAGGAGCGGCACGACCACGCCCGCTCGGCCTAGTGCGGTTCCCACTTGTTGCTACACACCTGGATTTGTAGATTACCGGGACGCCGGTCCGCTATCGCCGCCTGTATTCCCGCAGAATTGTTGAACCGAAACTAGTGCGGCGGCAGAGCAGATGCTCTGCTTCCCACCGCTTGCCTCATTTCATGTTCGCGGTGCAAACCCTGATAGAACGCGAGGACGCGGCGCTCGAACTCTGCCGGTGCAGTGCCCAACGCCCCGCTATGCATCGCGCCGGGAACTACCCACAGCTCCTTCTGGCCGATCGCCGCGTGATAAACGGCTTCCGTGTGGCGCAGCGGAATGGAGCGGTCTTTACTCCCGCAAATCAGCAGGACAGGGAAGGGCCTTTTGGCCACGGCGCGTTCAGGAGAAATTTCCCCGGTTGGAATGCCGGATTCCACGTGCGCGGTGAGCAGTGCAACGTCGGCCACCGGGCGGAGCAGCGTCTTGCCCAGCCAGGGACTCCCCTTGAGCGCCACATAGTCGTAGGAGACCTCTTGCAGATTGCGGAAAGGACTTTCGGCAGCCACGCCGTCGATGCGCGGTTCGACCGCCGCCGACTGCAGCGCAATCGCCGCGCCCATGGATTCGCCGAGGGCAAAGAGACAATGCACGTTTTCGGCAGAGAAGAGCGCCGAGACGATGGCCCGGGTGTCGTCGCGTTCCTTCCAGCCGTAGGTTGCCAGATTACCTCCGCTAGTCCCGTGCGCGCGCTGGTCGAGCATCACCACGCCGTAGCCGTTGCGCAGCAGCATCTCTGCGTAAGCCAGAACTCCGAGGCGGCTGTCGCCAACCCCGTGAAAGAGGAGAACCCAGTCGCGGTTCGGTGCCCGCGGCCGCACCTTCCATCCGCGCAGCACCGTGCCGTCGGGGGCCCGCACTTCCATGTCTTCACGCACGGCGCCGATGTGGGAGAAGTCGCGGTCCACCCGCTCGAGCATCGCCGCTGTCAGCGGGCGCCGGTACGGGTGTAGGTAAAGCGTGCCCATGACCGCGCCCGCGAAGCAGCTCGCGAGAAGGAAGATGAGGAGGGTCTTGACGGCGATTCGCAAACATCGCTTCATGCCCGGCACCTGCTTCTTGTTACGCGAACGAGAAAGGGATTGTTCCGCACGGACAGCGCAGCTCGCAAGCGCGCTCCCGAACCGGTTGAGGACGAGTGGCGCGCCCCGCGGCTCCAGGCGGAGAGCATCCTAGCGCACCACCCGCGACATCCGCGAAGGGCGGCACGATCCGGATGGCATTTCACGTTTATTTTTATTGACAATCACTCGAATGGGAAATATGTTTTGCCCACCGAACTCGGCATTTCCACCTCATGGCGTCTCAACCCACCCCGCCGCAAGACCCTGCGGCCCACCGCGACAGGGGTGGCCTCGACTCCAACGTCGCCGTCATCGCCATCCATGGCGTGGGCAACCATCTCTCCGGTGCCTCGGCAAAGTGTGTGTCTGACCTGCTGATAGGAATCGGGCGCATCTGGAAACAGCCGGAAGCGCGAGACCAGCAGCCGCCCTATGCGGGCTTCTTGAGCAGGGACCTGGAAGTTCCTCTTCGCCCCGCGGGGCCGACGAAGCCCATTGCGGGCGAAACCAAGATCGAAACCAAGAAAGAGATGGCCGCCCGCTTCGCATCGCGCGTGAAATCTTCAGCCCAGACCTCCTGGCATGCCTTCGATGAGCGTCGCGGGTATCTGGCACAACGAGTGGAGAGCGCCCGCTCCGTCACTCAGGTTGAGCCTGACCGCGGAGAGTTTGGGTACGAATTCATGCACACGCAGCTCGCAGACTATGAGGGCGAGAAGGAGGGACGCTCTTTCTCCACGATCCGGCTGGAAAGACAGCGCGAGAAGAATTCACCGGCCGTGAACCTGCATATCTACGACGCACATTATGCCGACTTGAAGAAGCCGACCAAGAGCATCCCCAGTTTCTTTCTCACTTTCTATCAACTTCTGATTCACCTGGGGAGCCTGAGCTTGCTGGCTGTTTACTGGGCGCAGGCCGAGAATGCCGGGCCCACCCCCGAGGGCAGAAGATGGAGCCGTACGGCTGCGCTTCATGCTACGTCCATCCGCATGTTGATCCTGTTCGTGCCCCTGCTGAATCTCGTCCTGCTGGCGCTCGGGCTCAGCGCCTTGGTGCCCAAACTCTCGGATGGGGCAGCGCTGACCCCGGCGCTGATCCTCGCGTCGCTCATGGGAGCCGGCGCAACATTATTTGCGGCTCAGCGCTGGAGGCCTCCGCGGCGCCCAGTCGTCTGGGCAGGCATCCTGGTAGTTGGCGCGGCGGTGGTGCTGGGGCTTTTCTCGCTCGTTTCCTGGTTGCTCCAGAAGTATTTCTATCTGAGCTTGCCTTTCTCTGATGTGCTGCTCCTGCTCACCTGGCTGGCGTTTGCGGGTCTTGGCGTCATGGTGATCGCATGGTTGTTCGATTCCGTGCGACCCGGCGCATTCTGGCTCGCCGCGATTCTTTACACGCTCAATGCGGTTCTGTTGCTGTTCCTTGTTGGCGGCGCTTTGAAGATTTCGCAGGGCGGGATTGCTCTGGGTGTGCTCTGGACCATGCAATCGATCTTTGGGGAGCTGAGTGTTTGCTGGATCGTTTGCCTTGCCTCCGCGGCAGCCAGCACCATCCTCGGGGAGCGATGCATCCGGGCACTTCCTCCGGGAGGTTCCCGAGCCGCTCGGGCGCGCGCTGCTTTGCGAACCGGACGCCTGGCCTTCGCCTTGCCCGCCTCGCTGTTTCTCGTGGTCACGATGGCGCTCTGGAGCGGAATTCTGATCTACAGCACCCGCAAGCTGCAGGTTTTTGACAAGGCACCGCCAAGCACGCTCCCGATTCCTGGCGGGTTTGGAAAGGTCGTAGGCATTTTTGTACCGGAGCTTGGCAACGTTGAAAAATGGATGAGTGCCATTGAAGTATCCCAAAGCAAGAACTCCCACCCGGCTGCTTCCCCGGTTCCTGGTGCGGTGCAACCCTGGAACCAGTACTTGCGGGGGATCCTGCTGATCAGTGTAACGGCTGCTCTGCCGGCCACGCTGGGTCTTATGGGTGCTGCGTTCGCTCTGATCCTGTGGATGGTTCTGCCTTCGGTGGTTCAGGAAATCCGCGCAAGAACGCTCGGGACAGCCAATGCCCCTTCGAGATGGCTTGGCGAATGGCTTTCTCGCGGACTCGATAGCACGGCGATCCTGACGCGGCTCCTCTGGAGTGCAATTGTTCCCCTACCCTTGGTCTTCGGCCTGCTGGATTCTTTGGCTTGGCACCAGTGGGTGGGCCCGTCTACGAAAATCTATGAGTTCGCCGTATTTGTGAGCGCGATCGCGCTCCGCATGGTGGACAGGACTGGGGTCGTGCTCGCGGTTTCAGGTGTGGCCGTCTTTGGCTTGGGGCTAAAGTACCTGGGCACCGTGCTGGATACCCTGTTGGATGTGGACAACTACCTGCGTACCTCGCCGAAGGAATCCACGCCACGCGCGCGCATCGCAGAGCGCTACGCTTCTCTTCTGCGGTTCATCGGCACATATCGGGACGAGCATGGCCGGCCCTATGACCGGCTGGTGATCGTTGCTCACAGCCTCGGCTCGATGGTCACCACCGACCTGCTTCGTTACTTGAAGCGCTCGTGCAGTCAGACTCCCGACCCGGCCCTGGAGCCTTTCGGCTTCGGGCCGCCGCGTACCTCAGTTCGGATTCCGATCTATCTGTTCACCATGGGATGCCCTCTGCGCCAACTCTTGAACCGTTTCTTTCCCCACCTCTACTGGTGGGTTTCAGATTTGCCGGACAACACGGTCAACACCTTGGGTCCTGCTAGCGATCCTCCGCTTCTGCCCATCTGTGGCGGCGAACTACCGGACCCCGGCGACATGTGCGTGGAGGGCTGGCTGAATGCCTATCGCAGTGGCGACTATGTGGGACGATGGCTCTGGGTCGGCCATTGGCTGCAGCGGAATAACTCCGCAACGGGAGGGGGACACCCGCAGCCGGTGGAGGCTTCCACCGATCCGGCCCCGCGCTCGCGCGCGGAGATGTGCATCGGTCTCGGGGCGCATACGCATTATTGGGATCGCACCGCTCCAGAGGTGGCGAACAAGCTGGACGTTTTGATCTCCCAGCCTGCTCAGATGTTTCCCTAACCGCGACCGTTGCACGCTCTCCTTGGACGTGGCTCGAGGCTGCACTGCAGTAGCCCTCTGGCTTATGAACCCGTTGAGGAATAGTGGCGCACGCCGCGGCTCCAGGCGAAGAGCATCACGCTGAACGTGGCCGCAGCGATCACCGGCACGAGCAGAGCAAAGGTGCGGAATTCGGGCCGGTTGAGTAAGCGAATCGAGGGATAAAACGTGGCGAATCCGAAGGGAATGATCCAGCTCAAGAAAAACTGGATCGCGCCGCTGTAGATCGTCAGGGGATAGCGGCCAAATGCAATCAGGTTCCAAAACGGTGGATGGACGCCGATGCGGTCCTCAAACCAGAATGAGACGGTGGTCAGGATCAAAAAGAACGAGACATAAATGACGCCGCCGCACAACCCGAAGAAGATCAGCAGCAGGAGTTTGATCGGGTCCCAATGCAGATGCAACCGGTGCGAAGCCCAAATCACGACGGAGAGGCCGACGATCACCTCCTGGAAAGACTCGATGCGGAAGGCCTCGAAGACGACTTGAAAAAGAGAGCCGACGGGCCGCAAGAGCACGCGGTCGAATTTCCCTTCCATAATGTACGTCGCGCCGAATTCATAGATGTTCAGGCTGAGAACGTTGAAGAGGCCGAAAGGGATCATGGAGAAGCCGTAGAGAAAAATGACCTCCTCGAAGCGCCAGCCGGCCAGGCGCGGCACTCTTGAGAAAAGAACGATCACAAAGGCGAAGGCAAACAACGTTGCCGCGATGCTCGTAGCCAGGCCGATTAGGAAATCGGCGCGATAGCTGATGCGTACCTTGAAGTACTGCACGAAATAGGAGGCGAAAAGCTCGAGGTGGCGGCGCAAGTTATCCTCCGTAGATGGTGATCTTGCGCGTGGAGCGTTCCCACCAGAGATGTCCCAGCCAGAGCAAGACGGCGACCCAGACCCATTGAAGGAGGAGCCGCACGGCCGCTTCCGCGGGGCTCAGCTTGCCGAGGTAAATCTGCAGCGGCGTGTAAGCAATGTGCTCGAAAGGCAGCCAGGCGGAGACCATGCGCACTTTCTCGGGAAACAGCGCGAGCGGCACGAGCAAGCCGGAAAGCAGCTCGATAAGCCAGAATTTTGCGCGGATAAGGGCCAAGATGGACTTGAGCGGAATGGCGCACGTGCCGATCATGAAATTGATCGCACCCATCAGCAGAAAACTGCCCAGAACGGCCAGGAGAAAGAGCACGCAGTGTGCGACCGAAGCGGGACGCCGCACCGGATAGAGCAGTGAAATAATGACCGCCGTTGGCGCGGTCAGCATGATCAAGCGAAAGGCCGATTCCCCCATGGCGCGCGAAAGCCACATCCATTGGATGGAAACCGGTTTGAGCAGCTCCGTCGCAATCTTGCCTTCGAGAACCTCGTAGGCCATTTCCTGGTCAATGGTGTTCCAGTAGAACGAGCGGATGATCCAGCCGACATTCACGTAGGTGAGCATCTGCGGCAGGGAGTAACCCGCGATTCCCGCACCGCTTGCGTTCACGACTCCCGAGGCGGGCGAATACACCGCGCTCCAGAGGAAATAGTAAACGGTCACGTTGATCAGGTAGGTGAGGATGCCGGTGTAATAGCGCAGGCGAAAGGCGAGGATGTTGACGAAGCCCACGCGCGAGAATTCGCGGTAGGGAGCGAGGGTTTGACTCAACGCGCTCATGAAGCTTGGCCCCGCGCGCCCAAAGCGCCGGCGGACTCGAACACGACACCGGTGAGCGCTTCGCCCGCGTAGATGCGCTTGATGATCTCTTCGATGGGCTCGTCCTCGATCAAGAGGTCGCGCACTTCGACCTCGGCGAGAATCTTGCGCATCAGTTCAGAGGTGGACACCTGTGTGCGGTCGAAAAGAATGCGGTAGGTGAGTTCGTCCACGCGTTCGAGTGTTGGCGCAGCTTCGCCGAGCCCTCGAGCCATCGCGCCGACCCGCGCGGCCTGCTCGCCATCGCGCAGAACGAATTTCACCTGTTTGGTGCGCAAGAGTTTCTGTTTAAGCAGCGCCAGCGGGCCGTCGTAGAGCAGGCGGCCGTGGTCAATGATCATGATGCGGCGGCAAAGCTCCTCGATGTCGTCCATGTCGTGCGTGGTGAGCACCACGGTGGTCTGATAGCGCTCGTTGATGGCGCGGAGAAACTTGCGGATGTGGTCCTTGGCCACCACGTCGAGGCCAATCGTGGGTTCGTCGAGGAAAAGCAGCGGCGGATTATGGAGCAGCGCCGCGGCCAGGTCGCAGCGCATGCGCTCGCCGAGCGAGAGTTTCCGCACCGGCGTGTGCAGATAGTCCTTGATACCCAGGATCTCGTTGAACAGCTCCATGCGTGCGTCGAAATCCCGCTGCGAGACGTCGTAAATCCGCCGCAGCAGCTTCATGGACTCCACGACGGCGATATCCCACCAAAGCTGGGTGCGCTGCCCGAAAACCACGCCGATGGTCTTCACATACGCGGTGCGCTGGCGCCAGGGCACGAAACCGTTGGAGTGCACCTCGCCGGAGGTAGGCACGAGAATGCCCGTGAGCATCTTGATGCTGGTGGACTTGCCCGCGCCGTTCGGGCCGATGTAACCGACCATTTCCCCGCGGTTGATTTCAAACGTGATGCGGTCCACGGCGCGCACGGTCTGGTATTCGCGGAAGAAGAGGTTTTGGATGCCGCCCCAGAGACCTTCGCGCCGGCGGAATGCACGGAAGTGCTTGGAAAGCTCCGAGACAGTGATTAGCGGGGACACAGACATCGCGGCGGGATTCTAGCACGTCAGAACCCGCGAGCAGGAAGGCCGGGTAGGGAAGTTTTCACCCTGGAACGCGCCTTGCCGTCGCCGATCCGGTTTGAGAAGGGTCTGACCTTGGATGGGCGTTCATTAGAGACCCGGTGTCACCGGCGACACCGGGGCTAGGAGCCACGCAGTTTTCCAGCAGCTAGGGGGGGTAGCAGAATTGCCGTTCGCCCCGCAAATCGCATGCAAACGCGAAGTTCTAGTACCCGCCCCTGCGATCGAAGCCACTCAGACCAGCCATCTCCTACGACCGGAAGAGCACCTCTTCACGCTGGAAGAGCTTCACCGCAAGAAACAGTGCGACAGCAGCGTACACGCAGGAGGAGCCGAAGATCAGGCCGATGTAATTCCAGTGGTACGTGCCGGCGATGATCTCCTTGCCGATCAGGCTCATATTCAGGATCGGCACGAGCGCCAGGCGCGTGTTGAGTTCGACGCCGGGCAGAAGGGCAGCCACGGCGGGTAGGATCACCACGATCATCAAAGGAGCAATGTAGCTTTGCGCTTCTTTGTAACTCTTGGCAAAGAGCGCGATGGTCAGCAACCCCGCGGAGAAGAGTACCGCCAGCGGGAGGATCATACCGAATACCGCGATCACCGCTTTCAGGCTGATGGCCACTTGAAGCCCGCCCTGCCTGCCGCCCAACGAGGCGAGCGCCGTCTTGGCATAGAGGAAGGATCCGGACATCGAGCACAGGGCGAGGATCGCGGTAGCGATTGATGCCGTGAGAACCATCAGGAATTTGCCCAGGACCAAGTGCGTCCGGGAAACGGGGCTGCAAAGGATGGTTTCGATGGTGCCCCGTTCCTTTTCGCCGGCGGTGAGGTCAATGGCTGGATGCATCGCGCCTTGCAGGCAAAGGATGATGATGAAGTAGGGAATAATCCCACCGAATGTGCTGCCGCCCACCTTTTCCGGCGGCGCGACATTCTTCTGCTTCACCGTGAACGGCTTGACCAGCGATTCAGGCAGGTTCCGTGTCTGGAGACGTGCCGCGATGGTTTTCTGCCGAACCTGGTCGAAAAACTTTTGCACGCGACTGGCTCCGAAGCCGGAGCGGATCTCGCCTTCGTACATGTCAATTTGGACGGTGACCGTTTCACCGCGGTCCAGTGCCGCATCGAAGCCGGGGGGAATCTCCACGGCCGCGCGCACCTTCTTATTGGAGATCTGATCGATGTAGTCGGGCGTCGCCGGGAGGATCTGAATGTCCTTCACCGCGCGCAGCTGCTCCACGATTATCGGCGAGTCGTCCCCGCCAACGAGCATGACGGTCGGGACTTCCTCCATGGCTTTGCCGACCAGCTTGGCGGCCAAGGTGCCGAAGCCGATGGTGAGAACGGGCATGAGAAGGAGGGGCACAACGACCATGGAGATCAGCGTGCGCCGGTCGCGCAACATGTCGCGAAGCTCTTTGCGGTAGACGATGCCGACGTTGCTCAGGCTCATGGATGGGCCTCCACGATGCGCACGAAGATTTCTTCCAAGTCCTGCTCGCGGTAGCGGTCGCGCAGTTCGGCGAGCGTGCCTTCGGCCCGGATCCGGCCGTTGTGGATGATCCCGATGGTGTCACAAAGCTTCTCCGCCTCGGTCATGACATGCGTGGAGAAAATCACGGTCTTGCCATCCTTGCGGCACTCACGGATGAAGGCCACGATGCTCCTCGCCGTCATGACGTCAAGACCAATCGTGGGCTCGTCGAAAATCATCACCGGCGGATCATGGACGAGCGTGCGGGCGATGGAGACTTTCTGCTTCATGCCGGTGGAGAGCTTTTCGCAGCGGCGGTCGCGGAAGTCGTTCATCTCCAGGCGCGAGAAAAGTTCATCGATGCGTCGCTTGAGCCGCGCGTTATCCATGCCGAAAAGGTGCCCGAAGTACTCGACCATCTCCTGCGCGGTCAAACGGCCATACAGCGCGGTGGCGGTGGAGAGAAACCCGACGTTGGCGCGGACTTTGTCGGAATTCTTCACGATGTCATAGCCAGCGACCGTGGCCGTGCCTTCGGTCGGCACAAGGATCGTGGCTAGCATGCGCAGCGTCGTCGTCTTGCCTGCGCCGTTCGCGCCGAGCAGACCGTAGATCTGACCCGGCTGGCAGCGGAAGCTGATGCCATCCACCGCGCGGATTTCGCCGCGCTTTTTGTCCTGGAAGACCTTCTTAAGATTCTGCGCTTCAATCATGCAAACACTTTCCCCGGCGCGGCAGCGTTGCAAGTAGCTACAGACCCGACCGGCCACCCATTCGTTCTACGCACAGTACACCGGAAAGATTACGCAGGCGCAAAAAAACCTCGAGGGTCGCAGGTGCGGCAAGTTCCGGCACACCCGGCCTATTCCCCCATCACTTTGATGAGGAGCTTCTTGGGTCGCTGTCCGTCGAGCTCGGCATAGATCACCTGCTGCCAGGGGCCCAATTCCATTCGGCCGCTGTTTACGGGCACAATGACCTGCGGGTTGAGCAGCAAAGCTTGCAGATGAATCGCGGCGTTGCTCTCGAAGCGCGTGCCGTGGTGGTAGTCGCCGTGCGCCGGAGCCGTCTTCGAGAGCCAAGCATCCACATCCTGCAGCAGGCCGGGCTCCTCTTGGTTCAGGAAAAGCGCTGCATTGGTGTGCAGCGCGGCCACCAGGATCATGCCTTCCGTCACGCCGCTCTTTTCGAGAGCGTGCCTCACGGTCTCGGTGATGTTGAGGAACTCGCGTTTCTGCTTCGTCTGGACGGTCAGGAAGTCGTTGTGGACCCGCATGTTGCGGTTTCCTCCACGGCGCGCGCCCGACACGCTTGGGATGCGCGACAGGATCGGCAGCCGGCGGCGCGGTCATAGGTGCGTGTCCTGCATACTGGTAGCGAACCGCCCGTGCCTCAACCTTTATGACAGCTCGGACAGATTTTGACGTCAATCTTGTCCAGCGTCACGGCGAACATATTATTGCAGGTGGTGCATACGCGATGGATGACCGGGCCGGGCCTCTCTCCGGCTTTCGCTTCGGCTTCTGTTTCTTGCTGTTGTTCGCTCATGGCGGGATTCTAGCACAGCAGCGCAAGCCGCAGAGAAGCCCGGCGAGCACGCACTAGTGCAAACGGCGGACGCCCGGCGCCGTGAGCGCAATCACCGCGGTCAGGATCAGCGCAAAGCCGCTTGAAGCGGCCAGCGCCACGGGCGCGGTCCATCGGGCCGCCACTGCGCCGACTCCCCAGCGGTGTGAAGCCCAGGAAAGCCATCGTGTGCATGCTCAGCACGCGCCCGCGGATCGAATCCGGCACCAGCGTCTGAATCAGGCTGTTTGCCGTCGCCACCGATCCCACCATGGCTCCGCCCGCCACCGCGAGCAGCAGCGCCGAAACGGCCGGCGTGCGCGAGAAACAGAAAAGCACGATGGCGGCGAAGAACACGAGTGCTGCGCCGAGCACGAGCGGCCCGCGGTGCTTGTGCGCGGGGTGGCGCGCGAGCCGGAATCCGCCCAGCAGCGCTCCCGCGCCCGCCGCCGTCACCAGATAACCCAGACCCTTGGCGCCGACCTGCAAGATGTCCCGCGCGAAGACAGGCATCATGACCAGGTAGGGGAGGCCAAAGCCGCTCACCAGCGCAACAATCACGACGAGCAGGAGGATTTCGCCGTGCGCACGCACATAACGGAAGCCTTCGGAAATCTCTTCGCGCAGTGATGCCTCGGCACGCGGCGTGCGCGCCGGAAAAGCCACGCGCGCGATCACAAAAAGCAATGGCACGTAGCTCAACGCGTTCAAGTAGAAGCAGGCGGCGACGCCCAGGCCGGCGATCGTGAAGCCGGCAAGCGACGGCCCGAGCACGCGCGACATGTTGAACTGAATCGAATTCAGCGCGATGGCGTTCAGCGTGTCTTCGGGCGGCACCAGGTCGCGGATGGCCGATTGATACGTCGGCGCATTGAGCGCCATCGTCGTGCCGGCGAAGAAGGCGAGGACGATGATCTGCCGCACCGTGATCCAGTGTCCCTGGGTGAGGATGGCCAGGACGGTCGCGAGAACCATCATGGTCGTCTGCGTGGCGAGCAACATCCGCCGCCGCGAGGCACGGTCGGCGATCACTCCGGCAAGTAAGGAGAAGAGCAAAGCGGGAAACTGTTGCATGAAGCCGATCAGGCCCAGCCAGAAGGGCGAGTTCGTGAGCTGCAACACAAGCCAGCCCTGCGCGACGTTCTGCATCCAGGAACCGATATTGGAGATGAAGTTTCCCGTCCAGAATACGCGATACTCGACGTGACGCAGCGACCGGAACCACCCGTGCCCCGGTGCGAGCAGAATATCGAACGGCAGACGCGGCGCCGGCGACTCCGGCGTTTCCACAGAGGGCGGCGGCGTGACCGGCGGAGAGCTGGACATGCTTCAGGCGGCCTGTCCTTCGACGAGTCGCTTGACGCGCGAGACGATCTCCTCAACGCGCACAGGGCGGTAGATGACCGCAGCAGCGCTGTGCAGCCAATTCGCCGCATCCGCTCCCGGCTGGACATGCGAAGCAACCACCAGCAAAGATACGCGCCGCGCGAGATGGGCCAGCGCCGCGTGCTCCGCAGGCGTCCCTTCCAGCGCCGCGTCGAGAATGACAACAGCGGGAGAGAGTCCGCCCGCCAATGCTTCGCCGGCGTCAGCGAGAGATTCCATCCCCCGCGCGTCAAGCCCGGCCTCGCGCAACTCCGCGCGCACCGCGGTCCGCAGTGTCCAATCCTTCGACACAATGAGAATGGACGGCATCCTGAAGGTGGAGTATAGCATCCTGATATAGCGAGGCCCTGCACGCGCGGTAGGCAAGAAGGCCGCATCTTTGTTAAGATGACGTACTTTTCCTCCCGGAACGGTCTGGCGGACTGAGAGGCGAATGTTTCCACACTGGAGATTGAGGATTTGGCTGACGCTTGCCGTGATCCTGGCAGCCGTTGTGGTGCTCATCGAGTTGAGCGGCCGCAAACCCACGGCCAGCGTGGCCGTGGTGGAGGTACACCGCGACAACATCAGCGCGACGGTGACCAGCAACGGCCGGATCGAGCCGATCACGCCCTACGTCCTCCGCGCGCAATTCCCCACGTTCGTGACGAAGGTGATGGCCCACGAAGGCCAGCGCGTCAAGAGCGGCGAACTGCTCGCCACGCTTGACGACGCCGATGTCCGCGCCAATCTGGCGCGCGCTCGCGAACAGCTCGTGCGGGCACAGGATGACCTCCGCGCGGCGCGCGCCGGCGGCCGCGGGGATGAAGCGGCGCAGATTGATGCCGCGCTGCGCCGCGCCGAACTCGACCGCGACCGCCTCGAGCACCAACGTGACGCTCTCCAGCGGCTGGTCGCGAGCCAGGCGGCAACGAAGGATGAGGTCGTGCAAAACGCCGCGGCGCTGGCCCGCGCCCAGGCCGATCGGCTGGAGGCGCAGAAGAAGAAAGAAGAATTCACGCGGCGCGTGCAGATCGACGCGGAACGCGCGTCCCTGCTCGTCACGCAGTCCGGCGAAGAGATCCGCTCGCTGGACGATAAACTGCGCTCAGCGCGGGTGATGGCGCCCGTTGACGGCACGCTCTATTCGCTCGACGTAAAGAAGGGCGATTTCCTCAAGATCGGCGATCCCATCGCCGAAGTCGCCGACCTGCGCAAGGTCCGCGTGCGCGCGTTTATCGACGAACCCGACCTCGGCATGCTCGAGCCCGGCCAGACCGTCGAGCTGACCTGGGATGGATTGCCGACCGAGCGCTGGTTTGGCCGCACGGAACAGATTCCGAAGGAAGTGGTTTCGCGCGGGCAGCGCAGCGTGGGGGAAGTTCTCTGTCCGATTAACAACGACAAGTTGGAGCTGCTTCCGAATACGAACGTCAACATCTGGGTTCATGTCCGCGAGAAGAAGAACGTCCTCATTGTCCCCCGAGGCGCCGTTCGTTTTGAGGGCACGCGCCGCTTTGTCTTCATCGTACAAGGCGGATTGCTCACCCAGCGAAGCCGCCTTCAGAAGCGCGAAATCAGACTCGGCATCGCCAGTCCCACCAGTTTTGAGGTCGTCGAGGGCCTTCGCGAGGGGGAAACCATCGCACTGCCCACCGACGTGGAGTTGCGGGACCGCATGACCGTCAACGTGGTGCAGCCGGAATGAATCTCCGCAGGCGAAGATGCCTGCCTGCACTCCTTGCCGCGGCCCTGCTTGCGCTCAAGGCGTCCCCTGCCGTCGCGCAGACGGCGCTCGCGCAGGCCCGCGCGGACTATGAGGCAGGCCGCTATCAGCGCGCCGCGGACACGCTCCGCGCCGCCGTGGCGCAAAACCCGCGCGAGGCCGCCTTGCACTACTGGCTCGCCCGCAGCGAATTTGAGCTGCGTGAATTCGACCACGCGGCATCGAGCGCGGAGAGCGCCGTCGACCTCGATCCCACCAACTCCGATTACCGCCTCTGGCTGGGACGCGCTTGCGGCCGCAGAGCCGAGCAATCCATTCTTTTCTCCGCTTACTCCCTGGCGCGGAAATCACGCCGCGCATTTGAGAATGCCGTGCTGTTGAATCCCTCGAATTTCGAGGCGCAGAGCGACTTGATCGAATTCTATCTCCGCGCGCCGGGCCTGGTCGGCGGCGGGGATGAGAAGGCGCTGCAACAGATCGAGTCGCTCAGCCAGGTTGATCCGAGCGAGGGACACCTCGCCCGCGCGCGTTACTGGGTGGAGAAGAAGCGGCCGGAGGCGGCGGATGCCGAGGTGCGCGCCGCGCTCGAGGCACATCCTGCGACATTTCACGCCTGGTTTGTGGCAGCGGACTACTACGAAACGCACAAGGATGCCGCCGGCCTGCAACAGGCGGTGGAGGGTGCCGCGCGCGCCGATCCCTATGACCTGAGATTACTCTACTTACGGGGAGTGGCCGCCCTTCTTGTCGGCAACCGCAACGAAGAGGCGGAGCGGTTCCTGCGGAATTACATCCAGTCGGTCCCTCGACGCAGCGACCGGCCGACGCATTGCGATGCGCGCGTCTGGCTCGGGCAACTGTACGAGCGGGAGAATCGCAGAGCTGACGCCCTCGAGCAATACCGCGCTGCGGTCCAGCAGGAGCCGCATTGCAAGGCTGCGCACGAGGCCCTGCACCGCATCGGCAAATAATTCATTAGGGCTGATGGGCTATCCCGATCTCACAAACCATTGCCGCCGGATTCCAATACCGGCAAGAGAGCCCCGCCTCTTCGGCGGTTTGCGGGGAATTGCCAGCGCGGCTGGAGCGTTCGAGTACCACCCAATTGACACGGTAGTTTCCCTTGAGACGCTCAAAATCCGCGCGTCCAAATGTCTGCCAACCCGCAAGCCCGTCTGTCTCTTGTTTCCAGATGTAGGCCAGTTCGGGACAATTGGCCGTGACCGCGCGGTCTTTCACGCCATCCGCCAGGGCGCTGCGCTCGGCAAATGCGCGAAAACCGTGCGAATCATTGCCAGCGAGGCCCATGTAGCTGGGATTCAGCGCAAACAGCGCGCCGTGCGGTGTGTTCTGCCGGGCCCACTGGAACGCGCGCACCCAGTCATTGGCCGGCACGCGTCCCGGCCACTCCACCTGGGGGCTGGCGCGGTAATTCAAAGCGTTTGCCAAATAGAACGCACCTAGGATGGGCGCAAAGAAAGCGGCCCAGCGCCACGGCCGCTTGCATAGCACATATTCACCGAGCAGGCCGCCGCCCAGCAGGATCGTGAAATAGTAGACGAGGTGCAGAATGCGCATCGGTTCCGTGGGAATGAACCGTTCAAGCGGAGGCAGCGTGGAGATTGCCAGTGCGCCCGCGGTTCCCAGCGTGCCAGCGAGCGCCGCTCGGCGGCTGATGTGCGCGACCCGTGGTAACCCGCTGCGCTCGCCAACGCGCGCGTACCACAGCAGCATCCCCAGCGGCACAGCCACACCGACCCACTCATACCAATGCCAGCGAAGAGGGAAGAGATAGCTGCGCGAAGCAGCCACCTGTCGCCAGACAGGGTTCGGCACCGGGCCCACGGCCAGAAACGCCAGTGGCGCAGCCGCGAATGCAGCCGCCACACGCCGCGGCATTCCCCCTGCCTGAATCACCAGATGAAATGCCCCGATCACGGCCATCGTTGGATGCAGTATCGCTGCAAGCGCAATCCACGCGAGCGCACGGACCCGGCCATCGAGGACGGCCACCAACGCGAAGAGTACCGCCACGGTGGCAAGGTCTCGAGGGTGCAGGTACCGGCCCGTGAGACTCACTTTGCTTCCCGCGGCAACCATCAGCCGCGCCGCCCAGATGGCCGCGAGCGCGCCCCACTGCCCTCCTCGCGTCGCGAAGACGCGTCGCGCGATCTGTAGCGATGCCAGCAGGAAGAGGAGAATGCTCAGCAGATGCCAGAGGAAGACGGCCCAATCGAGCGGCAGCCGGGTCGCCTTCACCGACCCGGCGATGATTTGAGGAAACAGCGTGTACTGCGTCTGCGCCAGGAAGAAAGCAGAATCGAGGGGGTAGAGGCCGGGATCCAGGCAATTCTTGATGGCAACGAGCCACACCGCCTGGTCCTGATGACCTAGGTGATACCCGTTGATCAGGATCGAGGCAAAGCTCAGCAGCAAAAGAAGGGAGACGCTGCGGAGCGGTCCCAATACGCCGTGGGGAAGCCGCCGCGTGCCGCTCGCATCATCCATCGCGGCTTGTTACTCTAGCTTGCCCGCCCCATTCGGTCAAAGCCACCTGGCGGTAAACACTTCGCATCTTTGATATATTGAACCGGAGGCGAAATCCCGATGGCGATGGTGCGCGGTGAAACGATCATGGTGGCGCTGGACGCGCTGCGCGCGAACAAGGTCCGGGCCTTCCTGACCACGCTTGGCGTGATCATCGGCAGCGCCTCGATCGTCCTTGTCGTCACGGTCGCGCTCACCGGCCGCAAATTCGTCATCGGACAGATCGAAGGCGTGGGCTCAAACCTCGTTTGGGCGGAAAACCTGGTCAGCCCCGGCCAGTATTCGGCACTCAGCTATGGAATCACGCTTGCCGATGTGGACGCCATACGCCACGCGATCCCGCAGGTGGCCGAAGCGGCGGGCGAACGCGAGATGCAAATTTCTGTGGTGGTGAGTGGAAAGGAATGGCCCGTTACGCTGGTCGGCGTGACCCGCGGCTACCAGGCCATCCGCAACCTCGTCATCCTGCGCGGGCGTTACTTCGACGACCAGGACATGACCATGCGGGATAAGGTGTGCCTCGTCACTAAGGAACTCGCCGACCGCATCTATCCCTACCGCGATGCGGTAGGTCTCCCGCTCCAAGTCGGCGAGCTGCGCTTCACAATTATCGGCGTTTTCAAGGAGCGCGTAACCACCTTCGGGCTTTCCGAAATCCAGCGCGAGTCCGCCTTGGTCCCGTTTTCCTTGATGAAAAATTATACCGGCACGGACCTCCTGCGGCTGCTCTACGCACAGGCGCGCGCACCGGAAGATGTTCCCTCGGTGACGGAACAGGTGCGGCAGGTGCTGCGCAGCCGGCATCCGGCCGGAGCGATCTACGACGTCCAGAATCTCGGCTCGATTCTGGAGGCGGCGAAACGCGTGGCCACAGCTCTGACGATCGTGCTCCTCATTATTGGCTTCATCGCGCTGCTGATCAGTGGGATCGGGATTATGAACATCATGCTCGTCACGGTGACGGAGCGCACGCGCGAGATCGGCATCCGCAAGGCCATTGGCGCGAACCGGAGAGAAATCCTCGCGCAGTTCCTGCTCGAAGCCTTCATGATCAGCGGTTTCGGTTCGGTCCTGGGCATCCTGATCGGGGTGGGAGTGCCGGTGGCGGCCCAGCAGCTCCTGCCCGGCAACTTGCGGGTGCCCATCTCCGGACTTTCCGTGATCGTGGCGTTCGTGGTTTCCTGCGCCACCGGTCTTTTCTTTGGCTATCTGCCAGCGAGTAGAGCTGCGGCACTGCATCCGACAGACTCCCTGCGCTACGAATAGCGCCTCGAGGACTCTAATGAACGAAGCAAACTGGACATGCGCGCGACGCGCACCGCGGCTGGCCTGGGGCATGGTTTTGGCCGCCGCATACATAGCAGCAACGTCGATTTCCGCCGCCGCGCAAGATCTCGCCCCGCCCGCGCGGCTCACGCTAAGGCAGGCCGTGGCGCAGGCCGTGCGCAACAGCCGCGAGTTGGCGCTCGCGCGCATGCAGCAGACCATCGCTGAGCAGACTGCCGGCGTCAGCCGCTCCGATTTCCTGCCCAACCTTTATGGCGGCTCCGGCGCGGCTTACACCAATGGCATGCCGCAGGCACCTGGGGGACAGGCGCCCTCGGTCTTCAGCGTTTCCTACATTCAGACGCTATTCAATCCGCCGCTGAAAGGCCAACTGCGGGCCAGCGAGGAGCGAGCCCGGGGGCAACTGGCCAGTATCGATGCCGTACGCGACGCCGTGATGGTGCAAGCCGCATCGGCATATCTCGAGCTGGCCAAGACGCGCCATGAGCTGGAGCTCGTGCGGCGCCAGCGCGAAGGCGCGCAGAAGATCCTGAACTTGACGCGCGACCGGCAATCCGAAGGCCTCGAGTTGCCCATCGAGGTGACGCGCGCGCAGCTCCAATCGGCGCGGGTCGAGCAGCGCATCTTGCAGCTCGAGGGCCGGGAAGATGAGCTGGACGGCGAATTACACGACTTGCTTGGCTTGCCCTTCAACCAGCCAATCGAAGTTGCCGCCGAGGATCTCCCGGGCGGGGCCGATCAGCCCACCGCGGAGCTCGTGCAACTCGCGCTCTCCAACAACCCGGGCGTGAAGCAAGCGGAAGCTGAGCAACGCGCCACGAAATTCCGGCTGGATGGTGAGCGCGGCGGGCGTTTTCCCACTCTCGACCTGGTGGGGCAATACAGCGTATTGACCCGGTTCAACAACTACGACAAGTTCTTCAAGACGTTTCAGCGCAACAACCTGAACCTCGGCGTGCAGATCAACATTCCCATCTTCAGCGCGCGCACGAATGCAGCCGTTTCACTGGCGCAAACCAACGTGAACGCCGCCGAGCTGGACTTGAAGAACAAGCGCAGCCAGCTCGAGCTGCAAGTGAGGAGAGAAGCCCGGCACACGCGGGAGATGGAAGCGGGTCGCGAGGTGGCCCGCCTCGACCTGCAACTGGCGCAGCAAAATCTGGGAATTCTTCAGGCGCAGTTTCAGGAGGGGAGATTGAACCTACGCGACCTCGAACGCGCGCGAATTGAAGAAAACGACAAGTGGATGGCTTTCCTCGACGCGGAATTCGAGCGGCAACAGGCGCAGCTCGCGCTGATGAAGACGACCGGGCAGCTCGCGCGCGTTTTCCAGTGAGGCCCGCGGCAGCCTTGCAGAGCGGAAACCGTTGCACAATGAAGCTCTTTCGCGGCAGCTGTCTTATCGATTAGAATTAGGCTCCATACATTGTGTCGGCTATACTAAGGGATTGCGGGGAATACATAAGGGGGGCGGAGCATGCCCGAAGTGATGAAGACTTTGCTACTCAACCCGCCGAGCTTCGAGAAGTTCGATGGCGGAGCGGGTTCGCGCTGGCCGGTGGCGCGCGAAATTGAATCCTATTGGTATCCGGTCTGGCTCTCGTTTCCCGCCGGGATGTTGCCGGGCAGCCGCTTGGTGGATGCCTGCCCGCACAAGATCTCCTGGGCAGAAACGGTGGAGATCTCGCGCTCGTACGAATTCCTGGTCCTCTTCACTTCGACGGTCGGGTTCGAGAGCGATCTTCGGTTGATCCGGGAGATGAAAGAGAAGAATCCAGGACTGAAGATCTGTTTCGTCGGGCCGCACGTCCAGAACACTCCCGACCAAAGCCTGATGGCCAGCCCGGACGTCGATTTCATCGTGCGCGGCGAGTTCGACCATGCCGTCGTGGAGCTTGCGGAGGGCAAGCCCCTCGATCAGATCCTCGGCATCAGCTACAAGAAAGACGGCCGTGTAGTGCACAACGGCCTGCGTCCGCCAGCTCCACACCGAAGAACTGGACGCGCTGCCGTTTGCCACGGAGGTCTACAAGCCGCGACCTCAAGATCGAAAACTACAACGTGCCGTTCCTGCTGCATCCGTATCGTTTCGCTCTACACGACGCCGGGGGTGCCCTGCGCTGTGTACGTTCTGCCAGTGGCCGCAGACGATTTCCGGGCATGCCTGGCGCGTGCGTTCGAGCGGACAATGTCGCGCGCGAAATCGCCAAGCGATCGAATTCTTCCCACAGGCCAAAGAGTTCTTCTTCGACGACGACACGTTCAACATTCGCAAGGATCGCGTACTGGAAATCTGCGAGAAGTTCAAGCCGCTGAAGTTCCGCTGGTCGGCCAATGCGCGCGTGCACAGCGACTACGAGACGCTGAAAGCCATGGCTGATGCGGGCGCGCGGCTCTTCATCGTCGGCTTCGAGTCCGGCGATCCGCAGATCCTGAAGAACATCAAGAAGGGCGCCACCGTCGAGATGGCGCCGCGAGTTCGCCAAGAATTGCCAGAAGGTGGGCATCAAGATTCACGGTGACTTCATCCTCGGGCTACCGGGCGAGACGAAGGAGACGATCCAGAAAACCATCGACTTTGCCAAAGAGCTGGATTGCCAGACGATTCAGGTTTCCATGGCGCACGCGTTCCCGGGCACGGAGCTATACCAGTATCTGGTGAAGAACGATTTTCTCGTTGCCGAGGCGCTCACCGACGGCATCGGCCAGCAACTTCCGCATATCCAGTACCCCGGCCTCACGCGCGAAGAGATGATGGATGGCGTCAACCGCTTCTACGACGAGTATTACTTCCGTCCGAAGCGTCATCTGGCGCATCGTGCGCGAGGCTCTGTGGGATTCGCACGAGCGCAAACGCCTGTATCACGAGGCGGTCGAATTCCTGCACACCCGCTCGCAGCGCAACAAGTACGCGCGCAAGGGCGTCGATCAGAACGCTTCGATCCCGGTTCCGGCAATCAAACCGCAATCCGGCCAGGCGGCGCACACCTAGCTGCAACATTACTCATGCTCTCCCGATTCAGCTTGAAGGCGAAAACACTCGCCATGGTGGCGTTGATGGTGTTGTGCAGCTCGACGGGCGACGTTCTCCTGAGCAAGGGGATGAAGCAGGTTGGCTCGGTGAACTTCGCTTCGCTCGGCGCATTGGCAAGCACTTTCCTCCACATCCTCGGCAATGGGACTTTGTGGTTGGGAATCGCCTTTCTGACGCTCTATACCGTGTCATACATGGTGGTGCTCTCCTGGGCGGACTATAGCTACGTGCAGCCGACCGCGGCGATCGGCTACGCGATTGTGCCGCTGCTCGGGTATCTGGTGCTGGGCGAAAGGGTCACCCCGGTTCGGTGGTCCGGAGTCTTCTTTATCTGCCTGGGTGTTTTGGTCATTTCCCTCACGCAGCCGCGCACGACGGAGTTGCGAACCTGATGCGCACCTTTCTCTTTCTAATGGTGGTGGTTTGCTGCGGCACGGGCGGCGAGATTTGCATGACGCACACAATGAAGCGCGTCGGGGAAGTGAAGAGCGTTGCACCCCGCGCCCTACTGTCGTTTCTGGGGCGCGCGTTCAAGGTGAGCTGGATGTGGCTCGGCATCTTGCTTCTGTCGTGTTCGTTCTACTCGCTTCTCGCGCTTCTCTCCTGGAGCCCGGTGAGCTTTGTGATCCCGGCCACGGCGGCGAGCTACGCCGTCGGCGTTCTCGGCGCCAAATACCTGCTCGGCGAACGGGTAACCGCGCTGCGCTGGTGCGGAGTGCTGCTGGTGTGCTTTGGCGTGGCGCTGGCTTGGGTCGGCTAGTGCCGTTCCTACTGACTGAAGCAAAACCTCCGGAAATGGCTGGTCCTTCATTTGTGCCTGATCCTCAAGCTTCCACGCGACCCGAAGCATTGGGACGTCACTAGTCTCGGCCGCGAAGGAATCGCCGCATGACCTGGACGATCTTGCGTTGGCTGATCCTCCTCGCCGCGCTCTCTCCCTTTTTCTACTACCTGCTCTCCATCTATGCTGTGCGGAAGTTTTTCCGCGAAGCGAAGCACCGGCTGCCGCCCCCGCGCGATTTCACTCCGCCCGTCAGCATCCTGAAGCCCGTGCGGGGACTCGACCGCGAGCCATATGAAAACTTTGCCAGTTTCTGCCGGCAGGACTATCCGCAGTACGAAATTCTTTTCAATGTGGGCGATGAAAATGATCCCGTGGTTCCCGTCATCCGGCAATTGATCCGAGATTTTCCCGAGCGCTCCATCCGCCTGCTCGTGGGGACGGAGCCCTGGGGCCATAACGACAAAGTGTGCAAGCTGTGCCGCATGGCGCGCGAGGCGCGCTACGACCTGATCGTGGAAAGCGACAGCGACGTCCGCGTGGACGTGGGTTACTTGCGCGAAGTGGTTGCGCCGTTCTGCGATCCGCAGGTGGGCGCCGTGACCACACTTTTCCGTGGCATGGCCGGGCGCGATCTGGGATCGCGGCTCGATTCGGTCGGGTCTTCCGCGGAGTTTTGTGCCGGTGCGCTTACGGCGCGGCTCCTCGAAGGCGTGAAGTTCGCGCACGGCGCGACAATGGCCACCTCGCGCGCGCGGCTCGCCGAGATCGGTGGCTTCGAGGCTCTCGCCGATCTTCACTCGGACGACTTCGAGTTCGGCAACCGCATCGCCAACCGCGGCTACCGCATCGAGATGCTGCCGAAGCCTGTCTGGATGGTCTATCCGGCCGAGACACTGCGCGAATACTTCCTGCACGAACGGCGCTGGACGATCGGCCTCCGCAACATCCGGCCGTGGGCGCATTTCGGCCTGCTGTTTTCGCAAGGTGTCTTCTGGACGATCGTAGCGGCGCTTGTGGCTCCCACGCCCGCGATAGCCGTGGGGTACGTCACGGCATATCTCGTTCTGCGTCTGTGGATGGCGTGGGAGGTGGGAGTGCGCGGATTGCAGGACCCGGTGCTGCGGCGGAACCTGCACCTCGTGCCGGTGCGGGATGCCATCGCGGTCGTCGTTTGGCTGGCCAGCTTTTTCTCGAACCGCATTAGCTGGCGCGGCGTCGAGTTTACGATCCGCAAAGGCCGACTGGTGCCGGTGGTGGATGCCGCCGGGGACGCTTCGGGCATTGCATCGCGTTCGGGGCCGGGCGGTTGACCGAATCCGAATTCCTGATTAAATTAGTCTCTACGGGTTTTTGAGGTCGCGCTCCAGCGCGGCCCGATGGTGAGAAGCCCGCTTCTTTTTTCCTCCCACGGCTGGGAGGTCGTACAATCGGTAGTACATCAGACTCTGGATCTGATTATCCTGGTTCGAGTCCAGGCCTCCCAGCCAATCTCTCCAAGCACTTGCAAGTTGACCGAGAGGGTTTGAGTCCAAAGTGGGTCCAAAATCTGACCCGTCTTCGTTGACGCACGACTGTTGTTCCTCTTCTTGCTTCAGCAGCATCTCTCCCACCCACTTCGCAAATCGCCGGTCGTCGGCGCTGTCGATGTGGGTGTAGGTGTCGAGCGTCAGTCGGCTGTCCGCATGGCCCAATCGTTGTGGGCGAACCTTCACGGGAATCCCCGCTCGGTCCATCAGCGTTGAATTGGTATGCCAGAACGCGTGGAATAACGTGCCTCAGGGAACCTCCATCTCCAATGCACGATTCAACATCGGTGCCGACGCCAACATCTCTAGCTCGCCGCTCAATTAGCCTGGCCCGCGCCCCCAGCCCACGCGATTCGCTCCGAGCCTCTGCAAAAGGATTCGACGGGGACGATCGTTCTCTCCGAGATCTGCGCCCCTCTTCCGGCAGGAAAGCCCGATTGAATCTCGAGCGTTCTTGAAGTTCCCCGCCTTTCCGGCCGAGCAGCGAGCCGGAACACAATCGCTGTTCGCCGTCAGCGGAAATGCGAGTGAGTTGAGACCCGAGCTAAGCTACGGTTTCTGAGCTTTGGGTTCACCCCTGACCAGCGCCAGGATGCGCGGGAAGGCAGCGGTAGACGATGAGCGAGGAACCCACCCGAACCGAGGGAGGTTCCCCCGCCCGGGCGGGGGAAGCGGCGCGGCTCATCACGCCGTTGGGTATAATAGATTCGCCTTCCGATTGGGCCCGAGGAGGAGACATGGCAGAGCCATCCTATGAAGAACTGAAAGCCCGCGTAACTGAATTGGAGGAGCAAGCGGCGGGGCGCCGCACTGGAGAGCTGGAATTCAGAGTAGGGGAAAAGGGAGGTGTCAGCGTGTACGGCCTGGGTCGGTTCCCTGTGACCCTCTACTACGAGCAGTGGATCCGACTTTTGAACGCCAGCGAAAAACTGCGAGCGTTTCTCGAACAGAACAAGGCCAAGGGCAGGCTCAAGCTGAAAGAGAAGTAGTTTGCCCTACATCATTTAACTGTTGTTTAGACTGTCAATTCAGATAGCAGGGACCTCCGTTTTCAGCGCAGTTGCTAGGACCACTGCCCGGGCCTAGATTGTCTTGCGAATCGCGCGACCTTCGCTTTCCCTCTGCGGGCCAGAGCGCTCAGTGAACCCTGTCACCTCTGCGCCCTCGGTGGGCTGACACAGGATGCATCAAGGGTTCCTCTCGAACTCCTGGGCGCTGGTCGCCGAGGTTTCCCAATTATGCTGGCTCCATCCGCGTTTGGCTCAGGCAGCCCTAGTTCAGGCGATCCTCTGTCCAGCGGGCTTCTGCGCAGATGCAGCCTGGTCTCTTACGGCCTCTTCAACATGGGCGACAATGTCCACGAGTGGTGCGCCGCCTGGTACGACGCGCACTACTACGACGCTTCCTCAAAGCGGAATCCCCCGGGACCGCCCACTGGTAGCCGCCGCGCCTCTCGCGGCGGCTCCTGGCGCCACCACATCAAAATCTCCCGCGTCGCCGCGCGCTCCAGCCTTCCTCCGGAATTCAAATACGCGGATTACGACTTCCGCATCGCCGGCGGCCTCTGAAACACTCCCCACGCGTCCCCCGGAGCGAACTCAGGGTATCCTTGTGCCCAGGCGCGTTTCCCGTTTCGGCCGTGCCGAGTCGCCGGGAGCGCCGTCGAAGGAGTCTGCCATGCCGGAGATTCGACACAACATCATCACGCGGGAGTGGGTAATCATTGCCACCGAGCGCGCCAAACGCCCCGAAGAGTTCGCTTCGGTCAATGTGCGTCGCGCAACGCTGGCCTCGCGCGTGGAGTCGTGCCCGTTCTGCCCTGGCAACGAAGCGAAAACGCCGCCAGAAGTCTTCCGCATCGAACAGGCCGGCGCATGGCAGGTGCGCGTGGTGCCTAACAAATTCCCTGCGCTGGATTCTGCCGGAGAACTGACGCGCACTCACGAAGGTTTGAAGCGGACGATTGCCGGCGTGGGCGTCCACGAAGTGATCATCGAGACGCCGCGGCACGACCGGAGTCTTGCCCTGCTCCCGCAGGCAGAATTCAACCAGGTCATGGGTGTCTATCAGCAGCGCTACGACGCGGTCGCCGCGGACCCGCGGGTGGCCCACGCGACACTCTTCCGCAACCACGGCGAGCGGGCAGGCACTTCGCTGGAGCATCCCCATTCGCAGATTGTCGGCACCCCCATTATCCCGCCCCAGGTGCGCGACCGCATGGAGAACGCCCTGCGCTTCTACGACGAGACGGGCGACTGCATCTTCTGCAGCGTGCTGGCCGACGAACTCGTGGACGGGGTGCGCGTCGTCGCTCAGTCGGACGATTTTGTGGCGCTGATTCCCTTCGCCGCCCTCACGCCCTTTCACCTGTGGATTTTCCCGCTGCGCCACTCCGCTAGCTTCAGCGAGGCTTCAGAATCGGAGCTTGCGGATCTCGCCAAACTCCTTCGCACCGTGCTCCGGAAGATCTACTTCGGCTTGCGTGATCCCGACTACAACCTGAGCGTGCGCACACCTCCGCGGGAAGCGAGAGGGCTGCGCTACTATCACTGGTATATCAGCGTCATCCCGCGCGTGACCCGCATCGCCGGCTTCGAGATCGGCTCGGGGATGTTCATCAACACCTCACTGCCGGAGAGAAGCGCTGCATTCCTCCGCAACGCACCCGCCGACCCGGTCCAGTGATCGCCATGTCGGGTCGAGGGCAGCTTGTGTTGGCGGCGCAGGGAGATGGGGGAGACGTCCCGGGGGAGACGCGATCCGGACTTGTTGCCGCTCGCGGAAACTCGATGGAATATGGCGCAGGTGGTCCCCACGCGACACGGAGACATCTTCTGGAAACTGCGTCAGGATCCGTTGCCCGCACCTCCTACCATTTGCAATCGCTTGGAATAAAGAGTTGGCGGACCAGGTCCATAAGTACCAGGAGGATATTTATTTTTAGTATACTCTATAGATATATATGCCCTCAGTGGTGAGCAAGCGGAGCAACCTTGGCCATCGCGGGCCGGATAGAGCAAATTACAAAACGAACTCATCTTACCCATTCGGAATCTGTAGCTTAGCTTTTTACGACGCTATTTCCCCCGGTCTTTTGGAGGCAGAATCACGGGGCAGAGCGGCCTCGCTCTCGGTGGGTTCGCATTCGGTCACTTCGGTCCACGGCGGGGAGACGAACTTCACCGGCGGGACTTCATCGTCGCTGACGCAGAAAGTGAATCCACGACAACGCTGAGCTGCGAATCCACGCGGCGGCAATCTAGCTCGTGCGGAGCGTCTGTGGGAGTCTCCGGGCGGATAACTGGGGCCAGCCTGCGGAACAATGCCCGGAGCTTCCACGCATCCGTCAGCATCCCTCTCCCAATAAAGAGCATCAAGGGAGACCGGCGAATCCGGCGTATCCTGATTACACAATTTCACTCGAGGGGGTCTCATGAGCTTCCTGGACAAGGTGGCCATCGTAGCGGGTGGAACCGGCGCGCTGGGCCGCGCGGTGCGGCATGGATTCCAGTTTCTCAGAGTGCAGGAGCGGGGGCCGGGGCAGCCGCAGTTTTAGTCTGAGTGTTGCGCCGGATCACGCCAGAGTCCACTGTCGCGGCGGTGCGTGAGATGGTTTGGAAATAAAGTTCATCGCCGGCGATTTCGATCAACATGAAGGATCGGTCGGTATCAAATCCCTTGTCGGTAATCGCGGATTGTTTAAGGTTGCCGGGACGCAACTCTCCGGAAGCCCCTTCGGTGAAATAGTAGATCCCATGCTGGGGATGCACCCGCTCGTAAACGTGTTCATGGCCGGCGAACACGATGTCCACACCGTATTTGATGAAGAGAGGCTCCAGCGATTGGCGTAAGTCGGTTGCCGGCCCATGGAATCTTCCCGATGAGTAAAGGGGATGGTGGAAATAGCAGATTTTCCAGTCGCTGCCGCTGTTTTGTAGTTGCGATTCAAGCCAGGCCAGCTGCTTTGGGTCCATATAATTGCTATTGAGAACGAAGAAGCGCACGTTGCCCTTCTTGAAGGTGTAATAGCTCTCGCCATTCATATTGAAAGGTTTGTAGAAGCGCTCGTTTGTGTTGTCGTGGTTTCCCAGTGAAGCGTAAAAATTTACGCCCGCGTCAACCAGGGGCTTGTAAGGCACCTCAAACTTCTTCTCAAAATCGGCCGGTTTGCTGCCGCCGTAAATGTTGTCGCCCAGCATGATCACAAAATCGAAAGGAAAGGCCTGGCGCGCCTTGACCATTTGTTGAGCGACTTCGTACTGTGGCGGGTTGCCCGTACCCATATCCCCAATCGCTGCGAAACGCACCGAATTGTTCTGGAGAGGAAACTTGAACTCGTCCGCTCCTGCGTTGGACAGGACGAGGGTGAGGACACCAAAAACAAACAGAACGAGAAAATTGCGCCGTCGCATCGTCTTGTCCATTTCTTATGGTTTCGAAGGAACCAGTGCGTGAGCGAGGTCGACAACCATGTTTGACTTTACATCAATCAGTACTAGATCGGGGCCCACGAGACGGTACGCCAGAACGTCTGGTAGCGTCGGAAAATTCGCCAACAGAGTGGTAGGGACGGTTGTGTAGGGAACGGTGTCGGGATAGATCCCGTTCACTCGCAGGTGGACGTCCTTGAGTGGAGCACCCAGTTCCATCGTGGCGCGCGCGTTGTCCGCGTGCGGGCCCTCAAACGCCCTGCGGATGACGTGCCGAAACGCCTCGCGGGCCGAGTTCGTAAAAATGTCGCCCGCTTTGGCGTTTGGCCGCGCTTCACGGATCATTCTCGCCAGCGCCTGCTGATGGGCCGTGATCATTTCCGGCAGGTCCGTGGACTTCAGCGCGGGGAGCTTGGACTCTACCGTCCTTTGCAGTTTGACGTAATCTTGCACGCGGTCAGAGAACTCCTTAAAGCCCGCCGCGTCTTCTTTCTGGTCTTTCTGTTCTCTGTTTGGAGCGGAACTTTGGCCCGCGGGCACTCCCGCGGCTGCCAGGGAGAATGCCACCACTAGGAAAGACCCGCGGTACGGCATCCGTCTCTTCGCTCTCATTCGATTCTCCTCGGCGCGGGGTTCACCGCTGATGAACTACGCTTGACTCTTAGCTTCCTGGGCCTCTTGGGCTTCCTGGACCGCTTCCTTGACGGCTTCCTTCACCGCCTTCTTGACCACCTTCTTCATCGTGTCCTTGACATCCTTGTCGTGGAGCACGTCGTCACCAGCTTTGGCCACCGCTTTTCTCACTGCCTTCTTCACGGTGATTGACAGTGGATTGAGTTCCTTCGTAAACACCTGAACTGCCTTCTCCGCTTCTTTCTCCGTGACCTCGTGCGGCGCATCCACCGGGGTTTCCATATCCTCTGGAGAATTCTTCCCCTTAGGCTCCTCTCTGGAAACCCAGTCGGACTCGAAGACGTCGACCAGTCTTTTCACGACTTTCGCGTCGCGTACGATCAGGCCGAGCTCGCGGCGGGAATCCAATTCAGCCGGGCGTAGACTCTGGCTGCCGACGAAGGCCTGGTGGCGGTCGCGAATGATGGTGCGCGTGTGCAGCCGGGAACTGCCCAGTTTCTGCACAGCGAACTGCGAGCCCCGCGCCGCCTTTCCGATGATGCGGATCTCGACACCCGCTTTTGCCCGATCCTGCAAGATTCGCAGCATCTCCCTGTCCGAGATCTTGGGATCATAGATCAGCAATTCCTTCTTCGCCCGTTTCAAGAAAGTTCCGAGCACCTCCCGGGAATTCGCCGGGCTGACGACAAACGTCTCCGTCTTCGGCGCATACTTCGTCCGGGTGCAGTCCGCCCGGAATAGTTTGACCGCTTCGTGAATCCAGTTCCGGTTGGTGGTTACGATGCCGAAGCCACGGCTGTGGTCAATGTCCAGATGCGTGAAATTGAACGAAAGCATGTAGAGGGCACGCCGATCGATTACGATGTACTTATCGTGATAGCGGATTAGATCGTCGGCACTGCGAGCGACAATGATTCCAGCATCGAGGAAGCGGAGTTCCAGCTTGCGCAGGTTTTTTTCGCCGCCGCGGTTGGCAAATGCGATTAAAGCGGTGACTTTCACGCCTTTCTGCGCCGCCACCTGTAGCGCCGTCTCGATGTCTTTGCGATCGAAGCGGAAGATGGCAATCTCCACTCTTTTCTTCGCGCTTTTGATCGCGGACAGCAGCGGCGCCACGCCGTCGGCCGGCTCGATGATCAGTTTCACGGTCGGATTTCTCCGGGCCTGAATGTGTCGGACACTTGTTTACTTTGAGCCTCGCATTTCCTCGCTGCGAAGGGACAATTTTCGTGAGCCTTGCTCCTCCTCCCCATGATCACAGCGCTGCAAGTTCTGCGATTCTCTTCCGCATGGCCTGCGTGTAAACCGTGACTTCTTCGGGCGTATAGCCAGCGGCGCGGAAACAGTCCCGGACCTGCTCCTCGGAAAGTTGCGACAGTCTTTGTCCCAACCACTTCGCGTCGGCGCGTGGGATGTGTTTGGCAACCTTTTCGAAATCGGAGCGGGCATGCAGCACGAAATCTACGAAGTCGGGCTCGGCTTTCCCGATAAATTTCGAGTTTGCATAGCCTTTGGGATCGCTCTTCGATCGCGTCATCACATTGCCCGTATTTCCTAGAGTAGCCCCCGCGTCGCTCACCAGGTACCGGCGTTCCCCGTTCACCTCGTAGATCGAGTTGTTTACTTCTTTCAAGTCCCAGTTGTTCAACAAGGCCATCATCACTCGCAAGCCGTTCAATTCCCGCTTGTTGAGGAAAGGATTGTCGAACCAGCCCCAATTGCCGAGCTTCTTCTCCTCTTTCGACTTGCGTTCCAGGCGCGCCACGCGGACCGTACCGTCCTCTGAGACAAAATTCGCGCCACGGTGCAGCTTGGGCATACCCGTCACTTTGAATTCCGCCAGGTAATAGTCTTCATCAACGAAATAGCCGGCGGCCCAAAGAAAGCGTGTCGCCGCGGTTTCCGATTGGGGTTCCTGGCCAAGTTTTACCTTCCAACGGACGCCCTGGTCGTCTTCGATGTCGAACTTCGGGCTGGTTCCTTCCGTGTCTTCCTGTACGAAGGTGAATCTGCCTCCTGGGTTCGGCGCATGTTCTTTTCCCCCAGCGCCATCCAGCAGATTCAAGGAGGCCATGTCTCCCGGATCCCGCCAGATGACTTCCGGAAGGTTGGCGGCATTTCCTTTGTCTTTATCCTTCTTCTGTGCCGTTAAGGATGCCGAAAGCGTCAAAAGCAACAGCATCAACATCAGGGACAGTGTGGAGTAGAGCTTGGTTTGAGTTCGTTGCATTGCCTTACGCCTCTTTCCCGTGAAAACTGTCGTCAAGTGGTGGTTGGTTCCGCCGTGGTTATCTTGGCCCCCTCCGGAGTCTGGATTCTGTTCAATTCTGCATACACCCCGTTCTTCGCCAAAAGCGTCTCGTGAGTGCCTTGTTCCACCAATTCGCAATCTTTAATCACAAAGATGACGTCCGCGTGGCGGATCGTGCCCAGATGATGTGCGATGACGACGGATGTTCTACCCTGCATCAGCTTGTCCAGGGCTTCGATGACGGATTGTTCCGAGGCAGCGTCCAGACCCACGGTCGGCTCGTCCAGAATCAGAATCGGAGTATTGCGAATGATCGCACGGGCAATGGCAATTCGCTGGCGTTGACCGCCGGAAAGCGTGACGCCGCGCTCGCCCACCATGGTGTCGTAGCCGTCGGCCATTTCCTGGATGAATTCATGTGCATTGGCCAGTTCGGCAGCGCGCATGATTTCTTTGGGCGGAGCATCGGGTTTGCCATAGGCAATGTTTTGCCAAATCGTCGCGCGGAACAGCAGAGTGTCCTGCAGGACGAAACTGATCTGATCGCGCAGAGACTTCAGACGGTAACGGCGAATGTCCGTGCCGTCAATTCCGACATAGCCGGATACGGGGTCGTAAAAGCGCGGAATCAAACTCACGAGCGTTGTCTTCCCGGTACCGGACGGACCTACAATCGCTGCGACTTGTCCTGCTTCGATCTTGAGGCTGATGTCTTTGAGTATCTGCTTATCGTTTCCATAGCTGAACCCGACCTGGCTGAATTCGATTTGCCCCTTGAACTTGGGCGCTGGGCGCGCGCCCCGCACGTCACGCACGCGGCTTTCGATATCCAGGACTTCCTGAATGCGTTCGTACCCGACCAGCGCCTTCGATACGGTGTCGGTCATCTTCGACAGATCACGCATGGGCTTGTACATTTTTCCCAGATACAACAGGAAAATGATGAGCACGCCGGCGCTGAGCTGCCCGGCCAGCGCAAGTCGTGCCCCGTACCCGAGCACCAGACACGTCCCGATGGCCACGATGATCTCCACCACCGGTGAAAGCTTCGCCTTTATGCTTCGGGCCTCGAGCCCTGCCTCCACATTTGCCAGACTTTCAGTTTCGAATCGTTGCTGCTCGTAGTCTTCCCGGGCAAATGCCTGTACCACGCGGATGGAGGTCAGTACTTCCTCCACGATGGAGAGCAGTTCGCTTTCTTTTTTGCGAACGGCGCGCGAGGCTTTTTTGATTCGCCGCGTGTAGTAATAGACCACCAGAAAAAGGCCCGGCGCGATGGAGAGCGCGATCAGCGTGAATCGCCAGTTGATGTAGAACATCACTCCGATCATGCCGATGAGTGTCAGTACGTTCACGAGGATGCCCAGCAGCGCGGACGTGATGAAGTCTTGAATGGCCCCGATGTCGCTCGTCACGCGCGTGATCAGATCGCCGGTTCGCGCCTGGTCGTGCTCGGCGAGAGAAAGTCGTTGAATGTGGTGGTAAAGCGTCCGACGCAGGTCGTGTCCAACCCATTGACTGACGCTCGTTGTCAGGTATTTTTCGAAGTAGGAGCTGACCGCGCCCACGATGGCGATGGTGGCGACGGCGGCAACGGCAAAGTTCAAGATCGCGTATGGATTCGTGCCGAACAGTCGAACGACAATACCCCCCAGCCAGCCGGGTAGTTTTTTCGATTGCAGGATGTTATCGACTACAATCTTGACGGGCCAAGGCTCCAGGATGTCCGTGAGCGTTTCGCCCAGCACTGCGGCCATGGCGATGGTTAAAGCCTTCCAGTGAGGCTGAATCAGGGCTGTGACTTTCAATTTTCGAGAAAGCGAGGAGCTGAGAGGGTTCGTCGCTGTCGTTGCCATATGCTTCTGTCGTCCGTTGACGCGCGTCCCGGGGCCCCGCCCGAACGGGTCAATCTTTAGGCTGGCGTCTTTATCATCATAGCAAACTTGTTCGCATGCAGGCCAAGGTCAGCATGGAGGCCAGGAACGATTCCAATTTGCGGAGAGTGAAATGAGCCACCAGGAAAGAGTTGCTATCATCGCCGGCGGAACCGGCGCGCTGGGCCGCGCGGTGAGCCTTGCGTTTCTGGGCGTCGGGGCGAGAGTGGCGGTCACGTATCGCCGCCAGGCCGAATATGATGCGCTGGCTGCGGAAGCTGCAGCCTATGCGGCGCGGCTTTCGGGCGCCGTGGTGGACGTCACGGACGAAGCTGCGACGCTGGCGTTTGCTGCGGAGACCGGGGCGAGGCATGGGCGCATCGACGTGCTCGTGAACGCCGTCGGCGGCTACGCGGGCGGAAAAAACGTGTGGGAGAGCGACGTGAAGATCTACGAACAGATGCTGGCGCTCAACCTGAAGTCCGGATACGCCCTCGCGCGCGCCGTGCTGCCCGTCATGATCCGGCAGAACCGCGGCTGGGTGGTCAATGTGGCGTCGAAGGCGGGCTACGGACATTCCGCGGGTGCGGCGCTCTACTCCGCCTCTAAAGCCGCGGCGCTGGCACTGTTCGATTCGCTTGCGGAAGAGGTAAAGCCATACGACATCAATGTGAATTCAGTCGTGCCGAGCATCTTCGATACGCCGGCGAACCGTGCAGCGATGCCAAAGGCGGATTTTTCGCGCTGGCCTAAGCCGGAAGAAATCGCACGTGTGATCGTGTTCCTCTGCTCTGAGGAGGCGAAGGTCATACACGGCGCGGCTGTGCCGGTGTACGGAAGAAGCTGAAGGGTTGAAATGTCAGAAGTTGGAGCGTTCAGGGGCGCGCATTTCCCCATCCTCGATGCTCAAGCTGGGCCACGTCGGGGGACTTCCACGAGTTCGATCAGGACTTTCTTGCCTTCAGGCGTTGAGGTCAGAAAGAAGTTGACGCGAGTGCCGTCGGCGCCGGGCCGCGTCGCGGGATAGACGGGCTGCTGGCCGAATCGGGTGCGCAGGATTTCCGTTGCGCGGTCCACGTTTATCACTTCGTATTCCACCTGCTGGATTCCTTCCCCGAACTGTTCGAGGAAGCGCGCGATTGCGCCGCCCCCGCCAGGCGCCTTCGTGGTGAGGATATCCAGGCGCACGTGCGGGCCGAAGTGCAGCTCGAACTCCATCGCATCTTGATCCTGAGGTATCTCGGCGAGGCGCGGCGAGCCATTGGCAGCGCGGATCTGCTCGAAGCGCGTGGGACTCACAGCCACGCCAACGGTGGTCGCGGGCCGTGGCGGCTCACGCCCTTTGGCGTGGCCGTGGTAAACGAGTAGCTGCGCGAACTCGGAGTCGGCCAGCCATCTCTGCGCCCCGCAATCACTCAGCACGGTGCCGAGTGTGTGCAGAGCGTGTGCTGCGAAGGCGCGCGGTTCCGCCCGCGGCGCGGCGAGGGCCATGATCATTTCTTGTGCCGGCACCTCGCGAGTGTTGGCAGGGGCCTTGACGTGGTGTTCTTTGGCTTTTGTTTTTGACGTACCGCGTTGTTCTCGGCGCGCGGCAATGACCGAGATGCCGACGGCGACGGCGAGAACCGCTCCGACAATGGCCAGTGCAACGTCGTGGGAATCTCAACCCAGCGGGCGGCCAGCATTTTCGCGCCGATGAACATCAGCACAACGGAAAGTCCCGTGCCGAGGTAGCGGAAGTAGGGCAGGACGCCGGCCAGCAGAAAATAGAACGCGCGCAGGCCCATAATGGCGAAGACGTTTGACGTCACGACGATGAACGGATCGCGCGTGACCCCGAAGACCGCGGGGATGGAATCCACTGCGAAGGCGAGGTCCGTGGTCTCAATGACGAGCAACACAAGGAACAGCGAGGTGGCGATCCAAAGCTTTCCCTTGCGCACGAAGAGCTTTTCGCCGTGATAACCCTCGGCGATGGGCAAGAACTTGCGCGCCCAGCGCAAGACGGGATTGCGTTCGGGATGGACCTGCTCGTCTTTCTGGTGCAACATCTTGGCGCCTGCGTAGACCAGGAACGCCCCAAACAGGTACAGCACCCATTCGAACCGATGGATCAGCGCCACGCCCGCGCCGATCATGATCCCGCGCATAATCAGCGCGCCCAGAATGCCCCAGAAAAGCAGCCGGTGCTGGTACCGCGGTTCACCGAGAAATAGCGGAAGAGCAGGACAAAAACGAAAAGATTGTCGACGCTGAGAGAAATCTCTATCAAGTAACCGGCCGAGAACTCAATCGCTGGCCCCCGGCCTGAGTGATACAACAAGGCCAGATTGAAAACGAGCGCCAGCAATACCCAGAACGCGCACCAAGCCGCTGCTTCGCGCACCTTGACGGCGTGGGCGCGCCGGTGAAAAACGCCGAGATCGAGTGCGAGCAGGAAAAGGATCAGCAGAGTAAAGCCGATCCAGAGAAGTGTCGTGCCCATCTAGGATCTGCCTCGTGGAAACGCGCCTCTCAGCAGGATCCTGGGCCCCCGGCAGTGAGGGCGAGCAAGGAAAACACGGCGCATCTCACTGAGCGGGGCGCCGCGGCTCGCTGGCATTGACGTTGGAAAGCTCGACACGAGTGGTTTCCCCGGCGCGGACGGTCAACTCAACGTCCCAGCGCAGGCGGACATCGCCGGCGACGGCCTCGGTTTCGAGAGTGCTGATCCAATACTCACCGGGCGCGATCCCCGTGAACGCGGCGCGGCCGTTCAGGTCGGTATCCACTTTGGCGGCGAGGTAGCGGAGTTGCGCGAGCTGGGTCGTGCGTCCGCGCAGCCGGCGCTGATGCTCGGCGCGCAACTGAACCCACGCTGCGTGGGTTGAGGGGATTGAGATAGACTTCGAAGCCCTCGACGCTCTGCGGATTGGCCTCAATGAATTTGTGCAGAGCGTCGTGATATTCCTGCTTCAGCTTCTCGTACTTTTCGGGATTCTTTTCCTTATCCGCCTCGCGGTATTTGGGAGAGGGGAACCCCATGAAGGAATAGCCTTTGTTGTGACGCAAATATGCGTCGTAAAACTCGGGAACGCCCAGAATGGCGTCGGCTTTGACGCGATGCATGAAGTCCTCGCCCGAAAGCTCGACGGTGTGCTGTTTCTTCATCCAGGCTTTGAGTTCTTTGGAAACTTCAAGGCCGTCGATGAAGCGGTCCATGTCTGGCTTAACTTCGGTTTCTTCGGCTTCCTTCTGGATCGCCGCGTAGCTCCTCCGCAGGAGATAAAGGTGAGTTGGCGCACGGGTTCAGGGCGGCCGTCGGTGGGCGCGGCGTATGCCTCGAATGCAATCGAGCCCGTCTGCAGGGTGGCGCGTGCCTGGCGCACGCCGCCCAAGGCGGCCACCGCCGCCAGAGCCAGCACAATTCTCATGGTCCGGTTCATGCGCTCATCCTAGCAGATTGCGAGCCCCCGGGGCGCGGCGATGCGCGCCGAGTTAGAGTAGGCGAAACGTCACTTCGATCGTGATCCAAACCGGCGTGGCGCGGCCCGCAGCGTCGCGCGATGGCCGGAAGCGCCAGTTGCGCACCGCTTCAACGGCGCGCTCGTTGAATGAGTCCCAGGCCGCGGATCACCTGAATGTTGGTGGCGCGGCCGTCCGGGGTCACCACGACTTGAAGTTCCACGCGCCCTTGCACCTTGGCCTTACGCGCGTCATCAGAGAAGGTCGGGTTCGGGCAATAAATGCACTGGGGGTACGAAGTACCCTCTTTTCCTCCTTCGCGGAATGCCGTGCCAGAATTGTCGTCGCCAGGTCCCGCTCCTCGTTTCTTCCCCCGCGGCCCGACACCGCCAATTCCATCACCACCAAACCCATCGCCACCGCCTCGCCCCTGCGAGTTGGTGAAACCCAGTGCAGTCGGATCTCCGAAGTTTGGGTAAGGCAGGCTCGGAGCCGGAACATTTGGGCCGATTAGAGTGGGCTTGACCCGAAGAATCGCATTGTCATTCTGCCGGAGCGAAGGAGGCGCAAGCTGGATTTAGAATCCGGCAGTTTGCCGAGCGTTGCAGGAAGTGGACTCCTGTCGCCGCCACCGCCGCTTCCGAGCTTTCCTCCTGCCCGCTGCGCAGACTTTTCCGGCTTGTAGCCCGGGAAATTAAAATCCTTCCAGGGATGAGACTCGAGAATGGGATTTGGCGGTTGCGTCACTGTGTGAACGAACGATACCGTGAGCGTGATCAGTAAGCCGTGCAGCGCCAGCGAAAGCCATTGTGCGCGGCCAAGCGCTTGGCCTGCGCCAGAGGCTCGCGATCTCAAACGGCCGGCGACCGCCGGGCTGCGCAACGTAGCGCACCGGTGCAAGCAGTATCAAAGGTTTTCGCGAATCGTCTGCCAGCGGCTCTCTGCGGAAAACGTAAAGTCCGGAGCGCCAAGTTCCCGCGCGTCATGTGGAGTGGCCATCGGGGCGCCTCCGGCACGAGCAGGTCACTCTCCCACCGTCTGGAGGGGACGTGGACGCACTTATCCTGACGTGAGAACCGGGGAAGGGAGTACGGGTTGCCTGCGCAGAGAATTACAGCAAGCGGAAGTTGACTTCGATCTGGACCAGGGTTGGCACCGCCCTGCCGCCTGGGCCGCTGGCGGGCTTGAAGCGCCAGCCGCGAACGGATTCAATGGCTTTCTCTTCGAGGCCGAGTCCTGGGCCGCGAATCACCTGAATATTGGTGGCGCGGCCATCGGGTGTGATGATGGCTGACAGCAGCAGAGACCTTGATACTTAGCCTTGCGGGCTTCATCGGAATAATTCGGCCGCGGGCAGTAGAGGCATTCGGGATAGCCGACGCCGCCCGTACCGGGGCGATACGCTCCGCCACCGGTACCCCCGCCGGAGCCGGGGCCGAGGCCGCCGCCTTCGCCGCTTCCGATCCCACCGCCAGAACCGGTGCCGATGCCTCCGCCGCTACCTGGGCCGCCTGAGCCGGTCAGGATCTTCGCGAGCGGATCGCCGTAGTTATCCATGTTCGGGCTCGGCACTTTCAGGTCCGGCGGGCCGACCAGGGTCGGTTCGGCAGGCAATTTCGGGTCGGGATTCCGAATCGTCGCCATGGGCGGTGTCTTCTGGATCCAGTCAAACTTCGGCGCCTTGCCCTTCGTGGGTGGGATTCTGAGCGCTCTCCGCCGCCTCCTCCGCCGCCGGCCTTGTCCTTACCCGGAGGCAATTTGGCCGCGTAGGGCGATATATCCAGGCTGATGACTTCCGTCTTCGGGTTGGCCTGAGCGGTGGGCATGACCCTTTGCAGCAGGACCGGCGCGCCGACGATCAGAAGAATTAAGCAGGCGTGCACCACAAGCGAAACGCCCTGCGACATCCCCAGTTTCTCGTCCTTGCTCCAGATGTCCTTGACCTTGACGGGCTTGCTGGTCACTTTGAGAGGCGGGAGTTTGGGCGGCGAAATCGTTTCGCGGAGGTTATCCCAATAATTGCGGTACCACGGTTTCCACTCCACCGTCATGCGCGAGTGGACGGGGCCGCGCAAAGATTCCGGAACGGGCCGGAAGAAGTCTTTCAGGTTGTCCCACAGACCTCCGCCGCCGAACGAATCGCCGCGCAGGTCGCTTGGCGCATGGCGATCGACCTTGATCGGCCGCTCGGTAAAGTAGCTGTTCAGGCGGCTGAAGAATCCCTTGGCCCAAGACTCGCTTTCCTCGGCAAACTTGGGATTGCGCGCTCCCGGCGCCGGTGGCAGCACGATTTTGGCTGCGCCCGGATTCGTAATTGGCAACTTGAGGTTAAGGTGCTCCACGGTCAACCCGCACGGGGGCGGCTGCCCTCTATGTCCTTAGATTCCGGCTACGACAAAAGGATGTCTCGCCTCCTGAGGCTGACAGCCGTTAGCATCTACTGTACCATACGACGTTCAGAGGCACGAGGGGGTTACATTTCGTGACAGTCTACTCCCTCCGGCGCCGAAGCGAATGAGTCGCCCCGCGGCGCTCAAAGCACGAAGAGCATGCGGCGGGAGCGGAATCGGAGTGCCTCAGAGCGTGTACCGAAGGCGGTTCAACCGGAGAGGTCCAAAGACCCGTCCATGCCGAAAACCCTCGATTTGAAGAGCACACTCAATTTGCCTCGTACCACCTTTCCCATGAAGGCGAACCTGGCGCAGAGTGAGCCGCGACAGCTTGCCGAATGGGAATCGAGCGGGCTTTACCGGCGCATCCAGGAGGTACGCGCGGCCGCACCGTTCTACATCCTGCACGACGGTCCCCCCTATCCCACGGGTGACATCCACATCGGCACGGCCTTGAACAAGATCCTGAAAGACATGGTCGTGAAGTCCAAGACCATGTCCGGATTCCGCGCGCCGTATGTCCCCGGTTGGGATTGCCACGGACTGCCCATCGAAACCCAGGTGGAAAAGGAACTCGGCCGAAAAGGCGCTGTGCCTCCGGCGGAATTCCGAAGGATGTGCCGCGAATTCGCCATGCGCTATGTCGAATTGAACCGGCGCGACTTCAAACGCCTTGGCGTTTTCGGCCAGTGGGAGAAGCCTTATCTGACGATGAGCCCGGAGTATGAGGCGTGCATCGCCGCTGCATTTCTCACTTTTCTCGAGAAGGGCTACGTCTATCGCGGGCTGAAGCCCGTGTATTGGTGCATTTACGATTCGACGGCGCTGGCGGAGGCGGAAGTCGAATACGAGGACCACACCAGCCCATCGATCTGGGTGAAGTTCCCGGTGTCGGGCGGCGCGCTTGCGGCAAAGCTGGGCGCGGACGTGGACGCGGTCATCTGGACCACCACGCCGTGGACGCTGCCGCACAACCGCGCGCTGGCGTTTCATCCGGACTACGACTACGTCGTCGCGGCGACGACTGCGGGATCGCTGCTGCTGGCTGCGGAGAGGCTGGGCGCGGTGACCGCAGAGCTCGGATTGAAGGTTGCGGAGACGCGCGGGCCGTGGAAAGGGCGCGAGCTCGAAGGTCTGCAGTTTCAGCATCCCTTCTTGAAAGAGCTGCGCGTGCCGGCGGTGCTCGCGGATTACGTGACGCTCGATCAAGGCACCGGCATCGTGCACACCGCGCCCGGCCACGGCGCGGAGGATTTCTTCACCGGACAGAAGTACGGACTCGAAACGCACGCGCCGCTCGATGACCAGGGCCGCTACCTTGAGGGTCTGCCCGAATACAAAGGCAAGACGGTCTTCGAGGCGAATCCCCAGGTCGTTGCACTGCTCGGTGAGCGCGGCATGCTCCTGGGCGAAGGCAGACTCACGCACAGCTACCCGCACTGCTGGCGCTGCCACAAACCGGTGATCTTCCGCGCCACCGAGCAGTGGTTCATCAAGCTCGACGCGGCGGACAAGAGCGCTTCCGCGCCGACGCTCCGGGAGCGTGCCATTGGCGAAATCCTCCGTGTGCACTGGACGCCCGGGTGGGGCCAGGAGCGCATGCGTTCCATGCTCGCCGAACGCCCGGATTGGTGCGTTTCCCGCCAGCGGTTCTGGGGCGTGCCGATTGCGGTCTTCTACTGCGAAGCCTGCGGCACGATGCTGGAAGATGTGCAAGCCTTGCGCAGCGCTGTCGCGTGGTTCCAGAAGGAAGGCGCTGACGCCTGGTATCGGCATTCCGCCGAGGAGCTCCTCCCCCCGGGAACGCGCTGCGCCTGTGGCGAGGCGCGGTGGCGCAAGGAGAGCGACATCCTGGACGTCTGGTTCGATTCGGGGTCGTCGCATCTGGCGGTTCTTGATCCGCCCGGCACTCCCGACGCGGAAGTTCCCTGGCCCGCCGACATGTACCTCGAGGGTCCCGACCAGTTTCGCGGATGGTTCCACAGCTCGCTGCTCGTGGCTTGCGCAGTGCGCGGCTCGGCACCGTATCGCCATGTCCTGACGTACGGCTGGGCGCTTGACGAACACGGCCGCCCCATGTCCAAGTCCCTGGGCAACGTGATCCTGCCCCGCGAGATCTGCGAGAAGTGGGGCGCCGACCTCCTGCGATGCTGGGTTGTGGCGCAGGATTATCAGGGCGACGTGCGCATCTCCGAGCGATTGTTGACGCAGCTCGCCGAATCCTACCGCAAGCTGCGCAATACATTCCGCTTCGCGCTGGGCAACCTCGCGGAGTTCGATCCGGGCCGCGACTCGCTCCCGCTCGATCAGCTCGAGGAGATGGATCGCTGGATGCTCTCGCGCACGGCGGCTCTGGTGCGCGATTGCCGCGAGTGGTACGACCGCTTTGAATTCCACCGCGTCTTTCACGCGTTGCATGAATTCGCCGCCGTAGATCTGAGCGCGTTCTACTTCGACATCCTCAAGGACCGTCTGTATACGTTTGCAGCGAAAAGCCGCGCGCGGCGCTCGGCGCAGACCGCGATCTACACGATCGCATCCGCGCTGCTGCGGCTGGCCGCCCCGATACTCGTCTTCACCGCGGAAGAAGTCTGGAAGCACATGCCGCGCAAGGCGGGTGATCCGGAGAGCGTCCACATGACGCTCTTTCCTGCCGCGGCGGATCTCGAGACCCACCTGCCGGAGATGAAAGCGGAGCGCTGGACGCTGCTCGTCTCGATTCGCAATGAGGTCCTGAAGGCGCTTGAGGCGGCGCGCGACGCGAAGACGGTTTCGAGCGCGCTCGAAGCGCGTGTGGCGCTGAGCGCGGAAGGCGACCTCGCCGGCTTGCTGGAAGAGTACGCGGAGTGGCTGCCCGCGCTCTTCATCGTCTCTCAAGTGGAGCTGTGCCCCGTGCGCGGCGGCGACGGCGCGTTCCGTTCGGAAGCCGTGCCGGGCTTGGAGGTTTCCGTGCGCCGCGCGGACGGCAAGAAGTGCGAGCGCTGCTGGAACTACTCGATCCACGTGGGCGAGAACGCCGATTACCCCACGATCTGTGAGCGGTGCACGGCTGCGCTCGCGGAAATTGCGCGCGTCGATTTCTGATGGAAGGCCTACGGCACGCGCGGTGGCTCTGGCTCTCGCTCGCCATTCTGGCCGCGGACCGCGCGACGAAGTTCGCCATCGAGCAATTCACCACACCAGACTTCCATCGCGTCCTGCTGCCCGGCATCGCCACGCTGGTGCACAGCCGCAATCCGGGAATCGCTTTCGGGATGTTCGCTGAATCGCATTCGAAGTGGCTGACTGCGGCGCTGGTCGTGGGCACGTCCATCGTCATCGGCCTGCTCGCCTGGGCGCTTTCGGAAGGGCGCGCGGGTGGGAGGCTTAGCCACATCGGCTTTTCGCTCGTCCTAGGCGGTGCGTCCGGCAATCTGTTGGACCGTGTGCTCTATGGGGGCGTGACGGATTTTTTCGAAGTCCACGTGGGCAGCTTTCACTGGCCCGCGTTCAACCTGGCCGATTCGGCCATCACCCTCGGCGTGCTGCTGGTTGTTTGGGAACTGTTGCGTGGGCGGCCGCGTCCCTCCAACGAATCCGCATGACGGATCGCAAGAGATTCATCGTCACCCCCGAAGATTCCGGTCAACGCCTCGACCGTTATCTGGCGGTGCAGTTGCCGGAACTGAGCCGCACGCGGATCCAGGAGTTGATTGACGAGGGCCGCGTGCGCGTCCGCGGCGCCAATGTCAAGGCCGCACATCGCACGTCCGCTGGTGAGGTGATCGAAGTCGAAGCCGTGCCGCGGCCCCCGCTCGAGGCCGTGGCCGAAGAAATCCCGCTTGAGATCCTGCGCGAAGACGAGGACTTTGTCGTCGTCAACAAGCCCGCTGGAATGGTGGTTCATGCGGGGGCGGGCGGCTCTCGGGGCACGCTGGTCAACGCGCTGCTGCATCGGCTCGGGAAACTTTCTTCCGCCGGCGGCCCGCTACGGCCGGGAATCGTGCATCGGCTGGACCGCGGCACGTCGGGCGTGCTCGTCGTGGCGCGCAACGATCGCGCTCACGCGATACTCGCCGAGCAGTTCCGCTCGCGCACTGTCGAGAAAACGTACCTGGCGCTCGTGCAAGGCTCGCTTCCGCGCGATTCGGGCAGGATAGATCTGCCCATCGCGCGAGATCCGCGGCGCCGCACGCGCATGACCGCCAAAGGCAAGCAGGGCAGGGAGGCACGCACCGATTGGCGTGTGCTCGCGCGCTTGGACGGGTTCACCCTGGTTGAGGTGGACTTGCACACCGGGCGCACCCATCAGATCCGCGCGCACTTTTCTGCGCTCAAGCATCCGCTTGTGGGAGACGCGCTGTACGGAGCCACGCGCGAGGTGCGCGCGGGAAAGATCGGCGTCGCGGCCCTCGGCCATCCATTCCTGCACGCGGCGCGAATCCGCTTTCAGCACCCGCGCACGGCTGCCACGGTGGAAGTCCGTGCGCCGCTCGCACCGGAGTTGCGAGGGTGGATGAACCAGCTTGCCATGGCCCTGGGAATCGCCGAAGCCAAGATTGACGCTGCTCTCCGTGCGTACCTATAATTCGGTCATGCGACGTGCCCTCCTGCCCATGCTCGTGCTTGCCGCCGGCATCCTGCTTACGGCAGGGATGGCCGCGCAGCAACAGCAGCAAGAGCAAAAGCCGCCCACCCCTCCCCCCACCGCTGGTCAGCGGCCGGCCGATCAAACAATTCGGAAAAACGTCGAGTTGGTGGACGTCGTCTTCAGCGTGCTCAACCGCCGTCAAAAGTTTGTGACGGATTTGCAGCAGCAGGATTTCCGAGTGCTCGAAGACGGCCAGTTGCAGGACGTCAAGTTTTTCAGCCGCCAGACCGACCTGCCGCTACGTGTGGCGCTCTTGCTCGACACCTCGAACAGCATCCGCGAGCGGCTCAAGTTCGAGCAGGAAGCAGCGATTGAGTTCCTCTACAACGTCATCCGGAGGCACAAGGACCTCGCCTTCCTGATGACGTTTGATGATGAACCCAGCGTGATCCAGGACTTTACCGAGAATCTCAGTTCGCTGCGCGACGCCATCATGAAGGAGCGGGCGGGCGGCGGCACCGCGCTTTACGACGCCGTGTACTCTGCCTGCGAGCAGCGCCTGCTGAACCCGCCGCTGCCTTCTCCGACGAATGTGGAGATGCGGCGCGTCCTGGTGGTGATCAGCGACGGCGACGATACACTGAGCAAGCATTCGCGCAGCGAGGCTATTGAGCTTGCGCAGCGTGCCGGCGTGGCGATCTACGCCATCAGCTCGAGCACGCAGTGGGTGACCGCCGAGGAAGAGAACGACACACAAAGGCGTGTCCAACGGAAATGGCAGATGGAAGCAGGCGACAAGGCCATGCAGCAGCTTGCCGTGGAAACCGGCGGCCGCGCGTTCTTCCCCTACCGCGTGGACGACCTGGGCGCATCGTTCCAGGATATCGGCGACGAGCTGCGCAGCCAGTACTCACTGGCCTATACGCCTAACAACCAAAATGCCGACGGGAAATTCCGCAAGATTCAGATCCGCCTCGAGCGCAAAGAACTGAAGGACCTGACCATTCGCGCGCGCAAAGGCTATTACGCGCCGCGCGCCTCCGCAGAGTCTAGCGCGCCGCCGAAGTCCCCAGGTCAGTAGCCACGTGCCGAACCACTAATCCTTCGCGGCGTAGTAGCCTTTGCGCGCCAGGACGTGCTGATCCTTGCCTGTGGTTTCCACCTTGATTTTGCGGAAGCCGCCGTCGCGGGCCGAATTGGTGGGGTAGTAGCCGAGAACGTACTGCGTGCGAAGCTCTTCCGAGATCTCCTGAAACGCTTCTTCGAGTTTCTTTTCGCTGCGCACGACGATCATCCGCCCGCCGGTCTCCTCGGCCAACTTCTTGGCCACACCTTCGTTGGCGCCCTCCCGCGGATCGTACACCAGCAGGACGTGCACCACCGTGTCCGTGCGCTGCGCGGCCTGGACGGCGTCTTCGACACGCATCTTGCTGCCGTTATCGTTGGCATCAGTGAGGATGACGAGGGCCTTGCGGCCGGCTTCGCTGGCGAGCTTTTCGGTGCAAGCGAGATAGACGGCGTCGTAGAAGTTCGTGCCTTTCGGCCCGGTTGGAAACGGGCCCGGCGTAACCGGGCCGCCGGAGCCTGCCGCATTGATCCGCGCTTTGTGGATACCATGCTCTAGAGTCGCCCGGTCCGAGGTCCAGTCCGCCAGCAGGTCCACATCCGTATCGAAACTGATCACCATGGCTTCGTCCGTCTTGCGGAGAACCTTGCTGAGGAAACGCGACGCGGCTTCCTGCTCGGCGCCGAGCATGGCGGATTCGCTGCCGCTCGTGTCAATGAGTAATCCCAACGTAATGGGCAGGGCTGTCTCGCGGGAGAACGACTCGATCTTCTGCGGCTGGCTGTCCTCGAAGATCTTGAAGTCGTCCTGCGTCAGGCCGGGTACGATGCGTTTGTGGCCGTCCCGCACCGTGGCGAAAACGTTGACCAGAGCGACGGACACACGAATGGTGGGCGGGTTCTGCTCGGTCTTCGACGGCGGCTTGCCCTGCGGCCCGCTTTGCGCGGCGATGTGCGCGGCGGACGGAAGCAGTGTCGCCAGGACCGTTACGCAGAAAATAGAAAAAAGGGCTCGAAGGCGCATTGTATAATCGGCTTGCCGTTCCTTTGGAGGTTTGGATGCACGCCGCCCGTGAGATGTTTCCCCAAGCCGCGCGGTTGCATCCAACCAGACAGGGAATACTGACGGGGTGCCTGTGACTTGTCCACGAAAAACGCTGGCCTGGGCGCTGGCGATGGTGCTGGCGATTCCGGCGGCGGCCTTGCCTCCGCAACAGCCGCAGAAAAACCCCCAGCCTCCGCCGCCGCAGCAGGAAGATCCCCGCGCGAAAATCCGCACGACGGTCGAACTCGTCGTCGTGCCCGTGACGGTGAAAAGCTCCAGCGGCCAACTCGTGAGCGATCTGCGCGCGAACGAATTTCGCGTGCTGGCCGACGGGATCGAACAGAACATCTCGGTATTTTCCGTCGACCCCTTTCCGCTCTCGGCCGTCGTGCTGATTGACAATGGTCTGAAGGTCAAAACGGCCGAGCAGGTACAGCAATCGCTGGGCGCCATCGCGGGAGGCTTCAGCGATCAGGATGAGGTGGCCGTCCTGCGCTTCGACACCGGCGTACAGCAGGTCAGTGGTTTTATGGAGGACAACGACAAGCTCCACACCGCGCTGCAGCGTCTCGCACCGGACCTGCGCAGCACAGTCCCCGGCCAGGGATCGGACCCCATGACGGCCGGCCCGCGCATCAACGGCGCCCCGGCGCCCGGAACGCAAGTCGCCACGCAAGTGCCAATCGGAAATCCCGAAGCAAAGAACATCGACGATGCCATATATGCCGCGGCGAAGCTCCTCAGCGACCGCGACCGCGGCCGCCGCAAGATCGTCTACTTGATCTCCGACGGGGTGAACTCGCGCCACAACGTGAACAAGCACGGCGACACTCTGCGGTTGCTGCTGGAGTACGACATTTCGGTCTACGCCATCGGCGTGGGCGATGCGGGACTCAACCGCGGCCTGAACGTGCTCTCCCGCTACGCGCACGCCACCGGCGGCGACGTCTTCTATGCCGGAAAACGATCCGAGATCGAAGACCTCTACTCCCACCTCACCGAGCAGGCGCGGAATCAGTACACGCTGGCTTTCGTGCCGGAAAAAGTGAACCGCGGGATGGAATACCATCCCATCGAAGTGCGTGTGCGGCGGGCAGACCTGACGCTGCTCGCGCGCGACGGTTACTACTCGAACGCGAAACCCTGAGCGGGCGCGCAGGGTGCGGCGGCTCGCCCCGCAGAAATTTCCTTGACTTCGGTCCTGCAGGCTCGTATAGAAAGGAATCGGCGGCGCGCGCCATGCGGACCCTCGAGCGCGCGGGCCGCACTCCAAGGGGAGAAAGTTTCACGGAGGAATGCGCGATGAAGAAGGTCCCCAAGAAAGTACCCAAGAAGAAGGGCAAGTAGCCTTCCTTTTCGGGGACGCCGGAAAGGCCCTTTCGGGGAAAATCCCGCGGGGCGTCTCGATCGGAGAAACCGGGACGCCCCGTTTGTGTTTCTATGCGCCTTCTTTTCGTGCGGGCAGGTGAATGCCGGCGAGTTGTTCGTGCGCGGGGCAGAGCGATTCGTACTCGCACGTCTTGCAAGGGAAGCCGGGCTGCGCGGGGAATTCTCCGGCGCGGATATCGGCGGCGGCCTCGAGCACCGTATCGGTTGCTTCTTTGAGCTGCTTGGCGTCGCGCGCGCTCACCACCGCCTCGTTCGATTGCAAGTTGTAGAGGACGAGCCGCGCGGGATTCAGGCCGAGCATTTCGCGCGCCGCAAGCGCATAGAGGCTCAGCTGCAGGCTTTTCTTCGCGGCCACAGCGGTTCGCGGCCGGCCCGTCTTGTAGTCCACGATTTCTTCCTCGCCTTCGCCGGCGCGATTCACCTGATCAATGTAACCGCTGCAAGGTGATTGTTCGCTATGGAGTCGGCGTTGACAATATTATTTGACAGCGCTTTGCGAGGAAAATAGCACTACCGACACCCCTTTTGGTTTTAGCTTGGATAGTGTGTCAGCGGCCCGAAAGGAGAAGAAATTTAGGTTAAACACTCCGAACTCTGAACTCCGAACTTCCAAACTTTATTTATTTGTTGCTAATTGTGCTGCAATTTTGATCGCTTGAATCATACTTTCGGGGTTTGCCCTGCCTTCTCCTGCCTTCCCGAAAGCTGTCCCATGATCCACAGATACCCGAATAATAGGCAAACCACAGGTAATATTTACGCCTGACATGGAACCCCAGGTCTTTGTTTTATCATCGTATTGGAAGCCGATGAGTTTAGTAGGAATATGCCCTTGGTCGTGGTACATGACGACAACAAGATCATATTGACCACCCTGCATCTTTGAAAAGACCGTATCGGGTGGGATGGGACCTTCGATATTTAAACCTTCTTTCCGTGCCAGCTTAAGAGCGGGTTCAATCTCTTCTATCTCCTCACGGCCAAACAAACCCTCTTCTCCAGCATGCGGATTCAATCCGGCAACAGCGATCTTCGGGTTCTTAACCCCTAATCTTTTCACCGCCTCATATCCCAACATGATGACACGGTAAACCCGATCCTTTTTCACACGGTCACAGGCTTCTCTTAATGAGACATGGGTTGAAACGTGAATCACGCGAAAATTCTGGTGTGCAAGCATCATAGCATAGTCTTTGGTATGGGTTAAATCAGCATAGATCTCAGTATGGCCTGAATAGTGAAAGCCAGCTCGATTGATGGCTTCCTTATTGATGGGGCCGGTGACGGTAGCATCAATCTCTTTGGACATGGCCAGTTCAATCACTTTTCTCACATATTCAAACGATGCCCGCCCATATTCGGGTGATACAATTTTATGCCTGATCGATTTAGCATCGATATTCTTTAAATCGAGGACATCGATGGTTCCGAACTGATAGTGGCCTTCTTTGGGAGTAGAAACAAGCTTCATGCTTAGATCAAGATTGGAAAACCTAAGTGTCTCCCTTATCATCTCCGCCTCTGCAATCATCAGAGGCTTACAAAGTTGATATATCTCAACCAAGGAGAGTGCCTTTGCTGTTATTTCAGGTCCAATTCCTGCAGGATCACCGACACTGATTCCAATAAGCGGCCTATCCATAGTTCTACCTTAAAGTCTCTCTAACATCTGTTTCACTCTCTCGGCACACAATCGAGGGCTTGAGAAAACAGGCTTTCCAACTTTTTGGGAGATCTGGCTTTCCAATCTTGCCATGGAAGCCTGTGCCAGGACAAAAACATCAACCCTGTTGGCAGAGGAGGAAATTGCGCCGTGGGAGGAGCCCAGGCATTCAGGAAGGTCGATTTTACGGTGGTGACAGAGCTGTTTATGACTCCTACCGCTCAGATGGCGGATATATTACTTCCGGCGTCAAGCTGGCTGGAAAATGACGAAGTCGCTGATTTACATATGGGCTGGTGCGTTCTCATCAGGCAAAAGGTGGCCGAAATAGGGGAGTGCCGCGATGATAAACAAATCCTATTTGACTTGGCCCGTAGATTGGGCATGAGTGATGATTTCCCGTGGAAAGACGTCCGGGAGTACTGCGACTGGACACTGAAAGGCGCCGGCCTGACCTTTGAGGAATTTAAGAACCTGGGGATACTAACGGGTAAGATGCGATACAGAAAATACGAGCAGGAAGGGTTTGCCACGCCCTCCGGTAAGGTTGAACTGAAGTGCTCTACCCTTGAATCAATGGGCTATGACCCGCTGCCCTATTATGTTGAGCCACCGGAGAGTCCGTACTCAACACCTGATTTATTCAAGGATTTCCCCCTGATTATCACTACCGGTAGTAGAATCCAGGGTTACTTTTGTTCCGAGGGCAGGCAGATACCGTCACTGCGCCAACTTAATCCTGACCCTATCATAGAAATCACCTGATACCGCAAGCAGTCTGGGTATAGAGTCCGGGGACTGGGTCTGGATTGAAAATCTCCGGGGCAGAATTAAGCAGAGAGCAAAATTAACTGACGGGATTCACCCCGGGGTAATTCACGCTCAGCATGGCTGGTGGTTTCCGGAGAAAGGGCCGCCGGAATATGGTTTCACGGAATCAAACGTGAATGTTTTCGCGGCGGATATGCCCTGTGACCCTCACACCGGTTCTGAGTCGCTCCGGGCATTTCTATGTAAGGTGTATAAAGCCTAGTGAAGAACTCGTCAATAATCGAGGAATTCCCTACCCAGCATCTCGCGTACAATAATCGACTTCATAATTTCGGCGGTGCCATCGCCTATCTCCGGTAAGACGGCATCCCTCAATCGTTGTTCTATAGGCAGGTCACGACTGTAGCCATAGTGTCCGTGGATAAGCAGACATTCGTGAATAATATTAAAAGCCATCTTCGGGCACCACCACTTTACCATGGCAGCTTCCTTGCTGTGACGTAAATCATGGTCTTTCAGCCACAAGACCCGGTAGCAGAGCCACCGGCCCAGTTCGATATAGGTTGCCGCCTCGGCGAGCCTGAAGGATACCCCCTGAAACTTGGCGATAGGCTTATTAAACTGGACCCGCTGTTTAGCATATTCAATAGTTTCCTGTAAAGTGATTTCGGCCTTGGCCAGCGCTTCAAGGGCACCAAAGGCGCGGACACAATCATAGGTGCGCATGGCTGCATAAAATCCTTTGCCTTCTTCATCGCCCAGAAGAAATTTTTTCGGAATATGCACGTCTTCCAGTGATAAAATCCCGCCGGCAGTTGATTCTGTACCCATATCGGCTATAGGAGCCGTGGTGACACCGGCGAGGTCAAAAGGAACCAGAAAGGGGGTGAGTCTTCGGGAGGCAGGATTGGTCTTGGCCAGGACGGTAGCAGCATGTCCCTGCTGGAGAAAGGTCACGCGGTTTTTCTCACCGTTCAACACATAATAATCGCCTTCTTTTTTAACCATTGTCTTCAGATTCGCCAAGTCAGAGCCGGCTTCAGCTTCAGTAGCCGCCATAAGCACTATCTTTTCACCCCGCGCCATGGCCGGCAGCCATTCCTTTTTTAACTCATCCGAACCCAACATGACAAAGTTAACCTGGGCATAATTGTTGAAGACCAGATAAGCGCCGTCGTCCGCATGCCTGGCCAGTTCTTCCAGGATAACGCCTGTGGTGACGGCATCTTTAGACTGGCCACCGTATTCCTCCGGTATATTCAGACCAAAAAGCCCGAGGTCGGCGATTTTCTTTATTATCTCGCCAGGGACTGCCCCGGCTTTGACTCGCGCCGCGTAACCCGGTGCCAGTTCCTTCTGGCCGAAATCCCTCACCATGTTCCGTATCATTTCCTGCTCTTCAGTAAAACTAAAATCCAGCACGGCTGATATCTCCTTAGGATAACATTTCAGGAACCTGTTTTATGCCTGTATCCTGAAGAAACAATAGAATCAAGTTATTCAAAAACACCTTCCTGTTGCAATCTAGTGAATTCATCATCGGAGATTCCCAGAATCTCCCGGCAGATATACGCGTTATGCTCACCCAAAAGCGTGGGCCGCCCGACTTCGGCGGGGGCCTCGGAGAGCTTGAAAGCCGGGGGATGGTAATATCTCGCCTTACCGGTATAGGGATGCTCGACTTCGCGGAAGAATCCATAATAGTTAAGCTGAGCATCCTCGGCCAGGTCCCGGGCATTGGCGACCACCCCGGCACCGACACCCGCCTTCTGCAGCGCCTCCATGACATATTCTGCCGTCAGGTTCACTGTCCATGTTTCTACGAGTCTGTCAAGCTCGTTGCTGTTTTCGATGCGGCTTTTTAGAGTCGCAAACCTGGAGTCTTTAGCCCAGTCCGGGCTTCCCAGCACCCGGCAAAAGCTAACCCATTCCTCCTCGGTCATTACGGCGATGGCAACCCAGCGGTCATCACCCTGGCATCTGTAAACACCGTGAGGAGCAGCATAATTACATTTATTGCCCGTTAAAGCTAACTCCCGCTTGTTGGCCGAGTAATCGAGTATCAATGACGCCAGATAGTTGAGGCCAGATTCTATTTGAGAATGGTCAATGCATTGCCCCTTCCCGGTCCGGCGGCGGTAGTCCAAGGCAGACACAAGCGCCAGCATGCCGCATAATGGAGAGAGCTGGTCGGTATAATAGCTGGACACCGGCACAGGGTCACGGTCCGGCCAGCCGCTGAGGGAATACATCATGCTGAAGGCTGACAATATCATGCCAAAGCCCGCTTGCCTGGCCATCGGTCCGGTATGCCCGTAGCCGCAGGAACGGAACATGATAATATCCGGTTTTATCTCTTTTAATACCTCGTAGCCGAAACCGAGCCTTTCGATAACGCCGGTAGGAAATGATTCCCCGACCACATCGGCCCAGGCCACCAGCTTTTTGAATACGTCTTTCGCCCCAGGATTTTTAAGGTCCAGGGTCATCCCGTATTTTTTCGCAGGATGACTGAAAGCATAATAGGCGCTGAGCTCAAGCGCATGCGGGGCATCCTTGGTATAATTGGTATAGGTCAGAACACGTCTTATCGGGTCGGGCTGCCTGGCGCTCTCCACCCGTACCACCATAGCTCCGTAATGGGCGAAGAGGTTCATAATAGAAGCTCCCGCCCCCGACCAGCACAGGTCGATAACTTTTAACCCTTCAAATGGTTTCTTAACCACGTTATCTCCTCGGCTAGATTATATGGCGTCGTTTTAAGTCCGCCAGTTCCTTTTCAGACATACCCATTTGCTGATGATAAATTTCATTATTATGCTCACCGATATGCGGCGCCCGACGTCTCATACCACATTCAGCTTCGGTGAATCGCGCGAAACCACCCGGGTAGATGAGACTCGTGCCCAGTTCAGGATGCTCCACCTCTTTCCAGAAACCCCTCTCCACAAGCTGGGGGAACTGGAGTGCCCCTTCAGCATCAAGGCAAATCCCCAGCTGTATACCTTTTTCCTGAGATATTTTAAGCAGTTCATCTTGAGTGTGCCGGGCGAATAATTTACCGAGAGCATCAAGGATACTTTCGAATTCCTCCCGGGTCCACTCGCCCTCGTGCACCTCCCGCCAATCCCATTTCTCCAGGGCGTTGGCGTCGATGCCGTCATTTTTCATGCAATCGATAAGACCTCTGGCGCTAGCGGTCATGGCGGCAGCAGCTATCGTGAACGCAACATCGCCATCTTTACATTTCCAGAGCATCGGCTGGAAATAAAGGCTGCCGTCTTTAAGCTGAACGGGGAAGCGTTTTCTACCATTTCGCCCGGGAATAATCTGCTGCAGAAACCAGGGCACCTGCGATTCGACATTACCCACAAAGGCCAGACCCTGTTGAGTTGGCGCATCAACCTGCTGCCCGCAGCCCGTCAAAGCCCGGTGGTAAAGAGCTAAGACAGTCCCGACGGCACCATGCATGGCACCGATAAGATAAGAATGATGAAAACTCGTGGTAAGCGGCGGCCGGTCAGTGTCACCAACGGTATATATCAGACCGCCAAGGGCGCGCACCACGATGTCGGGGGCCTTGTAGTCCCGGTACGGTCCCTCCTGGCCGAAGGCGCTGATAGATGTCAGTATGATGCCGGGATTAATCTCTTTGAGTATCGGGTAGCCCAGACCGAGACTGTCCAAATGCCCCGGATTAAAAGATTCTATAATAACATCCGCTTTGCTGATCAGCTTTTTGAATACCTCTCGACCACCAGTCGTCTCAATATCAAGAGTAATACTTTTCTTGCTCGCGTTGAAAGCAAGCCAGTAGAGACTTTTTTCAGGGTCAACAATGTCATGAAAAAAGGGGCCGATACTTCGGGCTATGTCGCCACCCGGTCTCTCTATCTTTATGACATCCGCACCAAGATCGGCGAGAACTTTTCCACAAATAAATCCTTTTTCATCCGTTAAATCAAGGACCCTGTAACAGCTCAGCATGGTTTTATCGCAACGTCTCTCTTTATCTCAGGAACATCGGCATACCAATATATTCCTGAATCTTGGGCCGATAATTTTCAACATCATAAAATTTGGCAACGTCAACGCGTTTCCTGCCAGATATGACCGTCTCCACCGGGATAGAAGTGTAGCGCCCATCGTATAAAGCCACCATCCTGCCGGTTTCCTTATGCTTTATCAATTGCACGGCGAGGCGACCGTAGCATGTAGCCACCATACGGTCCAGAGAGTCAGGGGCACCTGAACGCATCAAATAGCCTAACGGTTGGTAAAGGACATCCTGTCCGGTCATGCGTTTTATTTCTTCACCCAGGATTAACCCGATACCACCAAGTCTTGCGGTGTCCGAACATATCAGCTTCCCCACTTTCAACAACCTCACCACCTTCGAATGTTGCCCCCTCGGAAATAGTCATGATGGCATAATGAGAGGGATTAGTCCTTCTTGTCTTCCAATAGGAATTTAACCAGTTTTTCCAGATTGAATTTAACCTCGGAGATTATGGCACGGTCAACAAACGCCAGGTAGGCAGCTATCAGGCTGGTTTCACCCGAATTTCGTCCAAAAAGCTCGACCACGGCGATTCGTTCGTGTGAACCGGCTGTCGAGCGTATATTGGTGATAAATTCGACGCTGCGAGTTACGGCGGTGGAAAAACCGATGCAGTAGTCCGTTCCATAGACATCGTTGTCCATTGTTTTAGGAATCGCCAATATGGGCACGCCCTCTTTGTGCAGTCGAACGGCAAAACTCAATGTGTCATCGCCACCGATAGGCACGACCACGTCAATTCCCAGATGCTCAATGTTATTAATGACATAGTCTGTATAGTCCATAGTCTTTTTATCATCGTTCTTTTTCCCCCAACTCGAATTCTTTAAAAAATCGGGAACTCGATTTTCGAGGTATATTCTCAGGATTTGTCCTGGAAGTATGAAGAAAGGTTCCGCCGGTTCTATCTACCGTTCGGACATCTTTACTTTCGAGATTTCGAATGTAATGGTCGCATGTGGAAGGATCATTCGAGATTGTATTGGAGCAAACCTGCCCAGCCCTGGGTGATACCCAGGACCTTGTATCCTTCCTCCAAAGCGCTGGTAACGACTGCTTTGATACAAGGATTCAGTCCAGGTACATCTCCGCCACCTGTAAGAATACCAATCGTTTTGAACATCGTTACAAACTCACCGGTATCATTATATGGCCACACGGATGGAATGTAGAACTACCAGCCCGGCCAATTTGATTACCCCCTTTAAGAAGTCCCGGCATGACTATCCGCTATTGATTATATCATGATTTGCGTCTTGAAGGCAGGGGGACTGGAGGGTTAAACCGCGTAAAGTTACCCGTATTTTGGGGTTAAAGAGGATAGATACGGTAGAAATTCTGCCTGTTGACACCCCGAGTGGAGCTCAGTGGATAGAACAAAGAACTTTTAAATTGGCCTTTAGCTTAGTTATTTAGCTCAATTATGCTGATGTTCCAGTATTAATCTGTATAAAGCGTGAAATATTTATATATGGTTAACCGTGGGTCCCATTTCGATTAGAGGTGCAGTACAACATTGGTGGTAATGACCGGAAGCTTCAGGAGGCGGCAAGATAAATAGAGGAACTTAGTTTACTTTACCAATTTGACAATCAAGAAATACTGATTAATACTATGGGTATAATGTGGCCGGTGAAGACCGTAATACTCACTCTGATTTGTCTCTGCTTTTTCCTTGCGGTAAGTTGCGGTTGCCCGAAATCACCACCACAACCCGAACAGCCAACTCTCAGCCCGCCACTAATATCGCATTCTGAATCTGCTGAGCAATTAGCCAAACGATTCTGTCCCATTATCCATCTAAAAGGTGAAGGCGGGTTAATAGAGCATTATGAACCTACACAAATCGAAACCTTAGTTGACCAATCGCTTGTTCGTGATATAAATGACCCTTCCTTTCAAGAAAAGGCTTCAATATCAAGCTTATTACGATGGTCAAAGAGCATTTATTATCTCGATTTAGTAGGACTAACACCATCTATAGAGCATTATGATGATTATTTACGCAGCTATAACGAGATAAAAAACCGATACAAGCCTACCGTCTATGCAAGAATAAGTGAGCAAATTGAGGATGGCTACACTGTCCTTCAATATTGGTTGTTCTATTACTTCAACGATTGGAGAGATTACCACGAAGGAGATTGGGAGCTGGTTCAACTCAATTTCACCGGTAAAACAGCAAAGGAAATAATAGAAGCCGGGGAGGAGCCTTTCTCTGTTGCCTATTCACAGCACCAGGCCGGTCAACAGATGTCCTGGGGTAAAATGAAAGAGGCTAGCCTTATTGAGGATATACATCCGGTGGTTTACGTTGCCCAGGGCTCTCATTCTAACTATTTTGCCCCGGGTAACTTCTGGGCAGGGCTGGATTTTGACGATACTGGACTATCATCTTGGCAGACATATCAGCCCGAACAATTAAATATCGTACTTTTACCCGAACCCGGTGCCACAGAAGAGGGATTTGAATGGCTTGATTTCAAGGGCTATTGGGGAGAATACCGTAATTTTTATATATCTTTACTCGACCTAAGATTCTGGCTGTGTGGTCCTTTTGGCCCCTCATGGAAGGAGGGTGAAAGTAACAGTGAAAAATGGAAACAGCCTGTTAAATGGGCAAATAACCTTCCCGAATACCCTAAACCTTTCTGGACAGCTTTCTTTAGTATGCTTGGTGATTGGGCTAAATTGGCTGTATTCAGTCTGTTCAGCCCCGCTGAACTTCATGTTTACGATTCACAGGGTAGACATATAGGTCTCGATGAAAAAGGGCAGCTAGAAACGCAGATTCCTGGAGCTATGTACATAACTCCAGAAGGAACCGACTATAAAATCATTTTAATCCCCGATGCCGATATTGCTAACGAATATCGTGTGCTTGCCAAAGGTACTGAACAAGGCAAGATGGACATCAGATTACAGATTCCAGATATTCAAAGAAAGCTACGGAGATACCTGGAATACCTTGATGTCCCGATATCCCCAAAGACTGTCGCTCGCGCTATCATCAAACCCGAGATACCCGGCTTAATGAGGGCGCCATCACCTGGTGAAATGCAGGGAGGTACAAAGCGAGATACTATAACCAAACTAGAAATAGACAATAATGGAGATGGCATTTTCGAAATGGAAAGCATGCCCGGTATGTTTATTCAGCAGGGAGCAACTCCCGTAGCACCTACTGAACCTGACGCTGCTCCGACTCCCAAAAGATCGCCATAATACGTGTAGCGTCATTAACCTACATCAGCGAATGTCAACAGTATGAGGCTACCTTTAGGTTCTAGTTATTCGCTTCTTAAGTCTGGATTAACAATCCGCCCGATTGTTACCCTCGTTGCGGCTATTGCTTAACCAAAATCAAGCCAAGGTAACATCCTGAGAAAATGTTATATTCTTACCTGATCGCCAACAAGCCGTCATGACAGTTATCGTATCAACCCTGTAGCCTGGTGTAGGTATGATAACTGAGAACGCGTTGGCGCTGAAACTGGCGTGGCCACCTCCAAAGAAAAAATCCCCTCCCCCAGTGACAGCCCGGGGGAGGGGATTGAGAATGGAAATAGCCATAAACTAGTGCACCGTCACCGCCGCGCCCAGTGTTTCTCCCTTGATATCCGGTCTGTAGTAGGAATAGGCCGTTGAGGTTACACCCTTCGCTTTCACCGGATAAAGTGCTTTAACCTGGAAATCGAAGGCAATCTGCTGGCCCGGCTTCATGTTCTCCACGTAGAAGATGACCTTCCGCCCCGCCACATCATAGCGCTTGATATTTGCCATCTTCTGCGTCACGGCAACGATGGAATCGGTCACCGGCGCAAAACCCGTAGGCACCGAAACATCAAGCACAATCATGCCGGCTTCAGCGATGTTCAACTCGGGTAGTGGATTGAAGGCCAGCGACACCGACACCTTGACCAGGTCATTGACAGCAACCTCGGCGGTATCATATTTGACGTCAATCTTAAGCATCTGCGCCGCCGGTGTACCATCCGCTGCTGGCAGATTGAACCGCCGCACCACCTGCCCGATGGCATCGCCCTTGCCGGTCACCGTCATGTCAATCTTCGCGTTTACCGGCACCTGGACAAGCTGGAGCACATCGAAGTTATCCTTGTTTATTGTTAACCGCTTGTCGACGCCCTCACCCTTCAGCGTTACCGTCAGGTCAACATCCGACCGCGAACCGGTGGCATACTCGGTGAGAGCCTGGAGAGTAACCACAGTGTCCTGTGTCGAACCATAGCCACCGTAGGCATTCCGCTTCGAGACAAGCCACTTTGAAGCTTTGGAGGAATTAAAGGCATCGCCGTGCTTGACAAGCGCCAGGGTAGCGTAAGCTGTAGTTTCGATGTCCGCGCTCTTGTTGATATCAGGACGGAACGGCGCCATCATGGCTGGTCCGCCGGCTTTCTGCTGCACTTCCGGCACAGGCACCGGTAAGTCCCCGCTGCCCCAGTGCAGACCGCTCTCGTCCTCTTTTGCCAGCGACATTAGCTTATTGTAGGCTTCGTCCTTCTTCGGGCTCTTCGCAAACTCAAGGGCGTAGGTAGTAATGGCAACCGCATACGGGTCGGTCATCTCGCTCAGCTTACCCTCAAGGTACTTGATTGCCTTGCCGCTACTATCCTTCTCACCCGCCTCCATCAGGGCAATCGCCGTATATGCGGTCAGGGCTTCCTTGCCCTTCAGTCCACCGAGCATCTCCTGGTGGTGGACAAATCCGACCACATCAAAAGAGCCATCGGCATTCTGATGCGACGTTATCCAGTTCGTCGCCGTATCCAGCACGGTGTCATCAATGTACAGCAGACCCTTTGCCTGCGAGAAGCACTTGAGCACGAAGGCGGTGAGCCACAGACTGCCGGACTGGTCGTTCATCCCGAAAGCGCTGAAGCTTCCGTCTGTTCGGCGGTAAGTCAACTCTCTCTGGTAGCCGGTAATCATCAGCTTTTCCGCTTTTGCCATGATTTCAGGTTTAAGCTGACCGCTCCCCTGCAGATACTTGGTGATATAAACATCCGGGGCGAAGACGATCATATTCTGCTCCCCGCACCCGAAGGGCATCTGCAGCAGGGCATCCAGCCCGTCAATGGTCTGCGTGAGGAAGCTGGAGGTCACCGCGATGTACGCTCTACCCGAATCCGCGACAATAACATCCGGGATTGTCGTATCGATGGACTTGGTGATGCCACCCGCCAGAGTCAGGTTATCGATGATTTCCCGCGCCACACCCTCAGGTTCGATGATGATGGTCTTAATAACGGCATCCGCCGCCTGGGGACTGCGCGCCGATATCTTGACGTCCTTGATGCCGAGCTTAGTCGGCTTTATCTTGAACTGCACCCCGCCGATGTCATTGGCGGCAATAGTAATCGTTTTCGTTGAGTCATCGAGAAGCTCAAACCAGTCGCTCTTCTCAATATCCACCTGCACATTCTGAGCAGTATCGAGGTAGTTATAGATGGCGACGCTCACCGGGAATTCCTCGCCCCTGATTGCCGAGTACGGCAGGTCAATGGTGAGGAAGAAGGGCTGGAAAACCCGCAGGGAGTCTTCGGCCACACCAAGTCCCTTTTCCTTGGAAATAGCCACGGCACGCAGCATCCAGGTGGTGATGGAATCAGGTACGGTCACCTGCTGGGTCGCTTTGCCGCTGGCATCAGTGATGAAATCAGTCCATAGCCAGGTTTCCGGGAAGAACTGCCGGACCCTCTGGACTTCGGCTAACCCGCCTGTCGCGGCAGGTGCCTGAGGTGCCGGAGCGGGCGCTGGAGCGGGGACTGGGCTGGTACGGCTCCTTTCTCGCGCTCCATCATGCCCCCAAAGAACCTGGCGATTTTGCTCATGATGCCGCCACTCGTCTCTGTCTTGTATTCCTTGCTCTGCGGCACTTCCTTGTTCGTCATCACCACCACACCGGCATCCTTGAAGATATCCTGCGCTCCCGGAACCGTATAGGTGGGATAGAAAGAGACCTCGTGGATTTCCGCCTGCGGCTCCATGTAAAGCCGTTCCAGCTCATCAAAGACCTGCTGGAGATTGAGCCGGTTTTCAGCCAGAATAAACACTGATTTGTCTACCGCGGCGATGCCCACCTTTGCCTGGCCATCTGTCTTGATGTTCAACTGAATGTCTTCGGCGGGCTTCGCTTCCTCTTTGCTGAACTGTGCGGTCACTTGCTGCGGATATGCCGCCTCCACCTGAAACGGCAGATAGTCGGCCGCTACTTCTGCGTTGGGCAGTATCTGGTAGACCAGCAGTTTCGAAGTGGGCGCCATCAATGGCGTGGTGCTAAAGGTGATATCCGTACTGGTTGTGTAGTCAGAGAAGACGACCGTACCCCGGGAGAGCACTTCATAGTAGAAGTTTACCGCGCGGTCAGTTGAATAGACCTTAAAGGAAATCTTCTGCCCGACCTTCGGCGTTCCTTCCGTGGTCTGTTCCAGGTGGATAAAGTTTCCGGAAGGAGAGTATGAAGATTCGGACTATAGAAGCCTGCGGCTGTATCGAGGACTCCGGAGTTGGCTTCAAAGGCTCATTGACAGGGCAATTGCTTCCGCTGGCGGAGCGAGCTCAAGGAGCGCCTTACCTTTGGAAGTGCTGATGTCTTTCTGCTCTGTTTTAAAATCCTCAAACTTTTCGTTCATATAGGTGATAGTCGCACTCACCTTGCTATCGATGGGCTGATTGCCCGGTGTCTCCGTAAGTACCAGGACATTAAATGGCAGGCCAGGTTTGAAGACCGAGCCTTCCGGAATGAGCTGCAGGTTTACCGATGATTGCGCCACCGTAAGCAGGCGGCTTGTCTTTTCGACATAACCGGTTGATTTCTCAGTCACCGTGATATCAAGCTGGACATTGCCCTGTCCGCCTGATGCCGGTGTACCCGCCACATACTGCGCGGCCGGCAATTCAAAGTCGATTTGACCATCGATTTCTTTAGTCAGGGTAGCGTACTGCTGCCATTGCCCGACATACTTGGTAGCGACAATCTTCACCTCGCCTTTGACCGGCTTGCCGAAGGTATACTCCGCGCCAATCTTGCCTTTGATTGGCTCACTGACCAGGAACCACTCCTTGGGCAGGTCAACCTTGACCTCGTACTTCGGAAGTACATATTCCTCAACACGCACGTCGAGCTGATTCTTCGCCTTCTCTGTGATTACATTAATTTTCCAGACCCCGAGATTCGGCTCCTCGGAGAGAGGCAGGTCTACACTCGCCATGCCGTAGTCGTCAGTGGTCATGCTGGTGTGGAAAATCTTGATACCTTTGGCATCCAGTACATCGACCGTGACCGGTTCGGTGGTCGGCTTCAGTTCGGGGTCGAGCGTGAGCACACGCATGTGGATGGTCTGGCCCGGCTTGTAGATAGGCTTGTCGGTTTCTACGAATACGAGAAAGCTCTTCTCAACACTGATGCTCGCCTTATCGGAGAATGCGCCGCCCTTCACCTGAATCTCATACTTACCATCTGCCACTTTCGGGATGTCGAGGGAGACAGTGCCCTTGCCATCAACCGCCTGTTTGGCGCTGGCGACCTTTTTGCCGTCTTTCAGGAGAGTGACTTCAACGTTGTCTTTTACCAGCTTATCACCGGCGAAGAGCGCCAGCGAAATAGCTTCCGTGCGGCCGCTGTGCAGGACTGCGGGAAGAATCGCGACATAACTGCTCGCCGCCTGTACCCTTTGACACGCCGGCAAAAGCCCGACGACAAACGCCAGTACCATAAGGAGTCCCACTACCCTGATAAGTCTGTATTTCATAGCCGACCTCCTTGCCCGTTTTCCCCAACCCAAACATTATATATAACGCCGTCCTGTGATAAAAGTTATTCTTAAAGCTCTCTTCACGCTGGTATTACCTTACCCGTGGCGATTCGAGACTAGCCTACTCGCCCGGATTCATCACACGCCCAATAAACAGGATGGTGCCAGTTTGAATATCACGAATCAGGAAAACGAAGGGGCGGTCAAGAGTAACTGTCACCGGTTCTGGCGGCATGGATGTTGTTCCCACGATCACTGCGCTGGCTGCTGCTGCCTCGGTACCAGCTTCATCTACAGAAACAAACGCCTTATGCACAACATCGTCAATGTGCAGATCACTTTGGCTGGACATACCAGAAAAATCGGCGCTATCTCGGAATGGTTCTACCATACCCATTCCCATAAGTGTCTCTTTAAGCCCAAACTCTGATTCAAATTCAAACTTGGGCATCGTGAGAGCAACCTGCCGGTTGCTATTCTTTTGCGCCAGAATATTGCTGGCCAGTTGATAAGTCATCGCTTCTTCAAAGGCTTTGAACTGTCCCGGCGCGGGCAGGAAGATGACCATAGAGAGTTCTTGTCCGTCATAAGGCAGTTCTATAGCCTGATAATTATCACCCTCAGCGTATTTAAAGGAGCCGGTTTGCTTCATCATCGCCACAGTTACGTCGGTGCCGTTTATCAGATGGAAGGGACCATTAGTGGTGGCTTCCGGTTGGAAAGGGAGCTTCCATGCCGCATTGAAGTAGATGGCGTTGGTCAGCACCAGGCGGGTCAAAGGAGTTAATACTGCCTTCCGGAATCAGGTCTTTGATGCGGCCTTCCGTCTGGTCACTGACCCATTGGTTGATCACTTCTCGTGATTGATCCGGGTCACTAATGAAATCAAGAACCCTTAGTCCGGCTCCGTAGTTCTCGGCTAGCAGGTCAAGATAGTCTGACAGGAACTTATAATCCTTCTGTCCCCAAATTGCGTTGACTATATTGAGCCGGAAACCTTTCTCGTCTTTGCCCTTGGCTCCTTCACCACGCTTCCCCAATTCGATATCCAGACTGTTAAACGCCGGATGTAGAGCGCTCTGAGGTAGCAGGTAATGAAGAGTGTCTGCCATTTGCTTCGCAGTTTCACCACGGGCGCCGGCGTATGTCATCGCCAGAGCCAGCGAGATGCTGTAGGGCGAATAGAAGATATTACCGTCTTCTTTCTTTAAAGCCTGGTAAAGGTCGAAAGCGAATTCACTATCGCCATTTACCAGCATTGTCATATCGGATTGATCTACCATCGGCGAGGTGATGCGGTCTTTGTCCGATTTCAGCAGTTCTCCCGAAGCCGGCTGAGAACAGCCGAAAAGACCGACTGTCATTACGATAGTCAGCATTAAGAATAATAGCCTCTTCATTATGATTCCTCCGTAGATGAGTATGATAAAATGCGTTCTTCATTAATATAAACGTCAAGGCAGAGGATTAGTTATCTTTCTATTCTGATGGAGGTAGAGACACATGGTCTGGCGGAGATGCAGCTGCCTCGCCCTTCGCACTGGCTGTCCCTCTGCGTTTCTACCAGCACTGTGCCGTATGATTGCCCTGCTATGCTGAAAGCCGCACGTAAAGCTTTAAGGCTGGAAAGGCCTAACCTCTCCTGAATACGGCTTTCAGCAGCCAGATAATTATGAGAATGACTGCGACAACAAGTGCTATATGGATCAGAGCGCCTAGACTAAAGACGAATAATCCCAGTAGCCACAAGATTAAGAGAATAATACCAAGAATTAATAAGATACCCATGTTGCCTCCTTTTTATTTATCGGCGCCACTCCCCGTAGTCACCGGGTGGCGCATGCGACCATATTGGAAAGTGAATTCTGCTCCCAGAATCATGATGAATGCCGAATAGTATATCCAGACGAGCAGGACAATAATAGAGGCGATAGAACCATAGATAAGTTGGTAATTAGCAAAGTTATTAATATAGAAAATAAATAGAGTCCTGGCGATTTCGAAGAGGACAGCGGCCAGGAGCGCTCCCGGCCAAACATAACGCCAGTATGTCCTGGTGTTCGGAATGAGTTTATAGAGTAACAGGAAAACAGCCAGTATCAGCAGGAATGCTACCAGCCTGCTACCCACGTCTACTATTATCAGTGTCTGCTGCAGGTAAGTCAAATACTCCGCGCAAAATTGAAATGATGGCACTAGCTCCCAGGGAGAGAAGGAAGAGAATACCAATACCAAATACCATGCCCAGTTCGCTGGCTTTTCTAATGAAGAAAGAGCGGCGGTACTGGCGAATATCCCAGGCGCGATTAATCGCCAGGCTTATCGCACTGAACATCGCACTCGCGCCCCAGAAAAAGGATGACTATGCTCAGCACACCCATGGCGCCCCGTAGCTCGATAATACTGGCAATATTTTGCTTCAGGATGTTGGTGGCACCGGGAATATTATCACCGACATAGTTCAGCAGTTCGTCTTGCAGATTTACTGAAGGTAAGAAAAAACCAAAAACAGCAATGAGTCCCAGCAGAAGTGGGAATATGGATAGGAAGGCATAGTAGGCTACACCGGCGGCTCTATGCGTGGCATCAATATCGCCTAACTTCTCTGCGGTGCGGGATATCAACTGCACTGCGGGTATTTTAAGCAGACGGTCTTTTGCCCTCTGTAACCTGGCTTTCAAGCGCTTTATTTGATTAACCATCACCCATTCCTGGTACATAACGCGTGTAATTGTCACGCCCCGTCTCCTTTATGTGGTACATGGCTATATCAGCACATTTTAGTAGCATTTCAACGTCTTCGCCGTCTTCGGGATAACTGGAAATACCAATGCTGGCAGTGATTCTGACTTCGTGGTCGTGAAACATGAACGGTTTTCTGGTGGCCTCAAGTACCTTTTGAGCAACGTTAGCTATGTGTTCTGGCTCGACCACATCCGTGATCATAATAACGAACTCATCACCACCTAAACGCATTACGGTATCTGTCTTACGCAAAATACTCAGCAACTTGCCGCTGAAATCTTTTAGTACCTCGTCGCCAGCGGCGTGGCCTAAAGTGTCATTGATATTCTTAAAGTGGTCGATGTCCAGCACCATGAGACCTATTTTCTTGTGGTATCGCTTAGCCCCTGCCAGAGCCATGGTATAACGGTCGTTAAACAACGCCCGGTTAGGTAATCCAGTGAGCGGGTCATGATAGGCCAGTTTTCTGATTTTGTCTTCTGTTCTCTGATGCTGAATAGCAATAGCATACAACGTGGCCAGACGCTCAACAAATTTCAAGTCCTGCTGATTGTAGTTGCGATTTGAGTTCGCTAATACCACCTGACCAACCAATTCTGTGCCAATCAGGGCTGGCGCAGACAGAAAATTGTGTATGGCTATGCGGCCAGGCGCAGTCTCTGCAAACCTTGGGTCATCTGCCGGGGCATTGGTTAAAAGAGACTGCCGGTTGTTTAGTACCCACCCCCACAACCCCCCGGACTTTTTGAAAATATTCGTCTCATCTTTAATCTGAGAAGATTCCCAGATTCCCCGGGTCATAGCAGGACTGATCATATAGCCTGTCTCCAGGTCTATATAACCGACGAAGCCATACGTGCTGCGGGTAAATCGCTCCGCACTTTCCAGAATCAGTTCTGAAATATCTGCAATCGAAATCGATGAAAACAGTTTGCTGGCTAATATTGAGACGGCAGAGTCTCTTTCGGCTGCTTGCGCCAGTGCCTCTTCTACTATTTTGCGCTCGGTGATATCCCGAATATTACATTGGATTACTTTCTTGTTATCAACATCATAGACAATGCTGACAAATTCCACGTTAATCAACTTACCATCATTCCTTTCGAGTGGTAAGTTTTCATAACGCATATATTTTTTACTCTGTAGTTCCGTAAAAGATTGTTTACTTGCCGCGACATCTTTGAAAGGACCAATTTCCCAAAGTTTCTTACCCAAAAACTCTTCTTTGGAGTATCCAAGCATTTCGATTAGGAAAGGATTAACATCGACGATTTGCCCCGTCTCAGCGTCAAGAATCAATATTCCTTCCCAGGCTGCTTCAAAGAGCCTCCGATAGCGAAGTTCAGAAGCGTTTACCAAATCCTCTGACTTTTTCCGCTCAA
>CAVTZX010000030.1:0-125249 GCA_963739275.1 uncultured Acidobacteriota bacterium
CGCCCCTCCGCAGCGTGACCGTCAACGGGCGCCCCGCTGAAATCGGCGGCCGACACAACGACACGGTCGTAATTGCGACCGGCGCGCAAAAACATTTCGAGGTCGTGGGCCAGCTCGGTTAGAGATGGATCGAGTTCGAAGCTTCAAACGGACTTTCTGCTTCTATGATGAGCGGTTCTCCGAAGTGGGCGGCGGTTTGCGCTTTGGCGATTGCTGCGGGCGGCTGGACAATGGCGCAAGTGGGCGGCCCGCGCCAGTTAAAGTTTCCCCAACCGGACGAGGGTGCCGACATGCTGCCGGCGCGCGCGCGCACGCAGCAGAGGACCGCCGGGCAGATCAAGGTCTTCTACGGATTCCATTTCACCGACAAACTCCCGGAAAGCGGAATCACGTTTCGTCACCGGGCGGTCGCCGACGCGCTGGAGAACTATAAAGCCGTCCATTACGACCATGGCAGTGCTATGGCCGCGGCCGATGTCGACGGCGACGGACTTTACGACGTGCTGTTCATCAACCAGCTCGGCGGCAACTCGTTGTGGAAGAACCTGGGCGGCGGCAAGTTCAAGGACATCACGGCCGAAGCCGGCATCGCCCTGCCCGGCCTGGTCAGTGTGGGGGCGGCTTTCGCGGACATTGACAATGACGGTGCTCAGGACCTGGTCATTACGACAGTCCGAGGCGGAGTGCACCTGTTCCACAACGACGGCCATGGCCATTTTGCGGACATCACCGGTTCATCCGGCATTAACGTCGTGGCTCATCCCGCCGGGGCGATGTTCTTCGATTACGACCGCGACGGCCTCGTAGACTTGCTGATCTGCAACGTGGGCCAGTTCACTACCAACGCGAAAGACGCTGACGGGGTCTGGGTCGGCCGGCCCGACGCCTTCGCCGGACAGATGTATCCCGAGCGCTACGAGCTTCCCGTGCTCTACCGCAACCTGGGCCACAACAAGTTCAAAGACGTGACTGCCGAGGTCGGGCTGACTCCGCACATGTGGAACGGCGACGCATCGTTCGCCGATTTGAATGGCGACGGCTGGCCCGATGTCTATCTGGTGAACATGCAAGGCGACGACCACTACTTCGAGAACCAGGGTGGCAAGAAGTTCGTCGACAAAACCCCGCAGTATTTTCCCAAGACGCCGTGGGGCAGCACGGGCATCAAGTTTTTCGACTACGACAACGACGGACGTCCGGACCTGCTCATTACTGATATGCATTCGGACATGAGCCATGACGTCGGGCCGGGCGAGGAGAATCTGAAGTCCGAAATCCGCTTTCCGGACTACTTCCTAATGACCCAGGGCACGAGCATTTGGGGCAATGCGCTCTATCACAACCTGGGCGACGGAAAATTCGCCGAAGTGTCCGACCGCATAGGCGTGGAAACCTACTTGCCCTGGGGCGTCAGCGTCGCCGACATCAATGCCGACGGCTGGGACGACATCTTCGTCGCCTCCGGCATGGGATATCCGTTCCGCTATGGCATCAATTTCATGCTCTTGGACAATCGCGGGGAGAAATTTATCGAGGCGGAGTTCCTGTTGGGCATTGAACCGCGCCGCGACGGCCGCGCAAATGCATTCTCCTTCGAGTTGGATTGCGCCAAGCCGCAGCAAGGCCGCTCGGCCGATGTTTGCACAGCTGCCGGGGCAGGCGCGGGTAAGATAGCCGTGATGGGAACCCTGTCCTCGCGCTCCTCGGCAGTTTTCGATCTGGACAACGATGGTGACCTGGACATCGTGACCAACGATTTCAATTCCGAGCCCATGGTGCTGATCAGCGACCTCAGCGGTCGCAAGCCGATCCACTGGATCAAGATTGTGTTAGAAGGAACGAAGTCGAACCGCAACGGGCTGGGCGCGGCAGTTCGCGTGATCGCCGGCGCGCACACGTACACGAAATACAACGACGGCAAGTCCGGCTACCTGGCGCAGAGCGTCCTGCCGCTGTATTTTGGGCTGGATGAGGCTACGAAGATCGACCGCATCGAAGTGGAGTGGCCCTCCGGCCGCAGACAGATCATTGACCAGGATCTTGCCATCAACACCACGCGAAGAATTGTGGAACCCCAATAGCCGTTCTCCTCTTCCCGCAAAGGAGGGCTCGCCGTGATCGGACACTTACAAGGTTCGCTGCTCTCATTCGTATTGTCCCTGGTTGCCGTCGCTTCCGGATATGCGGACTCGGGAAACCAGTCACCCGCCCTCTTGAACGATCCGGTAGACGTCAGCAGCGATTTCCGCGACTTCCGCAACAGCTATTTCCTGGCGGACCAGCTCGAGGGCTTCGACCCAACGACCGGGCGCGGGACGCTCAACTGGCGGCGTTACCAGCTCTATCCGCAGATCGCATTCAACAACATAGAAGCGGTCTTGCGTCCGTTCCGCGGCATCACGTTCCCGGAGAGCGAGTACGCGATCAACCCCTCGCTGCCGTTTTCACTGCAGTTCGTAACGCCGCGGACAGTCCGGATCCGCATCGGGACCAGTGTCGTGACGAAACCGGAGGAACCGTCGCCGATGCTCGTCGGCGTGCCTGCATCCGACACCTCATGGAAGTTCGAGCGCTTGCCGGGCGGATACCGGTACACGAGCGTGGCGGGATCCGTGACGGTGTTAGAGAAGCCGTGGCACATTGAGTTCCGTAATGCGAGCGGTGGTTTGCTGACCAGGACGAACCATTCTTCCGACAACGCGACCTCGCTCGATCCGGTCCTGCCGTTTTCTTTTATCCGCCGGGCAGCGGACTACTCGCGAAGCCTCGCGGCGGTCTTCTCCCTCGCGCCGGGAGAAAAGCTGTTCGGCACCGGCGAATCTTTCACGCGACTGGACAAGCGCGGACAGAAGATTGTGCTCTGGTCCAACGATGCCAACGGCGTCGAAACCGGTCGCATGTACAAGCCCATTCCGTTCTTCCTAAGCAGCCGCGGTTACGGCATGTTCGTCCACACTTCGGCGCCGGCCACCTTTGACTTCGGCGCCTCGTTCGGGGGCGCGACGCACCTCTTCCTCGGCGACGACGAGCTAGACCTGTTTGTTTTCCTCGGTGCACCCAAGGACATTCTGAATGAATACACCAACCTGACCGGCAAGGCGGCGATGCCGCCGCTGTGGTCGTTCGGGTTGTGGATGAGCCGGATCACGTACTTCTCGGAGGAACAGGTGCGCACGGTAGCTCAGAAGCTCCGCGAGCACCGCATCCCCGCCGACGTGATCCACCTCGACACCGGCTGGTTCGAAACCGAATGGCGGTGCGACTACAAATTCTCCACGACGCGATTCAAAGACCCGGCGAAGATGATCGCCGACCTGAAACAGGACGGCTTCCACATTTCGCTGTGGCAGCTTCCGTACTTCGACCCCAAGAATTCGCTGTTTCCGGAGATTGTCGGCCAAGGCCTGGCGGTGAAGGATGCCAAGGGCAATCTGCCCTCTGAAGATGCCGTTCTCGACTTCACCAACCCCGCCGCGGTGCGATGGTATCAGGACAAGCTCGCGGGTTTGCTGCGCATGGGCGTGGGCGCCATCAAGGTCGATTTCGGTGAAGCGGCGCCGCTAACCGGGATCTACGCGAACGGGCGCACCGGCTTCTATGAACACAACCTGTATCCGCTGCGTTATAACCAGGCCGCAGCGGAGATCACTCGCGCCGTCACGGGCGAAAACATCATCTGGGCGCGCAGCGCCTGGGCCGGCAGCCAGCGTTATCCGCTGCACTGGGGAGGCGATGCCGGCACGCAAGACACGGCCCTGGCGGCCACCCTCCGCGGCGGGCTTTCGCTCGGCTTGAGCGGTTTCACTTTTTGGAGCCACGACATCGGAGGCTTCATCACGAAAAGCCCGGAGGAGCTGTACCGGCGGTGGCTGCCCTTCGGCATGCTGACGTCGCACAGCCGTTGCCATGGGATGCCCCCCAAGGAACCGTGGGAGTACAGTGCGGGGTTCCTCGAGGATTTCCGCCGCGCCGTGGAACTGAAGTATAGGCTCATGCCGTACGTCTATGCCCAGGCCAAGGACGCAAGCGAGCACGGTCTGCCCATGGTCCGCGCCCTCTTCCTCGAGTACCCGGACGATCCCGGCGCGTGGCAGATCGAAGACGAATACCTGTTCGGCAGCGACCTCCTGGTGGCGCCGCTGTTGGAAGCCGGCACCACTGCGCGCGACGTCTACCTGCCCGGCGGCTCATGGATTGATTATCAAACCGGGCGGGCCTATGAGGGCGGCTGGCGCAAAATCACTGCCGGGCCGATCCCGATCATCTTGTTGGTGCGCGAGGGCGCCGTGATTCCACACATGCAGCTGGCTCAATCCACCATGCAAATGGATTGGTCCCAGATTGAGCTGGTGGTGTTTGCTACCAAGTCGCAGAGGGCGCAAGGAATCGTCGCTTTGCCCGCCGACAACGTGCTTCGCCGGGTGGAAGCGACGCGCCAGAAGGGAGGGTTCGTGCTGGCCGGGGAGCCGCTCGCGGGGAAGGCCAGGACGACCATCCACCTGTTCAGCCAGGCTGCTGGGGCCGAGGGCACTGTCCGATGAGGACATCTTGCTTCAGCGGTGCGCCGGGAAACAACATGCGCGTAAGGTTTCCAAAGCTTCTCGCTGTCGCTGCCGTCTTGCTGTTGGACGGGAGCCTGGCGCTGGCGCAAGCGCCCCCTGCTACCGGCCAGTTCCGCGTCGAGTTCGACAAGGCCGGCATCACCAGCTTCAAGTTTGTGGGCGACAAGTTTGACACCGATTACATCGCCGACGAAGCCACGCTCGGTCACGTCCGAGTGCGCTACAAAATGGGCGAGAACGAGTGGCGCGAGTTTTCGACCGCGGATCCGAAAAACAAGGTCGAGCGGCTGCCGGATTCGCGCTCGCGCAAAGCGCTGCAACAGCTCGCTGTCGTCTACAATCCGCAAAACTGGATACGAAACGAGTACTACGCGGATCTTGAACTCACTGAACGCTTCCGCGTCGAGGCGGATGCTCTCTACTGGACGATCTTCCTCCGCAACCCCACGCACAAGCCCATCGTGTTGGGAGACATTTTTCTTCCGCTCCCGCTCAACACCAGTAAGCGTTGGGACAAGACCATTACCTACGAGCAGCGCGTCGTGCAGCACCAGTACATTTCCGGACACGGCTCGTTTCTCTACTGGATGCGGCCCAATGGCGTCGGCCCTTACCTGGTGATGACGCCGCTGGCGATTTGTCCGCTGTTCGAGCCCACGCGCAGCGAGATGAACTTCGCCCCGACCAAACTCGAGTACGCGGATCGCGGCGGCGTGTACATCCTCTCCGGCCGGCGCGGCGAAGAGGACAAGGCCCGCGGCGGCAATTGGCGGCAGCCGCAGACCACGCACACGCTTGCGCCTACCAACTCCCAGCGCGACGGCATCACCTACGCGTTCAAGTTCCGCTGGGCGAAGGACTTCGACGCCGTGCGCGCGATTCTCGCCGAAGAAGGCCTGCTGGATGTGAACGTCGTGCCCGGGATGACGATTCCGTTGGGAACCGAGGCCCTGGTTTCGATCCGCTCGCGCAGCGCGATTCATGCGCTGGAGCCGGAATTTCCGGCTGCGACGCGCCTCGAGCCCGCGGAATCGAACGAGAAAGACACGCACGTCTACCGCGTGAGGTTTACGAAGCTGGGCGAAAACAAGATCACCGTCCGCTTCGGCAAGGACCAGTATGCGGTGCTCGAATTCTTTGTGACTCAGCCGTTGGCCACGCTGATCAAGAAGCGCGCCGCCTTTCTCGTCAGCCATCAGCAGCATCGCGATCCTTCCAAGTGGTACAACGGCCTCTTTTCGGAATGGGACATGCGCCAGCAGGTGTTGCGCGGCCCCGACGACAAAGACGGGCTGGCCGATTACATCCTGGCCAGCGACGACCCGGCCCTCTCCAAGCCGCCGTATCTCGCCGCCAAAAACGCCCTCTATCCCGACACCAAAGAAATCGCCGCGCTCGAGTACTACCTTCAGAATTTCGTCTGGGGCAAGTTGCAGATGACGCGCGAGGAAAAGTATCCCTACGCCGTCTACGGGATCGACAATTGGAAAATCAACCGTGAAAGTAAACCGGCGGACCGCAACGGGTGGACCGACCACGTCTGGCGCGCCTACGACTATCCGCACGTGGTCTTTCTGTACTGGAGCATGTACCAGATCGCGAAGGATTACCCGGAGCTCTCCCACTACGCGGACAAGGATGAGTACCTGGAGCGCGCCTACGGCACGGCGCGTGCGTTCTATACCTATCCGTGGCAGATCGCACATTGGTCGGCCAACGAGCTGGGCAACTACAACGAGCTGGTGATTGCCGACCTCATTGCGGAACTCGATCGCGTGGGTTGGAAGGATAAAGCCAACGAGCTGCGCAAGCACTGGGAAGAGAAAGCCGAGTACTTCATCAAAGACCAGCCGGATCTCTTCTACTCAGAGTATCCCTTCGACCCCACGGCGTTCGAGTCCACCGGCGCGTTTGCGCATTACGCCGAGGAGCAAGTGAATAACCCGCAGCACACTCTGCGCGTCACCCCGGCCGCCGCGCAGCGATTCATGAGCGAGCAGCTCGCCTGTAACCTCGCGACCCGCGGCTGGCTCGAGCCGAACTACTGGCAGATGGGCGTCGAAGGCAGCATGCGTTACATGTCGCAGATGGGTGGCTGGTCCATCCTCGATTACGCGCTCTATTACGCTCCGAACCCCGCGCCCCACCTGCGCCTTGGATACGCGTCGCTCCTCAGCTCATGGGCGCTCATGAATACCGGCACGCCGGAAACCAACTACGGCTTCTGGTATCCGGGCAAGGAGAACGATGGCGGCGCGGGCAGCGCCTATGTCCCGCAGGCCTATGGCGGAAACTGGTTCGGCAAGCAGCAGCCACGCGGCGCGTGGCAGTACAGCGGCGAGATTGATCTCGGTTTCGGCGCGGCGCTGCGTGCGGCGGCGGTGATTGTGGCCGACGACCCCATCTTTGGCCGTGTTGCCTATGGCGGCGCGCTCACCCGCTCCGGCGGCGAGACACTGGTGATCCCCCAGGACGGCGTGGGACGCCGCTTCCACCTTCTCGTCGGGCGCTACCGCGTCCACATCGCGCTCGATCGCGACGGTTTTGCCCCAGAACAGTCCATCCGCTTCGACGACAATCTCGAGCGCATCACTTTCGTGGTCGAGAACCGGGACCCGCAACCCGCGAAGCCCCACGCGATCCAGATGACCATCGTGGGCCTGCCGGCGAACTATGAGGTTATGGCCGACGGCAAGCCGGTCGCGCGGCTCGCCGCCGGTGGCGGAACGCTCGCTGTAACTATCGGCGAACAGAGCACGACGCTAAGTCTGGTGCACAGCCGCTGATTCCGCGCTTGCCGCACCAGAAAGCGTGAGCTGCATTCCCTTTTTTTTCAGCCGCGCCCTGGAGCCCCTCGGAGTCTGCGAGCGGCCCGCGAGCCACAGGATTCCTTCCGAGCGACGCTGAACCGAATCATGCGCTCAACTATTGCCCGGTGTTCCCGGGAACACCGGCCCTGGGAGCGCGCAAGAATCTTGGTTGGTGGGGGAAGCAGCAGGATTGCGCGTTCGGCCCGCAAATCGCCCGCTGGCGCGCTGCCAGAGCGGCGAAACTGGAGCGGCGCGCAGGCTCCCCGGGGACGATCCGACCGATTACGCCACAGATGCGACTCCCGCCGCTAAGGTGAGAGTCGGTATAGCACGCAGCCATGCGGCGGCAGAGGGACCGCAAGAGTATCCGAAGCGCCGCGATTCCTGTGTTCCCACAGATCACGCAAATTATATCGAGCATCCGGGAGGGACAGTTCCTTCCAGGCGAATTGTGCAGTCGCGGGAGCATCCTGGAGGTTGAAGACCGCGAGGTAGTAACTCTTTCCCGAGGCCGGCTGCGCCAGCCAGATCACCAACTTGTCGGTCATCGCAACCACGTGATTGCCGAGCGAGTGCTGGTCCACTTCGAGAACCTCGGAATTGGTGAGCAGCGAAACGGTCCACGGATCGGCGGCCGACGGATTCCCGCCCCACATCAGAGGTGAGCGGAACATGCACCAGAGCGTCATCAGCGTGCGCTGTTCCTCGTGCGTAAGCCGGGACTGCCGCGCTCGACCCCAGCCGGGCGCCGGGCCCAGGTATCCTAAAGGAAGCATATCGGCGTCTGGCCAGTGGCCTGGTTCGGAGAGCGGCGCCCACTCTGCGACGCGCGGAAATTGGTCGCTGACTCCCTGCGGGTAGGCCACCGCGCTGTGCCAGAGATCCCAAACGTCGTCGGAAATGCGCCACATTTCCGCGTACTGCCGCATCTCCTCAACTTTCTCCAGCGGTGCCGAGCCAGGCGAAAGGCTCAACAGGATGGGACGCCCGGTCTTGCGCAGCGCCTGGCTGAGCAAGCGGATGTCCTCGCCTTTGTACGGACGGCTGGCGATGCAATCAGCCTTGACGAAGTCGACGCCCCACTCCGCGTACAAGTGCGCAATCGAGTTGTAGTAGGCCTGGCCGGCGGGGTGGTTGTGATTGATGCCGAAATTGTCCGGATTCCAAGGGCACGTATCGGACGTGTCGGCGGCTTCGGCCATCCGATAAGGCGACCCCGCGATGGGAAGATTCTGCACCACGGCCTGCCGGGGTACGCCGCGAAGGATGTGCAGTCCGAATTTCAAGCCGAGCGCATGAATGTAATCGGCCAAGGGCTTGAATCCGGCGTGGTTCGCGGCGGAGGGGAATCGGTTCACGGGCGGGGTGTAACGGCCGTATTCATCGAGACTGAACTGCGCACTCCTGGAATTGCCCGCCGGGGTGGGATTGGTCACGAACCACTCCATATCCACGACCACATAGCGCCAACCGTAGTGCTTCAGGCGTCGAGCAATCCAGCGAGCGTTGCGGCGGACGTCCGCTTCCGTGATTGTGGTGCCGTAGGAGTCCCAACTGTTCCAACCCATCGGCGGAATTGCTGCCCGAGCGGCCTGTTCTGCCTGGACCGAGTCTCTCGCGGGAAGCTTCTCTGCCCGCTGCAGCGGCGGCGAACAGAGGGCCAGCGCGAGCAAGAGGAGGAGAGAGGTGGTGTTCAACGTCCAGAGCCGGCGAGGAGCAATCATTCTGACCTCCGAAAGCAAATAATGTAGTACTGTAAGCGCTTGCAGTCCAGGAGGCCCCCCGATGCATCCTTCCGACGTTTCCCGCCGAGCCTTTCTCACCGGAACAGTTGCCGTGGCCGGCGCCGGTCTGCTGCGTTCTTCGGCCCTGGCCGAGATCGTCCAGGATCCGGTCGTCAATTCGATCGACGCCGCAGGCAAGAAGGTGAACCGTGAGCGCGTGGCCTGGGCTGCCGTGCCCTTCCCCATGAAGCAGGTGCGATTGTTGCCGGGTCAGTGCCAGCGCTTTGCCGAGATCAATCGCCGCTACTTGCATTCGCTCTCCACGGACCGGCTCGCGCACACCTTCCGCTTGACGTCGGGTATCACTTCCTCCGCCGAGCCCTACGGCGGCTGGGAAAAGCCGGACTCGGAACTCCGGGGCCACTTCACGGGTGGCCACTACCTCTCTGCCGTGGCCCTGAACTACGCCAGCACGGGTGATGAAGACCTGAAGAAGAAAGGCGATGCGCTGGTCGCTATCCTGGCGGAATGCCAGGCGGCCAACAAGAACGGGTATCTCAGCGCATTTCCGATCGAGTTCTTCGACCGATTGCGCGATCGCGTGCGCGTGTGGGCCCCGTTTTACACCATCCACAAGATCATGGCCGGGCTGCTTGATATGTACCTGCACACCGGCAACGCGCAGGCGTTGGACGTGGTGCAGAAGATGGCAGGGTGGGTCGGCTCCTGGTCGGGACCCCTCGCCTACGAGCACATGCAGCGCGTGCTGGGGACCGAGTACGGCGGCATGGGCGAGGTCCTCTGCAATCTTTACGCGGTCACCGGAAGCTTCCAGTACCTGGGGCTCGCACGCCGCTTCGACAAAAAGGCGTTTTTCGACCCGCTGGCGGGCCATCGCGACGAGCTTCGTGGGCTGCACGTCAACACGCACATCCCGCAGGTCATCGCCGCCGCGCGCGCTTACGAGCTCACACGGGATTCACGCTATCGCGCAATTGCGCAGTACTTCTGGGACGAGGTGGTGAGCGAGCGCTCCTACTGCAACGGCGGCACCAGCAACGGCGAAAGCTGGCAGACCGATCCCGGCATGCTCTCGAAGGAACAACTGGGGGGCAGTTCCGCCGAGGACTGCTGCGCGTACAACATGATGAAGCTCACGCGCCACCTCTTCGGGTGGTCCCCCGAGGCCCGTTACATGGATTACTACGAGCGTGTGCTCTTCAACCACCGGCTCGGAACCATGGATCCGGAAACCGGCACCACGATGTACTACTACCCGCTGGGGACCAACCTCTACAAGACCTACGGTACGCCGACGGACTCGTTCTGGTGCTGCAGCGGCACCGGCATCGAAGAGTTCGCCAAGCTCACCGACACCATCTACTTCCACGACGACGACTCGGTGTACGTGAACCTGTACATCGCCTCGGAGTTGGACTGGGCGGAGAAGAACGTCCGCCTGCGGCAGGAGACGGATTTCCCGCAGCAGCAAGGCACGAAGCTGACCGTCATCTCCCCCAAGCCGAGCGAGATTTCCATCCACCTGCGGATTCCGTACTGGGCGCAGGGAGGTGGAGTGAAAGTGAATGGCCGGCTGGTGCCGGCGTTCGCGAGCCCAGGCAGCTACCTCACCCTGCGTGGGCCGTGGAAAACGGGCGACACGATCGAACTCACTCTCCCGATGGGTCTGCACTCCTCGCCCATGCCGGACGATGAGACAATCCAGGCGCCGATGTACGGTCCATTGGTGCTGGCGGCGCGCCACGAGGAGGTGCCGCGCGATCGCTGGTACGGCAGCACCGGGCCATTTGAGCGTCGTGCCCCGGGAACTCCTCCGCCGCCTCCGCCGTCGATCCCGAGTGCAGTGGGCAAGTTGGAGGCCGCCGCCACATGGATCGAGCCGGCGGCGAACGAGCCGCTGAGGTTCCGCACCACTGGACAGGCGACACAAGCGACGCTCATACCGATCCACCAGATCGTGCATGAACGCTACGACGTGTACTGGAAGGTGACGCCGCCACCGCCACCGCCGCGGAATCCGGGCTAAGCGAACTCGACATCTGTCCGTGGGGGCGCATTTCGCATTGGCGGAGAAGAGGACTCATCCCATGAAGCTTTCGAATCGGACTTTGCGTCTCGGTTTCTTTGCCGCAGTGCTCTCTATCGTTACTCTGCTGCCGGCCGTCCACTCGAGCGCGCAGAATGACCTCACGGGGTTCTGGGTTTTTCGCGTGCCCACCGGTGATGGAAACTTCCGCGAGTCGTTCTTCGACTTGAAGCAGGAAGGCGAGAAGATCACCGGCAAGGCCATACAGGGCTCGCGGGAGACTCCCTTCAGCGAGGGAAGCTTCCGCGACGGCAAGTTGCATTTCGTGCTCACCTTCACGTTCGGCACTCCGCCGCAGACCCGCCAGGTGACTTACGACGGCACCCTCGAGGGGGACAAGATGGCGCTGACCTTGCAGGCACCGGGCCGCGATCCCATCAAAGGAACTCTGGAACGCAGCCGGCCGGAAGCGGCATTGCCTCCGCCGCGGCTTCCCTTGCCCGAACTGCGCGACGTTGCGGACAACGGCTTGGCGCGCACTCCGCCGATGGGCTGGAACAGTTGGAACAAGTTTGCCGGCCGGGTGGACGATGCCACCGTGCGCGCCATCGCCGATGCCATGGTGGCCAGCGGCATGAAGAAAGCCGGCTACCTCTACATCAACATTGACGACACCTGGGAAGGCCCCCGCGACGCCAACGGCAACATCACTAGCAACACCAAGTTTCCCGACATGAAGGCGCTCGCCGACTACGTGCACTCCAAGGGCCTGAAGATCGGGATTTATTCTTCGCCCGGTCCGAAAACCTGCGCGGGTTACGAAGGAAGCTACGGGCACGAAGAGCAGGACGCCAAAACCTTCGCGGCGTGGGGAATCGACTATCTCAAGTACGACTGGTGCAGCGCTGGCCGCATTTACAAAAACGAAGAGATGCAGGCCGTCTACCAGAAAATGGGCGATGCCTTGCGCAACGCCGGCCGCCCGATCGTTTACAGCCTCTGCCAGTACGGCATCAACGACGTCTGGAAGTGGGGAGCCAAGGTCAGCGGTAACCTGTGGCGCACCACCGGAGACATCAGCGACAACTGGCGGTCGATGGACCGGATCGGCTTCCGCCAGTTCGACATCTCACCCTACACCAAGCCCGGCCACTGGAACGATCCGGATATGCTTGAAATCGGAAATGGCGGCATGACTGCCGACGAATACCGCACGCACATGAGCTTGTGGTCCATGCTGGCGGCGCCGCTGCTGGCCGGCAACGACCTGCGGAGTATGTCGGAAGAGACCAAAGAAATTCTCACCCACAGCGAGGTGATCGCCATCGACCAGGACCCGGACGCCAAGCCGATGCAGCGGTTGTCCGAACCCGATGCCATGGCGGTCGTGATTGCGCGTCCGTTGCACGATGGCTCGATGGCAGTCGGCCTCTTCAACCGCGCCGACCAGCCGCAAACCATCACGGTCAGTTGGGGCAGTCTGGGTCTCGCCGGGAAGAGGTTGCGCCTCCGAGACCTTTGGAAGCGCGCCGATGTTGAGGCCGCGGGCGAGAGTTATTCCGCCAGCGTCCCGAGCCATGGCGTCGTGCTGTTGAAGGCCACGGCACAATAGCCAGGCCGCGCTTGTGTCTTTGGCTTAAACGACGCTGTGCTGGACCTCCGTACGCCCCCCGAACAATGGGCTCGGACAGCGCGGCTGCGTGATTGGGCGGCCTTCTGCCAGCGATTGTATTGCGGAGCAACTCTGCGGGATTCTGTTTGGAGCTTGGGGCATCCCCATGGGGACTCAAAGAAGAACTGCCTTCTTGCTTTCCTTATTGGCCGTGTGCGTCGTCGCCAGTCTGGTGGTCATCCTACTCCCGGCATGGGTGATCCGGCCGTTCCGCGCTCAAGGTGCAGCGGAACTATCCGCATCCCTGGCCATGCGCCGCATGGCGCCGCTGGTGACGGCAACAGCGTTCGTGGCCGGTGCGCTGGCCCTGCTCTATCTGCGGCCGCGAGGTTGGAAGCGCCTGGGCGGCGGCATTTTTCTTCTCCTCATTCTCGCGCTCGCGGCCTCGGTGTCGCGCGTGAATTACTTCGAACTCATGTTCCGGCCTGATCCGAACCCACGATTCGTTCCCGTCACACAAGCGCCGCTCGAACCGGATGACACGGTGCTGGTCGCCCGCTCCGGCGGCGAGGCCCGTGCCTACCCCGTGCGATTCATGGGGTATCACCACCTCGTCAACGACGTTCTGGGTGGTGTGCCATTGGTGGCCACGTATTGAACGCTTTGCCACACCGGTCTGGTGTGGAAACGGCTCGCGGCAGGGCGGGTGCTTACGTTTCATCTGGCGGGGATTAACAACCAGAACTTCCTGATGCGCGACGAGGAGACCGGAACGTTTTGGCAGCAGGTCACGGGACGCGCAGTTGCCGGCCCGCTTCGGGGCCAGGCGCTGGAATTGATAAGCACAGACGAGGTCTCCTTTGCCGCCTTCCGTGAGGAGTCGCCGCGCGGTACGGTCTTGGCTCCGGTGGCGGAGTCCGCGCAGCGATACGAGAAGAAGGACTGGGAGCGGCAGATGTCGCGGGTCAGGACTGTGCTCTCGTTTCCGGAAACCGGCATCGAAGCTCGGGAGCTGGTGCTGGGGGTTTCGATCAGTAGCGTGAGTCGCGCGTACCTCGCCGAGCGCGTCCTCCAGGAGGCAGTTGTACAAGACCAGATTGGTGGCACGCCCGTCGTCCTGGTGGTCGGCCCAGACGGGACGTCCGTGCGCGCATTCGTGAGCCGGATTGCCGGCCGCGAAACACAGTTCTTTCGCGAACAGAAGCCGGAATGGTCGTTGCTGGATTCCCAGACGGCCAGCCGGTGGAATTTCCGCGGCTGCGCCGTTGCTGGCCCCGCGCAGGGAACCTGCCTCGAGTCCGTGGGAGTCCTCAAGGACTACTGGTTCGACTGGCGGAACTATCATCCGGACACGACCGTGTACCGCAGGTAGCACGATGAGTAGTGCGAATGTTCGTGGGCGCGCCGGGCGGAAGTTGGAATCGAGCAGGGAGATTCCGAGCCTCTCCGCCTCTGACATCGCGCAACTCGTGCGCTCCAGGGACATCTCCCCCGTGGACGTCGTGGAAGCACACCTGGGACGCATCGAAGCGTTGAACGATCAACTCAACGCGTTCGCCTGGCTTGACGCGGATCGCGCGATCGAGGCGGCGCGCCTGCTTGAGGCACGTGCCGCGGCCCGGGGCGAGTTGCCCAAGCTCTGCGGAGTGCCGGTCACGATCAAGAGCTCGATTGATGTCGCGGGGCTGCGTTGCGAAGCGGGCAGCAGGCTGCGTGCAGACCACATCCCCACACAGGATGCGCCACTGGTGCAACGCCTCAAGTCAGCGGGGGCCATCGTGCTCGGCGTGACGAATGCACCAGAGATGCTGATGGCCTATGAAACCGCAAACCTCCTGCACGGGCACACTTCCAATCCCTGGGACCTGACTCGGACGCCGGGAGGATCGAGCGGCGGGGAAGCGGCAGCGATTGCCAGCGGCATGAGCGCCGCTGGAATCGGCAGCGACGGCGGCGGCTCGATTCGCGTGCCCGCCCATTTTACCGGGATCTGCGGACTGAAGCCGACCCCCGGACGCATCCCAGGGACCGGACATTTCCCCGAGTGCGTCGGACCCTGGGCCACGATGGGTGTCGTGGGACCGATGGCGCGCACGATCGCGGACCTGCGATTGCTCTGGAGTGTGCTCGCCGGTCCGGACGACGGCGATCCCATGTCCGCGCCGATTGCAACGAGCGCGGAGGAGAAGGGGCTTGCCGGCGCGCGAATTGCCTTGCTGGAAGCCGAGGGGATCTCCATCACCCCGGAGACGCGTGCCACGGTGAGCGCCGCGGCTCGGGCCGTGGAGCAAGCCGGCGCGACGCTTGAGCCGCTGCGGATCGAAGACTTCCCCGAGGCGCTCCGCATCTGGCAGATGCTCTTCTGCTCGGCCAGCGCCGTGGCCGTGCGCGCCTTCGTGCAGGGCTCCGAGCTCGAACTGAGTCCCCTGCTGCGCGACTTTCTGGCTTACGTAGAGCAGCAGCCGCCGCTCACCGTCGAGTCACTTCTGTTCGGACTGGTAGCGCGCGACGAGGTCCGCACACGCGTGCTCCGACAAATGCGACCGTACACCGCGATGATTGCTCCAGTGAGCAGCGGTCCGGCGTTCCATCATGGCGAGGGCGGTTGGGGAGCATCGCATCCGCAGAATTACATTGAGACCATGTGCTGCTCGCAATTCGCAAATGCCTTAGGGCTGCCCGCGCTCGTTCTCCCGGCGGGAAGGTCGCGGGAGGGACTGCCGATTGGAGTACAACTCATCGGCCGGCCGTACAGCGAAGAGGCCTTGTTCGCGGCAGGGGCTGCCCTGGAGGCGCGATTCAGTTTCCAATGGCCGCCGCTGGTGCGAGCGAAGGGCGTTGTGGCCCGCTGAGCAAGGTGGGGTCGGGTCTGGACAGGGATCGCTCAATCGGCTAAAGTTTGCGCATACTGAGAATCAAAGCGCTTCCAAGGAAGTGCCGGGGGCTATGTCTTCGACACTGCACAGCCGCCTTCGTCCCCTGCTCGGCATGAATGGCTGGGCGAAGCATTGCGCGGAAGCGAAAATGGAATTCTGCCTGTGTCCTTTTCAGGAGACACCGTCCCATGCAAAAAGCGTTCTTTCCGCTGCTGCTTCTGGGGTTCGCGCTGCCTGCGTTTGGACAGAGTAACTACGGGATTGTCACGGGTACTGTCACCGATGCGCAGCATTGGCCCGTTGCGGGCGCAGCAATTCAGTTCGCTGCGGCGAGTACGGGAGCAATCCGCCGTGTGGTCACAAATCAGCAAGGACTCTTCGAAGCTTCCGCGCTCCTGCCGGATGATTACGAACTGAAAGCGGACGCCGCCGGATTTGCCACGGCAACGCAATCGGTGCGGCTGGAGGTTGGGCAGAGACTGGCGGTGAACATCAGCCTGAGGGTGGGCGCGATCCAGCAAGGAGTGAAGGTCACGGCAGGGAGCGAGGTGATGCGTACGACCGAAGCCAGCGTCGGGGAGGTCGTCGAGCCGACATCGATCCGTGAATTGCCTCTCAATGGGCGCATGTTGATTGACCTGGTGCTGACGGTGCCGGGTGCCCATGTGGGTTTCGGCGCGCAGACCGGAACGACGAATCCGCTGTACTGGCGCCCGGGACAACGGTCCGCAGTTGTCATCGGCGGGGGCCGGCCGAACGCGAATTTTTTCCTGCTGGATGGCGCGACCAACACGGATCCCACATTCAACACGCAGAACCTGAGTCTATCGCCCGACGCAGTGAGGGAATTTCAGGTGGAAACGAGCAGCTACACGGCGGAGATGGGTGGCGCAGGGGGCGGTCAGATCAATATAGTCACGCATTCCGGCTCAAACCGGTACCACGGTACGGTGTACGAATTCCTGCGCAACGGCGCGATGGATGCCAGCACCTTCGGCTCGATGGGAAACAATCACCTGGTGCAAAATAATTTCGGCGCGTCCTTCGGAGGGCCGCTATTCGGAAAAAAGACCTTCTTTTTCGTGAACTACGAAAGCCTTCGCCTGGTCCAGGCAGACGCGCAGATTCTAACCGTTCCGACGCAGGCGGAAATCCAGGGCGATTTCAGCATGAGCAATACCAAGATCTACGACCCGACGACGGCGGCCCTGAATCCGAACTACAATCCGAGCCTGCCGACCGGCCCTGCGAATTTTCCGTTCACGCGCGCCCCGTTTCCCAACAACCAGATCCCGGCAGACAGGATCAATCCTTTGCTGGAAGCGTTTCTGATGAACTACGTCCCCACGCCCAACATGACCATGATTGCCGGCGGCGCGGATTCCAACAATTACCTCGATATTCGCAATGAATCGCACCGGCAGGATCAGGGAACGATTCGCATCGATCACAACTTCTCCAACGGGGATACCCTATTTGGACGGTACTCGATCGGCGGGGAAAATGGATTCTCGCCGAGCAGCGGGACAACTCCCACCACGGAAAACCTTCCGGGGTTCGGAGCGAACTTCGACAATCGTTCGCAGCACGCGGTGATTTCCTGGAACCACATTTTCACCGCCAATCAGGTCAACACTGTGTCGATCGCCGTTTCGCGTCTGTCAATGGACCGGACATCGCAAAACGACGGAGTCAACGACATCGTGGGCGCGCTGGGAATCCAGGGCGTTGGATTCGGTGGCAAAGACGCGTGGGGAGCTCCCTGGTTCGCGGTGCAAGGGTATACCGGGATTGGAGACACCTTCGCGGCGACGCCCATGCATGCGTGGGATACGATGTACGAAATCCGAGACGCATACGCATGGCAGCGGGGACGCCACGGAATTAAGTTGGGCGGCGATTTCCACTGGTACACGTGGCCGATGTGGGGCTTCTTCCAGAATCGCGGTTACTACCAGTTCACCAACGGGTACACGACCGAGTTCGGATTTAACGACGGCAGCGGTTCGGGGCTGGCCAGCCTTTTGCTCAGTTTGCCTGCCGTGAAGCAGCGCCAGGCGGGAATCCCGCAAATGAATTTGCGCAATTGGGGAGGAGATGCATTCCTCGAAGATAGCTGGCAGATGACGCCCACGACCACGCTGAACCTCGGCCTGCGCTACGAATACTCAAGCCCACTCTATGACAAGGACAATACGAACACGAATCTGATTTTCCAGAATGGCATTCCTTCGGTTTTCGTTGGCGGCCAACAAGGTTATCCGAAGGGGCTGATGTACGCCAATCAACACAACTTTGCGCCACGCTTCGGAATTGCCAAGAGCCTTTCCAATTGGGGCATTGTGCTTCATGCGGCGTACGGGATCTTTTTCACGCCCGTGGACCAGAACACGTGGTGCAACCAGCGGCACAATGTGCCGTTTGTTTTTCCGGAAACACAGCAGGCGGATAATTTCACTCCTCCCGCTTCGCTCTTCGCGAATGGGTTGAATTTCGGCACTCCAGTTCTGGGCGCGGGCGCGATGACGCCAACAACTGTCAGTTTTACCGCGTTCGACCCTCACGCGCCTGCGCAGTACGTCCAGCAATGGAATGGCTCCGTGCAAAAGAGCCTTGGAAAGGATACGTCCGTCGAGATCGGTTACCTCGGCTCGCGCGGCTTTCATCTGCAACGCGCGCACTTGATCAACAACGCGCTTCCCGGGCCGGGCCCTCTTGGGCCGCGCCGTCCGTTCAAAACGCTTACTTTTGTGCCTGACGTCACGTTGCCGCCGGGCAGCACAGATGCAGTCATCCAAAGCATGACGTTCCCAGTCAGCACCATTAATTTGCTGGAGAACAGCGCACAGAGCTGGTACGACGCGGGGTACGTCAATGTGCGGCGGCGGTATTCGCAGGGGCTCAGTTTCCTGGTCAACTACACGCTGGCGAAGAACCTGACCAACGCGCCGGACTTCCGGTCGCCCATGGATGAAGCGTCGATTCCGCAGGACAATAATAACCTCAACGCGGAAAAAGGGCCGGGCTGCGACGTGCGGCATCGATTCGCATTGAGCAGCGTCTATGATATTCCCGCACTGGGGCGCGCGGGGTGGACGCGGCTGGTCACACAAGACTGGCAGTTCTCGATCATCTACCAGATCCAGTCGGGGATGCCGTTTACGATCTCCGTTTTCGGCGATACTGCGAATTCCGGCACGGTTCTGGGCGAGAACCCCGTCCGGGCAAACGCTACCGGCCAGCCCATTTTTGGTGTGGCCACGCACACGGCCGTGAACTGGTTTAATCCAGCAGCTTTTGCTGCACCCCCGGCCTTCACGTTCGGCAATGTGGGCCGGAATTCGGTCTATGGTCCGGGAATGCAGACATTGGATGTTGCCCTGGCACGATCTTTCAGTTTCACGGAAAAGGCCAGCTTCCAGTTCCGCGTGGAAGCCTTCAACGCCCTGAATAAGATCAACCTCGGCACGCCGAACCGCTTTGTGAACACTCCGCAGTTCGGAACGATCACCATGGCAATGACGCCGGGGCGCGAAATTCAATTGAGCGCCAGGGTTTCGTTTTGAAGCGGACTTGAACGGAGATGCTCTCCACGAGGGGCGTTCAATTCTCAATGCCAGATCGCTTGAACCCGGGAAGCAATCTCGGCTAGAATGCTGCGCACATCGCAGATGAAAGCGCTTGCAAAAGCGCGCCGGTAGCATGGCTTCCGCAGCGCACAGCCGACTTCGCTCCCTGCTCGGCGCCCTGATCGCCGCCCTATCGCTGTCCGCGTTGTACCTCTACGCACTCCCCAGCCCCAGCGTAGCCTATGTCGGTGTGGTGCTGGTGCACGCGGTTCTTGGCGTGGTGGCATTGCTCGCATTCGCGGTTTACATGGCGCGAAGTTGGCGCGGCTGGTCGCGCGCGGACTGGGCGGGTTGGGCTGCATTCGCTGTAGCCGGCATCCTGGGCGCGGTGCTGCTCTGGCTTGGCACCGCCCGGCCGCAATGGCGCTGGTTATACGCACACGAAATCATTTCGGTCATAGCCGTGGTTTTGCTTGCGAGCCGATGGCTGGCGGCGCGCGGCTGGCTTCCTGCGACGCTCGGCGGTGCCGCCCTGCGCACTGCCGCGGTAACCGCATTCGCGGTGCTCCTGGTGTTCTTTTCCTATCAAAACCGGGAGGGCCGCTGGTACGCATCACACCGGATTCAGAATCCCGCTTCCCCGCCCGACAGCATGGATGGCGAAGGCGACGGCCCTCGCGGGCCCTTCTTCCCAAGTTCCGCGCAGACGATTGACGGCAAGCTCATGCCCGGCCGCTTTTTTCTGGAGTCGGAGTCCTGCAAGCGGTGTCACCAGGACATCTACAACCAGTGGAACTCCTCGGCGCACCACTTCTCTTCCTTCAATAATCAGTGGTACCGCAAAAGCGTCGAGTACATGCAGGACGTGGTCGGGACGCGGCCCTCGAAATGGTGTGGCGGGTGCCACGACCCGGCCGTGCTCTACAGCGGCATGATGGACACACCCATCAAGCAGATTGTCAACTCGCCGGAAGCCCAGGCCGGGCTGGGCTGCGTGATGTGCCATTCCATCGCCCAGGTCAAGAGCACCATGGGCCAAGGCGACTTCATTCTCGAGTACCCGGAGTTGCACGATCTGGCCGCCAGCAAGAATCCCGTGGTTCGCACGCTGCATGATTACCTGATCCGGCTGAACCCAGAACCGCACCGCCGCGTGTTTTTGAAGCCCTTCATGCGCACGCAACCGGCCGAGTTCTGTTCCACCTGCCACAAGGTCCATCTGGATGTGCCGGTGAATCACTACCGCTGGATCCGCGGCTTCAACGAGTACGACAACTGGCAGGCCAGCGCTGTTTCCGGCGAGGGCGCGCGCTCGTTCTACTATCCTGAAAAACCGCAGAACTGCACCGATTGCCACATGCCCACGGTTCCCTCGCGCGACGCCGGCCAGATCAATGGCGTCATCCACTCCCACAGTTTTCCCGCCGCGAACAGCGCCCTGCCTACGGCCAACGAAGACGCCAAGCAACTGGAATTGACCGAGCAGTTCCTCAAAGGCTCGGTGACCGTGGACATCTTCGCGGTCTCCCCCGCGCGCGAGTTGAAGAGTGGAGCGGCGCCCGCCAGCGAGCAGATGACCACCTTCGCCGTCGGCGAAGAAGCGGAAGCCCGCATCACGCCGGCCGGCGGACTTGCGACGGCTCCGGTCACCGCGCCGTTGAACCGCGTCCAAGCCACGGTGCGTCGCGGCGAGGATGTTCTGGTGGACGTTGTCGTGCGCACCCGAAAAGTCGGCCATTTTTTTCCCGGCGGAACGGTGGATGCCTACGATACCTGGGTCGAATTGAAGGCCACGGACGACAAGGGCCAGGTCGTCTTCTGGAGCGGTAAGCTCGAAGACAACGGAAAGGGGCCAGTGGAGAAAGGAGCCCACTTCTACCGCTCGCTGATGGTGGATTCCAACGGCAATCCCATCAACAAGCGCAACGCCTGGGCCACGCGCGCCTTGGTCTACGTGCACTTAATTCCGCCCGGCGCCGCAGACACGGTGCACTATCGTTTGCACGTCCCTGAGAACGCGGGGAGCCGGTTGAATCTCGAAGCGCGCCTCTGCTACCGCAAATTCGCTTGGTGGAACACGCAGTTTGCTTACGCGGGCGTTTCGGAGGCTTCCGCGAAGGGCGCCGAGTTCACTCCCGACTACGACGAGCGCCGCACCGTCTTCACCGGCGATCTGTCCGGCGTCTCTGGAAAGATGAAACGCATTCCCGACCTGCCGGTCGTGGTCCTGTCGGAAGACAAGGTTGCCCTGAACGTCGCGCCGCGCGGAGCCCGCGCCGAGCCGCCCCGCACGGTGCTCGAGGCGCGGGACTGGACCCGCTGGAACGACTACGGCATCGGGCTACTGCTGCAAGGCGACCTGAAGGGTGCCGCCGCGGCGTTTGAGAAGATCACGCAGATCGATCCGCGCAATCCTGATGGCTGGGTAAACCTGGGGCGCGTGGCCGTGCAGGAAGGCGACATGGAGCGCGCGCGGCCGTTGCTCGAGCGCGCCCTACAAGTCTCGCCCTCCCTGGCACGCGCCCATTTCTTTTATGCCCGGGTCCTGCGCAACACCGGCCGATACGACGAAGCCGAACAGCACCTGCGGAGCGTCCTGGCTCAATACCCGCGCGATCGCGTGGCTCGCAACGATCTCGGGCGCATCCTCCTCTTGCGGCGGAAGTATCCGGCCGCCATCGACGCTTTGCACTCCGTGCTGGAGATCGATCCCGAGGATCTCCAGGCGCACTACAACTTGATGCTCTGCTACCAGGGTTTGGGCAACAGTGCCGAGGCCGATCGGGAGCGACAGCTTTATCTACGCTTCAAGGCCGATGAAGCCTCACAAACCATCACCGGGCCTTACCGGCGTCTGCACGCGGAGGACAACAACGAGCGGCAGGCGATCCACGTGCATGTCTCGGCTGCCCTCGGTGCGCCGGCAAAGCCGAAGCCCGTGCGCTCTGCTAGCGCGAACTCAGCTACGGGCTCCCCGTAATGCGCGCACCTTTTGCCTCGGGAGTTTTAGCTTGTGCGGTCGCTGCGTCGGCAGCTTGGCAGTCAGCGCCTCAGGTCCCATCGCCCGCGATTCAGTTCCACGATATCACTCAGTCGGCTGGAATCCATTTCGTGCACAACAACGGCGCATTCGGCAAGAAGTGGCTCCCTGAAACGCTCGGCCCCGGCTGTGCCTTCGTGGACTACGACAACGACGGTTATCCGGACATTCTGCTCGTGAACGGAGCCGACTGGCCGGGGCACGCCGTCCACGGCCAGACAACGCTGAAGCTCTACCACAACAACCGCGGCGGCACATTCACCGACGTCACGGCGAAAGCGGGACTCGCGGTCTCGATCTATGGTATGGGTGTAGCCATCGGGGACTACGACAACGATGGTTACGACGACATCTTTGTGACCGCTCTTAGCCAAAGCCGCCTGTTCCACAACAACGGTAACGGCACCTTTTCCGACGTGACCAAGGCCGCCGGCATGTGGGGCCCGAATGAATTCAGCACCAGCGCTGCCTGGCTCGATTACGACAACGACGGCCGGCTTGATTTGGTGGTTGCCAACTACGTTCAGTGGACGCCGGCCACTGACATTTTTTGCACGCTCGACGGCACCCACAAGTCCTACTGCACGCCGGAATCGTACAAAGGTGCGTCGCTGCGGCTCTGGCACAACCTTGGAAATGGCCGCTTCGAAGACGCGACGCAAAAGGCGCTGCTCTACGACGACACCTCGAAGGGGCTCGGCGTCGCCATCCTCGACGCCAACGGCGACGCCCGTCCGGACATCCTGCTCGCCAACGACACCCAGCCGAACAAGTTGTATCTGAACCAGGGCAACGGAACGTTCCGCGAAGCCGGCGTGACCTCGGGAATCGCGTTCAGCGAGGACGGCGTGGCTCGCGCAGGGATGGGCGTGGACGCGTCGGACTATGACCGCTCGGGCCACGCGAGCATCATGATTTCCAACTTCTCGAACCAGATGATGTCGCTCTACCACAACGAGGGGAATGGCCTCTTCATTGACGACGCGACGCGCTCGAACCTGGGGCACGATACTTTGCTGACCCTGGGCTTCGGCTGTTTCTTTTTCGACTATGATCTGGACGGGTGGCCGGACATTTACGTCGCCGACGGGCACATCGAGAGCGATATCGAGCGCATCCAGCCGCGTATTCGCTATCGCCAGCCGCCACACCTGTTTCGCAACCTCAGCCAGGGGAAATTCAAGGATGAGGCAACCGCCATGGGGCGCGAGTTCGCCACTGAACGGGTCGCCCGCGGCGCGGCGTATGCGGACATCGATCACGACGGCGACCTTGACCTGCTCGTCACAACCAACGGCGGCCCCGCTCTCCTCTTCCGCAACGATGGCGGCACGAATCACAGCCTGCGCGTTAAGCTCGTGGGACGCCGATCGAACCGCGACGGCATCGGAGCCGTGGTGCGCGTCACCGCGGGAGCAGACAAGCAGTGGCAGATGATGCGCAGCGGCTCCTCGTATTTGTCGCAGAGCGAACTGGTTTTGACGTTCGGTTTGGGACACAATACTTCTCCGGCCCAGGTGGAAGTGGCGTGGCCGAGCGGCCAACTCGACAACTTGACAAACGTGGCGCCGGACCAGACCATCACCGTCGAAGAGGGCAAGGGGAAAACATCGGCGCGCGCCCATTCAAAACGCAAGTGAATCCCGGCCTCTCCAAAGCGTTCCTTGCAGTGGCCGTCGTTGGACTCGTGTCCGTTGCGGCGGCAGAACTCCCGCGGCGCGTCCCGGGAAATCAAGGAACGCAAACACCTGCGCGTGCCCCCGACTCGAAGCCTTCCCCGGGCGATCTCGCCGAGGCCCGGCGCCTCAACAATCTCGGCGTCGCTTTCATGGGACAGCAGCGCTTCACGGACGCCGCAAAAATGTTTGCGCGTGCCGCCGCGCTCGCTCCCCGTCTGGACGCGGCGCGGCTGAATCATGGCATTGCCCTTTTCTACCTGCAGGAATACCCGGCGGCGCGCGAGGTGCTCCACGCCTTTGTCCTGCAGCATCCCGAAAATCCGCGCGGCTGGCACAACCTTGGGCTGCTATACAAAGCGCAGGGTCAGAACCAGGAGGCGCTGGATGCCTTCGCGGAGGCCGCGAAGCTCGCTCCTGCCGACGCGGATGTGCAGTACTTTGTCGGCGCCGTCGAATCGCAACTGCAGCATGACCAGCGCGCCATCGCGGCGTTCCAGCATGCGCTCCAATTGGATCCGTTTCATGCCTCGGCCGAATTCGGCCTCGCTCGCGTGTACCAGCACCTCGGCCAACAAGACGAGGCGCGCGCACACCTCGTCCGCTTCCAGCAGCTCACCCAGTCCAAGCACGGCAGCCCCATCACTCTCGCCTACGGCGACCAGGGTGCGCTTTCGTTAGTGGAGCAGGTGCCCTTCGAGCCACTGGCGCCGGTGCCGCCCGTCCCGGTCCGGTTCACGGTGGTGCCGTTGCCCGCCGGCACTCCCGCGTTTCCGCTTGCAGTTGAAGCGCAGTTCGGCCCGGCTGCCTGCTGGCTGGATTACGACGGCGACGCCCTCCCCGATCTCTTCCTCACTGCCGGATCGCGCTCCGGCACGCCGGCGATGCTCCACAATCGCGGCAACGGCGAGTTTCAAGACTTCACGGACAAGCTCGGTCTCGCGTATGCCAAGCCCGGCATGGCCTGCGCCGCGGCCGACTACGACAACGACGGCTACGTCGATCTCGCCGTGAGTTTTGCCGACCGCATTACCCTCTATCACAACGAGCACGGCAGTGGCTTCACGGAGACCCCGGCAGTGGCCGGGATCGCGCCTCAGGCCTCCGGCGCGCGCGCTCTCACCTGGGTGGACTACGACCACGACGGCGATGTGGACCTGTTCGTCGCGGGCAAGAACGCGATGTGGCGCAATAACGGCAACGGGACCTTTACCGAGGTTAGCGAAGCTCTGGGGATCGCAGCGCAGAACAGCGCCGCCGCCGCGGCTACGGACTTCAACAACGACCGGGCTTCGGACCTCGTCCTGGCGGGCGAGACCTCACTGTTCGTCAATCCGCGCGAGGGCAAGTGGCCCGCTCTACGGCCGTGGAGCGCGCCCATGCCCGCCGCCACGCTCGGCGTCGCCGTCTTAGACTTCGACAAAGACGCCTGGATGGACCTTGCCTTCACTCACGACGCCGCACCCGGCCTGACCCTGTGGCGTAACGAGGGTGGCCGGAGTTTCGCGCCGGTCAAATTGCCGGACTTGCATTGGGTACGCGCTTGGGCAGTCATCGTGCTCGATTACGACAACGATGGCTGGCTCGATCTCGCCGCCGTGGGCGAGACATCGGACGGCAAAAAGGAGATTCGCCTCCTGCGCAACGAAGGCCCAAAGGGATTCCGAGACGTTACCGCCGAGGTGGGACTTGCCCAGTTGCAGCTCAAGGACCCGCGCACAATCGCTGCCGCCGATTACGATGGCGACGCCGACACCGACCTGCTGATCACTTCGGCTTCAGCGCCGCCCATCCTGCTGCGCAATGACGGGGGCTCACAGAACCATTCCCTGCGCCTCGCGCTGAAAGGACTCAACGACAACAAAAGCGCGCTCGGGACGCGGGTGGAGGTTTTCGCCGGAGACCTGTATCAGAAGTTCGAGATCGGCGACGGCGGCAGCCTCGGGCAAAGCGCCGTGGATTTGCTCGTTGGCTTGGGCAAGCAAGGCCAGGTCGATGTCGTACGCCTGTTGTGGCCTACGGGAGTCGTGCAGGACGAAGTGGAGATCGCCGCGGGAAAGCCGCGCGAGATTCAGGAACTCGACCGCCGCGGGAGTTCCTGCCCGCTGCTGTTCGCGTGGGATGGCACGCGCTACCGCATGGTCGCCGACATGCTCGGCGCCGGCGTCGTCGGACACTGGGTTGGTCCCGGCGCGCGCAACGTCGCCGACGACACCGAGTATCTGAAGCTCGAAGACTTTGCCCCGCAACTTCGGCAAGGCTTGCTCAGCTTCCGCCTGATGGAGCCGATGGAGGAAGTCGTCTACCTCGATCAGGTGCGCCTGCTCGCCGTGGACCATCCGGCGAACGCCGACGTCTTCCCCAACGAATACTTCGCCAGCAATCCGCCGTTCCCAGACTTCAAAGTCATCGTCAGCCGTGGCGCGCGTCCCGTGCAGGCCTGGGACTCTGCCGGCCGCGACGTCAGCGAGTTCCTGCGCGCGCGCGACCATCGTTACCTCGCCGATTTCACCTCGCTGCCGTTCAAGGGCTTCACCAAGCCGCATCGCCTCGAACTCGATCTCGGCGAGCCGTACGGCGGCGGCCCGCTGCGCCTGCTGATGAACGGCTACGTCGAATACTTCACCGCCACTTCGATGTACGCCGCGTGGCAAGCGGGTCTCGAACCCGCCGCGCCGTCAGTCGAGGCGCTCGACCCGTCCGGAAAATGGGTCCGCATCCTGGATGATATGGGTTTCCCCGCCGGTCTGCCGCGCACCATCACCGTGGACTTGACCGGCCGCATGCCCCGCGGCGCGCGTCGCCTGCGTATTGCCACCAACCTACAAATTTACTGGGACCAGGTGCTGGTAGACCGCACGCCGCTGGACGCGCTCCCAGTTCGCGTCACAGAGGTGCCGCTAAGCACGGCAACGCTAGCCTTCCACGGCTATCCCCGCGCGGCGGAGCGGGGTTCGCCCGGCGATCTCGATTACGTTTACGAACAGGTGAGCCGTACCGGCCCCTACGCTCGCGAAGTCGGCGCCTACACCCGCCTGGGCGGCGTTCTCCCGCTCCTCTCCCACGTGGACGATCGCTTCGTTGTCTTAGGTTCAGGAGAAGAAGTGGCGCTGGACTTCGATCCCGCGCGCCTGCCGCCGCTCCCGCACGGCTGGAAGCGCGACTACCTCTTTTTCGCCGACGGCTACGAGAAAGACATGGATTTCTACGCTGCCGAGCCGCTCACCGTGGATCCGCTGCCTTTCCACGCCATGGGCGTGTATCCGCCGCCTGTAGTGAGCGGAGTCGAACAATCCGTCGCCTATCCCAACGGCGCCGAGCACGCGCGCTACCTCCTCGAGTACAACACGCGCTTCGTATCCTCCTCCGCGCCCCCCTCCTACCGCTTCCACTACGTAGAACATCCCCAGCTTCGGCCGCGTCAGAGATGGGGCGCCCGGCCCCCCGTCCCGGAGTAGAACGACGGAGGCAAATCATGTTTCTTTGGTCGATATCGAAGCGCAAGACCGCGCGGCTAGGTGCTCGACCCCTCTTGTCTCCCGAGGACTTCTACAGAACCTACTATCAAGGGAGTGGACTACCGAGCGAGGTGGTGATCGAGCTGCGGCAGGAAGTCGCGGATGCGGTTGAGATCCCGCCCGGCTTGCTCCGGCCGTCGCATCGCTTTTCAAGCGAACTTGCTGACGCAGGATTCTTGCGTGGAATTGACGGCGGGCTTGCTGAACTTACGTTCGCAGCGGAGAGACGTGAGAAGAGATACGGACGAACGGTTGACCTTGCTAACCTAAAGACGCTTGACGACTACATTCGAGCATTTGGAAGTCTGCACCCGACACGCCCGATCCCGTCCAACTGATTCCGAACCGGGGCGGGTAGCCCAGGCCTCCTGGCGGGTGGCCCAGGCGCGGGTGCCCCAGGTGCCGCTTCTGCACCTGGGGGTGTCGAGGAATCCCAGTGAATCGGTGTAGGGGGGTGGCCCAGCCCTCCTGCGCGGAGAGGGATTTGGGCGCCCCTCACACCGGGTTCGCGTGTGGGCATTTTGATTCTCTCGATGCGCCGCGCCCCTGCACTTGCAGACCATTGAAATACTCCAATGCATCATTCTGAGGGGCCAAAGGAGCCGATGAATGGCCCTTAGTTATCGCGGCCGGTGAACTATTCCTGGCGGGTCTAGCGAGGTTAATTCGGTGGCCAATAGCCTGTAACTGGAAAGCAGAGAGGACGCCAACCCGAGTTGCCTGCGAGCCATAGCAAGAGCGTCGGCGCGACTTCCCGTAGAGAGAAGGCCGCCATCGAACGCTTCGATGCACGCCCGAAATGCGACCACAGTCTTCGGGATCTTGAGTGCTTCCGCCGAAGCGGCAAATGCATCGACCGATGCGCGGGCGTTGATGACGGCCAAGACGACCGCCCCGTCGCCGGCAGCCGCGTCGAATAGTGAGTCAGCCGCCTCGAGAGCGAACACGACTTTTTCTGCAGTTGCGATGACCGTTGCATCGCCGTGCCTCGAGAGCACGGGTCCAGCCGCGGGAGGAACCGGCGCCGCCAAGTTTTGCTCCAGCGTCAGCTCTAAGACGTGCCTGCGGAAGGAGGCACTGTTCGTACAAACTGCAGCCGCCATGCTCTGCAGCACGGGCTTAGCGGCGTGCTCCACAGCACCGGGGCAGGCGAGCAGCACTTCCGCGTAGGAGCGGAGTGCCTCGGCGACCTGAGCTTCGCCTTTTCCTGAGGCCGCCGCGATTGCGGAGGCCGACGCTTGTTGCGCGTCTAGGTTCGCGATCGCGAATTCGATCTTGCTGCCCAGCGCCCAAGTGTTGGCCGCGTTATCCAACTGCCCCACGGTCTGACGGACCGTGGTGAGGAAGCTGAGACGAATAGACCCGGGATAAGGGGGTTGAAGCGGCTGAGGAGTCGAAGGCTCTCCGGTGGGTATAGACCTCTTCGATTCTGCCTCGTTGGGGGTCTGCGACTTACTTTGGCCTGCCTGCGACGCCGCCGCGGGCATAACTCCGCAAAGAGCGCAGAGCAGGATGACAGTCTCAATGAAGGTGGAACGAGGCATCCGACCCCCCCTGGCGGACGGATCGTGCTTGGCGCGCAGACAGAACGAGTGCACGCGCCCCACCAGAGTTGCTCCGGGGCGTGAGCGTTCCTAAGTGCTTTTCTAGCTCTAATTTGCCGCAGCAGAGAATTGCTCGCGTCTGAAGGCATGGGCCCAAATTGGCACAATCGTACAGGACTGAGAATTTCAGGAGGGGACTGACATTCCTAAGACCCGCTGAACCACGGGCTCAACTTATTCATTTGTAGGTAACCGGGTGCCCCAGGTGCCGCTTCTGCACCTGGGAGTGTTGAGGAATCCCAGCGAACCAGTGTGCATCCATGGTTGGAGTCCCCAAGGCCTCGGACGACTGCCCTAGGGGCTCAGGGTATTCGACTCCAGATAGCCCATCGGCTCGATGCCGAACGCATCGGCGACGCGGTTGAAAAACGCAAACATCGCGATGATGTACACGGCCTCGGCGATCTGCTCGTCCGACCACCCGGCGGCTCGCAGTTTGTCGGTGTCGCTGCGCCGTGTGCGAGAGGCGTCGCGCGTCACGAGTTCCGCAAACTCAAGCAGCGCGCGCTCGGCGGCGCTCACCGGCGCCCCGGCCAGATCCCCGCGCGCTAGCGCTTGAACTATTTTTTCGTCGGCTCCCTGAACACGCAGGAAGTAAGCGTGTGAGTCCATTCAATACGGACAGTGATTCACCGCGGAGACGTAGGTCGCGATCATCTCCTTCACGCGCCGCGTCAAGTGGCCTTCGCTGAAGTGCGCGGTGTCCGAAAACTCGATCACCCTGCGCAGAAAGTCGGGACGCGCGCTGAAACATTTCAGGATTCCCGGCACCATCTTGCGTCCGCGCAGCGCTCGCCACTCGTCGTACACCTTGGCCACCTCGCCCGTCGCTTCGGCGTCCTCAACGATGCGGATGTTCCTCATCTCCACCTCCTCACGACTTGCGATCGAGCTGGACGGAGAGCGGCTGGCCGGTGAACTCGACCGGCCGCGTCGCGTTCTCTCCCGCGATGCGCACTTCCATTCGCCGCCGCATCGGTGGCCGCATGCGTGAACCGGGCGCGAGGCGCAGCGTCAGCCGGCGCCCGGCGTCGTTCCAGCGAATCTCGGTCTTCATCCAGTCTCCGCGGCGATACGCGAAGCTGGCGCCGTCATCTTCGTAGAGCGTGTACGCGCCGTCGCTAGCCGCAGTGCGCGACGCACCCGGGTAGACAACCAGCGTCATCGGCCCTTCCACTTTCTCGGCGGTGTACTGCTTGACCGGGCCAAGCGGCAGCACGCTTCCCGCACGCACGTAGAGTGGCATCGTGGCCAAATCTACTTCCCGGCTCACCTCGCGTCCGCCCGCCACTCGCTCCTCGGTCCAGAAGTCGTACCAATCTCCCTGCGGCAGGTAGACGCGCCGCGAGGTCGCACCCTTCTCCGTGACCGGCGCCACCAGGATGTCGCGGCCCCACAGGTACTCGTCGCCGCGCTGCACCGCGTTCGCGTCGCTCGGGTAATGTAGCCAGAGGGCGCGCACAATCGGTAGCCCGGTCTCGTGGCTCTCCCGCACCGCCGTGTAAAGATACGGCAGCAGGCGGTAGCGGAGTTCGAGATACTTCCGGCAGATTGGCTCGACCTGCGCATTATGGAGTTCGCTGGGATCGGGGTTGGCGGCTTCGCCGTAATTGCTGATCTCGTTCGGGCCGATTTCGCCGGTGTTCCAACCCCAGGGCAGCCGCAGCTTCCAGTCGCGCCCGTGCGACCGGAAGAGCGGGCAGAACGCGCTGAATTGGAACCAGCGCACGTAAAGCTCGCCCGTGAATTCTTTGGTGGGCACGAAGCCGCCCGTGTCCGTGCCCCACAGCGGAATCCCGGACAGCGCGGTGTTGATCGCGATCGGCACGTGTGTGCGCAGCGTCTCCCACGTTGAATAGACGTCGCCGGACCACAGGAAGGAGGCGTACCGCTGCATCCCTGCATGGCCGTTCCGGTGCAGCGCGTAGGGGCGCTCGTTCGGACGGTCCAGTTGCGGCGCTTCGTAATACATGCGGTTTCGTGTGAGGCGCGAAGCCGCATCGAGCGGATCGCCCTCGTCGGGCCACCATCCGTCCACGCCGAGAGCGAAGTCCTTGCGGTGCGCGTCCCAGTAGCAGGCCACCTCCTCCGCGTCAAAGCGGTCCAAGCGGCAGGCGTCCCGGGCGGTGCCGCGCAGCGTGCGCGTCTGGATGACCACGTGCAGCGCCACGCGAAAATTCAGGGCGTGGAATTCGTCGAGAATGCCTTTTGGATCGTTGAACACGCGCGCGTTGAATTGGAACGAGCCGTTTTCCGTGTTCCAGCCCGAAGGGCAGAAACCCGTGCCCAGGTAGATCAATGTGTCGCACGGAAGTTTCTTTTCGCGAAACGTCCTGGCGATGCCGAGGATCTCCTCGCGGTCGGCGAGTGTGCGATGTGATTGCTGGTATCCCAGCGCCCACAACGGCGGCATCTCCGGGTGCCCGGTAAGACGAGCGTACTCTCCCATCGCCTGCATGGGATCCTTGGCCTCCACGACGAAGAGATCCAGAGGCAACGAAGCAGTGGGGGAGAACGCAGTGAACTGGCCTTCTTTGCCGGTGAGATCGAAGCTCCCCAGCGGCTGGTGGATGAACATGGCCCAGCCCGACGTGCCGATGAGCCACTGCACGGGAACGCGTCCGCCATTCGTGCGGAGCCGGTAACCGCCTTGCCCGCTGCGCATACGGTCCGCGTTGCCCCGGCGATCGAATTGCCAACCGCCCTCGCCCAATCCCAACACCGGCGCATCCCCCAGGGCGAAGCTGAGCGCGCCGGTGTCCGGATTCACGCGCAACTCCTGGACCAGGCGTCCGTCGGGAGCCTCGATGCGAATCGTCAGTGATTCCTCGTCAACATGGACACGCAGATCGCTGATGGCTCCTTGCCGCGCAGTTGGCGCGCGCGGCGCGGGGGCCGGAACGCTATCCAGCAGCGAGCCGTCGTGCGGAATCTTTACCGGAGCGACGTCTCGATCCACGAGCGTGATCCGCACCGTATGCCGGCTCACCGGCGAAACCAGGACGCGCAGGTTGCGGCCGGCGATGCGAGCGTCGCGTTCCATGGCCGGCAGGAGCGGCACTCGGGCCAGCGAGGCGGCGGCTCCCGTGCCCAGGAGTTTCAAGAGTTCCCGGCGTGCAAGCGCTTTCATCATTCGCCCGCGAATTGTATATTGGATGCGGCGCTCGCGTCATGCTATCTTTCCCCATCGATCCGAGACGACGACGCACGTCGCTGCATCTCGCGCGCATAGCGCGGAAAGGCACGAGAATGAAGCTGGGATTCCTTCTCCTGATCATCATGACCATGACTGTTACTGCCGATTCGACGGTCAACAAGCAGGCGTTCGGCAAGATGCCGGACGGCACCCCTATCGAAATCTACACGCTGAAAGACGGCTCAATCGAAGCCCGCATCATGACTTACGGCGGCATCGTGGTTTCTCTGAAGACGCCGGATCGCAAGGGTCAATCCGCCGACATCGTCCTCGGATACGACTCGCTCGACGGCTATCTCGGCGGCAACAAGGCTTTCTTCGGCGCCATTATCGGGCGTTACGCGAATCGCATCGCGCACGCCGCCTTCAAGCTCGATGGCAAGAGTTACTCCGTGCCGAAGAACGACGGCGAAAACTCACTTCACGGCGGCAAAGGCTACGACAAAGTTGTTTGGCGGGCCAAACCGATTACCGACGGCGTCGAGCTCACCTACGTGAGCAAGGACGGCGACCAGGGCTATCCCGGAACGCTGACCGCCATCGTCCGCTACACGCTGCGCGCGGGCACGCTGCGCATCGAATACTCCGCTACGACCGACGCAGATACCGTCGTCAATCTCACCAACCACTCGTATTTCAACTTGGCCGGGCAGGGCAACGGCGACATCCTCGGCCACCAGCTCAAGCTCAACGCCAGCCGTACGACGCCGGTCAACAGCACCCTGATCCCCACGGGCGAGCTCGCGCCCGTCGCATCCACCCCCTTTGATTTTCGCAAGGCCACGCCGATCGGCCAGCGCATCAACGACGACAACGAGCAACTGCGTTTCGGCCGCGGCTACGACCACAATTGGGTGCTCGACAGCGGCGGCGGCGGCAAGCTCGCGGAAGCCGCCGAGCTCTACGATCCCGGCAGTGGACGCGTTCTGCAAGTGTGGACCACGGAGCCGGGCATCCAGTTTTATTCAGGCAACTTCCTCGACGGCACCATCACCGGCAAGCAAGGCAAGGTGTACGGCCACCGGTCGGGTCTCTGCCTCGAGACGCAGCACTTTCCCGACTCGCCAAATCAGCCGAGTTTCCCTTCCACCGTATTGAAGCCGGGACACCGCTACCACACGGTCACAGAGTTCCGGTTCTCTACGCGCTGAGGTGCGATTCATCGGGCGCGATCCGAATATGACGGGTCTTCTGCATGCGCTTCCAAAAACCGCCCTCGCCTGCATCGCGCTCGCTGCAGGCGCCGCGGCCCAGACTGCGCCGCAAACTCCTCCGGTTGACCTGCTCGCGTCCACACGCCAGGCGTTAAGCCTCGCGGAACACGGCCATTGCCGCGAGGTTTTGCCGGTTCTGAAGCGCGCCCTCCCGCGCTTGACGGACAAGCAGCTTCGCTACCGCTCCGCCATGGCCGCCGCGCGCTGCGCCATGAGCCTTGATGACACCGCCTCCGCCGTGGACGCCCTCCTGCTCCTCCGGCGCGACTTCCCCAACGATCCCCAAGTGCTCTACATTTGCGCACACTTCTTCTCGCAACTCGCCAATCGATCTGCGCAGGCGCTCGCCGAGGGCTTCCCGACTTCAACCCAACTCGGCAAGCTCAACGCCGAAGCGCTCGAGGCGGCGCAGCGCTGGGACGAGGCCATCGAGGCCTATCGGAAAATCCTGGCCCAGGATCCCCAATCGCCCGAGCTTCATTTCCGCATCGCCCGCATCCTCCTCGATAAGTCCCCCACCCCTGAAGCCGCCGTGGAGGCGAAAAAGGAATTGGCGGAAGAGCTCAAGGTCGACCCCGACAGCGTCTCCGCCGAATTCATGCTGGGTGAGTTGGCCCGGCGCGCGGGCGAATGGGACTCTGCCATTCAGCATTTCAGGCGGGCATCGCAGCTCGATGTCGGCTTCCTCGAAGCCTACTTGGCGCTGGGAATGTCGCTCAACTCCGCGGGCAAATACGCCGAAGCGATCCCGCCGCTGCAGCAGTACGCCAGAATGGCGCCGGAAGATCCCGCCGGCCACTATCAGCTCGCCATGGCCTACCTGCGCACCGGCAAGAAGGCCGCCGCGGATCGCGAGTTGCAGCTTCAGCGCGATGCCGTCGAGAAGGCCCGGACGCGGCGGCCACCCAATCCGCCAGACCGACAGTGAACCCCAGGATGGTCGCTCCCTTGATGCATCACCGCTCCTTCTCCCGCCGCTGGTTTCTTCACCTGCTGGGCGGCGCCGGGCTAGGCGCAGGTCTGGACACTGTTCTGCCACGCGTCGTGCGCGGTTCACTCGCTTCCCCTGTTCCTCCTCCTGCATTTGAAGAAGTCTCCCCCGCCGCCAGCGGAATTCACTGGACCCATGTCGCCGGCCTCTCGCCCCAGAGGTATATGCCCGAAACGGCCGGACCCGGCTGCGCCTTCTTTGACTACGACAACGACGGTTGGATGGACATCTACCTGGTGAACAGCGGCAAGTGCGACTTCTATGATCCGCCTGACCCGTTGCGCAACGCGCTGTATCGCAACAACCGCGACGGCACGTTCACCGACGTGACCACGATGGCGGGCGTCCCCGGGAACGCCTATGGCATGGGCGTTGCCGTCGGGGATTACGACGCCGATGGCCGCCCCGACCTGTACGTCACGCAGTACCCGCGGAACATCCTCTACCACAACAACGGCGACGGCACGTTCACCGACGTGACCGCCAAGGCCGGTGTCGCCGCGCCCGGCTGGACCATCAGCGCCGTCTGGTTCGACTACGACAACGATGGCCGCCTCGATTTATTCGTCTGCGGCTTCCTCGATTACGACAAGTCAAAAAACATTTATTGCGGCGACGGCACCTTGCGCTTGTATTGCATGCCCACCGCTTACAAGGGCATGCCGTGCCGGCTGTTTCACAACAACGGCGACGGCACCTTCACCGACGTCAGCCGCGAATCCGGCATCGGCAAAACCCCCGCCAAAGCCTGGAGCGCGGTGGCTGCCGACTTCAACAACGACGGCTGGATGGACCTCTTCGTCAGCAACGACAAGGACCCCAACTTCCTTTTCGTCAACCGCAAGGGGCGCTTCGAGGACATTGCTCCGCTCGCCAGCGTGGCCTACAACGCCATGGGCGCAGCGCGCTCCAGCATGGGCATCGACGCCGCCGACTTCGATCAGGACGGCTGGATCGACCTCTTCCACACCAACGTGGACCACGAAATGTTCTCGCTCTATCACAATCACAAAGACGAGACCTTCGACGACCTCGCCATCCCCTCCGGCATCGGCCAAGCGAGCATTTTCCTGAGCGGCTGGGGTTGCGGCTTTTTTGACTACGACAACGACGGCGAGCTCGACATCATCGTCGCCGACAGCCATCCCGACACCATGGTCGAAAAGCGCATCCCCTTCGTGAAATACTCCGAGCCGATGCTGCTCTTGCGCAATACCGGCCCGGCCGCTAATCCCGCCGCGCGCTGGAAGAACGTCAGCGCAGAGAGCGGCCCCGTCTTCGCCAAGAATTTCGCGGGGCACGGCTTGGCGCTTGGCGATTTCGACAACGACGGCTCGGTGGACGTGCTGGTCGCGGTCAACGATGGCCCGCCGATCCTGCTGCGCAATCTCGCCGGCCAGCAGAACCACTGGCTCGGCGTGCGCCTCGTCGGCCGAAAGGCCAATATCGACGCCGTCGGTGCGAAGATCACCTATCGCTCGGGTGACTTCCAGCGCCACCGTTGGATCGTTGGTGGCGGAAGCTACGCTTCCGCCCGCGACCCTCGCGTCGTCCTCGGCCTCGGCCAACGCACCAAGGTCGATTGGCTCGAGGTGAAGTGGCCCGAGCCCAGCGGCAAAATCGAGCGCTTCACCGATCTCCCCATCGACCGCTACATCACCATCGTCGAAGGCGAGCAGAAATGGAAATAGTGCGCAGGAGGAACGCGGTGCGACGACTCTCGAGACGCCCAGGGGTTCACGGCCTCGGCATCCTACTCGTGAGTTTCTTTTTCGCGGTCCGAGCGGTTCCGCACGCGCACACACGCCTTCAGCAAAAGCCCGATGACCCGCTCCCCGCGCCGGTCATCACGGCAGCGGGAGCCGCGGTGGAGCAAACTTCGCAGGGCCCGCGGCCAGCCGTGCCGTTGCTCGAAAGCTTCGATGGGCTCGGCGCCGGATTCATGGGTCCTCAAGGCACGGCGACCTTCCGCAATCCTTCCGACAACAGCCTGGCCGCCGGCCCGGACCACATCGTCCAGATTGTCAACTCGCGCCTCGCCGTGTACACGAAGAAGGGTACGCGCTACGACAAGACCGGCACAGTGTTATACGGCCCCGTCCAAACGAATACGGTTTTCGCCGGTTTCGGCGGCGTCTGCGAGGCCCGCAATAACGGCGACGCCGTCGTCCGTTACGACCAGCTCGCCGGACGTTGGCTTATCTTGATGCCGATCTTCCGCCGCATCGCTCCCGGCGATTTCCCTGCAAGCGCCGAACCGCCTTCTCCTGCCATTCAAGGCCAGCTCGCCAAGCCCGGCCAGGTGTCTGTCCCCGGTCCGCCCACCGCCCCGCCCGCGAATCCTCCGCAGCCGCCCGCGCCTCCCGCTGGCCGCGGCCAGCCGCCAACCCCCGGCCAGCCGCCCGCGCGGCCCGCCCCGCCTCCGCCGGGCAGCGTCTACGCGATGTGCTACGCCATCAGCGTCGGCCCTGACCCGCTCGGCGCGTACTACCGTTATGCATTTGAACGGAAGCTGTTCCCTGACTATCCGCGCCCCGCGGTTTGGCCGGACGGCTATTACGTTCCCACCAGCACTGGCGACGACGTCATCCAGAAGCACGTCTGCATCGCCGACCGGACTCGCATGCTTGCGGGCCAGCCTGCCACCGAGCAGTGCCTCGTCATCGACGGCGTCAACTTCCTGAACAACGCCGACATCGACGGCCACGGCCTCCCGCCGCCCGGCGCTCCAAACATCATGATGGCCACCGGCGGCACACAGCTCAAGAAAATCCTTGACGACGATGGCATCTATGCCTGGAAGGTTCACGTGGACTGGAAAACGCCGGCGAATACAATCGTCAGTGGCCCCGTGAAGATCTCCGTGGCTCCCTATCACTATCTATGCGGCGGCCAGTTGACGAACTGCGTGCCGCAACCCGATACCGACCGGCGGCTCGACGTGCAAGGCGACAAGATCATGCAGCGCCTGGTCTACCGCAAAATCGGCAGCCACGAGTCGATCGTCGCCGCCCACTCCGTCGCTACGAAATCAGGCGGCGGTGGCGTCCGCTGGTACGAGTTCCGCATCGACAAGAAACGCGATCCGGTCCTCTATCAGCAGGGCACCTACGCGCCCGACGGCTTCTATCGCTGGATGCCCAGCATCGCCATGGACCACAAGGGCGGCATCGGCGTCGGCTATTCGTTTGGCGGAACTCCGAACTACGCCGGACAGCGCTTTGCCGCGCGCCAGGCTGGCGACCCCAAAGGCGCGCTCACGTTTCACGAGACCGTCTTGATCAACGGCGAGGCCGCGCAAACAAACACCTTCCGTTGGGAGGACTACGCCACCACCGCGAGCGACCCCAGCGACGATTGCACCTTCTGGTACGTCGGCGACTATTTCAAAAAGGGCGACACTTCCTATCGGACTCGGATCGGCTCCTTCCGCCTCCCCGGCTGCAAAGGCGTTAGGTAGCGCGTGCCCCATGTGTCGTGAAGGAGAAACATGGATAAACCTGACGAGAAAAACGACGCCTCACGGCGGAGTTTTCTCCGTGGGCTCGCGGCCATGCCCGTTGTGGCTCTGACGGGCGGCCCGAACTTCCTCGGTCATCGTTTCGATCTGCCGACACGCGAATCCGCGGGTGCCCCAGGTGCCGGTCTTGCACCTGGTGGTTCTCCCTCTCTTCCGGCTCAGAGACCCGACAAGAAGTTCGTCGCCATTCAGATCGGCGCGCGCTCTTTCGTCGACGAAGGCGTCGAAAAATGCCTCGACACGCTTCACGAAAAAGGCGGCGTCAACACGTTGATGGCCACGGTGTTCACCTACGGCCGAGGACTCGCCGGCCGGCAGGTGCCGGGGCAGCCCCTGCCCGACCACGGCGTCCAGGAATACGACACGATTCATGGCGGCTGCTACACCCGCGTCCATCCCGAGTTTTATGCCCATCCGCCCATCAAAGATCTTCGCGCGCCCGAACTCGGCGACTTCGACATCCTCGCCGACGTGATCCCCAAGGCCAAGGCACGCGGCATGCAAACCTACGCGCTCTTTGAAGAAGCCTACAATCCCCGGCTCATGCCCGGCTTTGAGAAAATTGCCGAGGTGGACATCAACGGCCGTGTTGGCGGCAGCACGTGTCTGAACAACCCCGATGCCCGCAACTTCCTCGCGTCGCTGGTCACCGACTGGTTCAAGTCCAATGAACTAGACGGCTTGATGTGGGAATCCGAGCGCCAGGGCCCTCTGAATAACACGCTCGGCGCTCACTTCGGCCGCTTCACGGGCAACGCGTTCATCAACTGTTTCTGCCCGCACTGCGTCCGCAAAGCCACCGAGCGCGGCATCAACGTCCCGCGGGCCCGCGACGCCTATCTCGCTCTCGACCGCTGGGTAAAACAAACCCTGAATCAGCCGCGCTCGAACGATGGCGCCTTCGTCACGCTCTGGCGCTTGTTACTCGAGTATCCCGAACTCATGGCTTGGGAAAAGTTCTGGTTTGCGAGCCAGGAAGAAGTCTACGCACTGCTCTACGACACTGTGAAAAAAATCAATCCCAACGCCCGCGTCGGCTGGCACATCATGCACCTGGTCACCATGAGCCCCTTCTACCGCGCCGAACAGGACTACTCACGCCTCGCGCATGTCGCCGACTTCATCAAGCCGTGTTCTTACAACAACTGCGCCGGCCCGCGCTTCGCACAGTACATTCGCAATGTCCAGTCCACCGTCTTCCGCGACTCTACGCCAGAAGAAGTTCTCGCATTTCATTACAAAATCTTGGGCCTCGAAGGCGAAGCCTCACTCGACAAACTCCCCACCGCCGGCCTCTCCCCCAATTACGTCGCCAACGAAACTCGCCGCGCCATCGCGGACGTGCAAGGCGCGATACCCATCTATCCGGGCATTGATATCGATATTCCCACCGGCCTGAACGAGAAGCGCACCCAGCCCTCCGACGTCAAGGCCGCGGTCATCGCCGCATTCAAGGCCGGAGCTCCTGGCGTCGTGCTGTCCCGCAAGTACGCCGAAATGAAGCTCACCAACCTCGCCGGCGCCGACGAAGCCCTCCGCGATATCGGCCTCGCCTGAAAAAAATCGAGCCGCGTCAATCCGAAGCCCCGTGTCCTGAGCGTGGTGAGGGATGCCTCTTGCCGGCCCACTTATGCCGGGCCTTTCCAACTTCGAACTTCTGACCTCGAACTTCCAGAATCACTGCCACAGGACCACGGGCAGAGCATCCAGGTCGAAATACACCCGATAGTAGTAATCCGGCCCCACGGAATAAAACGGGCGGAACTTCGCCATCACATTGCTCCCATCCGGAGGCACGAAGCGGAAAACGCCCGGCGCTGTGTCGGCTACGAGGTATTTGTTGAGGTCTTCGTCGTTATCGGGCAGCTTGAAGATCGGTTCGTGGACCATGCCGTCTTGCACCAGGACGACCGGACCGCGAACGATAGCGACGCGATGCGGGTGCTGCGGATCAACCGCCTGCAGCCGCATACGCAGCGGGATGCGTATCTCCACGCGGTCACCCGATGTCCACGTTCGGTCGAGTGTAGCCCATGTTCCCGGAGTACACGCGGCTTGCGCGGGCACGCCGTTCACTTTCAAGGACACATCCCGAGCCCATCCCGGAACGCGCAGATTCAGCGGAAATCTCGCACTGCGCTCCATGCGCAGCGTCAGTGTGCTCGCTTCCGCTTCCGGATATTGCGTCTCCTGAACCAGCTTCAACTCGCCATACTTGCTTTTCCAGGTGACTTCGGACGGAACGTAGAGGCTGACGTAAAGGCTCGAATCATCTCTGTAGTAGATGAGGTCGTGGAAGTTCGCGACGTCCTGGATGTAAGTCCCCGAGCAACAGGTGTAGGCGCTGCGGCTGAAGATTTTTACGCCTCCGCCCACGCGGTAATCCGCATAATAAAAATGCCGGCCGGGACCGTTGATTTGCAGCGCCGCGCCGATCCCGTTGTAAAGCAACCGCTCCGCCCAGTCGCCGTATCTCGCCTCGCCGGTAAACTGGGTCAGGTAGCGCGACATCTTGAACCCGGCCCAGGAACCACACGGCGCCTCGAAACTATTTGGTTGGTATTCGAGCGCCTTGCCCAGGCTGCCCGGCGGCATGATTCGTTCCACGGGGCCATAACCGCCGGTCGCGTAGGTCTGCGTGTTCTGCAGAAAATCGTAAGCGTTCTTGATGATCCGGAGATAGCTGGAATCTCCGGTGACGCCATAGGCCATCGCCGCACTGCTGAACGTGTTCACATGACTGTACGCGTGGACACCGGAAGCATCCGTGGGGGATGCGCTGTCGGCGAATTTATTCCAGTAGGCGTGATACAGCCAGACTTCGGCAAAGTCCTTGAACTGCGAATTTCCCGTCAGCGCGTAGGCACGGAATAGGTTTTCGGGCAACGTGTACCACTCCAGCGGCTTACCCGAATGCATTTCCCAAGGCTTGGGAGCGGCAGGCGTGCGGGTGCGGTCGAAAGTCCTGCTCGCCCACTCGGTAACTTTTCCGAGCAGCGGGATGGCATCGGATGAACCCGCGTATTCGTGCATGTCCACGAGCCCGCAAACGAGCTTTTCATATGGATACGGACCCATGCGGCAGTTCCCATCCGCGCCCACGGTCTTGGCAAACTCCGCCAGCAAGTACGCGGCTTTGTCGCGCATCTCGGAATCGCCGGTGGCGCGATACATCCGTGACATCCCGCTCAGCCATTGCCCGAATACCGTCGCGCTATCCCTTTCGCACCATCCCCCTAGAGTTTTCCCTGGCGCAGGCAATCCTGCCGCGGAACGAAACCCCTTCAGGATGTCGTCATTCGAGACGTTGAAATAGAAATCCCGCGCGTGGTCGTACTGATCCTTCCAGCGGCTGGCGCCCAGGCGCACACCGTCATAATTGAATGTGTGGATTTTGGTTCGGGACTCGTCGCCACTGAGCCGCTCACCAATTGCGCGGGGGTTGGTCGCGGCAAGCATTCCGGTTGCGGCAGCGGCTTTCAGGAAATCTCGGCGGTGCATCTCGGCACTCATGTCATCCTCACTCACGCAGATAGATCGCTGATCGCAGGCGGGCGTCGCGTGCGAGTCTATGGCCGGCCAATTTTAGTGTCAATGTCATTGACTCGTGCTTCGCCCTTGTCCTGCAAGTCCCCATCGGTCGTCATCCTGCCTGCCCTGAGTGCAGTGGCGAAGGGAGCGAAGCCGCTCTGCGCCGCCTCTTACGATTGCCATCCCGAGCGAAGCGAGGGACCTGCTGTTCAGGTTTCTGCTGCGTTTGTCATCCCGTTTACCCTAGGGCCACGACGGGCCTACCCTGCTTGCCCTCAGGCACTGCTGAAGGGAGCGAGGCCGCTCTCCGCCGTCTCTTACGATTGTCATCCCGAGCGAAGCGAGGGACCTGCTGTTCAGGGTTCTGCTGCGTTTGTCATCCCGAGCGAGCCCGTTCTGCGCCGTCTCTTACGATTGTCATTCCGAATCCCGGCCTTGCCGGGGTGAGGAATCCCTCTTCCTCTCATTCAGCGTTCAGGCGCTTGTAGCGGCGCTGCTTGTCGAAGACACCGGATGCCTCTGCGGGGCTGCGCCCGGGAACGGCCGGGTGCCGCATCCTTTGACGCAGTCAAAGGGTGCGGACGTTGATCTTGACTTCTCGGCTCGTATCTCGGCGCATCCCATTGACGCTCTTCGACTTTTCAACCATCCACCGCTCCTCCCCACTCTTGACGCCCATGCTAGACTGAAATTAGGACTCGAACTCCGCTATGACTCCAGGCTCCACACCGAGCATACGGCCACCGCTCTCTCCGCTGTCTCCCCCGCGCAAGGTCCTCACTCGTTCCGCTCGCAGGTCACTGGTCGCCAGTCGCGCCCTAATTCCTTCCCCGCCATCATTTACGCGACCCCCTCAAGCTAAGTCCTTACGCGCCATCATTTACCTTTTGGGCCCAACCGTAACTCCTTGCCCGCCACCATTTACGAAAACAGGGGGGTGGGGGTATCGAAAGAGCGGTTTTTCTGCAGCTTTCGACTTTCGACTCTCGACTTTCAACTTCCGATCTTTCCTCTATCTCCTCTGCTTCCTCAACCTCCTCTACCTCCTGTGCCTCCCATCTTCAACTCTAGCCCAGCGCGGGCAGCGCAGCCGCGGCGACGACTCGCCTGCCGAAACTGAGCTGCAAAAAGGCATCTCGCTCACGCAGGCCGGTAAGTTTACGGAAGCGATTCCGCACTTTCTCGGCGCGCGGGGGAAGGTCGCGAACGACTACGCGCTCAATTTCAACCTGGCGCTCTGTTACTTCGCCACCGGACAGAATCCACTGGCGATCGACATCTTGAATGAACTGCGCAAGAGCGGCAATGACACCGCCGACGTCGAAAACCTGCTCGCGCAATCTCTGCTCGGCAACCGCCAACCCGAGGAGGCCTTCGCCGCCGTTGAGCGCGCTGCGAGCATGGCCCCGAAAAACGAAAAGCTCTATACCTTCGTCGCCGAAGCGTGCATGGACACCGGCTACCCCGAGATCGGCCTCAAAGTCACCGAACTCGGCCTGAAAAATTTGCCGCGTTCGGCGCGCGTGCTCTTCGAGCACGCCATGCTGCTCACACAGTTCGAGCGTCTCGATGAAGCTAAAGAAGAACTGCAGAAGGTCGCGCAACTCGCCCCGGGCAGCGACGTCGCTTACATCGCTGCGACGCAGAAGAATCTCTTCGAGGGCAATCTCCCCGAAGCCCTGCGCATTGCCCGCGAAGGCGTCCGCAAAGGCATCCAGCACTCCGTGTTATTGGCGCTCTATGGTCAGGCGGTGCTCGACTCCGGCATCGGACCCGGCGATGCGGAGTTCGCCCAGGACTTCAAGGATGCTCACGCTGCGCTCGAGCGCGCCGTCGCCGATCGTCCCGCCTACGCTGGCGCGCAGATCTCTCTCGGCAAACTCTATTTAATGGATGGCCGCCTGGATGACGCCGTCGCGCACCTGAATGTGGCTCGGCAACTCGATCCGAAAAACCCCGCGGTCTATTCCAGCCTCGCCGCAGCCTATCGCCGCCGGGGCGACGCGCAACAGGCCGCAGAGATGTTGGCCATCCTGGCCAAGCTGAACGAGGAGCAGGCGGAAAAAATCAGGAACGCTCCGGGCGATCGCAAGCCCGGCTATGTGGCGCAGCCTCCCAAGAAATCGCCCGGCAAGTCGCCCGATCAGCCGCCGGGCCGCTAGAACGGTGAAGAAAGATGGTTTTGATTGTCATTCCGAGCGAAGCGAGGAATCCCTCCTTCTTGCCAAATCCTCGCGTCTCAGTGTTCTCTGTTTCTCTGCGCTACTCAGGCATCACTGCGCCTCTGCGTCATCTTTTCCTTTGTCTGGTCACTTTGGCCTGACGCGCGGGAACGGCCGATCGACAATCCCCGCGCCTTCCTTCACCGCGATGATCTGATCGCTTTTCAGTTTTTCCAGTTTCGTCACCGCTCCGCTCGGCCAGCGAATTTCCACCGCGTCAATCAGCGCATTCCGCCCGAGTCCGAAATGCAGCCGCGGATCCTGCGCCGATTGGTAACTCATTCCGCCTTTCCTCTGGTCGTGCTGCACGAGTTCGCCCGCGGCAACCTTTACGCGCGCGCCCACGCCATCGCGGTTGGACTTGGTGCCGATCAGGAGAATCTCCAGCCAGTGATTCACGTTCCCGCCGTCGTTGCGCAGGAGTTGCGGCGTCTGCCCGCTGTTATTCACCAGAATGTCCAAGTCGCCGTCATTGTCGAAGTCCCCGACGGCGACGCCGCGGCTTACCCGCGACACCTGCATGTCCGGCCCCAGTTGGTCGCTGACGTTCTCGAAGGTGCCGCGGCCCGTGTTGCGCAGCATCAGCTTGGGTTCCGCGTAGTGCGTGTCGGCGTGGTAGAGCTGGATGTTGTCGAGCACATGGCCGTTGGCGATGAAGAGGTCACGCGCGCCGTCGTTGTCGTAGTCGAAGAAGCGCGTGCCGAAGCCGCTCAGGTGATAAGTGGCGTAAGCGAGCTTGGAGCGTAGCGTGGCATCCTCGAAGCCCAGGTCTCCCAGGTTCTGGTAGAACCGCGCGAGCTGCAGATCCAGATGGGCGACGATCAGGTCCATGCGGCCGCGCCCGGTTGTGTCCGCGGCGTCCACGCCCATGCCCGATTCGGCCTGGCCGTCGCCGCTCACCGCCACCCCGGCGAGATAGGCGACCTCGCGGAAGGTGCCGTCGCGGTTGTTCTGGAAGAGAGAGTTGGCCATGGCGTCGTTGGAGATGAAGATGTCCTGCCAGCCGTCGTTATCGTAGTCGAAGGTCACCACCCCCAGGCCGTTGGCCGCCTTGGCTGCCAGGCCAGAGGATTGGCTCACATCGGTGAAGGTGCCGTCGCCGTTGTTGTGGTACAGCGTAGGCGGCTGGGGGTGGTAGTCGTTGGGATGGCAGTAGCTGCGCATGCCGGGGCCTCGATCGCCGCAGTAGAAGTTGCGCTCGGGCGTCCAGTCCAGGTAGTTGGCGATGACCAGGTCCAGTCGGCCGTCGTTGTCGTAGTCGAACCACGCCGCGCTCGAGGCCCAGCGGCCGCGGTTCTCTACACCGGCGCGTGCGGTGACGTCGGTGAATGTGCCGTCGCCGTTGTTGTGGTAAAGGATGCAGCGGCCATAGCCCGTCACGAACAGGTCGGGGAAGCCGTCGTTGTCGGAATCGCCGACGGCCACGCCCATTCCGAATAGCCCCTCCGCTCCCACTCCGGCGCGCGCGGTGACATCGGTGAACGTTCCGTCTCCGTTGTTGTGATAAAGCGCGCTACGCAGGGGGCGCTTCGGGGTGTAGAGGGGCGTGGCCGCGCCGTTGACGAAGTAGAGGTCCGGGAGCCCGTCCTGGTCGTAGTCGATCCAGGCGCAGCCGCCGCCCATGGTCTCGATCAGGTACTTCTCGGGCGACGCGGCATTGTCATGCAGGAAGGTGATGCCGGCAGAGTGCGCGATGTCGGAGAAGGTCACCGGACTGGGGGGATGGGCCCAGCTCAGGCGCGCCGCCGCGCAAGTAGTTCCCAGAAGTTTCAGGCAGTCTCGCCGCGAAAACCTGACCATTCCCCTCCCTGAAAGCGCTCCCATAGAGGATGAAGATATCGTTCGGCGTCGAATCTTACCACGGGGCGCGGACCAGGCAGAGGAGGCGCCAGCCGACGAGGCTGGTGGCCCGGCGAGAGGGGGGCTTCTCGAAGCCAGTAGGGGTGGGGGTGGCAGTTTGTGGATTTCGAAAAATAGCTATTGACAGCCTCCCTGGGTTGAGTGTAGCGTCCAGCTCAGTTCGAGGGGTGGGGTGGATCGCGTTTTAATGCAAGCGCTTTCATTGACGTTATCCCTGCATTGTGCTGGGACTGCAGAGCGCTGCGCTCGAAGTGGCGAGAATGTGTCCCCGCCCGATGTGGTCCTTCGTCGTTCTCGGCTCCTCACTGCCCGCAGCTACGGCTGCGCACGTCCCAACTTTCTGTCAGCCAATGGAGGCTCTATGTCTCGACCCTCTTTCGCAAGGCTAGTGCTATGTGTGGCGACCGTGCTCTTGATGTTGGCCACGATCCCGTCCGCCTGGGGGCAGGCTACCCAGGGGCGGGTTGATGTCATCGTGTACGATCAAAAAGGCAGCGTCATGCCGGGCGCCAAGATTGTACTCAAGGACCTGGCCACGAACGACGAGCGCACGGCTGAGACGCAGAACACGGGGACGTACAGTTTTGTCAACCTGCCGCTCGGCAAGTACAAGCTGACGATATCCAAGGACGGCTTCCAAACGTCGGCGTACGACGTGACCGTCGAGTCTACCAAAACCACCAACGTGGAGGCCACGCTCCAGGTCGGTGCGGTGCAGCAGGTCATCGAAGTGGGGGCGGTGGCGCCGGTCGTGGATACGACGACGAACGCGATCGGAAGCGTCATCAATATGAAGGGTCTCGAGAACCTGCCGATGACGGGCCGCAACCTGAACCAGCTCGCGACGTTGACGCCCGGCTATACCGGCACGTGGAATGGTTTGCCGGCGATCGCGCAGGGCAGCAACATCGACGGTATTCAGCAGGGGCCGACGCGCATGAAGTTTGGCGGTATCCAGGTGTCCACCCAGGCGAGACTGGAGAGCATCGAGGAGATGACGATTCAGACCGACCAGCTCGACGTGAACCAGGGCTTCGGTCAGTCCAGCATGCAGATCAACTTCACGACGCGTCGCGGGACCAACGATTTCCACGGGCGGCTCTTCGACGACTTCCGCAACTCGGCGCTGAACGCCAATAGCTGGCGCAACAACGCCACGGGCATCGCCAAGCCGCACTTCGGACTGAACGACTTTGGAGGGAGCATCGGTGGGGCCGTTGTGAAGGATAAGCTGTTCTTCTTCGGCTCATTTGCCAACTCGCGGCAGCCGGGATCGGTTTCGGCAGGCGCGTCAGTATTGACCGCGGCGGCGCAGGCGGGGAATTTCACGTATCGTTCGACGGCCGCCTCTGGCAGCTACGGGGGCGGAAATACCGTTTGCAACGGCACCTCCTGTACGGTGAATCTGTTCGCCGTTGCGCAGGGCTACAACGCGGCGAACGCGGGAGCGAACCTGACGACCGGGCTCAACAGCGCGATCGGGGCCCAGTTCACGCGAATCAACAACTCGCAACAGTTCGGCGTCGTGGCGAGCACGACCGATCCGATCGTGAACACTTTGAACTGGCTGACGCCAGCACCACAGACCTTCTGGTATCCGACGTTTCGCGTGGACTACAACATGAGCTCGAAGATCCGCATGAACCTGGCCTTTAACCGCACGGTTACAGTGCAGCCGATCCAAAACGCGCCGTATTTCCCCGGGTCCGACTTCGAGAATACGGCGGCCGGGAACCGGTTTAACGCCTACACCGCTTCGTTCGGGCTTGACTGGACGATCTCCTCGCGGCTGGTCAACCAGTTCCGGGGCGGATTCCTCTACAACGCCAACTTCTTCGGCTACAACTCACCCAGGTTGTTTGAACAGAACCCCATGTCAGTCGCATGGCCAATCGTGACGTCGCCGCAGCAGTATTACCTGCCGGTCACTTCGTACTATCCAGTTTTCAATGCGTCAGACACACTGACGTGGCAGAAGGGCGCACACACCTGGAACTTCGGGTTCTCGTTCTATCGAGAGCAAGACCATTATTGGAACCCGCCGGAGGGCATCTCGGCGATATCGCTCGCACTGGTCTCCGGGGACGCGGCTCTCACCGCCTTCACGCCCGGTGGCGGCTCGGGCAGCGTTGTTATGCCCGGATCGAACACGAGCCAACAGACGGAGGCGCAAAACCTCTACTCCCTGTTGACGGGCCGGATCTCCAGCGTGTTTGGGCGGAATACCTACGACCCGGCGTCGAATTCGTATCTGCACAAGGTGACGGCATTCAACCTGAACGAGCTCTCCAAGGCCTACGGCGTGTTCTTCCAAGACTCGTGGCGCATCTTCCCGACCTTGACCATCAATTACGGGCTGCGCTGGGACTTCACGGGTGACGACCACGATCTCAACGGGGTGTATCACGACGCCGACCTGACGGGGCTGTACGGACCTTCGGGCGTTGGCAATTTGTTCAAGCCGGGAGTACTGACCGGCCCACAGAACCCGACCTTGGACGCGCATGCGCACACCTACAACTCATGGAACCGGGCTCCGCAGCCGGGGCTGGGACTGGCCTGGTCGCCGCACTTCGAGGGCGGAATCCTGCGGAAACTCGCGGGACGCGATGACACGGTCATCCGGGCCAGCTTCTCGATCCGGAAGTTCACCGTGCCTTACCAGTATTTCTGGGATAACGCGTCCAACTTCGGCACCTTCTTCTACCAATTCTTTACTCTGACTCCCAACAACACCGGAGCGGTCGGGACCTACACTCCTGGAAGTTTGTCTGTAGGACAGACGTTGCCGACGTTCGCTGTCTCGCCGACCACCTACCAGGCGTCCGCCCCCGAGTCGCAGTTCACGTTTGTTGGCGGAGCCGGCGCGGTGGGGATAAACGGAATGAATCCCAACATCGCGCAGCCGTACACGGAGAGCTGGACGGTCGGGATTCAGCGGCGGCTGGGCCAGTCGCGCGCGCTGGAAATCCGCTACAACGGCAACCGCACCGTCAAGCAATGGATCTCCCTGAACTTGAACGAAGTGAACGTGTTCGAGAACGGGTTCCTGGATGAGTTCAAGAAGGCGCAGAGCAACCTGGCAATCTGCAGAGCCAATGCTGCGGCGTGCGTGGCTGCCGCCGGTGATCCTGTTGGAAGCGGCAACCGGTACTTCTCGAATCTGGGGCTTACCGGGCAAGTACCTGTTCCCATTATGACGGCGGCCTTCACCGGAAGCACTACGGGCTCGCAGACTAACTCGAACTTCCGTGGCGCCGGAACAGCATTCATCACTAACCTGGATACCGGCGCGGTGGGCGGCATGGCCCAGTCGCTAACCCGGTTGGGCGGAACTCCGTACTTCTGCAACCTGGTGGGTAATTCGTTCGCACCATGTGCAAGCCCGACACAGGGCAACTACAAAGGCCCGGATGGCATATTAGGGACTGCGGACGACGCAGGCGCCGGCTTCCCGATCAATTTCTTCCAAGCGAATCCGTACGCAACCGGAAACGCCGTGGGAGATATGGAAGCCGCCGGGTGGTCGAACTACAACAGCTTGCAGGTGGACTTCCGCCAGCGGACGTGGCACGGGCTGGAGTTCGACGCGAACTACACCTGGAGCCACAACCTGTGGGTGGCAACGCCAAACGACTGGACGGGCGCATATCCCGCCTTCACGCTGCGCAATCTGCGGGTGGGATACCGGCCAGCACTCTTCGACCTACGACATGTGGTGCACGTCACGGGCACCTACGACCTGCCGTTCGGCCGCGGGAAGCAGTTCGCGAACCAGAGCGGCGTGGCGGACAAGATTCTAGGCGGCTGGTCCGTCGGAACGATCATGACCATCCAGAGCGGCTACCCGTTCCAATTGCTGGGCAGCCGGGGCACTACGTTTAATAACATCGCGAACGACGGAGTGAACCTGACGGGTGTGACGGCAGCGCAACTACAGAGCGTGATCGGCGTGTACCGTGTTCCGGGCGCGAACTTCGCAACCCTGCTCCCGGCCAACTACCTCTCCGGTGGCGCGGGGAATCCGAGCGTGTTCAGCGATAACATTACGCCCGGGACGTATAACACGCCGATCTACCTCTACGGTCCACACGGGTTCTATGACAACATCATGGTCACCAAGTCCATCCCGATCACCGAACGGTGGCGGTTCTCGTTCCAGTGCGAACTGATCAACGCGTTCAACCACCCGGTGTTCGGCAATGGCACCAACCCGATTGGCGGCAGCATCCTGAGCACGACCTTCTCACAAACAAGTGTTGGAGGAAGCTTCGGCCGCCAGGTCGAGTTGCGGGCCAACATCTCCTTCTGAACACACCCCGGGAACGCGCAGCTGGACCAGGTCTGACGACCTGGTCCAGCTGCAGTTCCTCTTCACGCGGACCTGTTAGGACGAAACCCACGATTGCAGAATAAGAAAGATTCCTCGTCGCCCCGCAAATTTGTGCGGGACGCACAAAGCGCGCTGCGCTCCTCAGGATGACAATCCGGGTGGAATGTCAGGCCTGCGGTGCAGGGCCAGTTGATTCGCGCACGACCAGTTCCGTGTCAATCAGGATCTCTTGGCCTTTGGGCCGCAGCTTTTCGGAATCGGGCGCCAGGCACTCGAAGATGGTGCGGCCGACGAGGCTGGTGGCCCGGCGAAAGGGGGGGGCTTCTCGAAGCCAGTAGGGCTGGGGGTGGCAGTTTGTGGATTTCGAAAATTAGCTATTGACAGCCCCGCTGGGTTGAGCGTAGCGTGCAACTCAGTTGAGGGGGGTGATGCTGGGACCATATTAATGCAAGCGCTTTCATCGATGCTTTTCCGGCTTCGCGCTGGGGCTGAAGAACGCTCTGCTCGAAGTGGCGAGAATGTGTCCCCGCCCGGTGTTGTTCTTCGTCGTTCTCAACTCCTCATTGCCCGCAGTTTCAGCCGCGCATGTCCCAACTTTCTGTCCGCCAATGGAGGCTCTATGTCTCGACCCTCTTTCGCAAGGCTTGTGTTGTGTGTGGCGACCGTTGTCTTGATGTTGGCCACGATTCCGTCTGCCTGGGGGCAAGTGACTCAGGGGCGGGTGAACATCACCGTGCTCGATCCCAGGGGCAGCGCCGTGCCGGGCGCCAAGTTGGAACTGAGGGACTTGGCTACCAACGAGGTGCGCACGGCCGAGACGCAGAAAGAGGGCACTTACACCTTTGTCAGCTTGCCGCTTGGAAAGTACAAGCTGACGATCACCAAGGAAGGCTTCCAGACGGACGCCTATGACGTGACGGTCGAGTCCACGAAGAGCACGGACATCGAGGCGACACTCAAGGTCGGTGCGGTGACGGAGGTGATCGAGGTCGGGGCGGTGGCGCCGGTGGTGGAGACGACCACCAATGCGATTGGGCAGGTCATCAATCTGAAGGAAATCGAACACCTTCCCTTCGGTGGCCGCAACCTGAATCAGTTGGCGACGTTGGCGCCGGGATATAACGGTACGTGGAATGGGCTGCCCTCGATCGCGCAGGGCAGCAACATTGACGGCATCCAACAGGGGCCGACGCGCATGAAATTCGGCGGCATCCAGGTATCGGTTCAAGCGAGGCTCGAGAACATCGAGGAAATGACCATCCAGACCGACCAGCTCGACGTGAACCAGGGCTTCGGTCAGTCCAGCATGCAGATCAACTTCACGACGCGTCGGGGCACCAACAGCTTGCACGGCCGCGTTTACGAGGACTTCCGCAATTCGGCGCTGAACGCGAATAGCTGGCGGAACAACGCCAGCGGCATCGCGAAGCCGCAACTCATCCGGAACGAGTTTGGCGGCGCGGTGGGAGGGCGGATCATCAAGGACAAGCTGTTTTTCTTCGGGAGCATCTCGACGTTCCGGCAGCCGGGCAGCAGCGTGGCCGGCGCCAGCATCCTGACGGCGGGTGCGCAGACAGGCAATTACTCCTACGTTGGAACGGATAATCAGCCCCACACGGTGAACGTGTTCACGGTGGCTCAGACCTACAATACGACGCAGGGATGTCCCGCAAATTGTGGTGGCCTGACGCTGCCGACCAGCGTCAACAGCGCAATTGGCAGCCAACTGACGGCGATCAACAGCTCGTTGCAGTCTGGGACCGTTAACACTACCACCGACCCCATTGTCAACTCGCTGAACTGGCTGAGCGCAAATCCGAACATCCAATGGTATCCGACCGTCCGGGGGGACTACGTTCCCAACTCGAAGATTCGCATAAACGTGGCGTGGAACATGAGCAAGAACGCGCAGCCGACGGCCAATCTGCCGTGGTTTCCGGGGTCGAGTTTTGTCTCGTCCGGGGACGGGAATCGGTTCAAAGCCTACACCGCTTCGCTGGGCATCGACTGGACGATTTCCCCGCGGCTGATGAATCAGTTGCGTGGCGGCTATCTCTATAATGCCCAATTCTGGGACTACAATGCGTCAAGTGCGTACCAGACGGACCCTCAGAGGGTTTTCTGGCCTATAGTGACTACGCCTCAGGACCATCGCATCCCGATCACCACGTACTACCCCGTGTTCAACGCCTCGGACACACTGACCTGGCAGAAGGCGGCGCACACCTTCAATTTCGGGTTCTCATTTTATCGCGAGCAGGACCATTACTGGAACCCGCCCGAGCTTGCCAACATTTCCATCGGACTCGTGGAGGGCGATCCTGCTCTCGATGCCTTGACCCCCGTAGGGACGACCTATCAGCCGCTCCCCTTCGCGAATACGGACCAGCAGGCAGAGGCGCAAGACCTCTATGCTCTTTTGACCGGGCGCATCTCCGGTGTCGAGGGGTCATTTCCCTACGACCTGAAGACCCAGCAGTACATCCAAAAGCCGGCCCTTCATTATGACCTCAATGAACTCTCCAAGGCCTGGGGGTTGTTTTTCCAAGATTCATGGCGCTTCCGGCCGACCCTGACCATTAACTACGGCTTGCGCTGGGACTTCACGGGCGACAACCACGATCTCACCTCGGCGTACCACAACGCTGATTTGTCTTCTCTCATGGGTCCGTCCAGCGCCCTCTTTCAACCCGGCGTACTCACGGGCAATATGAACCCGACGCTGGTGGCGCGTGAGCACACCTACAACTCGTGGAACAAGTCGCCGCAGCCGTCGCTGGGACTCGCCTGGGCGCCGCATTTCGAGAATGGGATCCTGCGAAAACTGGCGGGGCGCGACGACACGGTGATCCGGGCGAGCTTCTCGCTGCGCAAATTCACCGCGCCCTATCAGTATTTCTGGAATACCGCGTCCGATTATGGCTCGTTCTTTTACCAGTTCTATAATCTATTTTCCCAAAATGTCCCTGGGGTGGGCAACTTTCAGCCAGGCAGCCTGGCGCTGGGGCAAGCGCTCCCGCCCTTCCTACTCCAGCCGGCCGTCTACGAAAAGGTGGCCCCCCTATCGGAGTTCACCTTTTTCAACGATCAGTACTTTAACGGCTCGAACGGCTTCAAGACCAACATCAGTCAGCCGTACACCCAAGCGTGGAGCATTGGCATTCAGCGCAGGCTGGGCCAGTCCCGCGCCCTGGAAATCCGCTATAACGGGAACCGCACGGTAAAACAGTGGATCTCCCAAGACCTGAACGAAGTAAACGTGTTCGAGAACGGGTTCCTGCAGGATTTCAAGAACGCCGTGAACAACTATAATATATGCGTTGCCAACGCTGCGGCATGCGTGGCCGCGGCGGGTGATCCCGTCGGGAGCTCGCGCCGGTACTTCTCGAATCTGGGGCTGGCTGGACAAATGTCGGTTCCCATCCTGACCGGGGCCTTCACAGGCAGCACCACCGGCGCACAGAATGACAGCAACTTCAGGAACGGCACCTTCATCACCCGACTGACGACCGGCGCGGTCGGTGCTTTTGCCCAAACGCTCAGCGGCCTCGGCTCCTCGCCCTTCTTCTGCAACCTCGTGGGAGCTGGGTTCACGCCGTGCGCGGTCAACGCGGGTTACACGGGTACGGGCGCGGGATACCCCATCAATTTCTTCCAGGCGAATCCCTTCGCTGCGGCGATCCCCTCCCTGTACATGACGGACGCGGGCTATTCGACCTACAACAGCTTGCAGGTGGATTTCCGGCAACGCACGTGGCACGGGCTGGAGTTCGACGCGAACTACACGTGGAGCCACACGCTGGGGGTGTCCACGCCGAACGACTGGACGGGCGCGTATCCCTCCTTCACCCTGCGCAACACCCGGGCCAACTACCTTCCGACGCTCTTTGACCTGCGTCATGTCGTTCACGTCCTGGGCACGGTGGACCTACCTTTCGGACGCGGCCGGAAGTGGGCGAACCAGAGCGGCTGGAGTGACAGGATTGTGGGTGGCTGGACCATGGGCACCATCGTGACTTATCAGACTGGCTACCCCTTCCGCGTCTTTGGCGGCTACTCGACATTTAACAACATCGCCGACGGCGGGGTGGTCCTCAAGGGCATCACCAAAGATCAACTTCAATCGTTGATCGGCGTGTACCGCATACCTGGCAAGAATTTCGTGACCCTGCTCCCTGGGAACGCGCTGCTGACTCCGACCGGAGGGGGCGCCAACCCGAGCATGATAGTGGGGAACACCACGCCGGGTATATTCACCTCGCCCCTGTACCTGTACGGTCCTCACGGGTTCTACGCTGACATGTCGATCACGAAGGCGATTGCCATCACCGAACGCTGGCGGTTCTCCCTTCAGGCCACGTTCCTGAACGTGTTCAACCACCCGGTGTTCGGGCAAGGCACCAACCCGATCTCGGGCAACGTTCGAGGCTCGGGTTGGGCAACTACCGGCGGCACGAATGCCTCCCGCAATATCGAGCTGCGGGCCAACATCTCCTTCTGAACCACCCCGGGAACGTGCAGCTGGACCAGGTTTGACGATCTGGTCCAGCTGCAGTTCCTCTTTCCTTCAAGGCGCTCCGCTTAGCTCTTTTGGTTCCAGATTGCCGGAGCATCTGGCCGTCACGAGATCCAACTGTCAGGTTGACCATCGGGGCAGGACATTCTGTTGAGATCCTTCGCGCATCCTGACCGGATGCGCTCAGGATGACAAGCGAAAGGAAATGCTCACCGGAGGATCCCGTCGCGGGGCCAGCGAGTTCATTTCGTTGGGATGCTCCGCTCATCCCGGTCGGCTGGGACCAGAATGACTGCCGGATTGCCAGTGGTGCGGTCGTCAGGCTTGGGGGGCAGGGCCGGTGGATTCGCGCACGACCAGTTCCGTGTCAATGAGGATTTCCCGCCCTTTCGGCCGCGGCTTTTTGGAATCGGGCACCAGGCATTCAAAAATCGTGCGGCCGATGAGGTCGCGGGGAATGTGGACCGTAGTAAGCGAGGGCGAACAGAACTCGGACAGGCGGATGTTGTCGAAGCCGGTGACGGAGATTTCCTGCGGCACCCGAATGCCCCGCGCGCGGAGTTCGCGCAATACGCCCACAGCCATGAAATCATTCACGCAGACGATCGCGGTGGGCCGGAATCCCGAGGAGAACAGTTCGCGCGCCGCTTGGCGGCCGCCTTCGAGGCCGTCGGCGCCGTCGGTGATGCGCGTCTGAGCGCGCGGCGCAAAACGCGAGACGGCGTCCAGGAAGGCGGTGCGGCGCTCGTTGATGGGCCCAAGCGAGGCATGGTGGCCGATGAAAGCGATGCAATTGTGCCCCAGGGCGTGCAGGTACTCGACCGTTTTTTCGATGCCTTTGCGATAGTCCACGCGCACGTTGGTGATGTTGCGGCTGGGCGTGCCGACGTCGTAAAAGACACAGGGAATACGGCTGTTGTTGATGGTCTGCATCAGGTCCGCGTCCATTTCCGAGACGATGGCAGCCAGTCCCGCGACGCGCCCGCCGATCATCAGGCGAACGCTGGAGACCAATTGCTCGGAGCGATAACCCGTGTTCGCCACCACCGCTTCGTAGCCGCGGGCCTGCGCACAGGACTCGAGCACCTGGTAGATGTCGAAGAAGAAGGGATTCTCCATATTGGAGAGAATGATGCCGAGGGTGCGGCTGCTGCCGCGGGCGAGCGAACGGGCATGCAGGTTGGGATGGTAGTTCAGCTCCTTGGCGGCGCGCATCACGCGCGCGCGCGTGGAGTTCTTCACGGTGCTGGAATCGTTTAGGACCCGCGATACCGTGGCGGACGATACGCCGGCCTTTTTCGCCACTTGAGCCAGCGTCATAGCGGATGAACGGCGCCTCCCCGACAAATCCAAGCGCTTACTTCGCGCCCGATGTTAGCGCGGTTGAAGGCAGTGGTCAACGCAAGCCGTGCGCAGGCCATGCGGGTTACCCGTTGAGGGGGAAAGAGGAACGCGGGGGATGGAAGCGCTTACATAACTCCTTGACATCCCCCAACCCTCGGGATACAAAGGCCCTTCTCGTCGGGTTGCTGGCGTGCGCGGTCCGGCGTCGGTCCCGCCACCGGACATTTCCCGCGCGGCCGGCGAGGACCCGTGTGGGGCCACATCTGAACGCCGACGCATCCACTACCGCCATTACGCAGTCAGGTTCGACACCGAGGTGCACCCAATGACCATATCGGTTTCGCGCCGCCAATTCGTTACCGGGGCTGCAGCCGCAGCGCTCTGCGCGGTGGCGTCCCGCAAGCTGCTTGGCCGCCCTCCTGCAACGCAGCGCGTGCTGGTCCGCACGGATGACGAGATCGGCGTGGTGCGACCGGAGTTCCACGGGCACTTCGCCGAGCACCTGGGCTCGTGCGTCTACGGCGGTTTGTGGGTGGGCAGGAACTCCCGCATTCCCAACATCAACGGCTATCGCAAACAAGCAGTGGAGTACCTCCGCGAACTGGGCGTGCCGGTCCTGCGCTGGCCAGGGGGCTGCTTCGCGGACGACTACCACTGGCGCGACGGCATCGGCCCCGCGCCCCAACGCCCGAAGCGAGTCAACATCCACTGGGGCGGCTACACAGAAGACAACAGCTTCGGGACGCACGAATTCATCGGCCTTTGCCGCCTGATCGGCGCCGAACCATATCTCGCCGGCAACGTGGGCAGCGGCACGCCCGAGGAACTGCGGAACTGGATCGAGTACTGCAACATGCCTTCGGGCAGCTCGCTGGCCGAGGAACGCGCGCGGAACGGCTCTCCGGAGGCGTTCCGGGTGCGCTACTGGGGCGTCGGCAATGAGAGCTGGGGATGCGGCGGCAACATGCGGCCGGAGGTTTATGCCGACCACTACCGGCGTTTCGCGGTGTACGTGCGGGAGTTCGGGGGAACGCGTCCGTACATGATTGCCAGCGGGCCTTCGGGAAACGACATGCGGTGGTCGCGCGGTTTTCTGGACGGCCTGAGCGGCGGACTTCCCCACGGCTTCGCGATGCACTACTACACGGGCGGGCGCGACCCGTCCACCAACTTCACAGTTGAGCACATGGACGAGCAGTTCGCGCTGTACGCCCGGGTGGAAGAGGCGATCATCGCCCAGCGGTCGCTCCTCGATAGCTATCGCAACGGACGGAACGTGGGTTTGATGGTCGACGAATGGGGCGTGTGGGACCGCATCCTTCCCGCCGACGAAAAAGCCTACGGCAAACTCTGGCAGCAGAGTACGATGCGCAGCGCGGTGGCGGCCGGTCTGGGACTGAACATCTTCAACCGGCAGGCGGACAAGATCTACATGTGCAACATCGCGCAGATGGTGAACGTGCTGCAGTCCCTGATCCTGACGGACGGACCGGAAGGCGAGCGCTGTGTTCGCACCGCCACGTATCACGCCTTTGCGCTGTTCAAGCCGCACCGCGGTAAGACGGCGGTGAAGGTGGAGACGCCTGAGGCATCGCCTGCGGTGCTTTCGGTCTCGGCGTCGAAGGCGCCGGCCGATCCGAAATCCGAGACTCCAGGAACTTTGGTCATTACGTTTGTGAACCCGAAAGCGGATGCGGATCTGGAGATCGACTGCACACTGCGAGGAAGCACGGCCCGGGGCGGGAGTGCCCAGATCCTGCACGATCCAGATTTGAATGCGTACGACAGCTTCGACGCGCCCGACCGCGTGTTGCCGCGGACGCACCCGGTGCGGGTGGAAGGGTCCCGCGTGCAGATGGATCTGCCGAGGCTCTCGGTGGCCAGCGTCACGCTGCAGCTCGCTTGAGGAGAAAGATGGGGCTTGCCTAGATCATGCTCCTCGAACGCCTGCGTGAGCAGGTTCTCGACGCGAATCTGGAACTCGTGCGCCGCGGGTTGGTGTTGTACACGTTCGGGAACGCCAGCGGAATTGCGCGGGGGGAAGGTCTGGTGGTGATCAAGCCCAGCGGCGTTCCCTATGAGGAGATGCGGCCGGAGGACTTGGTGGTGACCGATCTCGAGGGCAGGATCGTCGAAGGCAGTTTGCGGCCTTCTTCGGACCTTCCCACCCACCTCGTCCTTTACAAGGCGTTCCCCAGCATTGGCGGGATTGCGCACACGCATTCCGAGTACGCGACCTCGTGGGCCCAAGCACAACGGCCGATTCCGTGCTTGGGGACCACGCACGCGGATTACTTTCATGGGCCGGTGCCGGTGACCGAGCCCTTGCGGCCAGAAGAGATCGCGACCGATTACGAAAAAAACACGGGCGAGGTGATCGTGCGCACATTCGCGGGGCAAGACGCAGCGGCGGTGCCGGCGGTGCTGGTGACGAACCACGGACCGTTTGCCTGGGGCCCGGACCCGGGTGCGGCGGCCCACCATGCCGTCATCCTGGAGGCGGTTGCTCGGATGGCGTGGTTCACACTTGGGATCAACAGCAGCGCCGGGGCGATCGGGTCTGCACTGCACGACAAGCACTATCTGCGCAAGCACGGGGCCGACGCGTACTACGGCCAAAAGCGCAAGGACGCAAGATGACGGCCGCGGCAAGATCACATCTCACCGAAATCGATTGGGTGATGATCGCGCTGTACTTCAGCGTCCTGCTGTGCGTGGCCTGGTGGGTGGTCCGCAAGGGAAAGGACACGCCAGCCGATTACTTCCTGCCGGGCCGCAACCTCGGATGGTGGGTCATCGGCGCCTCGATTTTCGCGTCGAATATCGGTTCGGAGCATGTGGTGGGACTGGCCGGTTCGGGCGCGACGAACGGCGTGGCGATGGCGCACTACGAACTGCACGCCTGGTGTCTGCTGGTGCTGGCGTGGGTGTTCGTGCCTTTCTACGCGCGCTCGATGGTGTTCACGATGCCGGAGTTTCTCGGAGCGGCGATTCAGCACACGGTTCTCGCTATGTGCTTGTCCATCGTGTCGCTGATCACGTTCATCGTGTCGAAGATTGCCGTGGGCATTTTCGCGGGCGGCGTGGTGTTCTGCACGCTTGCTGCCGGAGATGCAGCTTGAACATTGGCGGCATGGAGATCAACAGTTTCTGGATCGGGTCGGTGCTGGTGATCGTGCTGACCGGCCTATACACGATGCTGGGCGGAATGCGCGCGGTGGCCTACAACGATGCCGTCCAGGTCGTTGTCCTGATCTTGGGCTCGGCGTCGCTGACGATTCTACGGGCTGATCAAGCTGGGCGGCTGGGGCGAACTCCGGCACTGGTGCGGTTCGGATATGTTCAACCTGTGGAAGCCGCTGATTCCGCCGGGCGTGGAGGGGACATGGGCTCCGGTGCTGGAAAAGAACGCGGCCGGCGAGATGGTCAGGCAGGCGTGGTATTTCAACGGACAATTTCCCCTGGCTGGGGATGCTGTTCTGCGCGCCGATCATCGGCCTGTGGTACTGGTGCACCGACCAGTACATCGTCCAGCGCGCGCTGGGTGCGCCGAACGAGCAGACCGCCCGCCGCGGCAGCATCTTCGCGGCTTTCCTCAAGCTGTCTCCCGTTTATCTGTTCATCATCCCGGGCATGATCTGCTTCGCCCTGGCCAAGAGCGGCAAAGTGCCCGAGCTGAGCGCCATGTCGTGCGCCGGACGGCCAGCCGATCCGCACGCGGCCCAGGGCGCGTTTCCGATGATGGTGCAGTACCTGCTGCCGCCAGGACTGCGCGGCATCGTGGTGGCAGGGTTGCTCTCCGCACTGATGGGTTCGCTGGCAGGCGTGTTCAACGCCTGCTCGACGCTTTTCACGGTGGACCTCTATGAGAAGATGGCAGGCCAAGGCGCCACGCAGCACCAGATTGTGCGCATGGGCCGCATCGCCACCGCTATGATGGTGCTCATCGCCATGGCGTGGATCCCGGTCGTCCAGGGTGCGCAGCGGCCTATACAACTACCTGCAGTCGGTCCAGGGCTACCTGGCGCCGCCGATCTTCGTGGTGTTCTTCTTCGGCGTGTTCTGCAAGCGACTCAATGCGCAGGGCTGCCTCTGGGCAATGATTGTGGGCTTCGCGCTGGGCATCTTCCGCATGCTGGTGGACACTCCCGGTGACGCTGGGCTCTGCCAGGATTCCGAAAAGACATCGGCTATCCGCAAGGGATCATTTATCTGGATCATGAACAACATCTACTTCCAGTACTTCAGCGTGCTGATCGCTATTGTGTCGGCGGTGGTGATGGTCGTGGTCAGCTACATGACAGCCGAGCCGGATTACTGAACGATTGAAAGCCTCACCTTTGGAACGGACTCAGCGAAGACCGCGCGCATACTCGCGCGAGTTGGGACTGGCGCGAAGTGGCGGCGTCGGCATTCATTGTGCTGTGCATTCTCGGAGCCTACTTGTATTTTAGAGGCTAGCTACTTTCCTCGGACGGTGCCGCAGCATTCAGGGAGAGCAAAAAGCTATGGGACACCCGAAAAAGATGACGTTTGGGTTGATCGTGGGCAACCGGGGCTTTTTCCCCGACCACCTGGCGAAGAGCGGGCGGGAAGAGATGATCCGCGTGCTGCAAGCGGCGGGCATGGAGGTTGTGTCGCTGAGCCCCGAAGAGAGCAAGTACGGGGCGGTTGAGACGCGGGAAGAATCGCACCGCTGTGCGGAACTGTTTCGCCGGAACCGGGAGCGGATCGACGGTATTGTCGTCACACTGCCGAATTTCGGCGAAGAGCGCGGCCATCGCCGACACGCTGCGCTGGGCGGATCTGCGCGTTCCCGTGCTCATCCAGGCGACGCCGGATGAACCTGCACGGATGAGCATCGCACATCGCCGCGACAGTTTTTGCGGCAAGATGTCGGCCTGCAATAATCTCAAGCAGTACGGGATTCCCTATTCGCTGACCCGCCAGCACACCGAGGCGCCTGCCTCGCCGGAATTTGCCCGGGACCTGCGAATGGTTTGGGGGGTCTGCCGGGTGGTCCGACGGCTTCCGCAATTTGCGGGTCGGCGCGATCGGCGCGCGGCCCGCCGCGTTCAACACCGTGCGCTACAGCGAAAAGATCCTGGAAGCGCAGGGCATCTCGATTGAGACGTTGGACCTTTCGGAGGTGATCGGGCGGATCGAGCGCATGAAGGACAACGATGATCGCGCGCAGGCCAAGCTGGCTTCCATCCGGCAATACGTTTCCTCCAGCAATGTGCCGCCGGCCGCGCTGTTGAAGATGGCAAAACTGGGCGCGGTCATCGACGACTGGATGCGCGCCACCGAGGTGACCATCAGCGCCGTGCAGTGCTGGACCTCACTCGAAGAGAACTTCGGCGTAGTCCCCTGCACGGTAATGAGCATGATGAGCAACGACCTGCTGTCCAGCGCCTGCGAAGTCGACATCTGCGGTGTCGTGGCGATGCACGCGCTGCGGCTGGCTTCGGGGACGCCGAGCGCGCTGCTCGACTGGAACAACAACTACGGCGACGGACCCCGACAAGGCCGTTTGTTTCCATTGCACCAACCTGCCCAAGCACTTCTTCCGTGAAGTCACCATGGACTACCAGGCCATCATCGCTGGCACGGTGGGCAAAGAGAATACGTTTGGGACGTGCGTTGGCCGTGTGAAGTCCGGGCCGATGACCTTCGCGCGCTTCTCGACCGACGACACTGCCGGGCGGATGCGGGGTTATGTCGGCGAGGGGCGGTTCACCGATGACCCGCTGGAGACGTTCGGCGGTGCGGGCGTGGTGGAGATCCCGCGGCTACAGGACCTGCTGCACTACATTTGTGAGAACGGATTCGAGCACCACGTCGCCGCCAATCTTTCGACGGTGGCCTCGCCGATCCATGAGGCCGCGACGCGCTACCTCGGGTGGGAGATGTACTGGCACCAGCGGGAGGGAGGCTGCTGATGTCCGTCGTCGCGGGAGTGGACTTCGGCACTCTCAGCGTGCGCGTATCGATCGTGGACAGCGAGCGCGGCCTGCTTGCTTCCGCCGTGGCCGAGTATCCGCTGCATCGGAGGCGCGAGGACCCGGAGCACGCGACCCAATCGCACGACGACCACATGCGTGCGCTCGTCGCCGCGACTCGAGAAGCGGTCAACAAGGCCGGCATCTCTGGGGAACAAGTGCAGGCGATGGCGCTGGACACCACCGGCTCGTCGGTGATCCCCGTCGGCGAAGGGCTCCGGCCGCTCGGCGAGTACTACTTGTGGTGCGACCACCGCGCGAAGCATGAAGCCGCCGAGATCACCGAGGCTGCTCACCGCACGGGCCTGGAGGCCATTCAGTGGTGCGGCGGAGTCTATTCCTCGGAGTGGGGCTTCTCCAAGCTGCTGCACTGGCTGCGCCACAACCCGGAGAAACGCACTGCGTTCGTCACCGCGTTCGAGCATTGTGATTATGTCGCCGCAGTGCTGTGCGGCATCAGCGATCACAAGAAGGTCAAACGCAGCGTTTGCGCGGCGGGCCACAAGTGGCTGTGGAACGCGGCGCTGGGGGGCCTTCCGCCGGAGGAGTTCCTCACCAAGGTCGACCCGCTGCTGGCGGGCGTGCGCCAGAAGCTGGACGGCCAGTTCGCGACGTCGGAGGAGATCGCGGGGGCGTTGTCCCCCTACTGGGCCGGGCAGCTCGGCTTGAAGGCCGGTATTCCCATCCCGGTCGGCGCGTTCGACGCGCATTGGGACGCCATCGGGGCCGGTTGCCGCACCGACGACATGGTCAACGTCGTGGGCACCTCCACCTGCATGATCGGCATCACGCCTGCGGTCAAGCTCGTGCCCGGAGTCTGTGGCGTGGTGCAAGGCAGCGTCCACCCGCGTCGCACCGGGATTGAAGCCGGCCTCTCTGCGGTGGGTGACATCTTCACCGCCATCGCCACCCGCGCCGGCACTGACGTGGCTACACTCACCCGCGGGTTGGAGAACTATCGCGCCGGACAGACTGGGCTGCTGCGCCTTACATGGGACAACGGTGATCGGACCGTGCTGGTCAACCCCAACCTGCGCGGCATCACGCTGGGATGGAACCTGCAGAGCACCGCGCAGGACGAGCTGTTCGCCGCCCTGGAGGGGACAGCGCTGCACACGCGCGTCATTCTGGAGCGCATGGCCGACAACGGAGTGAACGTCCGGCGAGTGATCAACGCCGGCGGCATACCGCAGAAGAACAACGTACTCAACCGCGTCTATGCAAACGTATTTGGACGCCCGGTGCTGGTGCCGAGCCAGAGTGTCGTGAGTTTGGGCTCCGCCATCTTCGCCTTTTTGGCCGCCGGTACCTTCAAGACGATCGAGGAAGCGCAAGAGAAGATCTGCCCGCCCTTCAAGGTGTACGAGCCGGAAAAGCCCGCACAGGCGGTGTACGACGTCCTTTATCCGCTGTACCGCAAGATGTATTTCGAGTTTGGCCAACCAGCAAAGGGCGCCTTCGGCGAGATTCTTCCCGCTCTGATTCGGACCGCCGAGGCAGTCACCGCGGCAACCTCCACGCGCAGCGCGGCGCCCGCGCACCACAGCTAGATCCTGTTCGCCATCGACGCTCTCCGTTGAATGAGTGGAATTGTTTCCCCAGAGCCTGCGCGCCGCGGTGGGTCTGCCGAAGGGATCATGAGGCCAGTGCGGGGAGGCCGAGCTGCCGCGCCGGTTCGTTACGCGGAGGACTTCCGGGCAGGCTTTGCCGGCGCACTGGGCGCAGGCGGTGGCCAGTGCTGCACGATATTGAGAACGTCGTCCTCCGTGAGGACGCGGTTGGACTGCTTGGCCGCCTGAAGAATCGCCTGCACCAAGTCGGGATTATTGTGGAGTCCCCGGCTCGTGAGGTAGTGGATCACGTTGGAGGCACCCGACATCGGTCCGATTTCAATCTCCTGTACACGGCCGATCATCCCAGCCGGCACGCCGGAATAAACGCGGTCGGCGAGCCAAGTTTGGCCTCTCTTGTGCGCTTTGATCACCGCGGCGGCATGTACACCCGTGGCCGTGCGAAACGCATCGCGGCCCACGATGGGCATGTTGACCGGGACCGGAACGCCCGTCGCTTCCGAGACGGTGGCGATGTACTCGGGAAGGCGGGTGAGATCATCGTCGCGGAGGCCGAGGAGTTTGAGGTTGACGAGAAGTTGCTCCATCGGTGTGTTGCCCACTCGCTCGCCAATCCCCAGCGCCGTCCCGTGAACGCGTGTGGCGCCGCCTTCGACGGCCGCGAGGCTATTAGCCATGTCCAGCCCGCGGTCTCGATGACCATGCCAGTCCAACCCAATCGGAACGCCGGACCCATCCACGAGCGTCTTCACCCAAACGACGAGATTGCGCACGCCCTCGGGTACGGCAGCTCCACAAGTGTCGCAGAGGCAGAGGCGCCTGGCGCCCGCCTCGATCGCAGCGGTGAACAGCACGCGTAACTGCTCCGGGGAAGAGCGCACCGTGTCCTCGGTCACGTACATCACCTGCAGCCCTTCCTGCACGGCAAAGCGGATGGCTTCGCGCGTGTGGCTCAGAATGTGCTCCAGATCCCATTCCTCCGCATACTGCCGGATTGGGCTGCTGCCAATGAAGAGGCAGGCTTCGATCGGCACGCCGGTGTGATTGGCAATATCGGCGATTGGCTCAATGTCTGCGCGCAGAGTGCGAGCCGCGCAATTCGGTTTGATCCGCAAATGTTGCTCTGAAATTTCCCGGCACAGCCGTGTGACTGCCTCGCGCTGGCGTGAGCCGGCTCCCGGCAGACCGACATTTGCCGTCTCGATCCCAAGACTCTCCATCAGGTGGAGGAGTGCGACCTTCGTCTCGACCGGCGGATCGAGGACCGAGGGGCTCTGCAAACCATCGCGCAGAGTCTCGTCATCGAGCATCACGTGGGCAAGCAAGGCGGGCGAGGGCGATGCGGGTTTGGCCCAATCAAAGATCAGGGAACTTTCCTCGGGACCCTTCATTGCCCACCTCCAAAGATGGGAGGAGGAATCCTCAGCTCCGCCGCAGAGAATTGACCTCTCCAAACTCGCGAGCGCGGCGGAGAAGGTCTTCGGCCCCCGCGACATCTCCTTCGGCCCGGCGAATGCCCGCTAGGTGGTAGAGACTGCTGACTTCACCCACACCATCGGAGAGGCTGCGCTCAAACTCGGCGGCCGCGGATTCCAGATCGTGTCGCCTCTCGTAGATCACGCCGATGTGGTAATGGGCCATCAAGTATTCCGGCGTGAGAGTGGTGGAAAGCTCGAAGTGCTGGAGAGCCGCATCGAGTTCTCCAGCGTGAAAGAGAGCCAACGCGAGGCGATAGTGTGCGGCATAGTAGTTTGGATCGATTTCGAGACAGCGGCGATACGACTTAATCGCCTCGGGCATGTTGCCGTGATGGTACCAAGCAACGCCAAGGTCGTAATAACCGAGCACAAACGCCGGAGCCCCGGCAACGGCCTTCTTGTAGCGTTCGATGGCGAGATCCAACATTCCGGCGTGGAAATACAAAGTACCCAGAATGTGATTGGCGAGGACGTGGTCCGGCACACCATCCAGGAGCCGGGCCAGTTCACTCCGTGCCTCACGGCTGCGTCCTTCGGTCTCGCGGTCCAGAGCCAACATCAACCGATGATCGACGTAGGCATCGCGGAGGAACTGCCCGCACTCGGCACAAAACTTGTCGCCCGCGAGCGCTTGCCGACCGCAGCGTGAGCAGCGGAGTGCTGGAACCGTTTGAGTGGTCGTCATGTTCTTACCTCCTTGCTTTGCGGCGCGGCCCTAAACTCTTCGACTTTTCCCGCGGGGCTTTGTCATCGCCTCGACTCAACTCTCCGGCGCAGTAGGATCCAGGACGCACTCCAGGCAAAGGCGCCTGGCCGGCAAGAACCCGTGTCTCTTGAAAAAGGCCATCAACTCGAAGTCATCCCATGAGACTTCTGTGCGCAACGTGGAGATCTGGAGAGCGCCGAGGTTGAGGCGGAATTGGCGCATCAGCGCCTGGCCGATCTGGCGTCCCCGGAAGCTGGGTGATACGCCGATGGCATCAATCGAGGCAGAAGGCTCCAGGACGCCATACTCGCCGTAATAGAGCGACCCGATCAAGAAGCCTGCGACTCGTTCGCCCAATTCCGCCACCAGGGAGACCTGCAATCCGGCCTGCTGCACAGCCCTCTGAAGCATGAGTTCGAAGTATCGCGGGCGCCGGCGTCCCGTGGCCGCGGCGTCGATCGTCACGACGGCTTCCAGGTCGTCCTGCCGCATGGCGCGAACCAGGACCGCGTCGGTTTCCAGGATTCCGGGTTCATCTGCGTGTTCGATCGCCATAGTTCTCCTCCTGCTGCGCTCACGAACTTCCCAGGAACTGCCCGCCGTCCACCCGCAAGACTTGACCTGTGATCCTCCGGCCCGCCGGCCCACATAGAAAGAGCACCGCCCCCGCGATGTCCTCCGGATCAACCAGGGTTCCGAGGAGAGATTCGGCCACGGCAGCTTCCCGGACCTGCGATGGTACGGCATCTGTCAAAGGAGTGCGCACCCACCCCGGCTCGATCACATTGACCAGGATCCCGAAGCGGCCCGTTTCTCGCGCCACACTCTTGGCCAAGCCCAGCAGGCCTGCCTTGCTCGCCGAGTAGGCCGAAGTGCCGAATTTCCCGCGGGAGCCATTGATGGAGCCAATCAGCACGATGCGTCCGCCCTCCGAGCGTCGCAGGAGCGGGATCGTGTGCCGGAGCAAGAGAAACGCGCCACGGAGATTCACGGCGTGCACCAGGTCCCAGTCCTCGACCGCCATCTTCCAGACGACCGCATCACGCGAAACTCCCGCGGCGTGTACGACGATATCGCATCGCCCGCACTCGCGCATCACTCGTTGCACTGCGGAGGACACGGACGCATCCTCGCGAACGTCGCATTCCACCCAGGCCGCGGCGTCGGCCGCCGGCGGCGCCACCAAATCGAAACAGAAGACCTGCGCCCCCGTTTCTCGCAGGGAGCGGAGGATGGCCCTGCCAATGCCCCCGGAGCCGCCGGTCACGACGGCCACTTGTCCCGAAAGTTGCCCTCCACTGTTCATCCAATTAACTCAGGTCCAGCGTCCCCGCCATGCGGGAGCCCGCTTCTCCAGGAATGCGCGAATGCCCTCCTGCGCATCTGCGGTGTTCATCAATTCGTCGAGATACAGTCGTTCGACGGCAGCAAGCTCGGCCTCAAATCCCTCGCCCCAGGTTTTGGTCAGGGCGCGGCGAGTCATGCGCAGGACAACCGGGCTGAGCGCACGCAGCTCGGCCAGCAAAGAGTCAACGGATGCAGCAAGCTGGTCGTCCGGGACGACCTGCGTCACGATGCCGATCGAGTGCGCCTCGCGCGCAGATATCGTGCGACCCGTGAGGACCAAGTCCAGCGCCGGGCGAAGGCCGCAGAGCCGCGGAAGGGTGACCATCGCGACGGGCGGAAAGCAACCCAGCTTGATCTCCGGCTGACCGAATTTCGCGGACTCTGTGGCGAGGACGAAATCACAAAAAGTTGCTAATTCCATTCCTCCACCCAGGCAGTGGCCCTGTACTGCGGCAATTGTGATGCAATCACTGCGCGCCAGGCGCCGGAACACATCGTGAAAGGCCGCGAGCATAGCACTTACACGGTCGGGCGTGTGATCGCGGACTTCGGCGCCGGCGGAGAAACATTTTGAGCCCGCCCCTTGAAACACAATGAAATCGCTTCCGGGCAGCACGGCGTCGAGTGCTCGCGACACATCCTTCATCGCGGCGATGTCGAGCACATTTAACGGCGGGCGGTCGAGCGTTATCCAGGCCGTACGAGCTTCACAGCGGACGTGGATGACTTCCGTGCCGCTCATTCCGATACTCCTGTCCTGCGCGCCAGGACTCGGTGGCGAAACCCGCCCCAGAGTGCAGCGCCCAGAGCCCCAGCATAGATGGCATGGGAATGGGTCCCGATCTGCATGTGGAGCCCTTCTTCCGCAATCTGCTCGTTCAACGCCTGAGCCAAGCCCACGTCAGCGGAGAGTCCCCCGGTGACGGCCACGACGCCTTCGGCTTCGATGGCGCGCAAGAGTTTAGTGTAGCGTCCCGCCATCGAAAGATGAATTCCCTTGAGGATGTCCGCGGTCGAGATGCCGCGACTCACCATGTTGATCACGTCGGTTTCAGCGAGTACCGCGCAAATGCTGCTGACGGCTTGCGGGTCCTTTCCACTACAGGAAAGAGGCCCCACCTCCTCCAGCGCAATTCCCAGGTAGCGCGACACGTTTTCCAGGAATTGGCCCGAGCCCGAAGCACACTGATTCGTCATGCGGTAGCGCAGGACGCGGCTGCGCTCGTCGATGACCATCGCGCGGGCATGCAGGGCTCCGATATCCAGCACCGCGCGGGCCTGGGGCATCAGGAAGATCGCGCCGCGGGCGTGCGTGGTCATGCCATAAAAATGACCGCGGCGGAATCCGACCAACTCGCCTTCACCCGTGCTGGCGACGTAGGCGATATCCCCTCTCTTCAATCCCGCTTCGTCGAGGGCCGCTGCGTAACCGTCCTCGATCACCTTGCGCAGATCGCGGCGGCGAATCCGGTCGCTGCGAAGAATCACAATTTTCGTGTCCGCATCGCCCTTCATTCGAACCACCGCGATCTTGACGGAGCTCGAGCCGACATCCACGCCGGCGGCGAACAACTCTTGCGCTGTTTCTCTCTGCGGAATGGTCGTCGTCGCCATCAAGCCGCCTTGGAAAAGCCGCGCCGGGCAAAGAGCCCAGCCCCCAGCGCACCGGTATAGATGGAATCCGCAGAAATATTGAGGACGCGTTCGCCATAGTTTTCCTTCACCAACTCGCGGAGCACATCTACCGCCGCCGGATTACGAGCCACGCCGCCGGTGAACGTGAATTCGTTGGAGATCTCACCGGAGCGGGCAAGCAACGATACGGCGCGGAGCATCATCGCGCGGTGCAAGCCTGCCACGATGTCCTCGCGCGCCTGACCCAGCGAGAGTCGTTCGCGAAGCTCGGCGCCGGCAAAGACGGTGCAGGTACTGTTGATCTTGACGCGGCATTGACTTTGCTGAGCAAGCGGGCCGAGTTCATGCAGGCCCAGGCTCATTTCGTCCGCGATATACCCTAGATAGCGGCCGCAGCCCGCCGCGCAGCGATCATTCATCTGGAAGCTCGTCACGATGCCATCGGCATCCACCTGAATTGCCTTTGTGTCCTGGCCGCCGATGTCCAGCACCGTCCGGGTCCGCGGGAACATCGCATGGGCCCCCAGGCCGTGGCAGAGAATCTCGCTGCGGATCTGTTCCTTCGGAAAGGGCAGACGCTGGCGGCCGTAGCCGGTGCCGACGGTCGCCACCTCCTCCCATTCGATCGAGCGCACGGCTTCGACGGCGGCCCGAAGGCTCGCTGCGTTCTGTTGCAAATCCGGTGGAGCGGACCCCAGGGCGGATTCGAGGGCTGCTCCCACGTGGCGCGCAAACGCGTCAGGGGAGGTGGAGTTCTCCACGACAAGAATTGCGGCATCGAAGAGCCCGCACAGAATCTCAAACGATACGCCTTTGGGGTCACCCTGCTGTTCAGCCAATTGCATGTAGTCGGCGGCGGCAAGGTCGCGGAAGAAATCGCTCTTCCGCACCGCGAGTGGGCCGAAGTGAGTTTTGGCGCGCTCCGCCATCGCCGCAAGGATGCGTTCCAGGATGGCATCAATTTCGCTGCGTTGCTCGCGGTGGCGGCGAGCTTCAGTGGCGGCGTGCAGAGCATGCCCGAGCGCTCTAAGTTGATCGAAGTGCTGTTGGAGACGAAAACTGCGCGAGAGAGCACCGAGGAACGATCTCTCGATACCGGCCAACACTGTGTCATGAGTAAGTGCTGCGCGGACCAGCGTGAATCGGGCACGAACGAAAGCTTCCTCCCGGGCGACCTGGCACGCCACATCGTAGTTGCTGCGGCTGTTCGTGATGCCCAGGCCGAGCACCTCGCTATTCTCATTGAGGAGCACGGCCTTGGTGGTCGTGGAGCCGAGATCGATGCCAACATAGACCTTCATGGAGCTCATGCCTGGGCCTTGGCCGCGCGCTTCTGCTCCAACATCTGGAGGTAGCTCTCGATGCGGTTCTTGATGTTGGCCGCGGAAAAGTATCGTGGGTCAACCAGATCGCTTTCGATGAAGCCGCCGGGTACTCCCGTGCGCTCTTCCAGTTGGCGCAGCATCAGGAGTTGGCCGACGCTGAAGGAGTTGCAGCTCTTGACGCTATTGATCATGAATCCGTCGGCGCGATAGTCACGAATGTACTGTTCGAGGAGTTCCACGCGCGTCGGCAGCCCCAGATTCGTGTAACAACCCAGGCAGTAATCGGCCAGGCTTTCCAGCGGCCGGTCGGGGTCATGCCGGAAGCCGCGGTCGTAAAGCCCTCCCACCTTCGTGTAACTGCTCGCCACCACGACAGCGCCTTCGTCATGGAACATCTTCCAGAACTCGCGGAAACTCGTCCAATTCGGCGGACCTTCCAGCACCAGGCGATAGCGCTCCTTCTCCATTTGACCCTCGGGGGTGATGGGACCCAGGCGAGCGCGGACGCGCGCATCCACTTCCTGACGCAGTATGCGGTAGTACTCCGCACCCTCCGGCGTTCCCCGGAACGCGCTGAACATCGGGCCAATGTAATAGACGCCTCCGAAATAAGCGTCGATGGGCGAAGGGACGTTCCGCGCGCTCTCCAAGACCCAAACCAGATCATCTTCGGCTCGGGCGGACAGGCGAAGCATGTCGCGCAGCCGATCTTCATCGTAGCGACGCCCGGTGACCTGCTCAAGCTTGGGAATCACTTCGGTACGGAGCTGTTGCAGGATGTAGTCCCGGTGGTGGTCGTGAATGCGCCCATCGGCCTGGTACGGAACGTGAAGCATCGCCACGGGGCAATCGTATTCCTGGCGCAGCAGCTCGAACCACTTCATGAACGTGAAGCAGCCGGTATAGGAAAGCAGCAACAGATCGGGCGAAGGAAGTTTTTTCCCCGGTGGGGCCCACATTGCCCTTCTTGAGCATCCCGATGTCGCACTTCACATAGGTGCAGACGTCTTCACTGTGTCCGTGCTTCTCCGCTTCAGCGATATAGCCGGCGGAGAGTTTGCGCATACCGGACTGAAGAGCGTTGATCTCCGGCAGGACCGGAAGCATGTCGAAGGAACGGATCAGCTCGGTCAGATTGCCGGGAACAAAGGTGTAAACGACCTTGCGGCCTTCCTCTCGCGCGCGCGCCAGGGCGTCGTAGTGGTTGCCGATCATCTGCTTTTGCAGCAGCATGCTCGGCTCTTTCTGAGCCTCCTCGGGGGCGGCGTGCTTCTTGCTGATCGAAGAGCTCATGCCTGGCTCCACAAGCGGATGGAATCGGAAAAAGTCCCCGCCTGCTCGCGGATCGCAGCGAACTGGCCGGTGTCCTCAGAGTACTTGAATTGCGCGTGCGGAATGTGGGCACGATCCAGAGCGGCGATGAGCATGGGTTGTTCCAGCAGCGCCGGGTCACAGAAGCTGGGAGCGCAGAAAACCACGCCCTCGGCATTGTTGCACCGCACGGATTCCACCAGCCAGCGCCCGCGGTTGCCCTCCGGCATGTAACGCGAAGCCGTGGGAGCGCTGTGCCGGAGAAATGCTTCGACCAGGCTCCCCAGCGGATCCCCTGCGGTGGGCACAGCATCCAGAAGCCAGCGCAAGCCGAGGAGCAAGTCGTCGTCCACCACCCAGCACCCGGCGCGTTCGAGGGTGAGCAGCAGCCCGAGCGGGGGTTGCTCGCAGAACGTGCCCACCAGGACAATGCGGCTCTGGTCCTGGTCGGCACGATCCTCTTCGAGCGGAGCCTGCTGCAGGTATGCCCGGAGCAGCGCCGTGTGCTCTTCGGGCGGAAGCACATTCCCCGCGCGCAGCATCAGGTACAGCTCGGATGTGGGGAAGAACCACGGCTGCTTGCTCCGCGCCGCGTACAGATCCCGGATGGCGTTGCGGTTTGCATTGTAGATGGCGATGCTGTGACGCAAAGCCGCGTCCGTAATCGGCCTTTGGGCGAGCCGGCCAAGATCCTCGCGGAGGATATCGAGCTCGTGCCTCCAGAACCTGCCGCCCACCTGGGAATCGAAGTTCTGCGGCACATCCACGTAACGAACGTAGCGGCCCGGGAAAAGCATGATCCACATGCCCGAGAGATTGCGAATGACATCGCAGATGGACGGAAAGAGCATGCCGTCGAGCACATCGAGGCGGCGGGACAACGCCAACTCGATTGTGCTGCGTGGAATGTGGCAGATGTAACTTTGGAAGTAGGCGTCGCCGCGAATGATTTCCAAGCGATCCCCGCCACCGACAACTCCCACGGGCAGCATCCCTGCCGCGTGGATCAGTTCACGCGGAACGTAGATGGGCATATGCCCGATGGCCTTGCGCCCGGGTTCCGCATCCTTCCAGGCGCGGACGGCCTTGAGGTCCAGGTCGTCGAACAAGGTTTGTGCCCGTTTGATCAGCTCTGCCAGTGGTGGTTTCACGACTTCACTCTTTTTCCGCCGGAGCCGTGTTACTTGCGAGCCTTATCCGGCTCCCCAACCCAAGGAGCAATCTCGCGAATCAATTCCTCACTCCAACGCGCCCCCTCTGCCAGTCGCCGGCGGAGCAGGACGAAGTCCACCTCGCGTTGTTCGCGCGTACCGTAGTGGAAGGCGCGAAAGCCCGCGTTGGCCTCGGTCATCATGTTGAGCGCGAGCCAGGCGCGATTCGTCTCGCAATTCCGATCCCAATGAGCGAGCTTGTGTTTGCGGAGACTCTCCACGGTCTTCGTCAGGCAGTCGGGCATCGTGTACAGCAATTGAGTGCACAACCCCTCGACGGCCTCATCGAGCAGGGAAAGATCGACGATGCCCTTCTCGAGCAGGGCTTTGGCCTCTTGCCGGGCGGCACCCGTTTTCCAATCACCTAATACCATGCGACCGTATTCGTCGAGCAGCCGATCCGTGACGGCCATCGGGTTCGGCACCCAGCGGCCGTCCACCTTCAGAGCGGGGACGATCCGCGTGAGCCCGCCCAGAGCATGGAACCGGTGGGCACTCCAGGGTTCGCAGAGCGTGCCGCTCATCATGGCGTGTTCGATTCCCACGAAGAGCGGAAGGAAATCGGTGCTGCCACCGTCGGGGGCGGAGCCGTGCTTCGGCCCAGCCTGACTGAAAACAGCGAGGTCGCTGGCGATGGAGAAATCGCAGGCCATGCCGACCTCCTGCCCCCCACCGACGCGCATGCCGTTGACTCTGCAAATCACGGGTTTGTCGCAATGCAGGACCGCGGAAACCATGTCGTTGAACAAACGCATGTACTGGCGGTACTCCGCGGGCGCTCCCGCATACACTTCGGCGTACTCGCGGGTGTTCCCGCCGGAGCAGAACGCGCGCGTCCCCGCTCCGGTCAGGACTACGGTGACCCCAGCCCGATCGTTGCTCGCGGCTCGGAGTGCCAGGATGATCTCTTTGATCATCTCTGTCGTGTAACTGTTGAGCTCCTGTGGATTATTCAGCGTGATCCAGACGTTATGCAGCTCTGCAACCGGCTTTCCGGCGCGGTCCCGCGCCGGCTGATGTTCGATCCGAATCCACCGCGGGGAAAAATTCTCCAGCAGATCGTGATCTTTCATCAGGTAGCCTCCGTTGCTCCGGCCGCTGCTTCCACCGGCGGCGTCAAGATCGCCCGGCGCCGCAAGGCATGGCGTGCGGCTGCTTCGAGCACCGCAGGAGCGTCTCCGAGCGGGTGCTGCTCGACAAATGGCTGCAAAACGACTTTTCCGTCCAGGACCAACCGGAGTGCGGCCGGGTAGTGCTCCGGCGGACAGCCCCAGTTGCCCTGTGCCGTTGCGTCGAAGGCCATCAGGTTGGACAGTCTGAGCTCCACGGATTGCGGGGTGAAACCGACAACCGCCAGGTGAGCACCGTGGTCGAGCAGGCTGAAAGCGGTGACTTGGCCGACGGGAGTTCCGCTCATCTCGAAAATCTTCAAGCCCAGTCCAGTCCGACCGCTTTGCTTGGCGAAAGCACGAACAGCGGCTTTCAAATCTTTCGCAAGGAGGGAGCCTGCATCCAGTGTGAGTGACGCGCCGTGATGCGCGGCAAGTTCCAGCCGTTCCCGGTCGATATCAACGGCGACCACCGCCGCGCCCAGCGCCGCGGCGATCTGTACGCCGAACCCGCCGATGCCTCCCACGCCCACGAACACCGCAACATCGTCCGGGCCGAGACGCGACCGGCGAATCGCCTCGTAGGGAGTCGTGACGGCGTCTGCCACCACGGAGAGTATCGCCAGATTCAAGCCATGGGGGAGATGTTCGGGGACGGGGCACAGCCCACAGGACGGGACTCGGACATGCGTGGCGAAGCCGCCGTCACCATCATTGCCGGGCATGAACTGCTGGCGGCAGATTGTGGGGCGGCCGGCCAAGCAGGCCGGGCAGACGCCGCAGGGGATCACCGCTGGAACGACAACGCAGCGGCCTTGCCAGTGTGCGGACTGCGCACCCGCAGCCACAACGCGCCCGGAAATCTCGTGGCCCAGAATTAACGGCAAAGGATGACGCGAGGGGACGCTTCCGGTGGCAAAGCCGACATCCGTGTGGCAGACCCCGCAGCCCGCCACCTCAATGACCACCTCTTTCGGGTCAGGATCGAGCGGCGGCAATTCATACGGCTCCAGGGGTTGGCCTGGAGAGACCAAGCGGTAACCATAGGCGCGGCGCGGCATTGGCGGGACTCCTGATCCTTCGCTCAGTCCGCCTTTCCGTCAGAGCGAGGGGTCAGATTCTTCCACCGGGAGATAGCTGACTCTACCCGGTTGGCCTTCCGACCCAACACTCGAAACCTCTCGAAAAACTCTTTCTCTGAGGCCCAAATGGCTGCCAAATACGGCAAGTCGGCATGCGGCACCGACAGGCACAATGGCTGAGGATGGAGCACGTCGCGAGCCACGGTGCTGCACATCAAGTCTATGACTTAGGCCGTTTATTTTCAATGCGCTGGACCCGTCAGGGGATTCTGGCGGCCACGGCTGCCGACAAGGTTTACTGCGTCATTTGCCGTCTGCAATCCGACTAAAGGCACACAGCACAGAGGCCTGCAGGTGAGTGTGAGAGAGATTGGATCGTGGCGCCCAACCATTCGGTCGAGCACATCATAAAAGGGCGCCCCACCTTTGGACGGGTGACCCAGAGGCGGGCCGGCGAGTTCTCGATCGAGCTTTTTCTCCAGTCGGATAGGTGGTCATACCGGGACACATCCACCTCCTGATCGGCGAGCCGAAAAATGGCACGCCTTCGACGGTGATGCTGATGTAGAACCAGAGAGTCTCACGCGCGCGAGTGCGGAAGAGCAGGAAGGGCGCGGACGAGGCTCAGGCAATTTCGCCGGTGGCCTGCGCGGGGGCGGACTCGACAATGGAATGGGGCATCCGGCGGAGCGCCTGGATGAACACGAGGACGAGTCTGGGATCGAACTGCGCTCCGGCGCAGCGTTCGAGTTCGGCGAAGGCCTCTTCCGGAGTGTGCGCCTTCTTGTAGGAGCGGTCGGACGTAATCGTATCGTAGGCGTCGGCGATGCAAAGGATGCGCGCGCCCAGCGGGATCTGATCTCCCGCGAGGCAATCCGGGTAGCCCGAGCCGTCGTAGAACTCGTGGTGATGCCGGACCATCCGGCGGACCGGCTCCAGGCCGCGGAGAGGCTCCAGGAGCTTGGCGCCGTACTCCGCGTGAGCCTTCATGGCCTCCCACTCGTCGGGATCGAGTGGGCCGCTCTTATTCAGGATACTCTCCGGAATTCCCACCTTGCCGATGTCATGCACCATCCCCGCCAGGCGGATTTCTTCGACCTTCGCCTCCGGCAGACCCGCCTCGTTCCCGAGCATGGCCGCGTAGGAGGCCACCTTCTGGCTGTGGCCCTGGGTGAGGGGGTCCTTGGCATCGATGGCCATGGCCAGCGAACTGATGGTCTCCAGTGCCACCGGAGACAATGCCTTCGCGGCACCGCGCGAGCCGTTCGGGCCGTTGACGGGACCAGCAGCCCCATCCGCTCCTTCGCTCTCCGGCATCGACTGCGCGAACTGTTCGAAGCGGCGCCGGATCTCTTCGTAGGCTTCGGGGCCTGTGGCAAAGAGGCGCTTGAGGGTGACGCCGAGGTAGGCCTCGAGGACGTCGCGCTTCCACTTCTTGGCCTCGTTGGGGTCGTAGTGATCTGCGGTGGAGACGGTGTTGCCGCCCTGGTGCTTGGAGAGATACATCGAGGAGTCAGCCACCTGGATAAGTTCCTGCGGCGTCGAGCCGTGTACAGGGAAGCTGGCGATCCCGAAGCTGGCGGTGATGTTTTTGTCCCGCAGCAGATTGTCGGCGCATACGCTGGCGCGGAGCTTGGCGATGAGCTGGCGAGCCTGCTCGATATTGGTCTCCGGCATGAGGATGACAAACTCATCGCCGCCATAACGCGCGATGACGTCCGAGCGGCGGCAGTGCTGCTCGAGGATCTGGCCCACACGCTGCAGCAGGAGGTCGCCCTCGAGGTGGCCGTAGAAGTCGTTGACGAACTTGAACCGGTCAAGGTCCATGAGGGCGACGGAGAAGGAGCGCGCCGCGCGCGTCGAGCGCTTCCACTCGGCCGAGAGCGCCTCGAGGAAGAAGCGGTGAGTCTTCACGCCAGTGAGGCCGTCGGTCATGGCCTGCTCCTGTGCGCGCTGGAAGCTGATGGCATTGTGCAACGCACCGGCGATCACGTCCGCGAGCGTGCGAAGCACCTGGATGTCTTCCTCGGAGAAATCGAATGGCTTCGCGGTTTCGACGTAAAGCACCGCGTGCAACTGATCGCCAAAGAGAACCGGGAGTGCGATGGCGGAGGCCGAATCCGCAAGGACGGGAGGCGGAGCGCCGTCCGGCGAGCCATAATCGCGCACCACGGCGATCTGGCCGGTGCGCGCCACGCGGCCCACGAGTCCCTGGCCGAGCGGAATGTGCCGGCCCAGCGCATGGCGGCGGCGCCCGGCCTCGGCCTGAATGACGACTTCCTTTGCGGAATAGTCGAGCACGCCGATACCGAGGTGATCGTAGGTGAGCCAGTGTTCGAGCGATTCGGCGATCTTGGCGAGCATTTCGTCGGGGTTGAGAGTGGTGATGGCTTTGCGCGAGATATCGTTCAAGAGGGAGAGATGGCGCGACTTCATTTGTTCGTCGCGGAAGAGCCTCGCGTTCTCGATGGCGATGGAAGCTTCGCTGGCCAGCACCCGCATCAGCTCGAGGTGTCCTTCGTCGAAGACGCGTTCCTGCGCGCTGTGAACGCCCATGACGCCGATGGCGCGGTCGTACACGACGAGCGGAACGCCGCAAAAGCAGCCCGTCTGCTGCAGCGGCTGGGCGCCGAGCTTGCGCGTTTCCGCGGCAAAGTTTTCGCGGATGAGCACAGGCTGGCGCGTGCGCATGAGGTATTCGGATAGATGATTGCCCGCGGGCCGCGAGCGTTTGGGGAGCGGGCGGCCATCGGAGACTTCCAGCTCAAAGCGGATTTCGTCGCGTCTGGAATCGTAGAAGGCGACGTAAAAGTTCTCCGCGTCGAGCAGCCGCCGCACCTCGGTGTAGATCTTCTCAAAGAGAGCATTGCTATCAAGCGTCGAGCTGAGCGCACGGCCGATTTCGTTCAGGATGCGCAACTCCTCCGTGCGGCGCGCCGTTTGCTGAATGAGGTAGCTATTCTCGACAGCCATGCCGATCTGATGGCCCAGCGCGAGGAGAAGACGAAGCTCCGCGGGGTTGAAGCGCCGGATGTCCGGCGTGCCAAGCAGCAGGACGCCAAAGGCCTGCTCCTTAGCCTGCAGGCTGATGGCAACGACGGTGCGGAGCCCTTGACTGGTGGCCAGTTGGCGGAAGCGCCGCAAAGACTCTTCGCGATCGAGAGCCGCCCAGTCCGAATCGCAGGCCACGTCGCGGAAGACGGCCAAGCCGCCGAGCCGCGCCACAAGCTCCACCAAGTGATCGTCCAGACCTTCCTCTTGTGAGCGGCTGCAAAACGCTTCGCTGAGGCCCGTGGCGACGAGCGACGTAGGGCCCTGCGGATCGCCGTGATGGAGAAAGAGCGCGCCTGCGGGAATGCGCACGACGCTCAAGACCCGGTCGAGCGCCTGGGAGAGCATCTTCTGAATTTCGCCGCCGGCCAGCCCGGAGGTGGCCAGATTGAGGTTGGAAAGCGCGAGCATGTTGCGCTCGACGCGGCGCTTCTCCTCTTCGTACACCGCCATCACCATCAAAGGCGCCGAGAAGAGTTGAGGCACAAGGGCCAGTACCGCGAGGTTTTCTCCCGCAGCGTGTAATCGTTGACCGAGAGAAGAAGCCGCCAGCAATGCGCCCCAGAGCGCGAACGAGAAAGCCAGCAGCGTGTCCGTCAGGGTCTCTTGCTTCCGGCCCTCCAACCAGAAGAGCGCCGCAGTCCCCAGGAGAACGAGGGCCATTCCGGCTTCCGGCGGGACTTGGATCCACGCTGCCTGATAAGCCCCCGCCCAGATGGCAAATGCCCCGGCCGCCACCGGCAATCTCGCTAACCACACAGACCTTTGGCCATAGAGCTGTGCCGCCGCGAAGAAAAACAGCGTGGCGGAAGAGAGCAGCCAGTGGTTGAGGGCCGTTTGCCAGGAGACGGAAGGCAGCCAGTGTTCCAGCCCGGGACCCAAATGGTGGAGCGCGAGAAGGCTCCAGGCCGCCATCCAGAGCAGCAGATAGGTTTGGCGCTTGAGGGAATAGATATAGGCAAAGAACACTGCGGTGAGCGCCGAGGCGGTGAGGACTCCGAGCGCAAGAATGGTGTTGTTCGTTACCAAGTCAAGACCAGCCGCCGGTGCGTCCGGAGCAAGGCCGGGAGGCTTTCCTCCACGGTTTGCGCACGGAGAATCCCGCGCTCAGGAAGCCGTGAGCTGGGAGAATTCCTCTCTCCGATGGCAGGCACTCGCTGCAAGCAAGTACCCTTGAATCAAAGAAATAAACCAATCCGTTGGGACTATAGGGGACAGTTCTAAGAAGGGTCAAGGGTACGGGGGTACCAGTTGGAAACATCGGCGCGCCTCGCCTTTCGCCTGAGGTTCGGCTAAGATGGCTCGTTTCAGGATCTATCCGGGAATCGCACTGAGGACATGACGACAGATTCCGACTCCTCCAGGACGCCCAGCACAACGGACAGGCCCGCAGAGGCGGGGAGACCCCGAGTGCGCTTTGCGCCTTCGCCGACAGGCTACCTGCACGTGGGCGGTGCGCGCACGGCCCTGTTCAACTGGCTTTTCGCCCGGCACGAAGGCGGCACCTTCATCCTGCGCGTCGAGGATACCGACATCGAGCGGAACCGCCCGGAGCTGGTGGAAGGCATCCTGGAAGGATTGCGCTGGCTGGGACTGGACTGGGACGAGGGACCCTACTTCCAGTCACAGCGGATGGAGAAGTACCGCGAGGCCGCGGAAAAACTGGTCGCAAGCGGCGCGGCGTATCTTTGCTACTGCCCGCCGGAAAAATACGCCGGCGGCGATACCGCGGAATCGGTCGATGGCGAAGTCAAAGAGGCGGGGCCGCGGCGCGTGACGCGCTGCAGTTGCCGCGACGCCGCGCCTTCTTCGAAGGAGCAGAAACCCGCGATCCGGTTCCGGGTGCCGCTGCCGGGCACCACACAATTTGAAGACGCCGTGTTCGGGCGGCGCGAAGTGGCCAACGAAGAGATCGAAGACTTCGTGCTGCTGCGCTCGCCGAAAGACGCCACGCAGGCATCGGGCTTGCCAACCTATCAACTCGGCGTCGTGGTGGACGACGTGGACATGCGCATTTCGCACGTGATTCGTGGTGCCGACCACCTCTCGAACACCCCCAAGCAGGTGCTGCTCTACCGGGCGATGGGGGCGGCGCCGCCGGTCTTCGGGCACGTGCCGCTAATCCTGGGTCCGGACCGCACGCGCCTCTCGAAGCGCCACGGCGCAACAAGCGTGGGCTCGTACGCCGAGGAAGGGTTTCTGCCCGAGGCATTCCGGAATTTTTTGGCGCTGCTGGGATGGTCACCCGGTGGCGGAGGCGATTCGGAGTTCCTGCGCACGGCGGAACTCATTGAGCGTTTCAGTCTCGCGGGTGTGAGCCGGACGAACGGCGTGTTCGACCGCGCGAAGCTCGAGTGGTTCAACACACAGTATCTGCAGCGGCTGCCGATCGAAGAGCTCTTGCCGCAGGTGGCGGCTGAGCTGAAGCGTTCCGGTTTGTGGCGGGAAGAATGGGCCGGCGCGAACCGCGAGTGGTTTGCGCGCACGGTGGACCTCCTGCGCCCGCGCACGCGCCTGCTGCCGGACTTCTCCACATGGGCGCGCGCGTTCTTCAACGATACGTTTGACTACGATTCACAAGCGCGCGAGAAGTTCTGGAAGGACGAGCGACTTCCGGCGCTGCTCGGCAAGCTCGCCGACGGCCTGGCAGCACTCACGGACTGGAATCACGACGCCTGCGACCACGTCCTGCGCGCGCTCGCTGAAACTGAGGGCGTGAAGGCCGGCTTGCTCATCAACGCGACGCGCGTGGCTATTGTGGGTCAGGCCGTCGCCCCGCCGCTGTTCGATACGATGGTCGTCCTCGGCCAGGAGCGCGTAGTCCGTCGCCTCCGCGCCGCGATTCCTGCTCTCACGGCGCGCTAGCACCTCCTCTCGATTGGAATCAGCAAGACACAAAGTGCGGAGGGACAGCTGTCCCGGCGTACCATTGCGCGCTTCATTCTACCTAGGTAGAGTTTGAAGGTGATGCGAAACGTGCGGACGTCGAAGCAAACGCTGCGAGTTCTGGCGAGCCTGGCGCAAAGGCCGACGAGTTGGCATTACGGCTACGCTCTGGCGCGCGAGACCGGACTGCAGTCCGGCACGCTCTATCCCATTCTCATGAGGCTCGAAGACCGCGGCTGGCTTGAAACACAGTGGGAAACGCCGCCTCCGGGCGGCCGTCCGGCGCGGCATTTGTATCGGCTGACCACCAGCGGACGCGCGTGGGCGGCCGAAGCGCTGGCGGTCACAAAGAAACGCGGGGCGCTGCGCCTGGCGGAGCAGAGAAGCTGAGGAGTGCGTGTATCGATGATCGAGAATCGGCACAGGTCCGGGAAGGAAAAGATCAAGCGAGCATTTGCGTGGATCGTGAGGCTGTGGCCCGCGCATACACAGGAATGGGCGCAGGCCATGCAAGCGGAATTGCACGAAATTGAAGGATTGCGAGAGAGCCTTTTGTGGCTCGTTGGAGGAACAATGGCACTCGGAAAAGCATGGTGGAGCGAGATCTGGCGCAAGCGAGACGCGGCGGAGACGCCAGCCGCCAGGGTTCCGGTCACCGCGGCAGTCCTATTGCTGCTTTGCGCTCTGGCCGCGGGTGCGCCCGGAGTGCGGCAAGGAATGATGACGGTCTTCGACACGTGGCACGACACGTGGCACTACCGGGGGACGGAGCTCAGCGCAGGCGAGCTTCGATCCATGGCTCAAGCGGCCGAGCAAACCGGTGATGCAGAGACGATGGCCTTCGCCGCGATGCGGATGTCCCCTTCTGCCGAACGCAACCGCTTGGCGGACCGCGCAGTCGCCTTCGATCCACGACTGACATGGATTTATTACCACATGCGCCGCCCGCTCCCGCCCGACCGCGCCGCGGAAGACCCGAACGCAGCGGAAAAGCTCTTACAGTGGGCGCCGGACAACGCCGTGCCTCATCTGATGCGCGCGGAGATCATATTTGAGGAATTCCGCCGAGTTTCGTCCGGGGCCTTCCCCTATGGAGCGATGGGATGGACGACCGCCGTTGACCAGCTCGCCAAGAATCCGCAATGGGCAGCGGAAATGGACGCGGCGTTTCGTGCGCCACACTTCGACGACTACGTGCATCGGCGGGTAGATCTGGACCTCGCTGTGCTGCGCAAGCACAAGATCAACCGGCCGTTTCACGCTCTCTCCGGGATATATTTTCCCTCCCGAGTCTCAAACGTGTTGGTGCTGAATGCATATTCGGATTGGTTGATTCGACGCGGCGAACAGCGCGAGAGTTCAGGAGACGCCGCCGGCGCCACGGAGGACTACTGGAGCGTGGCGAAGTTCGGCCAGCGAATGCAGCTCGAGGGCGGGTCGGACCTCCGTCGCAGGATGGGCCTGGGGATGATTCAGCCGTCGCTTGAACACTTGCAGGCTTTGCTCAACCGGACAGGGCACTCCGACGAGGCTCGCTACGTGTCCTATGAAGTCGAGAATACCCGGGCCGAAATGCAAGTCATCCGGGACCAGAACTTGCGCTTCTCTCAAGTCGAACGATCCGCTACCTGGTCTGCGGTGATGATTCACCTTTCCGCTGGCTTGGTGGTTCTGTTTGGCGGGATCGCGTGCCTCTCGCTTCTGGCGCTGGTCCTGTGGCCCCGCGCGAGTGCCGGGTCGCATCTCATGCCTCACAAATGGCTCTCCTCCGCGGCCAGGATTTCACCGGCACTGCTGGGATTTGCAATGATGATCTTCTACACAAATTATTTCCCGTATCTCCAATCGTTCCGCGGCGCATCTTCGCGGAACGGCGAAGAAGTGCTGCGCACGTTCGGAGGTCTGGTCTCCGTTCCCTACTCGTTGTTACGTTTTTGGATCTATGGCCGTGGGCAGGTCTATTTCTGGAGCGGGGTGACGTTGGCTGGATGCGCCTCGATCCTGGCGGTGCTGACGAGGATGGCGTTCCGGTGGAAGACAGCGCGGAAGACTGCATGAAGGCGCCGGTGCCCAGTGAGAGCCACCCGAACGAAGGAGGGTTATTTCTTCGCCGGTACGGCAGTGAAGACTTCGGGATGCTGGGGCTGAGACTTGGCGCCGGCGGGGGCAATCGTGATTTCTTCGTTGAGAGGAAGCTTCATGGGCGGGAGACACGCTTCTTCGTTGCAGGCCTGGTAGCGGAGCGCGAGAGGAATCTTCATGGCGCCGATGGGGGCGTTCGAGGCGGCCTGGAACTTCATGCGCAGCGTGACGCTGCCTTCGTAAACCGAAAGTTCTTTGGCGGAAAATTTGAACTTGCGCATCACGCCGGGTGGATACGCCGCGGAGACAAGACGAAGGCCTGAAGATAGATCCGCCGTGAGCGTCGTGGGAATGAGGAAATCCTCGGAGGGCTTGTTGGAATTCATGTGAAAGCCGGTGCGGATCTGCGCGACCACGGCCACCTCGAAGCTACGCCCGCGCGGCACGGGAGCGATCGAAACGTAGGTCATGGGTGAAACGACTTCGCTGGCCCGAGGCAATTGCGCAGATGAGGGAAAGAAGGAAAAAGAATTGACACAGATGGGGGAAAGAGAGCAGAAAACAGAGAGAGCACAGAGAAGAGGGATTCCTCGCTCCGCAGAACCATCCGGAGCGCATGAAGCGCGCTGCGCTCGGAATGACAGCGACTGCTTTCTCTTCAACATCCCGCTAGACAGGAAGGAGATGCCCATCGTCTAGACGGAGACCGGATGGCCGAGCTGCTGCGTCAGGATGCGGCCCATCACCTGTGCAAGCGTCTCTCCGGTTTTCTCAAGCACGAATGTGCCGGCCGAATCCGACCAGGCCAGCTTGAAACTAGTAGAGAGCGCGGATATCCAGATCTGCCTCACCGGAGAGTTCGGGCTAATCACGAATCTGGCTTCCTCCGGCTCCTCGAAGATGACTTCGAGCTTGCCGCTGCCGCCTTCGACTTCAAAGCCCTGCTCATCGCCCAAATCGGCGAGACGCCGCCGGAGGGCTTCCAGCGACTCATCGCACTTCTTCTGGAATACGTGTTCGTCCATGAGGCTGCGGCTATTGCTGGAGCAGGGTCTCGATGTCCTTTTCGAGTTCGTCGCGGCTGAGGATCATGCCGGTGATCGTCTTCACCTTCTTGCCGTCGCGCGAGATGAGCACGCTGGTAGGGTACCCCAGCAGCCCTCCGAACTGCCCGGCAATCGGATCGTTGCCAAGCATGATCGGGTAATTCATGAGTTCCTTCTGATTGTTCACGTCGAACGGGTGCTTCTGCACCCAAGGTTCGACGACGGACTTGCCCTCCTCGTCCATGGCCACACCGATCACGGTGAAGCCGCGCGAGGCGTATTTTTTCTGATACTCGATCAACCAGGGGATTTCGATGAGGCAGGGATCGCACCAGGTGGCCCAGAAGTTGACGAGCACGACTTTGCCCTTGAACTGCGAAAGCGGGACATCCTTGCCGTCCAGATCCTTGAACACGACGTTGGGTGCGGGCTGAGCTGGAGATCCGGTCCTGGCGTTTCCGGTACTCGCGGCGGGCAGATAGCGATCGAGCAGCCAAGCGCCCGCGACGAGGACGGCGACCGTGGCGATGATGAGAGACGTTTTCTTCATGCCAGACTCCAGCTCGGCAAATCACTTGAATGCATAGTGTAACCGAAAGCGCTTGGTGGTACCAACCACGCGTTCGCTCCTCGCACATGCGCGGAGACGCGCACCGCGGAAAACCTCTCAGCGAGAGAAATAGTTCAGGAACGACAGCTTTCCCGAAAGCCAGGTGAGCCGGTTGAAGAAAATCAATCCGCCGACAAAAAGTAACAAGACGCCGCTGGAGACTTCGACGGCGTGCATGTGCTTGCGGAATCTCTGATAGAAGCGCAGAAAGCGGCTGATACCCAGCGCGGTGATGAGAAAAGGGATAGCCAGCCCGGCGGAGTAGACCGCAAGGAGAAAAACGCCTCGGGCGACGTTCTCGCTGGTGGCCGCCATGGCCAGCACCGCGGCAAGGATGGGGCCGATGCACGGCGTCCAGCCGAAAGCGAACGCGAATCCCATCAAGAACCCGCTTAAGACGCCGGGCTTGCCGCCGAGGTCGCGGAAGTGGATGTCACGGTTCAGCCAGCGCGTCATGGTCGGCCCAAGGAGAGGAACGAGAGCGAGCGCAGCCATGCGCACCGGGGTGACCAGGCTTCCGAGGACCGTGGCGCCGCTCCACCAGAGGAGGATCGCGGCCAGCGCCAGCACTCCACCGACGGCGAGCCCAACGGCAATGGAGATGCGCGCGAGCCATCCGATGAGATGCAGTCCGAAAAGAATGATGACGGCGCCGGCGATGGGAGCGAGCAGCGCGCGGTTGCGCACCAAGAACTGGCCGACGGCGCTTGCGGAGGCGCCGAAGGCGACAAAAACCACCGAGAATCCGCAAACGAACGCGAGCGAGGAGCCCATCACGCCGCCGCTGGGGCGCTTGCCTTCCTTGAGCTGCTCGACGCCCATGCCGGAGAGCATGGAGATGTAACCGGGCACGAGCGGCAAGACGCAGGGAGAGAGGAAAGAAACCAGCCCGGCCAGAAACGCGGCGACAACGGAAACTTCCATCGTCAGACTTCTCCTGAGTGCCTCAGTGCAGCGCGTATTTTCCCATAAATCTGACTCGGGCGGCATACAGATGCCGTGCCGGAAGTCTCTGCGCAGCATGAATGCTGTGTGACCGCGTGGAATCGGCGCCAGGTGCCGCGAAAAGACGGCGGAGCAGAACAGTAGCTTTCCGTCTTGCCTCAGCGCCGACTGGAGCTAAATCTCAATGTTTCAATCCTTTGCGGGCGCGCCGCGGGAGGAAGGCGGCTGGCATTCCAACTGCACTCGGGTGGCCGTGCGAGGAAGGTGCACGGCGATGCACATCACACCGAACCAGATTACAGCGTTGCGGGTGGGCATGGCGTTCGCGGCAGTGGCTCTCTTCGGCCGCGGCGTGTGGGCGAATGCGACGGCGCTCGCGCTGACCGTCCTGGCAATCTCGCTGGACGCTGTGGACGGCTACCTCGCGCGGCGCTTCGCGCTCGCCACGCCGCTGGGCGCACAACTGGACATCCTGGGCGACCGGCTGATCGAAAACGTGTTCTTCACCTACTTTGCCGTGGCGGGAGAGGTTTCGCTCTGGGTGCCGGTGCTTTTCTTCTTTCGCGGCACCGTGACGGATTTCGTGCGCGGGCTGGCGGCAAAGGCGGGCCGCGCCGGCTGGGGCAAGAACTCGATGATGACCGGCCGGCTAGGACACGCCATCGTCGCTTCCAAGGCCAGCCGAGCGGCGTACGGTGCGCTGAAGTGTGCGTGCTTCTGTTACCTGGGTCTTGAACTCACGCTCCGCGCCGCGGGCACAACGGCGCACGGGCCGCTCGCCCTGGGAGCACAGGCGCTCGTGTGGTCCACGGTGGCGTTTTGTCTGGTTCGAGGGCTGCCCGTGGTTTGGGAAGGACGGCGCTACTTCGCCGCGCTGACACCTGAGGCTGCAGGTGCGCGCCCGGCGCGGCATCCGAGAGTGGGATGGATGGCGGGAACGGCGCGATGAACGAAATGGCCAAACCGGCGCGGGAGATCGCGGCATTTTTCGACCTCGACGGCACGCTCCTGCCGAAACCGTCACTCGAGCGGCACTTCGTGAGCTTTCTGCGTTCGAGCGGATCACTTCGATGGACCGCGTGGCTGCGCTGGCTCGCGCGATTTGCGAAACAGATGCTTGCGTGGGGCGGCGCAGGCCTCGAAGAGCGCTGGCTTGCAGCGACACATGGAAACAAAGGGCACCTCGCGGGCGTTCGCACGGCCGCCGCCGATTCGTTTCTTGCGCGGCTTGTCTGCGATCCGCTGGGGTTCTTCCCCGCCGCGCTGCGCCGGCTCGCCTGGCATGCCGCGCAGGACCACGCCATCTATCTGGTTACCGGCTCGCTGGGGCCGCTGGCCGTCTGTGCCGCGTGGCAACTCGCGCGGGAGTTGGCGGCGTGGACCGGCATCGGGAAACCACGGATTGGGGTTTGTGCGACCCGGCTGGAGGAAACCAACGGGTGCTGGACAGGCGGAGTCGCGGGTGAGGCGATCTGCGGAGAGGCAAAGAAGCGGACGATCGAAAGGGTTGCGCGCTGCGCACGCATCGATTTGCAGCGAAGCTACGCCTATGGCGACCGCCTGAGCGATCGGTGGATGCTGGAGAGCGTTGGCATCCCTGCCGCGGTGAATCCATCTCGAGCACTCGAAAAGGCGGCGCGCCGGCGCGGATGGGCCGTCCTCCGATGGGAGAACGGGGAAACCGAGATTGAACACAGAGGACACAGAAAAGAGGGAGAACACAATGAAGGAAGAGATGTCGCCATGGGCGCGAGGTGGGCGCACGGGGTCGTGGCATCGGCGGGCTCCTCGGGGAGAACGAGATGAATGCGCTTTGCCCGCAAACGAGATCCGCATGCCGAGATACCGCAATGAACGAGGAGAATCCTCTGGCGTGGAGGCACCGCGCGGGGCTCGCGGCGTGGTGGGGCGAGCTTGCTGGGGCATGCGGCGCGTTTGAGTGGCTGGCGTTGGGTTACCTGGGGATCTCGGGCGTACTGCTCGTGGTGTTCGATCGCAATCTTGCGACCGCACCCCTCCATATCGGTTTGCGAGTGGCCATTGCCGCGGCGATCCTGGCGATCTGCCATGCAGCGCAGAGCAGGCCGGGGCGCGTAGTGCGGTTCGTGCGGCAGTGGTATCCGCAGGCGATGTTTCTTTTCTGCTTCGAGGAACTGCATCACATCGTCCATTTGCTGTATCCCGGCTGGTTCGATCGTTACCTTATCGCGTTCGATCATGGGCTGACGGGAGTGAATCCAACGGTGTGGCTGCAACAGTTCGCGCGGCCGGTGCTGAACGATTTCATGCAGATGGCCTATCTCACTTATTTTTTCTATCTCATCGTGCTGGGTGCCCTGCTCTACCGGCGGGGTGAGGAGCGCGCGTTCTGGACGGTGATGACTTCTTCGATTGCAGCGTACTCCATCGGCTATGTGATCGCGTTGGTCTTTCCGATCGAAAGCCCATACCACGCGCTGCGGGCGCTGCACACGGTCGAGCTGCGCGGCGGATTTTTCACCTCGCTGGTTGGAGTGATCGAGCGGTTCGGGCGCGTGCACGGCGCGGCATTCCCCTCGGCGCACGTCTGCGGATCGTTTGTGGCTGTGCTCGGCGCGTGGCGGTACCGGCGCTGGCTCTTCTGGGTCTATCTGCCTCTCTTCTTCTGCATGCTGGTGGCGACGGTGTACGGCCGCTATCACTATGTGGCGGACGTGCTTGCGGGGCTCGCGACCGGTGTAATCGGTTTCTGGATCGGCGATCGGCTGATGCGGATCCCCGGCGCATTTCCCGCGTCGGCACCGTAGGAGAAGAAAAAGATTAACGCAGAGGGTGCAGAGAGAACACAGAGGGCGCGGAGAAGTCAGGCTAGGTCATCGTTGGGTGACGCTTGGACCAGGGTTGAGATTGTTCGTAGAGGAAGGCGAGACGCAGGAGCGTAGCTTCGTCGAAGGCACGGCCGATGAGTTGTAAACCGACCGGCAGGCCGAATTTCGTGAAGCCACAGGGGATGGAAATCGCCGGGAGGCCGGTGAGATTCGCGGGGCGGTTCAGACCAACGAGCGCGCCGCGCACAGGCTCTTCGGCGCCGCCGAGCCGCACCATCTTCTGACCAATCTGCGGAGCGGCGAAGGGCACGCTCGGCGCGACAATCGCCTCCACGCGCTGAAATGCAGCCTCGAAATCGGCGCGGAAAGTTTTCATCTTCTCAAGCGCGGCGATGTAGTCCACGGCCCGTACGTCCGCGCCCATTTCGAGGCGCTTCCGGACTTCTTCACTGTAATCACCCGCGCGCGCGGGATACCAGCCCTGGCTCTCGTGGAACTGGCGCGCTTCGGCGAGCGCGATCTGCGTGCTGGGCTCGACGGAATCGTTGATGCGTGGCAGCGAGACTTCCTCGATCGCCGCGCCGAGTTTCTCGAAGCTGCGCGCGGCCCTCTCCGTGATCTCGCGGACTTCGGGATCGAGCTTCTCCCAGAAATACTCGCGCGGCCACCCGAGCCGGAATCGCTTCTTGCGCGCCCGCAGCGACTCCGCGAAATCCGGCACGCGACCCCGCGCGGCGCTGGGGTCGAGCGAATCCGCCCCGGCGATGGCCGAAAGCAGCAGCGCCGCATCCGTGACCGTGCGCGCGAGGGGACCGGCGATATCGAAGCTGCGCGCCAGGGGCACGACCCCGTGACAGCTCACACGGCCGAACGTGGGCTTGAGTCCGACAATACCGCAGAGCGCCGCTGGAATACGGATGGACCCACCCGTATCGCTCCCCACCGAGCCGTAACATATCCCTGCCGCGAGCGCCGCACCCGAACCGCCGCTCGAGCCGCCCGGAATCCGCGCGGTGTCCCAGGGATTGCGTGTGGGCCCGTAGTGGGCGTTGTTCGTGGTGACGCCGTAAGCAAACTCGTGCAGGTTCGTCTTGCCGAGCAGGATGGCGCCCGCGCGCCACAGCCGACGGGCGACCGTAGCATCTTCTTGGGGCACGAAGTCCGCGAGGATCTTCGAGCCTGCGGTCGTGCGCACGCCGCGCGTCCAGATGTTGTCCTTGAGCGCGATAGGAATGCCGTGGAGTGGCCCGCGAATGTGGCGTCGCAGTATCTCCTTCTCCGCGCGGCGAGCCTGGGTGATCGCGAGGTCGGCCGTGACCGTCAGGTACGCGTTGAGACGCGGATTCAATCGCCCAATGCGCTCGAGCATCGCCGTCGTGAGCTCGACGGGCGAGACTTTTTTCTGCGCCACGAGCGGCGCGAGTTCGGCGATGGAGGCGAAGGCGAGCGCGTCGAGTTTCATGATAAAGAGAGAGCTCTCGCCCGCCGCGGCGGGCTTGGAATGACACGACTGAGGAGTGCGGCGCCGGGGGGATGCGTGAACATTAGTAGATCTTCTCCTGCCGGCGGAGGTTACCGAACGTCCCGATGTTGGCGATGATCAGCGCGACGCGGAACTGGTTCTCGTTGCGCACGTTGCCGAGCGAGAGGCGCCGGTACTCGAACGCGATGCCGCAGCAGGAACCGTTATAGCTGACCTGGATGAGCTGGTTTTGCAGAGCCTCCTGCCGGAAGTCATAGCTGGTGCCAAACGCGGCATTCCATCCCTTGCGGTTCAGCTCGCCATAGCCAACCTGCGCGCGAACCTGGTTGGAGGGCGGTTGCAACACGGGATCCGCGTTTACGGAGAATTGCGCCAGCGTGACGAAGAACTGGCTGTACGGATGCACCTTCACCCCGGTGCCGATCAGCGTGAGCCGCCCGCGCACCGGATCGATGTCCAGACGGAACTCGGCGTCGTAGCGCCCGCCGGGCGTGATCTTGACGTCGCTGATCACGGGCGAGAACCGGCGGGGCTGGTCGGCGAACGCAAACCCCGTGAGGGAATCGACCGCTGGGAAGACGTTGCGCTGGCCGGGGAGCAGCGCGCCACCGAACGTCGGATCGAAATAGTATTTTTGTGAGACTCGCCAGGAGACCAGCTCGTCCGCCTGAGCCTCGCCGGAGCGGCGAAAGAGTCGCTGCGTGATTCCATACTCGATTTCGTTGGTGTCCGTGAGCGTGTCGCCTTGGTCGATGCGGAGAAACCGGCCGAAATCGCTCACGCCCGTCACGTAGCGATAGTGGATCTCCGGCTCGATCGTGTGCTTCCACTTCGAGTTCGCGCGCTGCCAGATGCGCGCGAGCGAAGGCGGGCGCAAGTCTAGATCCAGTTCGGCGGTGGTGCGGCGTACCGAATCGCTGACCACGCTGCCGGCCAGCACGGAGGAGGTGTATTGCGTGGTGCGGAGCGTGAACGTGGGCGTGACGCCGAGCCATGGGCCCCAGCGCAGGGGAATGGTGACGCGCGGAGCAATTTCGGAGCGCCCGACAAACGATGGCGAGGAGAGGTTCGTGTCGCCGCGATGGACGCCGCCGACGTAGGCGTCGATCCCCAGGTAGAGGGGCAGTCGTTTCCAAGGCGCCAGATCCACGGAGCCAAAGCGCACTTCGGGCGCGCTGCGCAACACGACAGCGGTCTCGGGCTGCGCGCTGAGGAAGTTCTTGTAGTTGAGCGCGGAAAAATTGAGACTGAAACCGTGAAAGTTGTTCGTCAGGAAAGCGGAGTTGCGCACTTCGGAGTTTACGGCTTCGCCGAACGTCTCGGCGAAGGCCAGGCGGAAGGTGAGCGAAGTGAGTTGGTGCAAGTCCGCTACGGCGCGCCACCCGCCGGGGAGCAGCGCGTCGAGCGCGACGCTCGATTCGTGTCCACCCTGCGGGACGCGCTGCCCGTTCGGCCCCGTGGGCAGGCCGCGGTCTTCCACGCCGAAGTACGTCGCACCGAGTCTGACATCATCCCAGGGCCGCGCCCGAAGCTCGGCACTCTGGCTCCAGCCGCGCTTGCTGAGGTATTGCGCCCCAGCGGTGAGGTCGGTCCAATCGGCAGGTGCCCAGTAATAGGAATCGCCGATGACGAATCCTTTCGTGTTCGACGTGCCCAGCACAGGGAGCAGAAAACCCGACTGGCGCATCTTGCGGTTGGCGGGCGCCGTGGCGTAGGGGAGATAGACCAGCGGAATGCGGAACAGCCGGAAATTGGTGTTGATCAGCGCCACGCTCTTATCCAGCGTGAGCGTCGCGTGCGGGGAATAGAACTCCCAATTCGGGTGCTCGGGGTTGCAAACGGTGAGACGCGCACCGGTGATCTTGTAGACGTTTTCGCTGACACGCTCGACCTTTTCGGCCACAAACGACACGGGGTTCTGGCTCAGGAGTACCGTGGGATTGGGCTGCCGCTCGATGCGCACGGCACCGCGCACATTGAGGAATGTGCCCTGGCCGGTGCGAAAATTGTAACGGGCCTCGGCGGCGCTCAGATGCTGGTTGTTGTAATCGAATTGGACGTTCCCGCGGGCCAGCGCTTCTTTGGTTTCATCGTTGAATTCCACGCGGTCGGCGCGCAGGCGCAGGCCGCGGGCTTCGAGGCGAATTTCCACGTCCCCATCGGCGATATAGAGCTTGCCCTCGACACTCTGGTGCTTCGCCGACAGCTCCGCCCAATCGCCTCCGACGCTGAGGCGCGCGGGCTCTTGAGTGCTCTGAGCTCCGGCAACCGCAGCGAGAAGGAAAAGGAGTGGAAGGGCGGCGCGCACTGGACGCCAGCGTCTGGGCTCTCTCGAGGGAAGAAGATTCATCACGCCGTGTCGTCGGAAGCCAGGCCGCTAGCCTAGCATTCCCGTCCCACGCTCGCAATCCGCGACGCGAGTGCACAGAGAGGCGGCGCGACGCACGGGGTGTTCCTTACGCGACATTTTCCAGCAAGAGCGGGATGCAGCCGCCTCACCCGGAGTTAGAATCCCTTCTGCTCACCCGGGTTTCCCGGGCCGATTGCGTCCGCAGCGCAAAACGGTACGGTGATCCAGATCTGCAAGAATTGTGGCGCGGTGAACTCCGAAGCAGTGGAGCGCTGCTGCTTCTGCGACGAGTCCTTCACCGAGAATCAAGATGTTCCCGCCGCACGCGCAGCCGCGGCTGGCGTCGCGCCCGCGTCCCAGCCCGCCCAGACCGATGGTAACCTTGCCGTGCAGCCCGTCAATTGGCGTCACGAGCTTGCGGACCGCCTGGAAGCCTATCGCGAGCGGCGCCGCCGCCTGCTGCCGGACGACGCGCAGGTCGATCTCCCGTTCAACCGAGTCGTTGCAGAAGAAGAGGCGCCGGAAGACGCCGAGGATGCGCCCCGGCGCGGAGCGCTGCTGACGCCCGAGGGCGCGGGGCCGCACATGTACCGCTCGCTGCCGCTGCGCAGCCCGCGCGCACAGGGCGTGGAGCGCGTGGAGATTGCCGTCACCCAGCCGGAGCTGGATTTCGGCGCACCGGAATCCCACCCACAGGCAGCGATGCCTGGAGCGGACCAAGTGATCCCGGTCGCGTCGCTGCGCGACCGGCGGCGCGCTGGGATGCTGGATGCGTTTTTCCTCCTGCTAGCCTATGCGGGTTTCCTGGGGCTGTTCCGAGCGTTCGGCGGCCGGTTAGTGCTGGGCAGATTCGACGCGGTCATCGGCGCATGCACGCTCGCGTTGCTTTACGCGCAGTATTTCGCGCTCTTCACTACGTTTGGAGGGGAAACGCCGGGGATGATGCTGCGCGGGCTTCGCGTGGTGAGCTTCGAGGGCAGCGATCCCACTCCCCGCCAGTTGCTCTGGCGGAGTTTCGGGTACTTGGTTTCGGGCGGGACGGTTCTGCTCGGCTTCCTTTGGGCGCTGTGGGACGAAGACCACCTCACGTGGCAGGACCGCATTTCGCAAACCTACCTCACTTCCGCAGCTCCGCCAGCTCAGCCGGAGGCCGAGGCGGATTCCGGCGAGCCTGTTCGCGAATGGCGCCGCCGCCGCATCTAGTGCGCGCGCGTCCATCCTCTCAGTCAAGAACCGTGAAAGTCTCAGGTGAGTTCAGGCGTGGGAGAGAACTGCGCTGGTGGGGACGCGGCCGCCGGTCAGTGCAAGACCATACTCGAATCCCCTCTCGAAGGCGGAGAGATTGAGCGCGTCGGTGCCTTTGGGCACGGATTCCCTCACGGCTCTGCGCGCCGCCTCCGGGCTGAGCAGGCCAGTAATTGCCGTGAAAAAACCCACGAGGACGACGTTAAGCACCATCTTCCGTCCAAGCTCTTCCGCGAGGCGCATGGCGGGTACCGCGTGCATTTCGACGCGCGTCTCGCCTGCGGGGCAGGCTTCGCGCGCGATTTCCTCCGGGCGGACCAGCTTCTCTTCATAGATCAGCGTGCCGCCGGGCCGCAACCCGGGAGCAAAGCGGTGGTAGGCATCCTGGGACAGCGTGACAAGAACGTGCGGCCGCGTCATGTAAGGATAGAGCACCGGTTCGGGTGAGACGATGAGCTGCACGCTGCAGGCGCTGCCGCGCGCTTCCGGGCCAAAGCTCTGCGTGAGTGAGACGTGGTAGTTCTCGTGCAGCGCGAGTCCGCGCCCGATGATCATCCCCGCGAGGATTACGCCTTGCCCGCCGAAGCCGCCGAGCTGAATTTCAACTGCCGCCATTGTCGCCTCCGCAGCCGCTGTATCCGGCTTCGAGCGTGCGCCGCAATTGATCGTTCATCAGCGTAAGGAAGTCAGGGCGGTCGGTATCCACAAATTTTCCCACGGCAATGGGTCCCTGAAAGGCCAGCCCGACATCCCGCGTGCTCGCGCCGTGGCGCACGACGCTCGCTTCCTTGAAGTAATTCATCATGTCCAGGCCGTCCCCAAGGCGGTTGCGGCGCTCGTACAGCGTGGGACACGGGCTTACGATTTCCAGGAACGAAAAACCTTTCTTGCGCAGCATCTCGCCCATGGCATGGGCGATCTGGCGGACGTGGTAGGACGTCCAGCGGGCCACGTACACCGCGCCGGATGACTCGGCGAGATACGGCAGGTTGAACGGCTGCTCAAAACATCCGTACGGCGTGGTCGTGCTGAGCGCGCTGATGGGCGTGGTGGGCGCGAGTTGGCCGCCGGTCATGCCATAGGTGAAATTGTTCAGGCAAATGACCTTCAGATCCACGTTACGCCGCGCGGCGTGGATGAAATGGTTGCCGCCGATCGAAATCAGATCACCGTCGCCGCTGTACACGACGACCGTCAGCTCCGGCTTCGCCAGCTTCAAGCCCGTGGCAAAGGGAATCGCGCGGCCGTGGGTGGTGTGAAACGAATCCAGGTTGACGTAACCCGCCACGCGGCCCGTGCAGCCGATGCCGGAGACAATCGCCACTTTGTCCAGGTTGAGTTTCGACTGGCGCAGCGCCCGCGCGAAACAGTTTACCGTCGTGCCGATGCCGCAGCCGGGACACCAGATGTGCGGCATGCGGTCACTGCGGAGAAACGGCTCGACCGGATTCATCTCACTGGGAAATTCCACAGCGCCGCTCATCGCACCACCTCCTCGGCCGGACACGTCGCGGCGCGCCGGGCCGCGCTGTGGTGGAGCGCGAGGATCGCTTCGAGGATCTCGTCCGGCCGCTGGACCGTGCCGCCGGCGTGCGGCACCAGCACAGTGGGCGCGCGGCCGGCGGCCGCGCGCTCGACTTCGTGCACCATCTGTCCGAGATTGAGTTCCGGCACCACAAATCCCGCAAGCCCGGGGCGCTCGGTCAGCGCGCGCACACGGTGCTCCGGAAACGGCCATACGACGACGGGCCGCAGGAGGCCCGCGGCGATGCCGCGCTCGCGCGCCATCTCCACGGCGCGGAGAGCAATCCGCGCGGTGATGCCGTAAGCGACCACTACCAAGTCTGCGTCTTCGAGGAAGCGCTCCTCGCAACGCGCAATCTCTTCTGCGTGATTCCGGATCTTTTCCACCAGGCGCTTGATCAGCCGCTGCTGCGCAGCGACGCTCATCGCCGGATAACCCTGCTCATCGTGGGTGAGCCCGGTGATGTGGAAATGATGTCCGTCGCCCGCGCGCGCCAGGGGCGGCACGCCGTCTGCGTCCGGACGATAGGGTTCGTATTTCCCGTTTTTCTCATGTGTGTAGCGTCGCGGGAAGATCTCGATCTGGTCGGCGCGCGGGATCACAACCTTCTCCGTGAGATGGCCGACGGACTCGTCCATCATGAAGAGCACCGGGGTACGATAGCGCTCGGAGAGGTTGAAGGCCTCGATCATCAAATCGAAACATTCCTGGGGCGAAGTGGGCGAAAGGGCGATGATTTCGTAATCCCCGTGCGAACCCCAGCGCGCCTGCATCATGTCCGCCTGGCCGGGGAGCGTGGGCAGGCCGGTCGAAGGCCCGCCGCGCTGCACGTCGACGATGACGCAAGGAGTTTCCGTCATCGCCGCGTAGCCGATGTGTTCCATCATCAGCGAGAAGCCGGGCCCGGAAGTCACCGTGAAAGTCTTTGCGCCGGCCCACGCCGCGCCGAGGATCGCGATGGAGCTGGCCAGTTCATCTTCCATCTGGATGAACATTCCGCCGACCAGCGGCACGCGCGCCGCGAAGCGCTCCACGATCTCCGTGGATGGCGTGATGGGGTATCCAGCAGCGAACCGGCTGCCGGCAGCCAGGGCGCCTTCGCAGCAGGCCTGATCCCCGTCCAGGAAATGCGTGCCCGTCAGGACGCCGCGCGGATCGGCTTTCATCGCGACACCTCCGCTTCCGGCGCCTTCGTTGCGGCGGGGGGCGCCGCGGCGTGTTTCAACATCACCCCGTGAATAGCGAAGTCCGGGCAATAGAGTCCGCAAAGGTCGCAGCCCGTGCAGCCATCGGGATTTGCCAGGCGCGGCGGATGGTAGCCCTGCGCGTTGAACTCCTCTGAGAACTCCAGGACTTTAGGTGGGCAGAACGCGATGCAGAAGCCGCAGCCCTTGCAGCGGTTGGGGCGGAGATAGATGATCCCGTGGACTTTTCTCCCCCCCTCGGGCTTGACGCCACTCGCTGAACTTTCAGTCGGAGATTGGCTGTGTGCATCGGGCATGCGAGACACTCCCTCCGGTCAAAGAACAGCAATTGCCACGCCAAGCGCCACAGTTTGCAAACTCCAGATAACCATAGACTTATGGACGCGCCCGGGCGCGTTTGGAAGAGCGGGTGCGGCATTCCTCGCAGCAGATCGCAAAGCGGCGCGGAATCCGCCCACGCGTGCGAGTATCGCCTGACGCAACTCGGAGCGCCGCGGCACTTCTCCCCTTGACCAGTTGAAGGAAAAATGAAACATTCCTTCCTCTTGACCGTCTAGAGGAAAGAGGGGCGATGGCTGCGAATTCGACCGAACTCGTGCAGGGCACGCTAGACATGCTGGTGCTGAAGACCCTGGACCTCGAGCCTCTGCACGGCTATGGGATCGCCATCCGCATCGAGCAGATCAGCAAAGGTGTGTTCCAAGTGAATCCGGGCTCGCTCTTTCCCGCTTTCCGCCGGCTGGAGCGCGCGGGGCTCATCCGCGGCGAGTGGCGCGCGACGCAGAACAGCCGCCGCGCGAAGTATTACGTCCTTTCCGACGCCGGGCGAAGAAAGCTCAAGACCGAAACGCGAGAGTGGGGCAAACAAGTCGCGGCGATCGCGCGAATCCTCGAAGCCGGCAGCTAGCGGCCGGGGACTCAAAGGGAAACAATCATGGAGCGGCTGCACAAGGTGTCGGGCGGGTTGCGCGGGTTGTTCCGCAAGCGCGAAGTCGAAGCGGACCTGGACGAAGAGCTGCGCGCATACTTCGAAACTGTCGTTGCAGAGATAATGCGCCGTGGCCTGAGCCGACCGCAGGCGCTGCGCGCCGCACGCATGGAGATCGGCAGCATGGATGCCGTGAAGGAAGAAGTGCGCGACGCCGGTTGGGAAAGCGCGGTGGATTCGTTCTGGAAAGACGCGCGCTACGGCTGGCGGATGCTCCTGAAGAACCCCCGGGGAACCTTGATGGCCGTCGCCGTGCTCGCCATCGCCATAGGCGTCAACACAACCGCATTTTCCTTCTTCAACTCAGTCGTTCTCCGGCCACTGCCGATCAAAGAGGCGACTCGCGTCGTGAGCTTGTACCGCACCGTGCCGAGCCGGTCGCGTATCGAGACTCTGTCCTATCCGGAGTTTGTTCAGTATCGCGACCACAACAGCATGTTCTCGGCGATGGTCGCTCAAGCCGGATCTCACATGACGCTCACCGGCGTGGGGACGTCTTCTTCAGTGATATCGCCTGAGCCGGTCCGCGCGCAAATGGTGTCTGGGAATTATTTCGAGGTGCTCGGCGCGAAGCCGGTGCAGGGGCGTACGTTCTTTCCGGAAGAAGATCGTGTGCCGGACGAACGGCCCGTTGCGGTCCTGAGCTACAACTTTTGGCAGCGCCGCTTCGCCGGAGATCCGGGCATCGTTGGACAAACCCTAAAACTGAACGCCATGTCCTACACGGTGATCGGAGTTGCGCCGCCGGACTTCATCGGTACAGAACCCGTCCCTCCGGATCTCTGGGTTCCGCTGATGATGCTCCCCAACGTGTGGCTCAGGGCCGACGGACACAAAGTGTTTCAAGACCGCAACTCGGGTTGGCTGCTGGCGCTGGGGCGGCTGAAGCCCGGCGTGGGAATGAAAGAAGCACAGGCCGAGATGACGGTCTTGGCAAAATATTTCAACGAATCCGACACGGACAAGACCGAGCAACGAGCGACGATTACTCTCGCTCGCGCCGGGCTTCTCAATCCATCGGAAAAAGGAGACTTGATTCCTGTCGCGGCTTTGGTGATGGCTGTCATCGGCATGGTGCTGCTCATCGCCTGCGCAAACGTCGCGAATCTGCAATTGGCCCGCGGCGCCGCGCGGCAAGAAGAGCTCGGCATTCGGACTTCCCTTGGCGCGACGCGAGGGCGCCTGCTGCGGCAATTACTTGCGGAGAGCTTGCTGCTCGCCGGAATTGCCGGGGCACTGGGTGTCCTGTTCTCCTACTGGGCGGCGGATTTGCTTCTCGGCGTCGTCCATCCACCGGGCGAGAGCGCGCTGCAGATTAACGTTTCGCCCGACTGGCGCGTTCTCGTTTACGCGCTGGGAGTCTCAATGCTGACGGGTGTCACATTCGGTCTTCTGCCGGCGCTGCGCATCTCGCGCCAGAACGCGCTTGCTGCGCTTCGCGGCGACGGGAACAACGCGGAACCTGGCAAGGGTCACTCGCGGCTGCGCGGAGCGCTGATCGTGAGCCAGGTAGCGGCGTCATTCTTCCTCCTCGTAACCGCGGGCTTGCTCACCCGCGCGCTCGTGCGCGCCCAAACCATCGACCTCGGATTTGACGTGAACAGAATCATTGTGATTTCGCCGGATTTGCGGCTGAGAAACTACAGCCCCGCGCAGAGCGGGGCGTTTTACAGGCAAGCCCTTGCGAGGATCGAAGCCGTTCCCGGCGTGGAGAGCGCCGCACTCACGCGCGCGATTCCCCTCGGCAACAGCTTCTACCACACGGGTTTCATCCCCGAGGGGATTCAGTCCAGCGCCGCAAATGGGCTGCCGAACGTCAACTTTAATGTGGTTTCCCCGCGTTACTTCGAGACGCTGCGGATTCCCCTCCGCTCCGGTCGTGGGTTCACGGAAGAGGACGTCGCCGCCAAAGCTCCGGTGAGAATTATCAGCGAGTCTCTCGCGAAAATGTACTGGCCCGGGCAAGATCCCATCGGCAAGCGCTTCCGGCAGGGGCCGAAGGGTCCGCTGTTTCAGGTGATCGGCGTGGCGCGCGGCGTCCGCAACGTTTATTTGTGGGCCGACGACACTCCGTACCTCTATCTTCCAATGGCATCGGGCGACACGGATAGCGTTGAGCGAATGAACATCGTCGTGCGCACGAAGACAGATCCGAGAAGCCTGATGGCACTTCTCGCGGGAATCGCGCGAGAGGTGGACCCCGAAGTTTCTTCCACCGTCCGTTTGCTCTCCGACAACCTGGCGAACTGGGTTTGGCCGTCAGAGATCGGCGCCGCGGTTTCTGCTTCACTGGGATTTATCGCCCTCTTGTTGGCGGCACTGGGCATCTTCGGCATCACCTCGTATGTCGTCCGCCAGCGCACCCGCGAAATCGGCATCCGCATGGCCCTCGGCGCACAGCCCAGCGACGTCCTGCGGCTCTTCCTCCGGCAGGGGGGCGCGCGAATCACCCTGGGGCTGGCGATCGGTCTTGTGGCTTCGCTCGCTGCATCGCGCCTCTTCTCGCGATTCTTGTTTGGCCTCAGCGCCCTGGATGCGGTGACGTTTGTAGGCGCTTCGGCTCTGCTCGTAGCCGCGGCGCTGGCTGCCTGCTGGCTTCCCGCGCGGCGGGCGACGCGTGTCGATCCGCTCATTGCCCTGCGCTACGAGTAGTCCGCCGTCTTTTTTCGCCTTTTATTCCGCTCTTCCCACGTATGGTAGAATCAGGATTAGGAGGCCTCGTGTGGCTTGGCACCACGAGTCAGAGGTTGCAGATTACGACCTAAGTCCTTTATATGCCACTCTTACGAGAAACCGCGTCCGTAAGTCCTTTGGATGCCACTCTTACGTTTTCAAAGGGCTTAAAGTCCTTTATTTGCAACTCTTACGCAGAATGGGGGGTGGCGGGGGCTGCGAGGGCCGACTTTGTGTCCCACATCGCCGCGCCGCTCTCTGATTGTATCCGGGGGTATCCTCCAACCCTGCTTCCTGCGTCCAATCATTGACGACGTACCAGGGGCTTCAGGTGAAGCAGCGATTTCTGAATCAGAAACTCGGGAAGCGCATGAACCGCAAGGCGGAACTACAGAAAGCCAAGGCGTCAGTGTTGCGGCCGGGCAGCAAATCACCGGGTACGCGCAAGCCTGGCCCGGTTCGTTAGCCGTGAGATGGCGGTCGGGCGGCGCCGGGGAGGGAGTGAAGCTCCGGGGTGACCGTATCGCGCACCGAGCGGAGCGGGGTCGCTCGGGAAGCCTGCGAATGGTATACTTTTGTTTTCGGAGAAAAGGGGAACCTCTGCTATGAGCCGCCTCGCCAAAGTGGTCATCATATCCTTGTCGCTCGCCGTGTTCTCCTACGTCTCGCTGGGCTACGTGCTGGGCAAGACGGCCGACGACGACAAGACCTATCGCTCCCTGGGCGTGTACGCTGAGGTTCTCCAGCGGATCGAGCAGGACTACGTGGACGAGCCGAACATGGCCCAGGTGACCGCCGGGGCGCTGCACGGGCTGCTGGAATCTCTGGACCCACTCTCGAGTTACATGAGCCCGCTCGAATACGCCGAGTACAAGAAGAAGGCCGCCAGCGGAGCCAAGGGCGAGAGCGGCCTGACGCTCTCCAAGCGGTCCGGTTACATCATCGTCGTTTCCGCCCTGCCCGACAGTCCGGCGCAAAGGGTTGGGCTGCGTACCGGCGATATCCTCGAGTCCATTGCTGGATTCACGACGCGCGAGATGTCCGTGGGACAGGCGATGCAACTGCTTGCCGGCGAGCCGGGCACCTCCGTGCGCGTGGGGGTCGTGCGTCCACGAGGCGGGAGTTTTGCACCCCAGGACGCCGACATTGTGCGGGCGCAGATTGGCGCCTCGCACCTGATCGTGGACAAAGCCGACCCCGAAGTGGCGTACCTGCGCGTCCCCGCTCTGGACGCCGGCAAAGCCGACGAGATCCGCGACAAGCTCCAGCAATTCGATAAGCAAGGCATGCACAAGCTGGTCCTGGATCTTCGCGATTGCTCACGGGGCGAAATTTCCGAAGGCGTGGCCGTGGCCCGGCTCTTCCTGACCTCCGGAACCATCGTTTCGCTGAAGGGTCAGACCGTGTCGCGGCAGGAGTTCTCCGCGGATCCGTCCAAGGCTGTCTGGAAGTACCCCGTGGACGTGCTGATTTCGCCGAGCACTTCCGGCGCGGCGGAGATCGTCGCCGCTGGCCTCGGCGGCAACAAGCGCGCCAGCCTGGTAGGCGAGCGCACGTTTGGCACCGCATCGGAGCAGAAGATGATCCCCCTCGAGGACGGCGCCGCAATCGTCCTCACCGTGGCGAACTATTACACGCCGGGCGGCAAGTCCATCCCCGAAGAAGGAGTGGCACCGAACCTCGAGGTTCGCGTCGCCATCGATGACCAGGATCTGCCGGACCCGGACCACCCGGCGCCGCTCAATGGCGGACCCGTGGCGAAGTACCCCTCACCCGATGACCCAGTGCTCCGCAAGGCAGTCGAGCATTTGAAGAATGAGCCGCCGCACAAGGTGGCTCTGTGGCTCGCTCCTACGTCCGTTTACTACTATTTATTGCACGCTGTTCCCGCCTGATTCTTGCGCGGTGTCTCTGCCCCGTATCGCTCCCTCCCTTCCACCAACGCCTGAGCGCGTGGGGCGCTCTGCGAGCCGATTCTTCTTGTTCGCGCTGTTACTTCCTGTAGCTCTCGCGGGCTGCGGAAAGAAGCCGCTTGCGCCGCCGGAGGTTCGCAAGATCACCCGCCAGATGGTTTTCGCGGCAAAAAACGCGTCAGACAACAAGGTCGAGGTGGGGATGCGGCCGGAGACGCTGTCGCGGGAATCGGGCGCGCGCGCCGGAGGAAAGAACGCCCCGCCGCAGGGCGTCACGGATCACATCTACATCACCCTGCCCGGCGGGCAGAACGGCCAGCCCGATCCGGCGGTCCTCACCGCTGTCCGCGCCGCGCTCGACCGCGTTGCTGCCGAGCACGAGCTAACGCGGCAGGATCTGCCGGGCGCTTCGGGGCGCGTGCGCTTCTGCTACATCTTCGCGGGACGCATGACGCAGTCGGTCGAGCTGATTGCTCCCTTGCTCGCTCGACGGCGGGAAACTTCCGTCCGCCCGGGAAAGCCACAGGCCGCGCGCCTCGCCATTATCATCGACGATCTGGGTTACGACCGCGGTGCCTCCGATGCGTTGCTCTCACTCCCTTACCCGCTGACCGTTGCCGTGCTGCCGCACTTGAGCCATTCCGCAGACGTCGCCGAAGAAGCTTACCGGCGCGGCTATCAGGTGCTTTTGCATCTCCCGATGGAATCGAATGGCGACGAGAAGCGCGAGAATATCGAGCTGCGCACCGGTACCTCCACCTCTGATTCTGCGCGGATCCTGGCCGCGATGCTCGATACGGTTCCGCATGCCGTCGGCGTGAACAATCATCAGGGCTCCATGGCCACCGCGGACGCGGCGCTGATGGCAGCGCTCATGCCCGCGCTGAAGGAGCGTGATCTCTTCTTCATCGATAGCCGCACGACACCAAGAACAGTGGCCTGCGATGCGGCACACAGCGCCAACGTGCGCGCTGCTTCGCGCAACGTTTTCTTGGATGATACGCAATCGCTCGAAGCGGTGAAGCAACAGCTCGCCCTTGCCGTGCGCGACGCTCGCGCGCAAGGCTTCGCCATCGCCATCGGCCACCCTCATCCCGTCACGCTGCGGGCGCTTCAAGAGTTCCTTCCCGAAATCGAAACTTATGGTATCAGCCTCGTTTTCGTTTCCGATCTCGTGCGGTAGACGAGGAGAAGTCAGTCCAGGATTTCGGCGGCCATGCCTGCGACCTGGCGCGCGATGGACGGGGCTGCCGTGAGCCCGGGCGACTCCATACCAACGAGTTGGATGGCGCAGGGCACTTCGGGATCACGCGTGATCACGAAATCAGCTACCTCATCCCCGCCGGGCGGCACGAGCTTCGGACGAATGCCGGAGAAAGCCAGCGAGAGGTCCTCCCCCTTCAGCTCCGGCAACATCCGCTTTGCAGCTTCGAGGAATGCATTTACCGGAAGGCGGTCATGCTCGTAGTCGTTCTTATCGGCGATATAGCGCGCCGTGGGACCAACAAGCACGGTGTCCCAGAGCGTGCGCGTGAAATGCACGCCGAGGCTGAGTCCCTGTGGATGAGGCAACGGATAGACCAGACCGTTGATCAGATGCGCGCGGCCGTGGTGAATCTCGCAGTATTCGCCCCGGACGGGATAGATGCAGTAGCGGGCATTGCCGAGCATCGCGGCGACTTCATCCGCAAAGAGGCCCGCGGAATTGATCAAACACCGCGCTTCGATCGTTTCGCACGAAAGGCTCGCGGGGTCCGCGGGATCGCCAATCTCAACGGCGACGCCAACAGCATTCTTTCTGGCATCCAGACGACGGACGCGCGCGTGAGTAAGAATGCTCGCCCCTTGATCGGTCGCTAGGCGCGCGTAGGTCTTCACGAGTTCCTCAGCGAGCAGAATGCCGGTCGAAGGCACCTCGATGGCCGCGTGCCCTTCCACATGGGGCTCGCGTTTGCGTATCGCCGCGCGGTCAACAACCCGCATGCCCTCCACGCCGTTGCCACGCCCGCGATTCTGCAGCGCCTCGAGCTTTTCTTCTTCACCCGCACGAGCGGCGACGATGAGTTTCCGGTTCTGCGGTGCGGCACGTTGTGCGCCGCGCAGAACTCGTACGTCAGCCGGTTGCCCTCGAGGCAGTGCTTCGCTTTCAGCGAGCCGGATGGATAGTAGAGCCCGGAATGGATGACGCCGCTGTTGCGCGTGCTCGTGGCCATGCCCACGCGCGGAAGCTGCTCAAGCACGAAGACGTCGCCCCAACGGCGCGAGACTTCCATGGCAATGGCGCAACCGATGACGCCGCCGCCAATGATGACGATGTTCGCCCGATCCATTCTTTATCCGCGCGCACACGCCCGCGCACGCGCTGACAGAATATGGGATTTGCGATAAGGAAGAAAGAGATTGAAAGAAGCGCTCGGATAGCGCCGGCCTCCGGCCGGTTCTTTTTCCATGCAAGCCCAAAAGAACCTCCAGGATGGCGGCGCTACCAGAACGCGCGATCCGTGAAGGCTAACTCTCTGTCCGTTCAAAGAGCGGGGTGCACGGCAGCAACTTTGCTTCGGTGCCATCGTGCACGGCGTAACGCGCCCCCCGAGCATTTGCGTTGCGCGGCCCCCAGAGCGTGGCCGCGCCGTGCTGGCTGTCCTTGTTCAGCGCGTAGAAATTTAGGCTGAAGAGTCCCAGTTTTTTCTTGTCGTTGTTATAGTTGTGCGCGACGCGCCGCATGGCCTCCAGGCACGCCTCGGTCGGCGATTTCCCCTGGCGCATCAGCTCGACGACCGTGTGGCCGCCGGCAACCTTGATGTTCTCTTCGCCTTGGCCGGTCGAGCCCGCCGCCCCGACGTCATTATCGACGTACAAGCCCGCGCCGATGACCGGCGAATCGCCCACACGACCCGCGATTTTCCACGCCAGACCCGACGTCGTGGTCGTTCCGGAGACGTCTCCCTTGGCATCCACGGCGCAGCAATTGATTGTCCCCGTCGGCGGATGGAAGACCACTTCGTGCAGCCACGCCGCCAGCTCCGTGCGCTGCGGCTCCGGCAGTCTTGGATCGATGAACTCGGCGACTTTCTCCTTCCACTCGGGACTGTCCCAGCCGGGAGCCCAGTTGTCCGTTTTCGCTGCTTTCCACGCGAGCCACGCCGTTCGCGCACGAGCGGTCAGCAGGTTCATCGGTTCGAAGCCCTCCAGTTCAGCAAACCGCGTCGCGCCCGCACCGACGATTATGCAGTGCTTGGTCTTCTCCATGACTACGCGCGCCACCAAGCTCGGATTCTTGATCTGCCGGATCGATGCGACCGCCCCGGCTCGCCGCGTGGGTCCGTGCATCACGCTCGCGTCGAGCTCGACTTCACCGTCCTCATTCGGCAGGCCGCCGTAACCCACCGATGTGTCGTTCGGGTCGTCCTCGACCTGCGTGACGACTGCCAGCACCGCGTCCAGCGTGTCTCCGCCGTCTTTCAACACCTTCATGCCTTTATCGAGATGCCGGAAACCGTTCGCCGCGCAAATGATCAGCGGCCGCGTGCCTCTGGCCTGCGCCGCCGCCGGACCTCCCAATCCGCTCGGTCCCGGTCCCGACGCCGCGCCAAGCAGTTTCCCCGCGGCGGCCGCCGCGCTGCCCGCCACGCCAGCAAGAAAGAACTTGCGTCTCGTCCACTTTTCCATCGCTGCACCTCTCCACGTGATCGCGAATTTCCACGATGGCACGGACTTCCGGCTGCCAGTTCCTGAAGCCGCGAGCATAGTCCCAGCGGCGTGCGGGGGCAAGAAGAAGCTGCGCGTGTGGGCCGCTCAGCCTTCACCGAGCGGAAGGAAATACTGCGTTCCCTTCACCGGCTCCTGCAGGCGGCGGAGAAGCTGCTGCAGATCGTCGTTGCGGTCCACGAAATCAATCTCTGACGTATTGACCACGAGGAGATCGGAGGCCGAGTAGCGGAAGAAGAAATGCTCGTATGCGCGGACAACCTCCTCCAGGTAATCGAGGGCAATCTTCGATTCGCCGGGAGCTTTCTTCTTGGCGATGCGGGAGCGGAGCACCTCGGGACTCGCCTGGAGATAGATCACCAGGTCGGGTTTGGGCAGGTCGGCGGAAAACGTCTCGTAGTAGCGCTCGAAAAGCTTCAATTCCTCGTTGTCGAGATTGATGTAGGCGAAGATTTTGTCCTTCTCGATGAGAAAGTCCGCGACGACGGCGCCGGGTGTCTCGCCAACTTGCGCGTCGCGCAGCCGCCGGTGGCGTTCCATCAGGAAGTACATCTGCGCGCGAAAGGCCGCACCGGGCTTTTCCAGGTAAAAGTCCGCGAGGAAAGGATTGTCGTCGCAATCGAACACGCGCCGTGCGTGCAGCCGATCCGCCAGGATCTTCGCCAGGCTGCTTTTTCCCACGCGAATGGGGCCTTCGATGACGATGTACCGCGGCGGCTGGAAGGCCGGGGCCGGCCGCAGCTTGGGGGATGAGGCGGGCATCGGCGCAGATTGTAGCAGGGAGAGTAGAAAGGAGGTAGATGCAGCCGGGGAGCGAGCGCGAAAAAACTGCGGTTCAGTTCATTTCCGGCGGGCGATAGCCGGAATTTGTCGTGCGCAGGATGTGGATGACAAACAGCAGCGAAAGCTGGGCGTCGCGGAACATGTTGAACGCCAGCGAGTGCGGCGCGATGCGGAACCACCGCCGATCACTCCAGTGCTGCTTCACCGACATCCAAAAGGCGTCCAGGTCGGCGCGCGTGTAAACCTTGGACGGCGCGAGCAGTGGGCTCCATTTCGCCCAGGCGAGTTGCATCTTCGAGGGTACGCGCAAGGCGGGGAAATGTGCCTTGGCACGCAGGTGCGCCAGTTGCATGTCCGCGACCCTCAGGCGCCCGCGCGCCGCGGCCGCGCGGATCTTGTTCAGCTCTTCGACGATGCGTTGTTCCGCCGCGCTGGGGTGCCGCGTCTGCAGCCAGACTTCTTCCATTTCGAGTGCTACTCGCAGCATGGCCTTCAAGTCGGCGCGCACTTCGCGCAACCTCGTCCGGAAATACTCCCAGCGCGAAAGGACCGGGAAACCTGGGCGGCGGCTCGTGCGGCCCTTCAAGCGGAAGAAGCCGCACATCATCGGGTGGCGCCCTTCCGTCTGGATCGAATTCTTGTACCAGAAGAACCGCAGCAGGTTATTGCGGTAGGTCTGCCCCGAGCTCCGCTGCAGCACGGCGCGCATATTGTCGATGCCGTAGAACGTGCGCCAAGCCTCGAGATAGAGCCTCTTCCACTCGCCGTTCTTCAAATGCGGGTGATTGCTCACTTCGTGGTGCGAATCGTAGAGATTGTAGTCCGGGTGCATCCACTCGCCGAGCTTGACCATCTCCAGGTGATCCATCGAGCCCGGCAACGGCATCAGCATGAAGAATGAAGCGTGGTCGGGGCGCACCTGATTCATCAGTAGCTGGAGATCGGCGCGGATGGATTCTGTGGTGTCGCTCGGGAAACCGATGATGTAGCCCACGTGCGTGGAAATCTCCGCCGAGCGATACGACTCGATGAGCTGGCTGTATTCGTCCACGTGGTTCTGGTCCTTGCCCGCGGCCTTCAGGTTTTCCGTGTTCACGCTCTCCATGCCGATGAAAACGGTCTGGCAGCCGGCGCGGTGCGCCTTGGAAACGAAGTTCTTGATTTTCCAGGAGAGCACGTCCACCTGCATCATGAACTTCACCGGGATTTTTTCTTCTTCACGCAGCTTGATCAGCGTATCGAAGATCGCTTCCCAGTTCTTATTGCGAGCGAAGTTGTCGTCGGTGAAGAAATAAAAGCTCACGCCGTACTGCCGGTAGTTCCGCCGCACGGCGATGGCAATCTGCTCGGCCGAACGGAAGCGCATCTTGCGCCCTTGCACGTTGATGATGGTGCAGAAACTGCACTCGAAGGGGCAGCCGCGGCCGCAATCGAGCGTGCCGAAATTGGAGCTGATGAACTTGCGAAGATATTGCTTGCGCACCAGCGGAATGGGCTTGTCGTAGAGGTCCGGCTTCTGATCGATGAAATCGTAGAGGGGTTTGAGCCGGCCGGTCACCGCATCGCGCAGCAGATCGCCCCAGGTCTCTTCCACCTCGCCCTTCACGATCGTGACACCTGCATCCATCAGCCTCTGCATGTCGTCCGGCACGCCGGGAATCAGCGCAAGCAATCCGCTGACGTGGAACCCACCGAGCATTACCGTGACGCCGGCCTTGCGGAACTCCATCGCCAGGTCCGACGCGCGCGGGTACTGGTTGGTCTGCACGCCCACCAGGCAGACGATTGTCTTGGTGTGCGAACCGCGCTGCGACCGGCAGATGCGCTTCACCGGAACTTTGTCCACCGTCTCATCGAGCAAGTGCACCTTTACTTTCAGCGATTCGCCGAGGAGCTTCTTCTGCAGGACGTCTTCGGTGAGCGCCGCCAGGCACGCCAGCGTGTTGCTGGGCAGTACACCGCGCAGGTGCCGAACAACGTATCCATCGTCGTCATACTGTGATGGCTTGATCAGGTAGAGGTTCAGGCGGCGCAGCGTAATCGCGGGGGCTTCCGTTCGCGGCATGGGGGCAGTAGGTTCGGCGCCCGGCCGTGGAGCGATGGAGATGAGTGAATCCAAAGGGTGGCTCGAATCTCCAATGTACACGTCCGGAGCGCGAGGAGCAAGGTGTTTCTGAGCAACGCATCAGAACATGCCAATGCGCACCGGGTTTCGCCCCGTCTTCGCTCAGATCGGCCGGAAGCGCGCGGAGAAATGGCGCAGGAACGGCGCCTGGTGGACCAACTCATAGCCGCGAATCTCGCTGCGGCGATTCCACACTTCGAGAATCACCTCGATGACGTAGTCCACGTGGCTCTGGGTGTAGACGCGCCGCGGAATCGCCAGCCGCACCAGGTCCATCGTGGCGTGCTCGCCGAACATCAGCGTGCCGATTTCCACCGACCGGATACCGCCTTCGAGGTAAAGCTCGTCGGCGAGCGCCACGCCGGGAAATTGCGCCGGAGGAATGTGCGGCAGAAACGCGCGCGCGTCGAGATAGATCGCATGTCCTCCCGGCGGCTGCACAATCGGCACGCCCTCGCTCACCAGATGGTTGCCGAGATAAGCCGTCGAGACAATGCGGTAGTTCAAATAGTCCTCTTCGAGGACTTCGTTCAGGCCGACGGCAATGGCGTCCAGGTCGCGCCCTGCGAGTCCCCCATACGTCGGGAATCCCTCGGTGAGAATCAGCAGGTCTTTTTCCTGCTGCGCGAGGAGGTCGTCGTTCGTGCAGAGGAAGCCGCCGATATTCGCCAAACCGTCTTTCTTCGCGGACATCGTGCAGCCGTCGGCATGGCGAAACATCTCGCGCGCGATTTCGCGGGGCGTTTTTTCGGAATATCCCGGCTCGCGCAGCTTGATGAAGTAGGCGTTTTCAGCAAAGCGGCAGGCGTCGATATAGAGAGGAATGTTGTATCGCGAGCAGATCGCTTTCACCTCGCGAATATTGGCCATCGAAACCGGCTGGCCGCCGCCGGAATTGTTCGTCACGGTGAGCATCACGAGCGGCACACGCTTTGAGCCGACGCGCTCGATCAGCTCCGCGAGCCGCGCCATATCCATATTTCCCTTGAAGGGGTGCAGATGCGCGGGCTCCTGCGCTTCAGGGATGGGCAAATCGACTGCTTCGGCACCGACGAATTCGCAGTTCGCGCGGGTCGTGTCGAAGTGCGTGTTGTTGGGAACGACGTCGCCTTTTTTGCACATCACGGTGAACAGGATGCGCTCGGCGGCCCGCCCCTGATGCGTGGGGATGACGTGCCGGAAGCCGAAGATGGCCTGCACCGATTCGCGGAAGCGTGCGAAACTCGGCGACCCGGCATAAGACTCGTCGCCCCGCATTATCGCCGCCCACTGCTCGGTGGACATCGCGCCCGTGCCCGAATCGGTCAGCAAGTCGATCAAGATATCCGGCGAAGCCACGAGGAACAGGTTGTAGCCCGCCGCTTCCAGCAACCGCTTGCGCTCCTCGCGCGTGGTCTTGCGGATGGGTTCGACGCTCTTGATGCGAAACGGTTCGATGATGGTCTTGATGGGCATGAGAAAACCGTTCCGGGTTGTCCTTGACGGCCCAAGCCCGGAGTTTCGTAAGTATTGATTCCTGAGGGACTCCAAGTCCAATGAAAAACGTAGGCTCACGGGCTCACAAGAAGAGGGTGCGCAACTCCAATGGAATCAATGCATCGCTTGTGGAACTCAGCGCACCCGGTCCCACGTGGCGGCCGGGAAAACGCAATAGGAGCCGATTTGCGGCCTCGCGACCCGTTCTGGCTACTTCCCTACCAGCCAGAGACGATCGTGGCTCCTAGCCCCGGTGTCTCTTGAAACACCGGGCAATAAAGCTCGTGTGGTCCAAGTCCACGACTTCATCGCCTCGGTTCTTGAGCTTGGGCCAGATTCAACTAGATCTAAGCCGCCCGTGGCCCCGCGTAACTCACTGAAAACACGCATATTCCCGAGAGAGCAGAAACCTTGCCTCCAAAGAGGCGGGCTACAGAGGTGGAGTTCAGGCCGACGCAGGCTACCAGCTCTTGGCGATCAGCGCGACGATGCGCCCGAGGGCGTCCACATCGCGCACATCGATGACTTCGCCCGGGGAGTGCGAATACCGCAGCGGCCATCCGAGCGCAACGTTGATCGAGCCGTAGCGCAGAAACACTGAGCCGTCGTTTCCGCCGCCGCTGACGCCGTACTGCATCGGAATACTTGCAGCGCGGGCCATCCCCAGCAGGCGATCGACGAACGGACGCGGCGTGATGTTCGAGCTATCCACCGAGCGCGCCACGAACCCCTTGCCAATCCGCGCGTCGGCGAAGCGCTTGGATTCGAGCGGCGAATCCGAGCTCACAAACGTGTCAATCGCAAACACGTAATCCGGCGCGCGGTGCTGGGCGGCCATTGCGCGCACGGACGCCAAAGCTCCGCGCAAGCCGACTTCCTCTTCCGTGGACCAGATGAAGGTGATGTCGCGCCCCGGAAGGTTCTGTCCGAGCGCCCAGACGGCTGCGATCAGTGAAGTACAGCCGACGCGATCGTCGAAGCTTCGGCCATTCGCGCGCGAGCCGGCGAGCGGCCGATATTTCTTGGGCACCGTAATCGAGTCACCTACCTTGATGCCGAGTTTGGCGACTTCGTCGGCGCTATGCGCACCAGTCTCGAGATGCCAGCGCATCGGCGCGGGCGTCGCACCGCCTTCGGCTGCGGCTTGTGCTGCGGCCGCCCCCGGCCGCGGCCATTCAAATCGCGGCTCGTCCCAGCCCTTCGGCAGCTCCAAGACGCCGGGACGGATTCCACTCGCCGTGTGCACGAACATGGCGTGGCCGAGGAAAAACTCCGTGATTCCGCCGCCAACCGACTGCACTTCGATGCTGCCGTCGGCTGCAATCGCGGTGATTCGGTAGCCGATCTCGTCCATGTGGCCGATGACGGCGATGTGCGGCGTCTTCGCGCCCGGCGCCGCGCTGCCGAGGTGCAGGAGCAGGTTGCCCGCGGCATCGGTTTCCGGCTTGGCCCATTCCGGGAGCAAGCGCTTGACCGCCTCGCGCACGTCGGCCTCATGTGCACTGATGCCGTACTGCTCGACAAGCACGGAAAGGATTTTCGTAGCCGACGGCGCCACTTTCGGCCGCTCCGGCAAGGCGGGCGCGTGGACCTCGCTCAGTGCGAGCGTCTGCGCAGGTTGTGCGGATCCCTGGGCGTAGGCTTCGAGCAAGCGCGAGAGGTTGTCGAGGTCTGAGAAATCGATGGTTTCGGCCGGCGTGACCGGATAACGCACGGGAATCCCAATATGTGCAAAGCGCGCGGGAATTGTGGAGGGCGCTTGCGCGTCCGCCGCGCCGCCGGTGTCGCCATCCGCCGCTGGGCGGCGGCCGCGCAGGAGGGGACCTGAAAAATCGGGCACCAACTTGATCTGGTTTGCACTGGCGAGTTCTTTGAGCAGCGCAGGGACGGCCGGCCAGGGCGCTTCCGCTTCGGAGACTGCCATGACCGCGCCATCACCGGGAGCGCGCTGGGACGAGGCTGCCGGGAGGCCCCGTTGCCCGCCGCGTCCGGCGGTCGCGCGGCGAGCGAGCAATCGTCCTACGTAAACCATTTCATCGGCGCGAATCTTTTCAGAAAGCCGTTCGAGGCCACGGCCACCCAGCACTTGCTGCGTAACGAAGGCCAGGGTCAACGTGCCCTTCACTTTCGACACATCCAGACGGCGCAGCAGTTCAACCAGCGCCGCGCAGCCGAAGCGGTCGCCGATGGCCGGCGAAGTCAGCCGGCCGAAGCCGATATCGTACACGTGGCGCTCGATGGCCAGCGGGTCGAGCACGTCCACACCCGCAGCGTGAACCTCCGCGGCGCTCGCGGCGCCGATGTCGATGTACACGTCGTCAAGATTGTTGTCGTGCGGAGGATTCTGGCGCGCGGTCTGCAAATGCGTCGAAAGGGCCGCGAAGACCCCGGAGATCCATTTGCCCTTGCGCGTTCCGATCAAAATCGGCTGCGAGCTGTGCAGAATGTCGAAGACTGCACTCGGCGCCGTTTGCGGGAGCCGCTGCAGGCGAAGGTATCCATCCGGCGTGATGCCGCTGACAACGTATCCGGGTTCATCCATCGCCGTGACGATGACGCGGTGCGGTGTACCGCTGCCCACGGTGACGATCAGATTCCCCAGGTTGTCCGTCTGTGCCGGCAATGTCTTCGGCAACTGCGCGCGGATCGCCGCGGCGACGGCCTGCTCGTAGCCCGCCACGCCTGGCGTCTCGGTGAACTTCCACAGATCGCTCTGGAGGCTCTGCCCCGCCGGCGGGCTCCCCGGCCAGAACGCGAGCAAAGCAACGAAGACAAACAGACGGATGCAGCGGTTGGTCATCGAAGGCTCCTCAGGGCAGAGGTTTCGCACAACGAACGGGCGGATGCCAGGCGCAAATCTAGCGCAGCCTCATCACCAGTGCAACCGACCTGCGTGGTGAATCCCTCGTGCCGTGCAGCGATGGACGCGTCCGAAGCCAAAGGCGTTTCCGCAGAGCTCGAGCGAAGAGTGCCGGTGCCAGGCCGCCCGGCGTACAATGCGCAGCCGTATCCTCTTCGGCGGAGGTTCTGGCGATGAGACGTTTCATGATTGGGTGGTACGGAGTGCTGTTTCTCACGAGCGGGCTCGGGGTCGCGGCGCTCGCGCCCGCTGGGCAGAATCAATCGCGACCCCGCGCGCGGGATCTCGGTATACGCCCGGGCGTTTACGAGCCAGGGCCGCTCGATGCCATCACCGATGTGTCCGGCGTGCGCGTCGGCCAGGTCACGATCATCGAGGGAGACAACGTGCGCACGGGCGTGACGGCCATCGTGCCACACGCCGGCAACCTCTTCCGCGAGAAAGTGGCTGCCGCGGTTTACGTGTTCAACGCATTTGGAAAGCTTGTCGGCTCAACGCAGGTCAATGAGCTCGGCCAGATCGAGACGCCCATCCTGCTGACCGACACGCTCAGCGTTTGGGATTCCGCCGCCGCCCTGGTGGACTGGATGCTCGCGCAGCCGGGGAACGAGAACGTTGGCTCCATCAATCCGGTTGTCGGCGAAACGAATGATGGGTGGTTGAACGATATCCGAGGGCGGCACGTGAAAGCGGGGCATGTGCTCCAGGCGCTCGAAAGCGCCAAAGATGGGCCGCTGGAGGAAGGCAGTGTCGGCGCGGGCACCGGCACGATGGCGCTAGGGTGGAAAGGCGGCATCGGGACGAGTTCACGCCGCCTGCCGCAATCGGAGGGCGGCTACACCGTCGGCGTGCTGGTGCAGACGAACTTCGGTGGTCGGCTTACGATGGCCGGAGTACCCGTGTGGCGGGAACTGCAACAACCGTCGGCCACGCGGCAACCTACCGGTGGCTCCTGCATGATTGTGGTGGCGACGGACGCTCCACTCGATGCGCGGCAACTGCGACGCCTCGCCGCGCGCGCCACGTTTGGACTGGCGCGAACAGGCTCCTCCGGCAGCCCGGGCAGTGGTGATTATGTAATCGCGTTCTCCACGACGAACCGCACGGCGGGTGATGCGATGCAACCCGCGCCGCCCGCACCGCTGCGCGACGACCATCTCTCGCCCCTCTTCGATGCTGTGATCGAAGCAACCGAGGAAGCCATCGACAACTCACTGCTCCGCGCCACGACCGTGCGCGGGCGCGACGGCCACACCTCCGAAGCCATTCCGGTCGATCGCCTGCGCGAGATCTTGCGCCGGCACGGGATCGGCCTGGAAAGCTCGCGTTAGTTGGAGCGGACGAGCTGCTCGGTGAGCGCTTCGCGCCGCGAGACGGCGAGGTTGGAGTAGTGCTCAAGCGTGACGTTGTAGAGCCAAAAGGCCACAACGCTGAGCACCAGAAAAACGCCCGCGAAGATCCAGACGCGACCCATCCACAGGGAGATCATCCCCACCAGCACGCCCAGCCCCAGCAACGCGATTTGCAGACCCATCCCGACGAGCACGCTCATGCCCGACGCGCGACGCCGGTATTGCCCGAAATCGAAGCGCCGCGGATACTCCAGGGAGAGCCAGTTTCCGACGATGAAATGCACGAGCAACGCGAAGACCAGCCACGCCAGAGTGGCCAGAACATAGAGGGGACTCGGCGGGCGGATGACCACGCCGATCAGCGCTCCGACCAGCACGGTTTCCACGGCCACCAGGATCGCTAGCGCCAGGTTCTTGCCCAACAGGACATCTCGGAAGCGCACTGGCGCCATGTAGAGCAACTGCACGCCGCGCCCGTCGTAGGCAAAGCTGTTGTGTGCAAACTGGCCGAGGATCAGAAACATGTAGGCCACCGCGCCGGGAAAGGCGAGGTCCGGCACCCGTGTGAAGACGGCGTTCCTCGCTGCGTGGCGGGGGCTGGAAAACGAGAACGCGATGGGCAGGATCAGGATGAGGGGGATGGCGAGCGTAAGCAGCATGGCGCTGTTTCGGTAGAGGTAGCGGATCTCTTTTTGCATCACGGCAATCGCCGGCCCGCCGACCAACGAAGTAAGAAAGGACGGCTGCGCCCCCGCCGCCGGAATGGCCACGCGCGCGCGCATCGCGGCCGCGCTCCTTCGGGGAGCTGCGATGGCCGGCGATTCGCCTAGATCCTCCCCCCGGTACTGCGCCAAGAGCCGGAAACGCAGCATGAGACCGAACGCTGCCGCGTAAGCGAGGAGCAGAGCGGTCGCGACGAGCAGCGGACTCACCTCGCCCTGCGCCAGGCCTTGGAGTCCACGGCCGGGGAGTCCCGGAGGCAGCAAGCTGACCAAAGGCGGGACCTTGTGCACCACCGGCCTCAATTGGCGTCCCCAGCGCTCCATGAACATCCCCGAGAACTGGAACAGGAGGAAGAAAAGCATCAAGACGGCCCAAAGCGCCTCGCGGCTCCGGCGGCGCGCCAGCAGGCGCTCCAGCCACGAGAAAACCATCCGGTTAAGGAGCAGATTCATTGCCGCAAAGCAGATGAACAGGAGCACACAGGGAAAAAACAGGTTCGCGTTGGCGAGCGTAACTCCCATCGTGATGCAGAGAAGCCAATACATCGCCGCCAGCACCGATGGATCCGCGAGACCGAAGGTCAAGCCAAGCAGATAAAACGTGGAAAAACGCAGCGGAAAACGCAACAGGTTCCGAAAGTCGAAGCCGGAACCCGTCGTGGCCACCATCAGCGGCATGAATTGCCAAACCAAAAAGACGCCCCACAGCATCAGGCTGAAGAAGGGGAATTTGCCCGCCCTCGTCAGAAAATAGGCGCCGATTCCCAGGCCGATCCCCGCGCCGACGGCAAAGACTGCTCCGAACACTCCCGCCAGGACGAGCGCGATCAGGTCCAGCGCCGCACCCTTCTTGCTCAGCGAATTGCGGAAGATCTTCCAGCGCAGCCAGGCCATCATCTGGAGCTGCGCCGCTAGTCCAGTGCTGGCTACACCAGCCATGAGAGTTCCTCTTCGGGCCGGCGTCCCGCCTCGCCCGAACCCACAATCGCGAGAAAGATTTGTTCCAGCGTGAGCTTGCCTTCCGGCCCCGCCTGGGTTTCTGCCTCGCCTGCGAGGCGCGCGGAAGCGGCCACACCAGCGCGCAGCTCCTCGAGTGAGCCCTGCGCGACGAGTTGGCCTTTGTGGATGATGGCCACGTGGCTGCACAGCCGCTCGACGATCTCCAGCACGTGCGAAGTGAGAAAAATCGTCACGCCGCGCTCGGTCATCCGCATGAGCATGGACTTCAGCGTGCCCGCCGCAATGGCGTCCACGCCCTCGAACGGCTCGTCCAGAAACAGAATCTTGGGCGTGTGAATGACAGCGGCTGCGAGCGCCAGCTTCTTCTGCATCCCGTGTGAGTAGTCGGTGATCAAGGTCTTTGGCCGGTCCGCGAGTTGCATGAAGTCGAGCAGCTCGGCGGATCGCTGCGCTGCGGTCGGGCGGTCCAGGCCGTACATCCGGCCGACGAAGTCGAGGAACTCCGCGCCCGTCAGCCGATCAAAGAGCGCCAGGCCCTCCGGCACCACGCCGATCTGCCGCTTCACCTCGATCGGGTTTTCTTCCAGATCGAGTCCCAGCAGGCGCATGCGTCCCGACGTCGGCGCCAGCAGGCCGGTGAGCATTCGGATCATTGTGGATTTCCCCGCGCCGTTGGGCCCCAGGAAGCCGAAGAACTGGCCTCCCTCTACGCTCAGGTTGATCTGGTCGACCGCTACCAGCGCGCCAAATTTGCGGGTCAGATTTACCGTGACGACAGCCGGATCGATCATCCTGCGCTCCAGGGACTGCTCGTGATTTTGGTGTCAGCGCCCGCGTGCATCAGGCCCGAGCGTGGTTGGCTGGAGAATCTAACACAAACGGTCTTCGAGCGTATGAACGCCCCCATCGGTTATACGCCGGGAAGAACTCGAGAGTTTCGCTGCCTCACGCCGAATGGGAAGACTTCGCGGAGATCGAAGCAGGCTGCGCCGGTTCGCGAACGGGAAGGACGGCCAGCATCGCAGGCAGCTCGATACGGAAGGTCGCGCCGCCCTCCGGCCGGTTGAAGCAGGAGATCTGGCCGCCGTGCTCCTGCACCAATCCATAGCAGATGCTCAACCCCAGGCCGGTGCCTTTACCCACCGGCTTGGTGGTGTAGAACGGATCGAAAACGTGCTCGGGTTCCTTGATGCCCGGGCCCGTGTCTGAAAACAGGATCACCACGTTCCCGCGCTCGCGCAGGGTCCGCACCGTCAACACCCCGCCGCCGGCTTCTTCGATCGCATCCACGCCGTTGCTGATGATGTTGAAGAAAACCTGCAGGAGCTGGTTCGCATCGCAGCGCACAGCCGGCAAGACACTCTCCGCGTTCAGTTCGATCCGGATGTTTTTCCCGCGCAGGTCGAGTGCGCAAAGTTGCACGGCACTGGAGACGATTGTGTTCACGTCCAGCGGCTTGCGTTCCACGGGAACTTGTCGCGAGAAGCTGAGCAAGTGGTTCACGAGCTTTTTGGTCCGCCGCGCCTGATCGCGGATCTTTTCCGCGATGCCACGCGGCTTCTCTCCCATCGTCAGGTCATCAATAAGCAAGTCCGAATAGCCCAGGATGGCCGTCAACGGATTATTGATTTCGTGGGCGGCGCCGGCGGCGAGCTGTCCCAGGGAGGCCAGTTTTTCCGTCTGCACGAACTGTGTCTGCAGTCGCTTCAGGTTTTCAATCGACTGCTGTGACGCCCGCAGCAGCCGCAGCCGGTCAGCGTCCACCATGTGCTGCCGCAGGAACACCAGAAAACTCAGCGGCAGGATCGCCGCCAGCGTCACCATCAGGCGAAATCGGCGGACCGGCTCCGGCACCGCGCTGTCCGAAAGGCACCAGATCGCCAGGATGGGCAAGGAAAGTACCGCGGCCATCGCCAGGCGCGACGGCCACACTCCGTCGGAACGCGCCGGATCTGCCACGGCGCGCGCTTCTTCTGCCTGCGCGCTTTCCACGGCTGGCACGGCCGCGGGACAATCCCGTCGCGCCACAATGCCCGCCGTTCCAAACCACACAAACGACGCAACCAGCGGCACATCGTACAGGCTGCCGGTGTGATATTTGTTTTGCGCGATGGCGAGATTCAGAGTCCCCGAGGCGAACGCGTAGACTGCCGCCGCGCCGAACAGGTGCGCGTACACCTTCCGCCACCGCCCTGTCGCCTGCAGGCAGAGCACGCCGAGCCCGACGATCAGCACGAGATTCTCCAGGGTGGAAAGCCCGATGTAGCTCGTCAAATAAGCGGTCGGATCCGCATGGACGTATTGCCATGGGATCACCACGAAAAAGTAGAGGTACACCCACCAGAACAACAGCAGCACGAAATCCAGATGGCCGAAGCGGAAATTGCGGTCGGGCTGGTCCTTATGCGGCTGCAAGGCCAGGGCGCCGATCATGGGCATGACGTGCAGGAACATGATCACGTCGCCCGCGAACGGATTGGGCACCGGTTTGTTCAGGTAGATCTCGAAGTACGTCCACTGGAGCTGCCCGATCATCCACAGCGTGCAGCCCATCGCCAGCAGCATCCAGAAGGCATTCCGCCGCCAGTTGGCCGAGCCGGCATTCAGCAGAAGTCCCGCGTTCGCGAAGAGCGGCACCAGACACTGCATGATGTCGCCGAACGCCGTCAGCCGCGGCCCGGGTTGCATCAGCAGCGCCGCAGCCGCATAAGAGCCGACGAGCAGCGCCCACATCGCCAGAATCCAGAGAGTTGTCCGAGAAGGACGCATAAGGGCGAACCGGCTAACTATTCTAGTGGGTCGCACCCGCAGAGGGACAGAGTACGATTCGCGCGGAGTTGCGAATGCGTCACGACGGTGCGGAGAATGGCGGTTCGCTGGCGGAGCTGCGTATCAGGTGGTATGTGGCGGAGGAGGAGGGATTCGAACCCCCGAGACCCTCACGGGCCTAACGGTTTTCAAGACCGCCGCCTTCAACCACTCGGCCACTCCTCCATTTGTAATTCTAACCTGCAAAAGCACTTAGCGGCTCACTTGTGACAATTTGAGTTTCGAGTGCTGCATTTTGGGGCGTACTGTCACCAAATTGTCACCAAGACCTTCGAGCTTTGCGACCGCTGCGCGCTTGGAATCGAGATTTGTATGCGTGTAGCGCATGGTTACGGTGACAGTGGAATGCCCAAGCAACTGCTGGACTGTCACTATATCCGCACCTCGTTCCAAGAGGCGGGAAGCGAACGTGTGACGCAGCGTGTGCCACGTCACGCCGGAGATTCCCGCCTTCCGGCAAGCGAGTGCAAAGCCCGCCTTGAGGTCAACAAACGGTTTCCCTGTGTCGGGATTGTAGAAAACGAATTCATTCCTCTTGCCCAGCGCCCAATACTCCAAGACCTTGCGGGCCTCCGCATTGAGCGGAACAGCCCGAGTCTTGAGCGTTTTGGGCGCAAAGACATTCAGAATGCTTTTCTCCCAATCCACGTTGGACCAAAGTAGGCCAAAGATTTCTCCGATCCGCAGACCCGTATTCAGGGCAAAACGGATGAGGTCCTGAAAGTAGGGCGCTGCGTTTCGGAGAAGCTTTTCTTCCTCTTCTGGACTCACAACCCGCAAGCCAGTGTTGAATTCCCGAAAGAACTTCACTTTGCGAAACGGATTTAGGTCCAGGTAGAGGTCCCAGGTGATTGCGAGGTTGAACATCCGCTTGAGTAAGGCCAGCTCTCGATTCACCGTCGAGCCGGAAACTTGGGCTTTGCGATGCAATTTGTAGCCCTCGATATCCGCCGGGGTGATATCCGTTAGCTGCCTTTCGCTCCCGAAGAACGGTTTCAGGTGCCCTAGCATTTGTTCATCCCGCAACCAGGATCGTTTGTTGGCCTTCGCATGTTCCATGTAGCGTCCACCGAACTCCCCGAACGTGATCTTCACGGGCCGTTTGTAGACGCCCCGCAAGACCTCCGACCTCTTCAGTGCCTGCAATGCTTCAGCGTCACGTCGATTGGAACTGTGCGAAGACTCTTGGACTCGCTCCCGGTTTTGGTTGTAGTAGTCAATCCACCAAACGCGACCTCTTCGGTAGATTCCCACTTTGCGGCTCCCTTCTTCCCTTTGCCAGCCGCGCGCCTATTGTAACAAGCTCCAGCTCAGTCGCCCGAGAATCCGCCGGTCGAGCGGGGCCGCGTCCGATTAGCTTCGATAAACCTGTCGAGATCGGCCAAATCGAATCGCAGCGCGCGTCCCACCTTCACAAAGGAAATCCTCCGCTGCCACACCCAGCCATACAGGGTTGAGACGGATACGCCCAAGTACTGAGAGGCTTGTTGGACCGTTACAAGACGCGACTCCAATGTTTGCCACTTCTCTGGCATCTCAGCCTCGCGCATCCTGAAAGAGGACCTCTTGTTTCTGGACCTGTTCCCGCGCAAGCTGTGCGAGATAAGTTTCCTCGGGAATTGCATCCTCGAAAGGCGGCGGCTTGGACGGGTCCAATCCTGAATCGAAAAGCCGCAATTGCCGAGTCCCGTCCGGGAGCAAAACTGTGTCACGTTTGTGAACGAGGCCCGCAGGTGTGGCCGTCTGCCAAGTGCATTGTCCGCACAAGCAGCCAGCATGCGCTTCTGGCTCGCTCTCTTGCTCTTTCTCTGCCTTTTTTTGAGCACCCAAGAACGAGCCGAAAGCCTGGACGCGACGCAGACTATGGAACGCATCCAAAAACTCAACAATACGCTCAGGCCGATCTACGAATTCAGCCGCTTTGGTCGCATATTTGATGATTTCTGAGAGGGACCGATGATTGATTTTCCGGGTTCTACGGCCCTTCTTATCAATGCCATACATCTTCTGGAGCTTCATCACGTGCGAACCTCCAGTGATGGCCGCCCATTCCTCTCGGATTCTGAAAATCCACACTCGCGCGGGAGTTTCTCGGGGTCTCAATGAGAACGTGGAAGTGGGGGTGCCATTCTCGCGATTTGAGGTAGTAGAGAGCTTCAAGAGAGTAGACCCCACCTGTCACGTATTCACGCCAAGTCTGACCCTCACGCAGTTGGGCGAATTCCCTGATCAATTCCGAGGGATGCTCACGGGTAAGTCTGGGCCAGTTCCTGACAGTGACCGTCAGGTGCCAGTAGTCATGCTTCGATTGTTGAATCAGTTGCGCCAGCCGTCTGCGGAAGGGACGCGCACGGCGATTGGCACAATCCGGACAGAAAGGAGAATCGCAAGGATAAGGAACGAGCTTGTAACTCCCGCAAGGGAAATTGAACCGTTGAAACCAATTCCCGCACGCCCAGAGCCGCTTTGCTTCTTCCTCTCGCCCTATCTCGAACAGGGAGTTAGCAGCTTGGACTATCAGTTTTGCTTTCTTTTTCTTACGGCATTGCTCGATGTAATCTACCGTCCGGCCAATGAAGTCCTGTGGGTGAGATGCCTGTATGAGGTATGGACATACAGCGGCTTCGCCGCCCATCCCTCCCGTCCCTTCCGCGCCGACGCGCGGAAGGGAGGCGCGTTTATCGCCTACGGGTTGCAAGGGCACTTCCACGGAGGGGCGACCGGGGGCACTCGCAACCCGTGAGGCGGCAGGTCGCACGCCTGCGTTGCCTGCGCTTTGTGCCACGAGTGCCCCGGTCACTGCATTGAAGCGGGTCCGGTCGTGCTCAGGCCCAAGTGCGGAAATGTTTGCGCCGCCCTCTAGACCATCCAATTCGGGGAAGTTGCCCCTCAAGCTCACCTGCGTACCTCCCACTGTGCACATACTTTCGTGCACGTGAAACGGCCACTCTGCCTCACCGATGCACATCCCCCACATCTTCCGGGAGCGTTCTTCTTGGCCTCCCGATCCGAATTCGTTTGCCGCATGACCTGCATTCGCAGACATGGTTCTTCAAAGGCCGTTTTGCTCTTGTCTGGCGAACCTTCGCAACAAGTCGGCATTCGCGCGAGCAGTAACGAACCCTCGCTCGCTTGCCACAGATCACGCATTTCTTTTCCACACGGGCGGGATTCATCCCTTGCGAAGCCTCTTTTCGAGTTCGCGTGCTCTTTGTCGCAGCCCTTCCCGCAGTTGTGGGGGCGTACGGGGGCTGCGCAGAGCTGCGCGCACTCCTTTGAGTTGGTCTCTCAGACTCAGCTTGCGGCGCGCCATCGGTTGCGCCTCCTCTTCAGTTCACGCCTTTCCGGCTGAAACCTCCCAGGCGGAGTTGTTGCCTGTCCGAATAATCCACAAGGTCTGCATCTGAGAATCCGCACGCCCACAACTGAAACGGCTGCTTCCAGCACGCAGCCACAGAACGGACACTGCCCCTTGCCCCCTGATTGCTTGTTTCTAACCTTCGGCATAGCATTCACAAACAAGCGTCACTAGTTTTGACCCGCTTTTGGATGAAGGGGCTTGGGTCACGCGAGGGACAAATCAATTTTGTGGCGATTAGCTATGTGTCGCGTCCGAATTCTGTGGCGGTGTTAGAGAGGCAAACCCAAAATTCTGCGGCGAACGAATGAGGAAACCGCTTGACAACGCAAAACCAGGGAGGCTCCCGCAGCCCGCAAACCCGAAGGCCGGAGAACAAAAGGGCCGTGGTGCCGGGCGGCCACTTGCCATTACCGACGAAGAACTTGTTCAGAGGCGTGACTCGCTCTTCGGGATTTTCACGGCCACTTGGCAGAAATTCGCATGGGAGCTAGGCCGAGCCAAATCACTTAGAGAATTGATTGAAGCTCTCAAACCGCTGGCGCGTTCCGGAAACCCTCAATTGGCTTTTCTGCTCCACCGACCTTCTGGAGAAAAGCGCTCCGTTAGTTTCTCCAAACTGCGAAAAGAAGTGGAGCAGGCGGCAGATCGTTTCTCAAACGACACCAAAGTATTCGCTGCCCAGGGCAAGAGACTAAAGGAGGCGCGGGAGGCATTCAAGGAGCTGGGTAGGAAGAGGCGTCAAGCGAAAAAGCGAATGGAGAAGGTGGAACTCGTTACGCTGCAAAAGCGTTTGCTTCGAGAGCTACTCCATCGGCGTGAAGAACTCAGAGGTGCAAGCCGTGCCTGGCGTGAGTCTGAAATAAGGCTGGCGGGTTTTGAATCTTCTCTGCGGGACCAAGAGGCAATCTTTGCGCAAACAGAGATTTTGAGTTTCTTGCACAGCCGGAGGTACGAATTGATGCCCCATACGCTCGCTAATGCCCTTGCCGGACTTCCCTGGATCGGCTGGCGGCGGAGCTACGTGCGATGTGAGCAGCTTCCGTGTGACGTGGTAGGAAGCCGCCACTATGACGTGTTTGTTTTTGTTCAAAGAACTCTTGAAAAGGGACAGCCCAGATCACCTGCACAGGCGATTGAGAACTTTGAGAGTTCTCTCACTGCTGTTCCAGCGAAGCCAGAATCGCTCGAAGAGTTTCTCCGTGAAAACGCTCGTTACATGAGAATAGCCATCGCCGCAGAATGGAAGACTGCCGAATCCACATCAGCACTCCCATTTCGTATCACAGCTGGGTTTTTTCAGGAATGGGAGCGCCCCAGGTCTCCCGCTGAATGTGTTCTGAAGGAGCTTGAACAATTGTAGGGTCCGGGCCGAATCGCCTGGAAACTCTCCGTAGCCACCCAGTCGCCATACTCGCGCGCGTGAGGGGACCCTTAAGAACCCAAACCTTGGGGACTTGCCCACGTGGGGCTAGGTAAGTCCCCAATAGACTGACCTCTAGGAAAAACAGGGTGGTGGCTAAGACCCTGGCCCATCCTTCTATTAGATCCTCTGGAAAATGGCGGAGTTGGCAGCGAAGAATGGCTGACGCGCTTTTGTTAGGGGTCTTTCTTCTCGAATCGTGGTCTCGTCCAGTTCATATTACCAATGTCGTATACTTATGATAACGTTGCTGGGCTTTCTAACACTTTCAACACTGCAACGAAGAAGAGAAGGTACTGAAGATGATCACCGCAGCTGTCCTAGCCAAGCTGAAAATCCAGCGAACGATATTTCATGATGTTCCCAATAGGCCCAAGGGAACAGATTCCAAACCCGTGCTGGCGGACCTTGAGACACAAGTAGATGCAAAGCGCGCAGAAATGCTGCGTCGTCGCATGGTCCAAGTGTTGGGGTCGAAATCTGCCTATCCCGTCGAGTTCTCACCTGAGACGGGGTCTCGCGTCCCCCAAGAAGTACGATCGTACACAGCCAACCCTAGCTCTTCTGATCAGTTCGTGGAGATGTCGAAACGACTCGCCATGTTTCTCTTCGAGCAGCACACCGGGGCGACTTCACCCGGTTTGCTCTGTGTGATCGAGGTGGTTAGCGGCGCTCATCAGGGCTTGGTGCTGCTCAAGTTGGAACGGGAAGAAGGCGCTGAGCTAGAATATCGTGAAGAGAATGGAAAGCGCGTATTTGATATGTCTGTCTTGGACAACCTGATCTTGACTGAGGGTACTAGGCTGTTCAAGACGGGACTGTTTCTCCGAACCGGCCCCAACGATGATGACTTCAAAGCGGCAGCATGCGACAGCCAGTGGACAGTGGCTACGAGCAGCGATGTCGCTCGCTTCTGGCTCCGATACCTGGGATGCCGTTTCACCGAGGAGCCGCGCGTAAGCACAGAGAAGTGGTTCGAGGCGACAATTCGCTTTACAAATGAGCAGGTCGCGGACGCTGTCACCAAGAATGACCTCTATGAGCACTTGCAATCGGAACTGAAATCCAACCGAAAAACCGTGTCGCCAAAGAGGTTCATCGAGGAGTGCGTTCCGGACAAGTACCGGAAGGCGTATGAACTCTTCCTGAAGGAAAGCGGGGCTCCCCTTCACAAATTCGAGAAGGACATTGCAGACATCAAGGGACGACTGCGCAGGCGCGCCTACCATACAGAAAAGGGAGTAAGCGTGACGGTTCCCGAGGAAGAGGTGCAGCTGGTAGAAGTTGAAAAACAGAAGATCATCGTCCACGACCAGCTGATTAGCATTGACCGGAAATGACCGACCTTGAACAAGCCCGCAAACGGTGGATCGCTGAGCAGCCGCAGTACGAAAAGCTCGGCATTGAGCTAGCCTATATCTTAAAGAGGGAAGTTCGCAGCGAGGGTATTTGGGCTGAGGTGACCAACTAATAAAACTAATACAAACGAGTAGTGCGCTACGAAGGAAACCCTAAAGCCTTAGAATTGATGGACAAAGCCTTCGCGGTCACTGGCGGAAACTGGCGAGGAATGGGTGGATTTCCAGCATCAGTTTTTGGAGTTGAGAAAGGATTTTCAGGAGTACGATGCTCACGAAAAGTTTGGCGTCAAAATCGCACAGGGCAGAGACATACTTCTTGGCTGCGAATGCCATCTCGTTGTAATCGGCAAAATCAAACCTGATGGATGCCCAATGTTCATGAAAGCTTGCACTCCAGAAAAACCCATCGGCGCTTGCATGGTCAGCAACGAAGGAACCTGCAGAGTCTGGGCAAAAACGGCTACCGCAAAATAGTCTCCATATAGAGGTCATCGACAAAGAAATCAAGCCGAATCTGTTTTGGATTTACGATTCATAGAAACCCTTGATTTCAAAACGCGGCAAGCCTTCACTCCGCGCCTCAGCCGCACACGCATCACACCCAGAAAACCCAAAAAGCAGAACCATTCTCTCAAACAAGCCTGAGAAACTCCTCAACAGGCGCGCTCGGACGCAGCCGCCCCGACCACAAAACGCCCTGCACGCCCGCCAAACCTCAGCCTCAACCCGTACACCCATCTGAAACTTCACAATTGTTACCAAACAATGTTACCAAAACCGTTACCAACAAACCAGGGGTTAGATCCTCGAAAACCGCAGAGACAAAAAGCGTTTCTAAACAGGAACAGAAACGCCAGCACGAACTTAGAATCCCGCGGGTGCGGTTCCTCTCGGACGTGCTCCCACATTCTACACCCGCAGATTTTAACCCCTCGCCAAAT
>CAVTZX010000031.1:0-4846 GCA_963739275.1 uncultured Acidobacteriota bacterium
TGGGGTTCCCACGATCGGGCAGGGAGTATTCTTCAGCCATGGACAAGAAGGAGATCAATTCCCCAGTAGTTGACCGCGAATTTTCTCTTCTGGGTTTGTGGCGTCGGAGGTTTGCTGGTGCTGATCTTCTTAGCTCATTTCGTCTGGCGGATTCTATGATCATGAGCGGCGAGTGCAAGACAGCCCTAGATGAGTATGGTTCGCCGCCTCGATTATTCCTGAAGTGGCATGATCGTGCAGCAGCACAGATTGGAGGATCATCGCAGGGCGGGTGGGCCACCCGCCTTCCAGAGAAGGGCAACCTGAAGCGAGGGAACAAGAATGCCGTTCAAAAAAGCACGCCTAGACAACGGTAGAATCCGCCTGTCGTGTGGCTGCGGAAGCGCCACGTTCTTTGTCGAGCGCGGGCCGATGAAGAAGCCACAGAAGGGAAAACGCCAGACGCGCTGGATTGCCCGGTGCGCCAAGTGCGGCGAGGAGCATCACATCGTTTACGGCCATACTGCGCACCAAGCCTGACCCTTTCTTGAGCAGGGTTTGTGAAAGGGATAATTCCGCCTGGAGAAATCCTCAGGTTACCTGGGGGCGGGCCAGACTGTGGGGGTGGACTTTTGCGGAGGGCGGAAAAGTGTCTGTTGCGGGTCTTGTGCCGGTTGTTGTTGGGGCCCCAATCAACATGGACGCGAAGGGTCGCCGGCCTACGACTGAACGTACAGGATTCATCACATTCAACAACGCTTCGCTCTTATCGAGGGGCACCCAACTGGCCACCCGCGACGAAACACCGGCCTGAGTTACTGCTCGTCGCGCTCCTTCTTGATGGCAGCGCTGAGTTCAGGCGTGGTTCCAAGGCACCCCTTGATTTTATTCTGCTGCAGTGCGGGAGGCACTTTTGATGGCGGCTTTCGCCTCTGTACATGCCGACAACCCCTTTCCCGAGCTTTAAACTCTCCTCAATTTCCCAGTTGACCCACTTGCTTCCTGCTGCAGCGGGGCTAACAAAAACAATTGTCACAGATGTTTGTCGCAGACGTTCCCGGATGCCCCGGCGAATGTATTCCGCGTTCTTGCTGTCGAACGGCAATTTGAGCGACCAATCATTGAATTCTATGTCGCTATTCTCGTTTTTTGCCTGGCCTCGTAACAGATTTACTTCATTGAGATCCTCGGCCGCAAAACTAATAAACACATTTTGCTTCGGCCGTGCCGCGTCCTTAATCGTTTTAGACACGAGGTCCGATAACTTGCGAGTTTCTTCCGGAGTCAGTCCTCGTCCCCGTCCGCCCCCTCCGCCCACAATCCACCTCCTACCTAATCTTCAGCTAGTTGACGTTCCACACAGGATATACACAAGCCGCAAGGTTTGGCTGTCCCCGCGTGGCACGAGTATGTATCGTGCAGGCCCAAACCACGCGAAAGGGCAAGAACTTCGGTTTTTGACACATGCAATAGCGGCGCAACAACACTGATGTGGCGGCCGACTGCGTGCTCGATCACGCCCTCTGCCGTTGCTAAGAATCTGCCAGTTTGGTCCGGAAAAATAGCTGCCGTTTCGTCGATCAGACCGATGGCAATCGCGGACGCGTTTTTTGCGTATGCATATGCAGCAGCACAAACCAGAAAAAACAAGTTTCTGCACGGCAAGAAAGCATCTTCGTTGATCCGCAGAGCCGGTTTCGTCAATCCAGATGGAACCAGATTGCCGAAACCGGGCACTCGCATACGTTTTGGTCTCGGCAAGCCGCACCTTCGGTGCACGTTCTGACATGCTTGCCACTCTAACTTCGCGCTCCTCTGCCCATAATCGATGAATAGCGGATAGGTGCGAACTCCCTCCTTAGCAGCCAGAGCGGAAATCACGCTAGAGTCCACGCCTCCCGACACCAGAACTACGATGCCCATCTGCTTTCCTCGGATGTGATTACGCGCATCGCCACCCATACTGCCAAGTCGACCTGCACGAGCGAAAGCGCATGATGCGAGGCATACGAGGCGATGATTTGCTCGATTGATTCATACATGTTGATTGAGGAAATCGCACAGATCGGTCGCGCAATGAGTTTCCTCAGTCGCAGAAAAGTAAGAACGTGTCGGTCAAGAATCGCATGTTCAGAGAAGCCGATATTTCTCAGAAACATGCTGGCCTGTTTTGGACCAATTCCAGAACACACTGAAATAAGTGATCGTCTGGCGGTATTAGCATCAGGACACTGAGACAAAAGTACTCCGAAAGAGTGCCCGGTGCCGTAAATTCTCTCTGCCGTTGTCACGATCTGATTAGCGCGAACAATCGGGAACCGGTACCGCGCCTGGTTTTTCGAGCAATTCGATAGGAGATCGCCATCTGGGATGACACCAGGCGACAAAAGCCCTTCACATTCGAGGGCAGCAACCGCCCGCGTAGCTGCGTCGAACGACACTGCCGAACCCAGTATGCACGCGACCAGTTCGCGCCACAGGTGCCCCTCAGAGAACTCTGTCCAGTCCGTTCCTGACGTTACACGCGCAGGCAGTGCTCGAGCCACTTGGGCAACAATAGCATCGAGGACGATTGGATCAATGTCACCGATCATTGCGACTCAAGGTTAGGGAGAGTGGCGCCAATCGTTTCAAGAATGCGATCAAGAACACCGCCACGCCTGCCGAGTTGAATAAAATTTCGAAGAGCCTGCATAAGTTCCGCATAAAAGACAAGGTTATGCGCTAACACTTTTTGGGCATAAGGCAGTCCCCTCGTCTCCCGCAGAGGACTAGTCGCAGCATATAAGTCCCAGTGCTGAAAGTGTCCCAGCTGACCCGATGCGAAATCGACTACGGTCTGGCACCACTCTAGCCCATCAAAGCTATCCGCACCGCTCAACGTCAATGCCACAAGAGTGAATGGATGACCTGTGCCCAGTACGTGTATTGGGCAGTAGTAGCCGGAGTCATCAAGGGCGTTTCGAATACCCCGCATCGTCGTGCACCTCTCTGACGATTCCGTTTCCGAGTTCCCGCTCAGGAACCGCAACCATCACAGGGTGCAGCGCCCGAACAACCTTTGAAACGACACCCGCCATATTGTCCGGATTTGCGTGGACTATCGGAATCACCATCGTGTGGCCGACTGCAGTCTGGTCTGCCGTGGTTCGATCCACTACGACGTTTGCTGCCAGGCTACTGTCGTCCGGTGGGTTCTGCTCATCAAAACAAAACGCCAAGTCAGGCCCCAAAATCCGCGCCGCATCCCTGAACGCTTCCGGCGTCCAACCGAGATCACTATGCCAATACGCTTCGTAGTTGCCGCTGTCCAACAGGACGACTGCGCCATTCCCCTGCGCCTTGTTCGTCAGTGCTGCCATGAACTCTTTGTCTTCCGGTTCGGAATGCCAATAGTCGTATGCAGAAAGTAAGGACGACGGAAATTCAACCTCCGCTAATACCTGAACGTACTGGACTGGCTTAAGATTTGTCTTCACACTCGACACTGAGGCGAAAAACGCCGGCAGAAGCAGTTCCCTCCGATTCCATCGCAACGATCGCGCCCGATCCATGCTTCCCCTATCGACCTAAACTGCCTAAACTGCGTCTCGCCCGCCACAAAGTGTGCTCGCGGGAAATTGCCTTCTCTACGTCTTCAACGAGCTGCGTTATCCGATCCTCCGAGCCGCACAGGTCAAACAAAGATTCCAACGTCGTCAACTCGCTCCCCGCAACCGAATATGCGGTCACAAGCTCGTCGTGCCGTTTCGCTTGACTCCAAGCGCTGAAACTGGCAGCTAACGTCATTAGAACACCAGTTGCCGTGACATGAATGATGGCCGTCGCCCGCAAAAGCGTCAAAACGAGCGCAGCGAATTGGACGCCCAAGACGACCCAGTACCACGTGCTCGCGCGTCGTCTATTGAACGTCGCCTTCTTCTCGTACCATTGCCGTTCCTCAGCGATGCGGAGCGCGAGGTAGTAAGCTTTGCGTTCCTCATAACTGCTCTGCCTGGCGGACCGCATATCGCCCGAAATCTGGGTTGTGTCTGATTCCAAGCCCACCAAACCGGCAGATGGAATAGGAAGCGTGTTGCGGATGCCGTCAAGCTCCCGTATCAGACGCTCGTCCGCAATCTCCGATTCCCTCTCAAAAGGTGCAATGCCCATCATGTACCGCCAAGCGAGAGTCTTTGCGGATTCCGCTATTGCTCTGTACTGGAACCAGGATTTTTCCCACGTGCGCTCTCGCATGATTGTGAGCAGCAGCATTCCTGCGACAAGCGCCAAAGTCCCTACAATTGCAGAGTCTCTCCCGGTGCTTTCGTCTGGCACAATCCACGTTGGGAAAGCTGCGAAGAACGACACCAACAAAAAGATACTTAGTTGCCACCTGAGCGCGCGGAAATGTGTCTGCTGCGACCTCGAAGCCGCAGCATCCGCAGCGCGGAAAAGCCAAGGGTAGCCGCTCCGTTCCATTCTTCCTGCTCTCGCGAGTACGATAAAGCGAAACAGTGTTCCCGTAAACGATTACGCAGTGCACAGAACGGTTCGGGGCAGGAACCTCTTTCCCACCCATTTCGGCACACGCCCACAGAATAAGTACTGGTTCACCTTCACTCACGCACGGTTCGCCGCCAGCGTACCATCGCCAGGCCAGTTCTCGCACAGATTCGTGAGTGCCGGAAGAGGTGTGAAGAAAGGGGGGAGTCCCGTTAGGGACGGTAGAGAAGTACCTCAGCGGCTAAAGCCGATCATGTTTTGTTCCCGATTTCGCCGGGAGACCCTGGGCTGAAGCCCAGGGCTACCGAGCCCGGCGCTTCCATGGTAAGGGACCGACCAGCCGGACACCCAAGGAATCTCCCCCTCGACAAGGTTACGGGAG
>CAVTZX010000032.1:0-16157 GCA_963739275.1 uncultured Acidobacteriota bacterium
GCGTCCCGTGATGACGACGTTTTGCTCGAGCGGCAGCTCGAAAAACTTTTCCTGGGCGAGCACGTCGGGCGGATTGGCGGTGTTCGTGGCGTGGAACGCGCGGAGTTGCTCCAAACCCTCGCGCTTGTATTCTTCCTCCTGATAGGTGTCCTCAAACCCTGCGGAAGTCCACTCGCGCGCGAAAATGGACTCCACTTCTTCGAAGGGGATGCGGCGCTTCTTACGTAATTCGCCGATGAAGTGCTTGATCGTGGTGTGCATGACGCTGCCGAAGCTCGTGGCCGCATGCGGCCCGCCGCGGATGCCCCAGACGCTGGAGAAAAGATACCGCTGTGGACAGGTCTCGAAGGCTTCGACGGCGGAAGCGCTAAGTTGCAGGGGCTCCATCACCGGCGGGCGGTACACCGCAGCCCAGGCCGCGATCCGCGAATAGACACGCGCGCTCTCGCGAGCGGAGCCGAAGAGCGCGGCGTCCTCGCGGGGCGCGCCGCCGGGCTGTGGCCGCACTTTCGGCACCAGCCGCTCCACATGCGCGCGCGCGAACGCCGCGTCCATCAAGATGTCGTCCAGGAATGCGGAAGGCTTCGAGCGCTTGTTCACCACGGTCGTCAGCGTGAGGATGTCTTTTGCCCGCGTGAGAGCGACGTAGAAAGCCGCCGCTCCTCTTGAATGTGAAAGTCTCCCCGGGCCGTTCTTCCTTCATCAGTTCCGTCGGGAATTCCAGAACGGGCGACCTCGGTCGCGCGGGAAAGCCGCCTTGGTCAAGCGCAGGATGAAAACATCTGGGAACTCCAGGCCCTTTGCTGCGTGCACGGTCATGAGCTGCACGGCGTCCGCGCCGGTATCTTCCTCGAGATTGATCTGACCGTTGGCCTGCTCGAAGAAGTCGAGGTATTCGCAAAATTCTGCGAGGCGCTGCGTTTCGCTTTCGGCTCCCATTCGCTTACGAACTTTGCAAGGCGCTCGAGGTACTTGCGATCCGTCTCGGAGGCCACGGTTGCTACTTCGAGGCCCGCGGCCAGTTCGTCGAGCAGTTCGGAGGCCGGCAGTTGCCGCGCGCGGCGGCGCATTTTGTTCACAAATCCGATAAGTTCTGCGACCCGGGTTTGTTTCTTTGCGAGGAAGGGCTCGCCCTGCGCGGCCACCAGCGCATCCCAGAGCGAGATGCCTTTGCTTTTCGAGCTGCGCTCGGCCAGGCGCACAAGGTCGGCGGCTTCAAGTCCCCACGCCGGCGCGCCGAGCACGCGCGCGCAGGCCACGTCGTCCGCGGGCGAAGCGAGCAGGCGCAGATACGCCACGACGTCGCGCACCAGAGGGTTCTGTAGGATGGAGAGATTGCGGATGACGAAGGGGATGCCCCGCGCAGTGAGGGTTTCCACCAGACGCTCGCGATGTGTGTGCATGCGATAGAGCACGGCGAAGTCCCGCCAGCGCTTGCCCTCCGCGTGCATCCGCTCGATCTCGGAGGCCACCCACTGCGCTTCGTCTGCGGGCGTGGCGAGTTCGGCGATGCGCACCTTTGCACCGTCCGGTTTTTCCGGAGTGAGCTGCTTGTCCGGGAAAATGGGTGAGCGCTCGTTCTGCGCGATCACGCGCCCAGCCACGCGCAGAATACGCCCGTGCGAGCGGTAGTTGTGCGTGAGCGGTTGGAGGACGCCGTCGAGGTTTATCTTTGCGGGATTGGCCTTCACGCCCGCGAAGCGCTCGAGAAAAATCGTGAAGCTGCCGAACGACGCGCCGCGAAAGCGGTAGATGGCCTGATCGTCGTCGCCCACGGCCACGATGTTCCGATGGCCACCGGCGAGCAGCCACAGCAGCTCGATCTGTGCGATGTTCGTGTCCTGGAATTCGTCCACAAGAACATGGCGAAAGCGCGCCTGCAGCTCCTTGCGCAGCGCCGCATCTGCACGCAGCATCTGGACGGATTCGAGCATCTGCATCCCGAAGGTGACGTAATTCTTCTCGCGCGCCAATCCGTCACTCGCGCGGTACACGCGCGCGACTTCTCTTTGCCGCGCCACTGCTTCTTCCAGCTCCGCCCGCGCCGCTTCCTCGAGGCTCCTCTTTTGCAGCTCGTAACTCGCAGCGACATGCTCGACGTAGCGCTCGTAGTCGTCCGGCGTGACCAGTTCGTCCTGGCAGCGAGAGAAGAACTTCACGAAGTCGGCGAGGAACTGCCCCGGCTCGGCCAGCCGCCGGAAGTGATCCAGTGCCAGCAGGCGCATGTTGCGGCGCAACAGGATCCAGTGGTCCGGCTCGTCCAGCGCGCGCAACTCGGGCCGGCGGGGAAGCAGGATCGTGTTCAAGCAGAAGGAGTGGAACGTCGAGAGCGCCACGCCCTTGGCGCGCTCGCCCGCGGCGTGCACGACGCGGTGCTTCATCTCCGCCGCGGCTTTGTCGGTGAACGTCAGGCCGAGGATCGATTTCCCGTCGAGCGCGGGATCAGAGTCCAGCAGCACGCGGATGCGCTCGGTGATGACGCGCGTCTTGCCTGTGCCCGCGCCCGCCACAACCAGCAGTGGCCCCTCGCCATGCCGCACGGCCGCGCGCTGCTGCGGATTCAGCCGCTCGGTGGGATCTTGTCCGTGCCCAATCTCGAAAAGTGTGCCCACGATGGAATCATCCTAGCGGATTCCAGTAGCACCGTCACTCTTGACGGTGCGCTTTTGAATTAGGGTCGAGTTCTTTACGCCTTGGGAGAGTTGAGCCGCGCGAGGTACGCCGCCGGGAGTGCGATGGGCAAGCCCACGAAGAACAGGTGCCCCACCGGGCCGGTGACGAGCGAAGGAATCGAGGTGAGCGGAGCTCGCCAGCCCGCCCCAAAAAATCGCCAGGAAAGCGCTCGGCTTCCGATCCCGCTGCAAAGGCAAGGATTCGCTCATCGCCTGTCCAGTCCTCAGGCTAGAAGTGCACAATCCTAGCCGAATCCCGTGTCGAGCGACAACCGAGCTCCAGTCAACGTCCGCAGGCCGCCACCGAATTCACGTCTTTCCCACTTGAATTGCTTTTGCTAGAATCTGCGGACACAAAAACAGGCTCAGGAGGGCGCCATGCCGGCAAGAATTGTCGATGCAACAAGGATTCAGGCGTTGAAGACCGCGATGCGCGGAACACTGATCCAACCCGGAGACGATGGGTACGACGTGGCGCGCAAGGTGTACAACGCCATGATCGATCGCCGCCCCGCGTTCGTGGTGCGTCCCGCGGGAGTTGCCGATGTCATCACCGCGGTGAACTTCGCGCGCGATAACCAGCTCGATCTCTCCATCCGCGGCGGCAGCCACAACGTCGCCGGTTTCGGCACGAACGACGACGGTTTGGTGATCGACCTTTCCCCCCGGCGCGGCCTGAGAGTCGATCCGGCGAAGCGCACGGTGCGCGCCGAGGGCGGCTGCACCTGGGGCGACCTCGATCACGCTACGCACGCGTTTGGCCTGGCCACGCCGGGCGGCGTCCTCTCCACCACGGGCATCGCCGGACTCACGCTCGGCGGCGGTTTCGGCCACCTGACGCGCAAGTACGGCCTGTCGCTGTGACAACCTGCTCTCCGCCGACGTGGTGACGGCGGACGGCAAGTTCCATACCGCCAGCGCGACGGAGAATCCGGACCTGTTCTGGGCGCTGCGCGGCGGCGGCGGCAACTTCGGCGTGGTCACTTCGCTGGAGTACAAGCTCCATCCCGTCGAGCACGGTGATCGCCGGGCCGATCTTTTTCCCGCTCGAAAAAGTGCGCGAGGGCACTGTAAGCTCTTCCGCGACTTCATGAAGGATGCGCCCGAGGAGTTGCAAGCATTCTTCGCGATCCTGATCGTGCCGCCCGGACCGCCGTTCCCGGAGCATCTGCACAACAAGAAAGTTTGCGGCGTGATTTGCTGCCACACCGGCACGCAGCAGGAAGCCGACAAGGCCTTGAAGCCCTTCACCGATTTTGGCCCGCCGCTCCTTGCACACGTAGGGCCCATGCCGTATCCCGCCTTCAACAGCCTCTTCGACGCGCTGCTCCCGCCCGGCATGCACCACTACTGGAAGGCGGACTATATTCGCGACCTCACCGTGGAAGTCGCCGAAATCCACGCGAAGTACGGGCCGCAGATTCCCAGCGTGCCTTCGGTGATGCACATCTATCCCGTGAACGGCGCGGTGAAGCGCGTGGGCAAGAACGACACCGCCTACAGCTACCGCGACGCCGAGTTCACGCACATCATCGCCGCCGTCTTCCCGGATTCCGCTCCGATGGCTGCCGGCCGCCAGTGGGTGCGCGATTATTGGTCCGCGCTCCACTCGCATTCCGCCGGCGGGGCTTATGTGAACTTTATGATGGCCGACGAGGGCCAGGAGCGCGTCGCCGCAAGCTATCGCGATAATTACGGCCGCTTGCTCGAGATCAAGAAGAAGTACGACCCGGCGAACCTCTTCCACATGAACCAGAACATCCGCCCGGTCACCGAAGCCGCGGCCGAGTAAGCTCTGCCGGCGTTTGATGCATTCAGGGAGCAACGAGCGCGGCCAATTGTCTTTGTGAGGAGCCGATCCATCCTTTTCGGTGCAGGCGCGCGCCGCGCGATGTGCGTTCTCGCGCTCGGCGCGTCAATCGCTTCAGCGGCCGCGCCAGGCCCAACGGCCCAGAATGCGACGCCGTGGTGGCCGAAGTCCGGAACGGTCATTCTCGCCGGCGGCCATTTGGCCCCTGCAACGGCTGACGAGTTCGAGAAGCGCCTCATCGCGCTCGCCGGCGGCCCCGACGCCCTCATCGTCATCATTCCGACAGCCAACCCCAACCTGCCCCCGCGGATCGGCGGTCCTGGCCCTGAGTCCGAGCCCGACGCGCTGCGACGCGTAATGGAATCGAAGGGCGCACATCACGTGGCTGTCCTGCACACGCGGGACCGTCAGGTTGCGGACTCTGAAGACTTCGCGAAAGTGCTGCGGTCGGCGTCCGCCGTTTTCATTCCGGGCGGCCAATCCCTACTGCTCGAGAATACCTATCGCGGAACACTCGTTGAGCGCGAACTCAAAGCGTTGCTCGACCGCGGCGGCGTCGTGGCTGGCAATTCGGCCGGCGCCATTGCCATCGGGTGCTTCTGGGTCACCTGGCTGCCCGACTCGTTTGGTAAACGGTCGGATGGATTGTGCCTCCTCCCCCGGGGAGCGGTAAGTCCCCATGCCAATGCCGCGCGGGGCTTCGTCGTTGACGATGAGGTTTTGGGCTACCTATCCACCCATCCCGGTGCGCTTGGCATCGACATCGATGAGAACACGCTGCTGTACCTCAAAGGAAGCGTTGCTGAGGTCGTCGGCCAGGGGCGCGTCTCGATTGTCGATCCCGCGAAGGACAAGACGAAGCCGTATCTTCGCCTTTCCACCGGAGACCGGCACGACTTCGCCCGGTAAATCGACTGAGAGTAGCAGGGTGAGGGTTTGCTCGGGGACCGCAGCATTCAGGCAGTGTCCTCTCCCCACGTCGGCCCGTCTGAATTGACGGGATAGCGGATACGGACGGAAAAAAGGGACCACCCCCTCCCGAGACGCGTCGCGCGGGAGCCGAATGAGCACGCGCTAGTCCCTCCAGCTTCTGGGCGTCAGCAGTTCCACTGCCGGTCGGGCTTTTCGAATCGCCGGATTATTCTGCTGACATCCGTGAGGGGATCAACGTAATTAGCATGCCTTTCAATCCAGTCAAGAATTCTCAAAATGCCCAATTTCTGTTCGACGGGAACAGCAGGTGACCGTGCGCTCTCTTTCAAAGAGGCTGCAAACTCGCGCAATCGGTTAGCTTCCGTCCATGCTTGAACGAACTTACTGATAACTTCAAACTTACAATTGTATTCCTCCTCTTGGCGTCGGCGTTTTTCTGCTCGTTTCTGTTCCTCAGCTCGTTGGCGCGCGGCCTCTGCACAATCTTCTCGGTATTTCTTCACTGCATTTGCTGTGGCCTCAAACCCCATGAATACTTCGCCGACGCAGCTTTCAAGCTTCCGTTTCTTTCCTTCAGTCCACGTATGTTGAAGGTGCGACGCTTCGGTGGATTGGAGGATGAGTTTTAATCGCCCGGTGAGCGTGTAATCCCACCTAGGAGGCGTCCACCAACGATCAGCCTTTTGGCGAGATATCTCATCCTGTGTGGTTTTGTGCTGCTTCCGCTCGATTAACTCGGATATCGATAGGCTAATATTCTCGTTAAGCGCAGTCACATGCAGGCGAGAGTTGCACGGACTAGGCCACTCTATCTTGTACCCCGCGCTATCGACTGCAATAAAAAGAGCGTCCAGGACACGCAACGCACGCGGGAGAGATTCCAAGGACACATGCACCGGCAACATTCGTTTTTGCCTAGCGAGGGGCAGACCACGTTCGTCCTTTTTACTCCTGAGGACAGATTTGTCTATGCGAAGAACGTGCCGGTGCGTTATCGGGCGATTCTCTGAAATCTCGATTGCAGGAACGGCTTGATCTGGCATTAATCGTGGGGTTTCGGGTGGTCGTTTCTCGTGCGGAACAATCAAGATGCTATCGAGCGCGACATTGGTAATGTTCGGCAATCGCGTGCGCATCGGCTTCTGTCCGAATTGAAGTCGAGCCCAATATCCGCGACCTGGGACTGGAATTTGATGGCGTTTGCATAGTTTAGCTAGGCCGACATCAGAGAAGCCGAATTCGTCAGCTAGCTTTTGCATAGGAATCGTCCACACCTTGTTATAAAGCTCCGTGCGCGTGATCTTGCGACTTTCATCCATTGCAGCCCCCCCGTACATTACGAAATGTTTGCCGACGAGGTGAATCAGGTTTTCAGGCACCGTCGCCACGGACAGAAAAAAGGGCCCCCCCGCGCACGGCCAGCACGCCCGAGCGTGGAGTCTCGCACAGCGAGTTTGTATTGGGAATGGGCTGCGTGCTCGCATCGAACAAAAACAACGGGCTGCCTTACCTAAAATTGGCTACAGATTTTGTTCAGGCGTAATATTTGGAACCTATGAACACCATTGGAACCGGCCTTGAGACGCGAGCTATCTGGGAGCTTTCGCGAATTGCTTGGCATCGTGCTCTCGGTTGGCGCTACAGAAGGATTTTCGGCAGCGAAGTGGGGAAAGGCCGTCTTCATCTGATCTATGGTCTACTCGATCCCCCACAGGCGGTGAATCAAGCAGGTGCGGCCGTTCGCCACATCTTCGCAAAACGTGAATCTCCGGAACTACGCTTTTCTGTATCCGGAATTGCTAGCATTTGCGAGGTGCGGGCGGCTACGTATGTTGCCGAGAGTGTTACTGAAAACACCGGCCGTTGGATAATTCTGAGATCGGATAGAGCCGTTCGCGACAGCTTAGACCTATCATTTGTCTCCTTCGGAATCGCCAACAACGAAAAGACGAAGGATCTTCTGAAGAGTCCGACCAATCAACTCGTGCGCTTCAAGGACGGGCTATTTGTCACAGTTTCGGGGCGTACGATTATCCGACCTTCGAACGACCCGCAAATCGACTATGGCATGATCCTAAAGGGGCATCCTCAAAACATACCCGAGAGAAATTGGATTGCCTGTGGAGGGTATGACGAGTGGGGCACTTCTGGGGCCGCATGGTATTTGGCTCGAAGGTGGAGAGACATTTACAAGAAGTTCGGCAACAAACCGTTCGCGATATTCGTCAAGATAGAAGGGCAGAAGGACGAATCAGCGAATCCCATCATCATGGCGGCGAGCCCTGAAGAAATCGAAAGACAAGCACGCGATTGAAGGATCGATCTTGGATAGAGCGAGTTCAGCAAGCGCGAATTGAACCAAGGAGAATAGACCAGTGCCCGATGAGTCGGCTTCTCGGAAAGTGCGCCCGGCCCATGCTGGAAGTTGAAATGATCTATTTTTGCCCCAGATTGATCACCACCTTTACGAGCGTTGAGGCCTTCACCTTCTTTCCATTCAGAATTGCACGAATCGTTTTGCGATTAAGTCCCGTCTCTTCAGTTGTTCTTCGTAATCCACGTGCGCTGATCTCTGCGATCAAACTTTCATTAGCGGCAACGCGCCCGCCGTCATAATGAATGCACACGTCATCGATGTTCTCGATAAAATCGTCTTTGCCCTGTTCGAACCGCGAAACCTCTTTCCCAATGCAGTGCTGCAAGCCGCCGTTGATCGTCATCCGGCGCAGCAACCCCCGTGTATGAGTCTGGCATTTCTCCCCATCTGGCCCGAGCGATTTGATTTCAGGATGCTGGAGATAGCCGCACAGAATATCTCCCAAAGTGATGATGTCCACACGCGAGAGTTCGTCCAGACGATAGATCTTTCCGTCATGCGTGTTGATGCATCGGGAATGCGCCCACCCTGCGCGGTTTTTGCTAAAGGGCGTGAGCAAAGTGAGCTTCAGCTTGTCATGCGTCCGAGGATGTAAGACAAATCCGAACGGGCTGGCTTTCCCTTTCATCTGGTCCAAGTAATGAGGCGTTGAGATTCTCATTTTCATCATCGCGGGGAGAACAAGCCATGACGGTAGGCCATCGACATCGGCGGCAGTTTCGGCATTTATGGCGCGCCCCGCAACCATCAGAACATTAAAATCCGGCTCAGTAATCTGCTTGAATTCGAGCGCGAGAAGAAAACGCCACAATTCCCACCACCATTTCGGCAGGCCATTCTCTCGCTCCTCGCTCGGAGCAAAAAAGATCAGACCATGGGCTTTGGGGTCAACAATGGTCAGGCACCTACGGTGAACGCAATATGTTCGGCCACATCTCGTTGTGTAGAGCGCGTAGCGTTTCGCCGCTATCGAAAATCCAAAGAGTTGGCGTTGAGTGTCGTCTTCGTCGAAATTCTCATCGGTGAGCCGCAAAAGATGCGGAACAATTTTGCGATTGTACGGGGAAAGAGAATCGAATCGGCTCCGAATCTGCTCGACTTCGCTCCATGAGAGGGCCTTAACCGGGGAAGCGCCGTCAGGCATCAAGACGGTTCCGCCAGCTTTGCTCGCGACGATAATCAACGCATCGGTGTCACAGCACAAATACGTCCCGCCAGCATCTCGAACACAGCGTTCGATCATTGCCAACAGCAGGCGGCCCCCCGACGTAATCAGCGCGCCAAGGAGGGGAAAGTAAAAGCTACCTGGCTGCTCTATCGTATTTGGAGCAGGCTGCTCGAAGATATGATCGCCGGAATAAACCATGATTTTGGGGCGGCTGCTCGGGTCAACCTTTACGGGATTCAATTCGAGATAGGTTCCATAGGATGTGCTATTCGCTAGGATCTTGAGAAAATACTGCAGGCGGTCATCGGCCTTATTCTGTTTCCTGTACTCGATAACGCGGGTGAAGAAATCGTCTTTTATCGGGTCAATTGCAATGGCGCCACGCAGTCTAGTCGGCCTGAGGCCGCGCTGCTTTCCATGCGGAACAATGCGAAAAGCCTCTAGGACATTCGGAATATGGCCGCTCAATAGTACGCTGGCAATTAGATCAGGTCCGGCAATCCACATTGGCTGTTTCCAGTGCAATGCGTTCAAGCCGATATTGCAGGTTCCAGATTTGCTGTCGTACACGGAGCGGACTGGCAGAATATCGCCCTCGGGCATGATTCGCGCATAGAGGTTGAGTTGCTTCCAAAATGCGGGTCGGAACAAATCATCCAAAGTGATGCTTGTCAGAAGCGCCTGCACGTCGTCCGTAGCGTCATCTGTCGTCAGGCGCGTTGCCGTCAGCACATCCCACATGCCGAGCAACGCGTCGACACTGGGGTACTCGCTTGTCAGGTCAACCGGCACCACGGGCATCGGCCAGCGCCGGATGCGGCATTCCGCCCGCCCACCGTAATAGGCTGCCATTGCGATTCCGTGAATCTTGGGCGGGATGTTTTTAAACTTCCGCATCGGCTCCACAATTCCCATTGTGCGCAGATATGCCTTGCCGATGGACGCGGGGCTGTAGGCCCGGTCGGGCGGTCGAGCAATGGGATGCAGCTCATACTCGCGCTTCAAAGTGTTGAGCAACCCGAGCGTAGCGCGCACATCCTGACGCGCGTAGCCGATTTCCTTCTCGGTAATCAGTCCGGTCGGTTCATGTTCCATCTTCTCCGGTTGGGAACCGAACGCATGAATTGCGCCCGACAGCGAATAACTGTTATCCGTCAATGCAAACGCGAGCGTGTGCAGATCCAGGAAACGGCCACGACGCCACCTGTGCTGCTCATTTTTCCGGCGTACAGCGGTTAATTCAATTTGTTCGGCCAGCCCATTCAGAGGCGAAATACGGATGCGCGGACGATGCTGATTCTCGATCTGCTTCTCGCTCAATTGGCTGAGAACAAAAGAGAATCCACCATTACGCGCGGCTGTCCACCGCACGGCGATGCGTGCGATATCAAATGACAGATTAAAACCTACGACCAGTGCGCCAGCGCGCACAGATTCCCAAAATACGCGCTCGATAAATTCAGTGCGCGGGAGCACAGCTAATTCTGCGTCCGCGCCGTTTACAAGTCCGTTTGCAAGATGTTTCTGCTTATAGGCAAGAATTGTCTGAATGTCTTTGCGTGCAAGCCCATCACGATAGAAGATTCCCTCTTGTACGGCTGCGTATTCTGTGCCTTGAAGCTGGCAAAAACGCCACACACCAAAATTGAGCGCCTGTTCGAGATCAACCGTTGTCTCTGTATCCCAGACAAGAGCGTAATCAGGCCACGGCTTGGGTGAACGTGGGCGCTTGGCCGACTGTTCTGCCTGCTCGCTCTTATTGCCGGAAACAACTATGTGCGCCCGAAGATAAAGATCGTGGATCATTTCATTTTCTTAGCAAATCGCGAGCAAGCTTCTGCCAGCAATGAGAAATGAACGGCTAATGCCCGAAAGATCGCGCGAGCGAACTTGGTCCGTTCTTGTTCGTGACTCATTGGCACCTCCACATCCCGCAAATTCTCGTGTGCAACCGCATGACAGTTTAAGCAGGCGGGAACCGTAAGTGGATCGCGGTCGTCACCGAAAATGTGGTGATTCACGATCCGACGCGGGTGCACCAAGAGGGGGTCGGTATTTCCGCAGTAGAGACAACGCGGCTTCTCCGTTCCGAGTCGCTCTAGTGCTTCCGCCGTCCGCCGCGCGGCGCGCGCTGGATTTCGTAGCCGCCTCATACCGAAGTTTCCGTCCGGCCGCGATGTTCGCGATAGAGCACATCCAACTTAACCAAACCCGCGTCAGCTAACTCGTGAAGCCGATCGGGATCAGTGAGCAATTCAACGCCACCCACGCGGTTCCCAACGAAGGGCTTGAGCCATTCGGTATCGCCTGTCCTTAGGAATCGACCGACCGCGACTAAGTGCTCCGAGGCAAGATGCGCCTGTTTCGATGAGCGAACTGCAACGGGCTCATAGCCATCGAAACCGAGCACGCTCAAATCGCGCCGGAACGTGTCACCGCGTGTAGCCGAGTAACGCCCTGAAGTGCCACGCTTGAGCTGTTTCCCCACCAGTTTCCGAACTGTGCGTGGGGTAGTGTGCTCAAGGCGCGCGGCATGCGAGAGCGATTCTCCACGGCTGCGCATCCGGGCAAGCACAGATAACGCGCGCAGGCGTACCGGACTTTGGAATTGTTTACGTTTCATGCTCGGCAGGGTAGAAAACCCGTCGGGCAAGATCCAGTGCTCGCATTTATTCTGCGAGTAGGCTGAGTCGCATGTTTAGTGCGTTAGCAGGCTCTTGCTCACGTTAAGTTGCGAGTAGGCTGATAGTGTAAGCGTAGTGTTTACTGCCTTTTGCGGACTCCTGCTTGCATGGTTTTACGAGTAGGCTGAAGCAACTCCCAAGTATTTACAAAAGTCCCTTTTGGGTTGCGAGAGGCTGGTAGGCAAACGAGTGATTTCAACGAGCCTTTAGTGCTTCTTGGCGTACGCGGCGGATCTTCTGGCGCAGGCTGCGATTACTCCACGCTTCTTTCCACGTAAACCCCTCCCGCCAGTCTCCTCCTTCCACCCAATCCAAGAGCGGCGGCGCATGTCTCTTGTCTAGCGCGGCGCAGAATTCCATTCCTTGCAGCAAGTTGTCTTTCAGGACCTTCTGAATGGCGCTGTAAAGTTTTATTCTTTGCTGCCAACCTTTCCGCTTATTTGGTCCCCGAGTTTGTCTGTTCGCTATCTCTGCTGGAATCGCACCAGCGGCAGCGGTTTCCTCATTCCGCACTCTACCGATTGCCGCCGCCAACTCCCACAAGAAGACTCGCCGGGCTCCCTTGAGTAGCAAGCGGGTGTGCGCCGGACCCAATTTTTGCTCGGAGTCAGTCGCCGGAACGTTTTTTGTCTTCAACGGCCCGACGCCCACGAGTGCTAGGGAGACTTGAAAAAGCCAAGCGGGAGCGCGCCAAGATTTCGGTGGCGGAGAGGGCGGAACGGTGAGTGGGATGGGTAACGAAACTGTCTGTCCTGGGAGGAACTGAGCAGACCCCATGTGTCGGACGTATTGATTTTCGCCATCGCACGCCAGGATATACCAATCGCGAATCCATTCTAGTGCCGCCCCTACAGCGGGCTGAAGCTGACCCCACGTCCATTTGTCGGCATCGTGTCCGGCTTCGCGCGGGTGGGCCAGAGCCAATTTGAGATATCGTCTGTAGCTCTCTGCCAGCAGTGATACCAAGTCCTTCCGCCAAGGCAGAAAATACCGATAAAAAGGACCCGTTCTCTGGTTAATAGGTGCAAGCTCGATTTCATCATGCGCGCTCAGAGCGGTCATCTCTCCGCCAGAGAAAACTTCGTTCAGCTCTTGTAGCAGCAGATTGCCAATCGCTTCGAGAGCTGGTGTGAGATTGTTGCGCGGAGTGCCCCTTCTGGCGTTCATTTTCGGGTGATTCTTCCTCTAAGCTTCATCAGGCGAGCAATGGCGCTATCCATTCCTCCAGCGCGGGCGCGAGTACGTAGGTCGGGATAAATACATCGTACATGCCTTCCGCGTAAGAACCTACTTGGTAGGGATCAAAAAACAGGCGCATGCCGCCTTTTGCAAGTACAAATCGCTCAAGATTCTTAAACTTGGGGGCCGCGCCTGAGAGGATCCATTCATCTTGTCTTTGCTTGAGCCACTCGGCCCGTTCCTCAGGATCGAACCAATGCAGGGGCTGCTGCCGGTGTAGGTCCTTTACGCAAAACTCGGACAAGAGGTTTAAGTAATCACTGGACGGCCTAAATATGTCTCCCAGTTTGAGTTCCTTTGGGGGACGAAGCCGAAAGTTGAGAGTGACAGTGTGGGTGTTGGGATGCACTGCCATCGAATAGTAGGTACAAAGTGAGAATCGTATTGAGAGCAAGTCGCTGGTGAATATTGATACATCATGGGAAATCGAAAGGCTGTCCCACGTCATATTGGAGGATGTTTCCCGCTTTACCTTATTCTTTTCCGCCGCGCTTCCAATCGCCCCCACTCGGAATTCTTGAAAAGCGCGTGTGACAAAAGCACTGATGCAAACGTTTATCTCGGAATCTGTAGCTGAATTCGTCGATTCGATCTGGGGGTAATCAGCCTCAAGCTCGTACAAATACTGATCACTGGTCTCTTTTCGTTGCAAGAATCGCAAAATTTGAATCCTCTTCGCAGATGTCAACTCCGGCTTGTGTTCCCAATCGCGCTTTGCCGCTACTCTCTCTAACCAGTCGCTTCTGTATATTACAATCTGCGAAGCGTCTAATTTCCGGTCAAATCCGCCGCGAACTTGCGTGTCCCGGTGACAATCGAAGCAAAGAACGGCCAGATTCTCGGTCGAACAATTGCTTGGATTATCATCTATGTGATGAATCTGGATGGGTCTACGCGGGACACGACAAACACAGCAGGTCCGGTCAGAGGCAAAGAGCAGCTGCGCAGCTATCTCTGCCGGGATTTCGATTCTGTGTTTTCTTACCGCCACGGGTGCTCTAAGCAGTTCATAGGAATATCCAGTTCTTCTTGCCTGCAAGCATCGCCTGCACTGTCCAACGGCTTTATCATACATTGGCCGTTTGGCCTAGAAACTCCGGCATGGAAAGATAACGAAGAAACGGAAATCTGATCGTCCTATGCCAGATATGCCCCAACGCCCACGAGAGCACGTGCTGAGCGACGAAGCTCAGGACGCTTTTAAGTCGCGTCTTCCAACCAACTGGATCTATCGGCCAAAGCCATCCGACTATGGGGTCGACGGCGAAGTCGAACTTGTTTCTTCGGAAAACCAGCTAACAGGGCGATTGTTCTATGTGCAATTGAAAGGGACGGATACCACCTCTCTGGAGGAAGCTCTGAGAGTACGGCTCAAGATCAGCACTGTGAACTATTTTCGAGCGTTGGATCTCCCTGTGTTGATTGGTCGTCTTCATTCGCCGACGAATCGCGTTTATGCGCGATGGTTCGAATCGGTTAGAGTTCATCGACCCAAGTGAGTCAAAATGAAGCCAAGGCCGATAAAGCTTCGTTGGTCGGTTTATGAGGAGCAGGTATTTGGACTTTTCAACGAACACTTCCCGGCTGCAAAAGTCCGGAGGAATGTACGCGTCAAGGGGCGTTTCTCGAAAAGAAAGCGCCAGATCGACATCCTACTCATCGAAAGGACTCCAGGGGGAATCCTAAGAACTGTTATCGATACGAAGTTTTTCAACAGAAAGGTAGATGTCAAAGCCGTGGATGGACTTGCGGGTTTTGTCGACGATGTTGGTGCGCAGAAAGGAATGTTGATCACGAACCGTGGCTATAGCCAGGCCGCACTGAGGCGTGCCTTCTATGGTCCCAGCGACCTAGAGCTGGATATTCTCAATTTCTCATCGTTACAGCGCTTTCAGGGATTCGAGGCAATTCCTTACGCAGGCGAAAAAGCCTTCATGGTAGCCGCACCCTTTGGATGGGTCATCGACGCTGCGCGGACCGAGGATTGGCTCGCGAGCATGTACCAACGTGGCCTAGACAAGGCGGCGGCGATGCGCAAGAAGGAATTCATCTATATCAAATTGTGGAACCGAGAGACTGACCCACTTACCGCTGCCGAACTTGACGAACGTCAAGTGGCACAGATGAGGCTTTTTAGCCGCGTGGAAGTCTCACACAGACCGACTGTTAAGAGATCCGATGCAGTAACGAGACTGCGAATCGCGGACGTGGCGAAATACAAATGCCTGGAGGTTACCGGCTTCTTGGAGTTCAGCGATGTCATTTTTTTCGCTGTTCTTCTGACGCCGATCGAAACGCAACGCTCCAATATCCGCAGGCTTGAGTCCGTCTTGCAACAGGCAGTCCCAATTAAGCTCCGCCGAGACAACACCGCCCTGATAGCGAAAATTCGGGACGAGCTCAAGGAAGATTTACCAGCACCCAAGCGAATGCGGTTGCTTCGCGAGGCTGGGCATTGGTATCGAGACATGGGGCAATTCGTCGATGCCAGGCAAGCATTGGAAGAGAGCCTTTCCCTCGAGGCGGATACCTACCAGAAATATCTAACGATCAAGGAACTGTTGCCGGTTTTGGTCAAGCTCGGGGAACAGAATCGCGCAAAAGAAGTGATAGGTCGCTTGTTGCGCCTCGATCCGCATAATCCAACCGTCTTCAACGATTGCTTTGCTCTGGCAGCTGGATGGCTTGAACGGTCTGAACTGCTTAGGCTAATTGACCTGTTGAAAAGTCGGGGGCCCCGAACGGCTTTTTCTCCGGACAGGTGGTGCTCAGCTCCACCGACGCCATCAAGGACTTGAAGGCGCAGATAACGACCCCGGCCAACCGCGCCATCCCGCGGTCCTGGCTCCGCCTGCGTAACCCCCGGGATCTATCCGGCGATCGGCTTCGACCCGATGGATGAGTCCATCGGCCGAAGATACCACGGGTGCGGAATTGGCCCGCCGTGATGCAGCCGATCTGGGTCACGGCGGACGTCCCAAAGGACGCGGCGGGGGAGACTACACGGCCGCGCTGACCGTCGGTGCGGAAGGACTGGAACCGGCGACCGTCCCGATTGAGTTGCACGTCAGCGGCTGGTCCATCCCCGACCCTCAGGACTACGTGACGCACAATGCCTTCATCCAGTCGCCGGACAGCGTGGCCGTCGCGTTACGGCGTGCCCATGTGGTCGAAGGAGCACTGGAGACTCATCGATCTGTCGTTCCGGGTGATGGGGACGCTAGCGGCCAAGGAACTGAACATCCCGATGGTCCGGCGCACCCATTTCGGCAAC
>CAVTZX010000033.1:0-26011 GCA_963739275.1 uncultured Acidobacteriota bacterium
CGATGGGGGCAGCCTTTGCCGAGCCGGAGGCGCAGACTCCCTCTCCGTTCGTCAAGGAGCTTGGATCCACGCCAGCGGAGGCGGATCGAGTTGAGCCGCAAGCAGAAACGTTTGCGGGAGCACCAGCGCCCTTCCCTCGCGAGCCTGCTGCGGAAGCTCCGCGACCCGAAGAATTGCCGGAATTGCCGCCAGCCGCATTTTTCCACGGCAAAGAGCCGCAAGCGGGCCAGGATGCGGAAGAGGCACAGAAAGCCGCCGGCGCATCGCCCGCAACAAACGGTTACTTGAGCGAGGACGAAGCCGCCGTCTTCGGCGAACAACTGGCCGAAGCCAAGCACGAAGAGGCGCAGGCCGAGGCCGAGGCGCAGTCGGCGGAGTCGGCCGCAGAGCTCTCCGAAGAGCAGGACGAAGAGGGCGCTGCGTTCGGCGAAGAAGAATCCGAGGCCGGCGCGCAAAGGATCGAGGAGACGAGCTACTCCGTCGAGGAGCTCGAAGAGCCGCTCGAGCGCGAAGGCGTGGAGATGTCCCCCGCAGAGCAGATGGAGCCGGGCGAAGCAGCGCCGGACGCGGAGCACTCCGAGCATGCTCCGGAAAGCCAGGCACCGCCGACCTCCGCGCGTATCGAAGACCGCTCGCGAGCCCGCTTCCAGGGGCCCTTCCGCCGCGGCGGGCGGCAGCACCCCGGTCACCGCGGCGGCCGCCCGATGCGCAGGCACGATCATCGCCACGAGGCACAGCGCCGGCCACATCTGATCTCTGAGATGTTGAGGGCCAATCAGGAGATCATCGTCCAGATCGCGAAAGAACCTCTGGGCAAGAAGGGCGCGCGAATCACGAGCCACGTGGCGCTGCCGGGGCGCTTCCTGGTGTACATGCCCACGATGGACCACATCGGAGTGTCGCGCAAGATCGCCTCGGCGGAAGACCGCGTCGCGCTTGCGCCGGCTCGTTGGCGAGGCCAGGGGCAGCTATCCCGGGCGGATTCATCGTGCGCACGGCGGCGGGCGGCGCGAGCGACGAAGAAATCCGCAGCGACATCGAGTTCCTCGGGCACACCTGGAAGAAATCAATCGCCAGCGCCGAGCAGCGCAAGGCGCCTTCCCTGCTGCACCGCGACCTCAACCTCGTCGAGCGCATCCTGCGCGACTACATGAGCAGCGACTACACGGCCATCTGGATCGACAACGAAGAGGAATACGGCAAAGTGGTGGAGTTCGTCAGCCGCTTCCAGCCCAAGCTGGTGAACCGCGTCAAGCTCTTCACCAAGGACACGCCGATCTTCGAGGAGTTCGGCATCCAGCAGGAACTGGACAAGGCGTTGCGGCCGAAGGTGTGGCTCAAGTCCGGCGGCTACATCGTCATCAACCACACCGAAGCACTGGTGGCCATCGACGTCAATACCGGCAAGTTCGTGGGCCGCGGCTCGACGCGCCTCGAAGACACCATCGTCAAAACAAACCTCGAGGCGGTGAAAGAGATCGTGCGGCAGATCCGCTTGCGCGACCTCGGCGGCATCATCGTCGTGGACTTCATCGACATGGAAGAGCGCCGCAACCGGGAAAAAGTCATGCACGCGCTCGATGACGCGCTGCGCACCGACAGCGCGCCCTCCAAGGCGCTTTCGTTCAACGAATTCGGCCTGGTGGCCATCACGCGCAAGCGCACCAAGCAGGCGCTCGAGCGCGTACTCTGCCAGCCCTGCCCGTACTGCACGGGGTCCGGGATGGTGAAGTCCGTGCCTACCATCTGCTACGAAATCCAGGCGGAAGCACGCAAGATGGCTGCGGAGCTCGACGCGCAGAGCCTGACGCTGCGCGTCAACCCGGAAATCGCCAAGGCGCTCAAGACGCGCGAGGCCGCCATCGTCGAGGAACTCGAGCAAGCCACGCGCAAGAGCGTGATCATCCAGTCCGACCCCACGCTGCACTGGGAGCAGTACGATATTTATTAGGGTTTCGAACTGCTTCGATCTTTTCAATAAAGATATCGCTGGTACCTAAGTACCATTGTAATAATGGCGCAATGAAAGAAGGATGGGCTGTCCCGCACACGCGAGGTCCAGCCCATGCCCAAACGATTGTTTCGCTTCCTTTTGTCTGTAGTTCTGTTATTAGGTTCTAGCGCGCTTGCGTATCCGCTCGGCGCGTCAAGCGGGCTCCACAGCCATTCAGGTTCCGGCAAGGCAAGCTCCTCACAAAAAAACGTTCATGTCCGCAGCTACACGCGCAAGGACGGAACCGTCGTTCGAGCATACGACCGCAGTGCGCCCGGAACCAAGGTGTCGAGTTCCACACCCAGCGTACAAAGTTCAACAACAGCATCGACTCCTGTGCTGCGTGATTCAAACGGAAAGATTAGACGGAGTGCGGCAGCGAAAGCTGAATTCGAGCGACAAACCGGATACCCACACGGCAGGCCGGGCTATGTCGTAGACCATATCGTACCGCTGGCGTGCGGCGGGGCCGACGTGCCAAGCAATATGCAATGGCAGACCGTTGCGGACGCCAAAGCCAAGGACGCAACCGAACGAATCGGGTGCAAGTGAGCCCGCGCCTATTGAATCCAGCGAAATTGTAGCTTTGTTTCACCCGTGAGCTTTTGCGCCTGCCCCTTCGCTTCCACGGCCGTATAGATTCCTTTTTCGGTCAGCAGCCCCGAAAATGGCTAGACGTTTGAAGTTCGAGGTTACAAGAAAACCGCGCGGAACAAGTCTCTGACTTCTGACTTCTAGTCCGTTTCGAAGCGCTGTTCCTTCCACGGGTCGCCGTACATGTGATAGCCGTTCTGCTCCCAGAAGCCGGGCGCATCTTCAACGAGGAGCTCGAAGCCGCGCACCCATTTCACGCTCTTCCAGAAATACAGGTGCGGCACCAGCAGGCGCAGCGGGTAGCCATGTTCGGGCGTCAGTGGCTCGCCATCATGCTTGAGGACAAACATCGAAGTCGGCCGCAGAAGATCGTCAAGAGGCAGGTTGGCGGTGAAGCCTTGTTCGGCATGGATGAGCGCGAAGCGTGCTTCCGGCCTCGTTTTGACAAGTTTCATCACTTCAGTGAACAACACACCTTGCCAGCGGTTGTCGAAGCGGCTCCAGCGCGTAACGCAGTGGATGTCCGAGACGGTTTCCGTCTGGGGCAACTGATTGAACTCTTCCCAAGTGAGCCGCACGGGCTCTTCGACCAGCCCCGCGATGCGGAAGTCCCACGTCTTCGGATCGAAGCCAGGAACGGAACCGTAATGCAGCACCGGCCACTTGAGCGTCAGGGACTGTCCGGGCGGCAGCCGCCCTTCGCTCTTGCGTTGGCGCTCCTGCTGTCTGCGCTCGCTGTTTTCCCAAAGCACTCGATTCACCCCTGAACAGAGAATGGCCGCGGCACCACATTCTACATGGAGAATCCCCGCGAATACCCTGAGGCAGAGTCCTTTGATTAGATGCAGCTCATTGTTTCCGGATTCCGGTGACGGTTCAGGCGGCAGCGCGAATCACGCCTGACCGCCGCGCGCCTGCTGCGCCGTACGCCGTATGCTAGAATGTCTGTGAACGTCACCTGCCGCGTCGGGGAGCCCCCTTGAGCGCACGAATCCTGAACGGCAATGCCATCCGCGACCAGATCTTCGCGGAACTTTCAAGTGAGATTGCCAATCTGACCGCCCGCGGTGTGCGTCCCGGCCTCGCCGCCGTGCTCGTGGGCGATAACCCGGCGTCCAAGCTTTACGTCAAGAGCAAGATTGCCGCTTGCGAAAAACTCGGTCTGGCGAGCTTCATGATCACTCCCCCGGCCACCATCACCACGGCCGAATTGCTCGCCCTCGTCGACGAACTCAACCTGCGGGACGACGTGGACGGAATCCTCGTGCAGATGCCGCTTCCTGCACAGGTGGACTCCAAGAAAATCCTGGAGGCCGTGGACCCCGCGAAAGACGTCGACGGTTTCCACCCCTACAACGTCGGCAAGCTGGTGGCGGCCCGGCCGAACCTCGTGGCCTGCACGCCCGCCGGCGTGATGGAAATCCTGAGGCGCAGCGATATTCCCATCGAAGGCGCAAATGCCGTGGTGATGGGCCGCAGCGACATCGTCGGCAAACCGATGGCGCTGCTGCTGATGCACGCCAACGCCACCGTCACGGTCTGTCACTCGAAGACGCGCAACCTCCCCGACGTTGTTCGCCGCGGCGACATCGTGGTCGCGGCCATGGGCCGTGCGGCGATGGTCACGCCCGACTATATCCGCCCCGGCGCCACGGTAATTGACGTCGGCCAGATCCCGGTCACCGATGCGGCGCAGGCCGAGCGCATCTTCGCGGACTTCCCGGAACGGCTGGCAAAGTTCCGCGAGAAGGGCTCCATCCTGGCAGGAGATGTGCATCCCTCGGTCATCCACGTCGCGGGCGCGTACACGCCCGTGCCGGGCGGGGTAGGCCCGCTCACGATCGCCATGCTCATGAGCAACACGGTGAAAGCCGCGCGCTTGCGGCGAGGGGAGTCTGCGAGTACGCGCGAAATGGCCGCCGCCGTCCACACCGAGCGCGTCGCCGGAAACTGATGCTGCGCGTCGGCCTGACCGGCGGAATCGGCTGCGGCAAGTCTACGGTCGCCAGCATGATGCGCGAACTTGGCTGCCTGATTCTGGAGGCGGACCCGGTGGCCCACCAGCTCATCGAACCCGACTGCCCGGCCTATGATGAGATTGTGCGCGACTTCGGGGGCCAGATCCTCACTGCCGACGGGCACATCGACCGGTCCAAGCTCGCTGCCGTCGTCTTCGGCGATCCCGCGCGGCTCGCGCGGCTGAATCAAATCGTTCACCCGCGCGTGCTTGAGGCGCTCGATCGCCAGCTTGAGGAGCTTGCCTCCGCGCATCCCCACGGGGTCGCCGTCGTCGAAGCGGCGCTGCTGGTGGAAGCGCATTACCACGACTGCCTGCAACACCTCATCGTGGTCTGGTGCGAGCCCGAACAACAGCTCGCGCGGCTGCTCGAACGGGGGATGGCGCGCGAGGATGCCGAGCGGCGCATCGCCGCGCAGTTGGCGATGGACCAGAAACGTCGCATGGCGGACGACGAAATCGATTGCTCGGGCACGCTCGAGCACACCCGGCATCAGGTGGAAGCCGTGGTGGAGAAACTCAAACGCATGGCGGCTGCCTGATAACCGCAAGGAGTCAGAAAAATGTCCTTTGCACCGAGACAACCAAGCAGGGCGGGGAGCGCCATCCGCCTGGCGGCGATCGTGGCTCTGCTCGTCCTGGGCGGATTCTGGGCCGGGAGCCGCTGGGGACCTCGCCATCCCGCGCAGGTGGAGGCGCTGCCGGAACCGCCGGCGGATTCGCGCACCACGGGCCTGACGGAGGAGGAAGCCATCAATGTGCGCGTCTATCGCGAGGCTTCACCGGCGGTGGCCAATATCGTCACGCAGGCTGTGGAGTACGACTTCTTCTTCAACCCCGTGCCCGTCGCCGGTGCGGGCTCCGGCTTTGTGATCGATCCGCGGGGGTACATCCTGACGAACAACCACGTCATCGAAGGTGCGCAGACGGTTGAAGTGACGCTCGGCGACCACAGCAAATTCCCTGCAAAGCTGGTGAACAGGGACCCTAGCAACGATATCGCCATCCTCAAGATCGAACCCGGAGCCAAGAAGCTGACGGTGCTCGCCCTCGCGGATTCCAACGCGCTGCAAGTGGGCCAGCGCGTGCTGGCCATCGGCAATCCCTTCGGTTTTCAGAGCACGCTGACCACGGGCGTGGTCAGCGCCCTCGGCCGGACCGTGCAGACCAGCCCGCAAACCTCGATCGACCAAGCCATCCAGACCGATGCTGCTATCAACCAAGGCAATTCCGGCGGACCCCTCTTAAATACTAAGGGCGAAGTCGTGGGCATCAACACCTTGATCTACTCGCCTTCGGGCGCGGCCGCAGGGATCGGCTTTGCCATTCCCAGCAATACTGCCCGGCTGATCGCCGAGCAGATCATCAACGAAGGGCGCGTGCGCCATGCGTTCCTCGGCGTGCAGGTCACGGTGCTGTGGCCCGCTCTCGCGCAAGCGCTTGATGCGCCGGTCGACGAGGGCTTGATGATCGAGACGCTCACCTCGGACGGACCCGCCGCGCGCGCCGGTCTCCGTGGCGGGACTCGCGCCGTGCAGACCGGGATGCGCCGGTTGTTGATCGGCGGCGACGTCATCGTCGGCATCGACGGCCAAAAAGTCACCACGAATTTGGACTTGAACCTGGTGATGAACCGGAAACGTCCGGGAGACACCATCACCGTAACGTTTTATCGTGGGCGGCAGAAACTCGAGCTGCGCGTCACGCTCGGCGAACACTGAACGCGATTGCCACGCTCGGGGCCATGGGAGGCATGACGTTCTACTGTGGAGGCGTAGCATGAAAAAGGCCAAGCGGATCCTCGTGGGCTTGAAAGTAAGGGAGCACGCCGTGGAACTGACGGACATGGCGTGCCGCCTGGGGGCGCGGGGCGCCTCACTCACCCTGGTGCACGTCGTCGAATTGCCCGACAACACACCCTTGAACGCGGACGTTCCCGACCTCGAAGCGACCGGGAAGAAAATCCTGCGCACGGCCGAACGCGTCGCCAAGCGCAGCCGGATGAAGTGCTCGACGCTGGTCTTGCGGGCTCATTCGGCCGGGGCGGCGCTGCTCGATGAGCTGAAGGAGCGGAAGTGCGATCTGGCGGTGGTTGGCTACCACCACAAGCGCACGCTCGGCGAGATTATTCTGGGCACGACGGCGAAACACATCGCCACCCACGCGCCATGCCACGTCCTACTCAGCATTCCGCCACGGAAATAGCCGTGGAGACCAGCTCTTAGGCCATCCATCGCGCGCGCTGGTGCTCGCGCTCCTCGGGCGAGAGGTCGAACCACGAATTCGCGGCGTCGCGTGCCTCTTCCAAGGCACGTTGCATTTCCGCGTGCTTGCGGTCAATCATCTCGCGGTCCGCGTCCGGTGGGACGAAGAGAGGCCCCGACCCCAAAACCACAGCCTGCGTGAAAGGGTGCGGTATCTGAAATAGGTCCCAGGTCTTCTCGAGGGTCGTTGCGCCCTGCAGTCCGACATGAACCACGACGATGGGACACCCGCTCCGCCGGGCGAGCAGCACCGGGCCCGCTTTGGCGACGTAGCGCGGGCCGCGCGGCCCGTCGATCGTGAACGCAACGTCGTGACCTTCCCGCAGGCAGCGTTCCATCGCGACAAGGCCGCTCAAGCCGCCACGTGTCGAACTTCCTTGCACCGTGCCGAACCCCAGCCGCTCCACCACCCGGCGTGTCCACTGCCCGTCAAACGCCGTGGTGTTCATCACCACGATCCCGCGGTGCCGTGCCAGCCAGGTCATGGCCAAGCTCGTGTTGTGCCAGAACACCCAGATCAGCGGTTTGCCGCCACTGTAAATCCGATCGAGTTTTCGCTCGCCAATCCGCTCAAAACGGATCGTCGAACCGATTCCGCGAATCACCCAGTAAACCGCCCAAGCGATTAACGGGATTTGCATCCGGCGCCAAAGGCTCAGCTCCGGCAGGCTCGTGTCGAAGTGCCTCCCGGGACGTTGCTCATCTAGCGGCGGGCCGGATTTCGCGGCATCGGGCATGGGCGTATAGTATAGGCGAACGGTGCCAAAACCTGCGATGTGCCAGCTCACCATGCCGCCGCGCCTGTGTCCTGGACGCCTCTCCCGGCATCGGCATGCGCCAGCCGGCCTCGCCCTGATCCTCTTCCTCGGGTGTATCTCGCTCGCGGGCGCTCCACCTCAAGCGGTTCGCGAGCTCGTGGGCCAGATCGAGGGTGATGACCTCTCCGTCCAGGGCCCCATCCGTGTGGAAGTGGTCAACGGCCGCACGACCGCAGTGCTGGCAAGTGGCAGCGAGGTTACGGTTCGCGCGGGCCAGGCGCGGCTCGCCCTGACCGACGGCGGCGAGATCGGCATCTGCGGCCCCGCGCATTTCTCGGTACTGAAATCGGGTGGCGCGGTCACCCTCGCGTTTGATTACGGCACAGTCCACGCGCGCCTCGCCACCACCGGCACGCTGACGATCTATACGCCGCTCGTGGTGGCCACGCCCGTAGCCATTGGCGACGGGCCTCGCGAAGCCACTGTCGGCCTCCAAGCTTCCGGCCAGATGTGCGTCCACGCGGCGCGCGGAGCCGTGCGCGTCGAACAGCAACTTGGCGGGCAATCCCTGCTTGTGCCGCAGGGCGGAGAGATTCGGGTGGACGGCGGCGGGTTAGGCACGGTGCGCGGTACCGAAGACACGTGCCAATGCGAACTCCTTTCAGCGCGCAGAATGATTCCGCCAGTGGAGAAACCGCCCGTTCTCAGCGCCCTTGCTGTTCCGCTGGGCACGCAATCGCGTGACGCCAAGCCGCTGGTGCCCCCGCAAGTTCCGGCCAAACCTGAAGTCGCAGAGAAAAACGCTCCGCCGCCGATCCTCACCGACCGCCCGGCGCAGCCCGGCAAGTCCGGGCCGCCAGCCACCGAAGAGCCTATCTACAAAGTCTTCATGCCGCCGCTCACGTTTGACGCCTCGGCTCCCACGCCGCCGCCCGACCCCGATCCGCAAACGATTCTTCTGCTGCGCAGCGTGCGCGTGCGGCCGGCGGTGGTCTATCGCGGCCACGTCCAGGCCGCTCCGCCTTCCCCCGCCCAAGCGCCGCCCGTCCAGGTGGCGCAAGTCATTCCGCCTCGCATGGATGAGCCGCCGAAGTCCCAGCCCGGCGTTTTCACGCGAATGTGGAGCGCCCTGCGCCGTACGTTCTCTTCATCGAAGTCTCCCTGCGCGGGCGCCGGCTGCGGCAGCAGGTAGCTTCAGCCGCGGATTCCTCCTAAGCGACAGGCATAGACGTGATGGATTGACGGTAGGGGCGGAGCCAACTTCTGGCCGATGTGGCCTTGTCATCCTGAGCGAAGGATCTCAATCGGTCCGCACTGCAAGGTGAGTCTTGCTTGAGGTCCTTCGGATTCGACTGCGTCGAACCCTCAGGATGACGCCGCGGGGGATGCGCTACATCCCCTCGTAATTTGGTCCGCCGCCGCCCTCGGGAGGAATCCAGTTGATGATCTGGTAGGGGTCTGCGATGTCGCACGTCTTGCAGTGGACGCAATTCGAGGCGTTGATCTTCAGCCGCAGTTCGCCCTTCTCGCGCGTCATCTCGTAAACCGCCGCGGGACAGAAATACTGGCAGGGATTCCCGTACTCTTCCGCGCAGCGCGTGCTGCAGATGTTCGTATCCGCAACCACGAGGTGGCACGGTTGATCCTCTTCATGCCGCGTGCCGGAGTGATAGACGTCCGTCAGCCGGTCAAAGGTGAGTTTACCGTCGCCCTTGAACCGCTCCGCCAGCGCAGCGCCAGCGGCCTTGCGATACGCCTCGTGACCCGCGTGCGCGCGCGCGGGATCAACGAAACCGCGGCCGCCGGTGACGAATTGCACCGCCGCGTTCGCGAGACCCGCCCACAATCCGTTTTGGAAGCCCTGGTGGAAGTTCCGCACTTCCCACAGTTCTTTCTTGATCCAGCTCTGCTCCACTTTCTGCGGAAATGCGGAGAGCGTCTTCGACGATGCGTCGCCCGTGCGCAGCGCCTCGATGACGGTTTCGGCGGCGAGCATCCCGCTCTTGATGGCCATGTGAATGCCCTTGAGCCGCTGTGAATTCAGGAAGCTCGCCGAATCGCCGATGATCAGCCCGCCGTCCACGTACGTGCGCGGCATCGAATACCAACCGCCGTAGGGCAGCGTTTTCGCGCCGTAGCGCACCAACTTTCCGCCGTCGAGCATTTTGCGGATAAAGGGATGCGTCTTGTAGCGCTGGAACGCCTCGTGGGGATCGAAGTGCGAATCGTGATACTCGAGTGCGACGACGAGTCCGACGGAAACCCGGTTGTCGCGCAGCCCGTAGAGCCAACCGCCGCCGTACATGCTCGAATCAATCGGCCAGCCCAGCGTGTGCGCCACATACCCCGGCTCGATTCGCCTGGCGGGAACTTCCCACATTTCTTTTATCCCGATGCCGTACGTCTGCGGGCTCAAGCCATCGAGCTTTTTTTTCGCGACGAGATCTTTCGTCAACGACCCGCGCGGCCCCTCGGCCAGCACTGTCACTTTCGCGCGAAGCTCGTAGCCGGGCGTGTAGTTGTCTTTCGGCTTGCCGTTCTTGTCCACGCCCTTGTCTTCAGTGATGACCCCGGCGATGCCCTCGTCCTCGTAAATGAGCTGCGCGCCGGCAAACTGCGTGAACAGATTGATGCCCGCTTCCTCGACCAACCCTCCCAGCCACTTCGTCAGTTTGTTCAGGGAGATAACGTAGTTGCCGTGGTTCGCCAGCGGCGGCGGCGTGATCGGGAATTTCCAGGCTTTCGACGCGGTGAAGAAATACGCCGCGTCGCGCGTCACCGGCGTATCCGCAATTCCTGCGGGCGCCGACTTCTCGAAATCAGGCACCAGTTCGCGCAGGCCCCGCGGATCCATCACCGCGCCCGAAAGCTGGTGCGCCCCAATTTCCCGGCCCTTTTCGAGCACATAGATATTTTCGTGAGAAAGCTCCGGCTTCGCGCCCGAAGCGTTGTGCTGCTTGATGAGGTTTGCGAGGTGCAGCGCGCAGGCCAGCCCTCCCGGCCCCGCGCCGACAATCAGCACATCCGCGTCTAATCGCTCCCGCTCAACCGCCACGCCGCTATTCTATCCGAGCAACTCAACGCCCCTTCAGGAATTCTTCGAGAGTGATCCCCAATTGTCGCAGAATCTTGAAGAATAGCGGCGGACCGATCTCTTTTCCGCCGTGCAACGGTATCGTCACCGCCCTTCCGTCAGGGTGATTCCACCGTTCGTGACTGCCGGTTTGGCGTGTCTTGGAGAAACCAAGGAGACTTGCAATTCGTTGAAATTCGCGAGCGGTGGCGCTAGGCATGCACGATTTCGGTCGTGTCAGCGGGGAGCGAGCGGCCCTTTTCGCGGTACTCTTCGGCAATCATCGCAAACACCTTCTCAAGCTCAGCCAAGGCCTCTTCTTTGCTGGCCATCAGAGCGTAACATCCTGAAATGGCAGGCACTTCGGCTACCCAGGAGCCGTCCTCCTGCCGGAACAGAACCAGTTTGTAGTCTTGAAGAGTCATCGCTCCGCCAAACGCTACAAAAACAGTTTAGCATGATTATTCAGAAGCACCGTTTACGATCATCTCCGCAGGTCTTGTCACACGGAGTGAATCCCAAACTTGGGATTTGGCGTTTGGAGGCGATTCGTGGGGCCCGACGTTGCTGGCAGCTACCCACCCCACCAGCCGGACGTCTGCGTCGCTCCTAGACCCGGTGTTCCCGGGAACACCGGGCATTTAATGCGTGAGCCGGGCCGGTCAGGACTCCAGTAAGACCGATATCGGCCGGAACAGCCTCCGGGGAGGCCAGCTTGGGAGCTCGCAGTCTATTTCTTGGGCAATTCCGGCGGCAGGATCTGCAGGGGGTTCACTTTGGCCTCGTTCACGATCAATCCCCAATGCAAATGAGGGCCGGTCACGCGTCCCGTTGCTCCCACACGCCCGATTAGCGTTCCGGCATCAACGAGGTCGCCTTCCTTTACGCCAATCTCTGACAAGTGACCATAAAACGTGTACACGCCGAGCCCGTGGTCCACAACCACCGTATTCCCTGAGAAATAGAACGCAGCGGCCAGAACCACCCGGCCGCGCTGCGCAGCGTACTGCCGTGCCGGTGAGAGCAGGGACATCGAGGCCGCCGTGGGGCGAGCGGGCTTCGCCGTTCAGGATCCGGCGCTTCCCAAAATTGCCGCCCTTGCGCGGACCGTCCAGCGGAAACCGGAACGCTCCGTTCCACAATCGCTCCGGTTCGCGCCCTGCGAAAGTCGCGCGCAGGCGCTCGCCCTCCTTTTTCGCGCGCTCAAGATCCTCCGGCGAAGGCTCGACGAACTGCGGCCCGACGCGCAGCCGTTCCACGGCGAACAGTGCGGCCCGCACGGTCAGTTTCGCGCGGCATGTCACAGAGTCACCGTTCGGTGGCGACACAGTCACCGCGAGTTCCTGATCCCCAGCCGGTTGTTCCAGATCGATCCCCAGAAATGCCCGATAGACGGTGCTGCGCGCGCCGTCTTGCCAAAAGCCCACCGCGCGCCCGGCCCATTCCCCGTGCACGTTTGCGAGCGGCGAGTCGCTCCGCACGGTGACGCGGAGCAAACTTCCCTGCGGCGGCAGCGGTGAACTCACCTTAATGGTGACGCCGCTAATACAGTCCTCAGGAGCGTCGGCGTGGGCGGCGCCGGCAAGCGATAAGACGGAGGCAGACACTAAGAGGAAAGCAGCCAGGGATTGTGCGGCGAATCTCCTGAGCGGGCAGGTCACGAGACTATTGTAGAACACCTGTAGGGACAGCCGTCTGCCACGCGCAGAATTTTGGTGCGCGGATCGGCGATCAGCTTGCCCCTGCCCTCTCGAGCTCCTGGGTTAGAGCGGGGATGATCTCGAAGATATCTGCGACGATACCATAGTCGGCAACCTCAAAAATCGGCGCGTTCGCGTCCTTATTGATAGCCACGATCGTGCGCGACCCTTTCATCCCCACCACGTGTTGAATCGCGCCGCTGATCCCCAGCGCGAGGTACAGCTTCGGCGCGACCGTTTGCCCCGAGCTGCCGATCTGGCGTTCCATGGGCAGCCAGCCTTCATCGCAAATCGGCCGCGAAGCCGCCAGTTCCCCGCCGAGAATTTTGGCAAGCTTTTCCACCTGAGGGATGTTTTCCGCCGCCTTGATCCCACGGCCGATGGCCACGATCACCGGCGCTTGCGTCAAGTCCACCGCTTGCCTCGCCTCGCGGAACAGCTCCATCGGCTTCGTGCGGATTTGCTCTGGCATCAAGTCCACCGCTGCTGCCTTCACCGCCGCTCTCGCGCTCCCGTCCGCAGCCAAATCGGCGCGAAACGCTCCCGCCTGAAAGCTCGCAAACCACGGCCCGGCTCCGCAAAACGTGACGTCCGCCGCGGTGCGCCCTTGAAACATCTGGCGTACGAACACGAGTTTTCCGCCGTCGTTTCGATAGCCGATACAGTCGCCGACCATGCCCTTGCCAAGCGACGCCGCCAGTTTCGGCACAAAGTCGCGCACCTGATACGTGTGCGGGAAGAGCACAAGATCGGGCTTGGCAGCCTCGATCACTTGCCTCAGCGCTGCCGTGTAACCATCGGGTGTGTACGCGGCCAGCAGGTCATGCTCCACGAGCAGCACTTGATCGAGTTTCTTCGCTGCCAACTCATTGGCCAGTGCGGCCACTCCCTTGCCAATCACCACGCCAGCAAGTTGACCCTTTGTTTCCGCGGCAATCTGCTGCGCCGCCGCGAGTGTCTCGAAACTCGTCTTGTTCCATTTCCCTTCCCGTTGTTCGGTGACCACCAAGATGTTCATTCGTCAGTTCCTTTGCAACAAAAGTCAGAATGCAGAACTCAGAAATCAGAAGGCACGTGAAACTCTCGAATCATGATCCTACAGGCTAACTCTCTCGTTCGCTTGACCAAATCGCGAGGCTTTTCCAATTCTGCCTTCGCTTTCTGACTTCTAATTTCAGCGTTCTAGTTTGTTACAGCACCCGCGCCTCGAACTTCAGCTTCTCCACCAGTTTCGCCGCCGCTTCCTTCGGCGTCCCGCCGATCATTTCCGTCTTCTTTGTCTTCTGCGGCACGTAGATGCGCTCGAGTTTCTGCGTCAATTCGCTCGACACACCCAGTGACTCGCGCGCGACGCTCGCAATCTCTTTTTTCTTTGCGGCCATGATGCCCTTCAGCGTCGCGTAGCGCACTTTGTTGATGCCGGACTGAATCGACAGCACGGCTGGCATCGGCAGCTCCACCCATTGGAACCAGCCGGCCTCGAGTTCGCGCTTCAGCTTCATGCGCCCCTCGAGCACGTCGATCTGCATGATGATCGTGGCGTGCGGCAGCCCGAGCAATTCCGCCAGGAGCACGCCCGATTGCCCGAAACCGTGGTCGTCGCTCTGCAAGCCCGTCAGCACGAGGTCGAACTTCTCTTTCTGAATCGCCGCCGCCAGCGAACGCGCCGAAGCCAGCGGATCGAGCTGGTGAAACTTGTCGTCCGCCACGTGGATGCCGCGGTCTGCGCCCTTGGCCAGCGCTTCCTTGATCGTTTGCTTCACGCGCTCGGGCCCCATCGAGAGCGCCACCACTTCGCCGCCGTGCTTTTCCTTGAGCCGCAGCGCCTCTTCCAGCGCGTAGGTGTCCGGCTCGTTCATCTCGAAGCCGATATCGGCTTCGCGAATCCACGCGCCGCCCTCGGCGATGGCCAGCGGCGCATCCTTCGCCGGAACTTGTTTCACGCAAACAACGATGTTCAAGGATTCCTCCCCTCGGCGCGGCCGACAAATGATACCGAAGAAGGTTTGGGTTGAGAAAGGACTGCCTTCAGCGACCCGCCCACCGCCGGAAGAGCAGCGCGGCGTTCGTTCCACCGAAGCCGAACGAATTCGACAGCGCGTACTCGACCTCGGCCTTGCGCGACTGGTTGGGCACGTAGTCCAGGTCGCATTCCGGGTCGGGGTTCTCGTAGTTGATGGTCGGAGGAAGGATCTGGTCGCGCAGCGCCAGCACGCAAATTCCCGCCTCGAGTCCTCCCGCGCCGCCGAGCAGGTGCCCGGTCATCGATTTTGTCGAACTCACCGGCACCTTTTTCGCCCGCTCGCCGAACAAGCGCTTGACCGCCGCCGTCTCAATCGCGTCGCCGAGCGGCGTCGAAGTCCCGTGCGCGTTCACGTAGTTCACCGCTTCGGGCGGCACATTGGCGTCGGCCAGCGTGACCTTCATGACCTGGTATGCGCCCGCGCCGCCTTCGGCCGGCTGCGTGATGTGGTAAGCGTCGCCGGACATCCCGTAGCCAATAATTTCCGCCAGGATGTTCGCGCCGCGCTTCTGCGCGTGTTCCAGCGATTCCAGGATGATTATTCCCGAGCCTTCGCCCACCACGAAGCCGTCGCGCTGCGCGTCGAAGGGCCGGCTGGCGCGGGCGGGCTCGTCGTTGCGCGTCGAGAGCGCCTTCATGGCCGCGAACCCCCCGATGCCCATCGGCGTGATCGAAGCCTCGGCGCCGCCGCAAATCATCACTTCCGCAGCGCCGCGCTGAATGATCTTGAACGAATCCCCCAGTGCGTGCGCCGAAGCCGAACAGGCCGTCGCCGTCGCCGAATTCGGCCCGCGCGCACCATAGCGGATAGAAACATGCCCCGAGGCAAGGTTCACGATGGAACCGGGAATGAAAAACGGCGAGATCTTGCCGGGCCCGCCCTGCATCAGCTTGGTGTGTTCGCGCTCGATCACATCGAAGCCGCCGATACCTGACGAAATATAGACGCCGGCGGCGTTCGCCAAGTCCGGCCCGATTTCCAGGCCGGACATTTTCATGGCGAAGTCCGCGCCGGCGATGGCCAGTTGGATGAACCGGCCCATCTTCTTGATTTCTTTCTTCTCAATCCACTGCAGCGGATCGAAGTTTTTCACTTCGCCGGCGAAGCGGCAGTCGAAGCGCGTCGCGTCGAAGTGGGTGATGGTCGCGATTCCCCCGTGCCCGGCCTGGAGTGCGCTCCACGTTTCTTCCGTGCCGATCCCGCAAGCGCAGACCAGCCCGACACCCGTGACCACTACGCGGCGGCTCAAAATGGGCATTCTCCTGTTGGGATTCCGCGGCCGGTCTACTTCTTCCCCGAGGAGTGCTTTTCGATGTACTCGATGGCGTCTTTCACCGTGGCGATTTTCTCGGCGTCCTCGTCGGGGATCTCGATTCCAAACGCTTCCTCGAAGGCCATCACCAGCTCGACCGTGTCGAGTGAATCGGCTCCTAGATCGTCCACAAACGAAGCGGTCGGCGTCACCTCGGCTTCATCGACGCCCAGTTGTTCGACAATGATTTGTTTGACGCGTTCTTCCACACTCGCCATTTCTCTGCTCCTCCAGTTTTCGCTCTTTGCTGTACCGCTTCGCCCCAGTTCGGCTCGGATCAGGCCGCTCGACGTGGCCAGCTTTCCATACGCTCGGAAGTGTTCAAAATAACCCGCCCATTCTATGCATGGCCCCGCGCAGGGTCAACCGCGCACTCCGTTCACGCCATGTACAGCCCGCCATTCACGTCCAGCACGTGCCCGGTGATGTACCCGGCCTCCTCGCTCGCGAGAAACACAATCGCAGCGGCCACGTCGGCACCCGTACCCATCCTCCCCAGCGGAATCCGCGCCATCAGTTGGTCCTTCACGTTCTGCGGCAGCGGGTCGGTCATCGCCGTGGCGATGAATCCCGGCGCAACCGCATTCACGGTGATATTGCGCGAAGCCACTTCCACGGCGATGGCCTTCGTCAATCCGATCAGGCCCGCCTTGGCCGCCACGTAATTCGCCTGCCCGGCGTTGCCCGCCTGCGCCACCACCGAAGTCAGGTTGATGATTCTCCCGTAGCGCGCGCGGAGCATCACGCCCAGGGCTTGCTGGATACACAGGTGCGCGCCGGTCAGGTTTGTGCGCAGCACCGCGTCCCAGTCTTCCGGTTTCATACGCAGCGCGAGCGTGTCACGCGTGATCGCCGCGTTGTTCACCAGGATGTCCAGCTTGCCGAAGCGCTCGATCACCTGTTTGAATCCCGCCTTGACTTGCTCGGCATCGGCCACGTCCATCTGGATCGCGAACGCTTCGCCGCCTGCCTTGGCAATCTCTTCAGCCACGCCAACGAGTCTTTCCTTGTTGCGCGCCGCAAGCGCAACCTTCGCTCCCGCCTGCGCCAGCGCCAGCGCCGTCGCGCGTCCAATCCCCTGCGACGCTCCGGTCACGAACGCCACTCGATCTTTAAGGCTAAACACGATCGTCCTTGCCGTAGGGGCGCTGCTTGCTGCGCCCTCCTCTATCCTTCTGACGTCTCCGCCTGCGCCTGCGCCAGCTTTTCCAATGCGCTCACGAGGCTCTTCTCGTCCTCGACGTTTACCACGTGAACCGACCGTTCGATCTGCCGCAAGATCCCGCTCAGCACGCGCCCCGGCCCCACCTCGACGAAGATGCTCACGCCCTGCTCGACGAGCTCGCGCACGGACTCCTCCCAGCGCACCGGCAGCGTCACCTGGCGCACCAGGGCGTCGCGCGCCTCCTCGCCACTGGTGATGATCCCCGCGTCCACGTTGGTCACCAGCGGAATCTGCAGCGGCCCGAACGCCGTCTGCTTCAAGTCCGCCTCCAGTTTCAGTTGCGCTGGCATCATCAGTTCGCAGTGGAAGGGCGCGGAAACCGGGAGGATCACCGCCCGCTTTGCGCCGCTCTGCGAAGCCAACTCCACTGCGCGCTTCACCGCCGCCGCCTGCCCAGAGATCACCGTTTGATCCGGCGAATTCAGGTTTGCGGGCGAAAGAATATGTCCGTTCGCGGCTTTCTTGCAGATTTCCATCACCTGCGCCGGAGCGAGTCCCAGAATCGCCGCCATCGCTCCTTCGCCCGCCGGCACGGCGTCCTGCATGTAGAGTCCGCGCGCGCGCACGAGCTTCACGGCATCGCCGAACGTCGAGAGCGCTCGCGGCCACCAGCGCCGAGTATTCGCCCAGGCTGTGCCCGGCAACGTAGTGCGGCGTGACTCCCCTCTCCTGCCAACACGCGGTACGCCGCCACCGAAGCGGTCAGGATGGCCGGTTGCGTGTTCGCTGTCAGCTTCAGCGCTTCTTCCGGCCCTTCAAAGCACAGTTGCGAGATGGCGAATCCCAGCGCGCGGTCCGCTTCGTCGAACACGGCGCGCGCTGCCGGAAATTTTTCCGCCAAGTCCTTGCCCATGCCGGGGTATTGCGACGCTTGTCCGGGAAAAAGAAATGCCAGTTTTCCCATGTTCTTCGGTTCTCTCGTTCGGATCTCCGGCGCGCCACCCTCCTCGCGAATCGGATGGCGTTTCGCCGGCGCCGGCCCTTCAGACTCTTGCCGCTTCGGCCAGTGCGGAAAGCTCCTGCTCGATTTTTTCGTTCGCTTTCGACCGGGCCAGCTCCGCCGCCACGCGGATGGCGTTCTTGATGGCGTTGGCGTTGGAGCGGCCATGGCCGATGACGGTCACGCCGCGCACGCCCAGCAGCGGCGCGCCACCATATTCGGAGTAATCAATCTTCTTGCGAAACGTCTGGTACGCCTTGCGGGACAGCAGCGACCCCACTTGCGAGCTCAGCGTGCTCTTCAGCGACTTCTTTCAGCAGGCCGGCGATCGATGTGCGCCAGGCCCTCGCTGATCTTCAGGGCCACGTTGCCGATGAAGCCGTCGCAGACGATCACGTCCACGTTCCCCGGCGAAAACGTCGCGACCTTCGACGTTGCCCACGAAGTTCAGCGGCAACTGCTTCAGCCGGCTGTGTGCCTCGCGCGTCAGCTCGTTGCCTTTCGTTTCTTCTTCGCCGATCGAGAGCAGGCCCACTCTGGGCCGCCGCGTCGCCGAAAATCGCGCGGTAGTAAATCTCGCCCATCACCGCGAATTGCTCGAGGTGCTCGGCTTTGGAGTCCACGTTGGCGCCGACATCCAGCAGCACGGAGACCCCGCCGCGCGAGGTCGGGAAAGGCGCAGCGAGCGCCGCGCGGTCCACTGACGGCCAGCGTCCCCAGGACGAATCGCGCCGTGGCCATCACTGCGCCGGTGTTGCCCGCGCTGACCAGCCCGTCCGCCTCGCCATCCCTCACCAGCCGCGCGGCCACGTGCACCGAACTGTCCTTCTTCTTGCGGAAGGCCTGCATCGGCGAATCTCTCATGGTGATCACTTCGCTGGCGTGGACGATTCGATTGGCAGGCCGCGCATGCGCATGCTTGGCAATCTCGCGCTTCACGCGCTTCCTGGCTGGCCCACCAGCAGCACCGCCACGTCCAGTTCGCGCGCCGCCAGAATCGCGCCTTCGACCTCGGGCCGCGGGGCATGGTCGCCTCCCATGGCGTCAACGGCGATGGTGATCATCTGCGCTCCGGCTTGGGAAAGGTCGCTTGGTTGCCCGGAAGTGCCGGACGTCAGGCCGATGGTGTCCATGACTTCGCGGCCCTTATAGTACCCGCAGTGCGGGCAGGCCTGATGAGGCTGTTTCATTTCGTGGCAGTTCGGGCACTCGGCCAGCGAAGGTGCGGATAAGTGGTCATGCGCGCGCCGATTGTTCTTTCGCCGCTTTGAGTGACGCCGTTTGGGTTGGGCATACAGACTCCTCTTGCACTTCGCGTAAACTTGGAGCAAACATTCTATGAGTTTTGCGCGGGGAATTCTATTGCTTTTTGATCCAGCCTGGCGCAGCCGCGCAAGTGGGGCCATGCGCGGATCGGCCCCTGGCGGTTCGCAACGGCATTCTTCGTTGTTTAGGTTGACGCCGCATTGCGGGCACAGGCCGCGGCAGTCGCTACGGCAGATCACCTTCATCGGCAGCGCGAGGTTGATCTGCTCCGCCAGCACGTCGGTCAGGAACAGGCCGTCACCCTCAAAAAAACCGATCTCGGTGTCGTCCGTTTTTAGGTGGACCTCTTCATCTTTAGCGATGTTCGACATCGGCTTATAGAAAAGGTCAAAGTCACGGCTCACCTCCTCGGTGACCGGCTCCAGGCACCGCGCGCAGACCAGTTCGAGTCTGGTGTGCAGCGTCCCGGTTACGCGGATCTGCCCATCCACAAGTTCCGCGCTGCCGCGCACTTCCAGCGGGTCCAGCTGACGGAAGTCATTCGTGTGAAAGTCCACCGTGCCGGGAGCGTAGTCCTTGCGAATGCGGACTTTTCGTGCCGCCAGCTCTTTGACATCCAGAAACATTACGATTTCCCGCAGTTTTTTCCGTCCCCGCGCCATTATAGGGGAGCAGCACTCCATGTCAAGAAAACGGGGGCAGAACATGAGAGGACTGCTACCAATCGAACACGCCGGGGAGGGATCTCCCGCTCTGCGCGGCAGGCGGGCCATCCTCCTCACAGGGGCACGCCAGGAAACTACGCTGCGCTTCGCGCGTCGATCCCATCGTCGCCCTGCGCTATGAATAGCTGGACACACTTCCAGAGCGTCTTCCTCGTCCCTGCCGACGCTGCCGGTGCGAACTATTCCTTCGGGAGGCCCACCAACTCGCGATGCTGCCGGAGCAGGAAATGGTCGGTCATGCCGGCGATGTAGTCGCAGACCACCCGGTGCGCCGGCTCGCGCTGCGCCTGCCCCGCGTAGTACGCGGGCATGGCCTGGGGGTGCTCAACATAGTAGCGGAAGAGCTCTTCGAGCGCGTCCACGGAGCGCTCGCGGTCCGCGACGATCGCCGGGTGGCTGTACAGGTGCTCCTCGAGGAAGCGCTTCAGCTCCCCATTCTGCCGGGCGGCTTCCGGACTGAACTGCGCCAGGCGCTTGCCCGCGCGGCGCACGTCTTCAACGCTGCCCACGCCCGCCGCCCGCACCTGCTCGCGCGTCGCCGCGATCAGGTCGCTCGCCAGCCGGTCGAGCACGTCCTTCAGGGCCTCATTGAACTTCAGCTTGGTGCGGCCCGCGGGCGCGCGGCGCTCGATGGCGGAATAGGCCTCGGCAAAGACCGGCGCGCCGGCGCAGAGCGTCTTGAGGTCGAGCAGGCGCGCCTCGAAGCCGTCGTCGAGGTCGGCAGTGTTGTAGGCGATCTCGTCCACCGAGTCGATGAGCTGCGCTTCGAGCGGCGGCAACTGGTCGAGCAGATACTCGGCCAGCTCGGGGAATTCCGCCGCCGCGTAGTCGCGCGAGTGTTTGATGATGCCCTCGCGCACCTCGAAGGTGAGGTTGAGCCCGGGAAAATCCAGGTAGCGCTGCTCGAACTGCTCGACGATGCGCAGCGCGTGCAGGTTGTGGTCGAAGCGCCCGCCGTAGGGCCGCAGCAACTCGTCCAGACGGTGCTCGCCCGCATGGCCAAACGGCGGATGGCCGATGTCGTGCACCAGCGCGAGCGCTTCGGCCAGATCGGTGTTCAGGCCCAGCGCGCCCGCCACGGTGCGCGCGATCTGCGCCACCTCGATCGTGTGCGTCAGGCGGTTGCGGAAATGGTCGGAGTAACGGGTGGTGAAGACCTGCGTCTTGGCTTCCAGGCGGCGGAAGGCGCGCGAATGGATCACGCGGTCGCGGTCGCGCGCATAATCGTTGCGGTACGCATGAGCAGGCTGCGGATAGCGCCGCCCGCGGGAGCGGCTCACGTCCATGGCGTAAGGAGCGAGCGCCATCGCAGCCATTATCTATCGTGGTGGGCGCGCGCGCCAAACCCTAAACGTGTTATTCCTCGGAATGACAATCCACGACGCGAGAAATCCCTTCGCGCGGCTACGTCTTGGCGTTGAGCGCTTCGAGGCGTTTATCAGCCTCGTCGGAGGCGCCGGATTCGGGAAAAGTTTTCTTGATCTCGTTGTAGATCTTCGCGGCTTCCTGCGGATTCGTCTTCGCCAGCGCGTCGCCGTGCGTCAGCATCACCAGCGGCTTGGGCACGAACAGGGTGGGCTTGGCCTCGAGTTGCCGATAAATCTGGATCGCGTCCGGCGTCCTGCCCAGTATCAGGTACACCTCGGCGAGCTTGAACTGCGCGAGCGAGGAAAACTCCTCGTTGCTCGAGCCTTGAAGTTTCTGAAGCGTCTCCACCGCCTGGTTGTTGTTGCCCAGGCGCACCAGGCAAATCCCGGAGTAGTAGAGGGCCACTTGGCCCGGCCGCGTAATCGAATACTTGCCGGCGATGTCCGCGAACCGCTTCTGCGCGTCGCTGAACTTGACTTTCTCGTCCACGTAGGTGACTTCGCCGGGCTCGGTCGGTTCGCCGGGTGCGCGGATGCGCGCGTTGTAAATCTTCATAGCCTCTTCGAGGTCGGCGGAAGCCTTCACGGTTTGCCGCTCGGTGTACAGCCGCCAGCCCACAATGGCCACGCCCACCAGAACGGCCACCGTGATCACGATGCCGAACAGCTTCTGATGCGAGAGTACGGCTTCCGCGCCGTGCGCCAGCGTCTCCCGGACTTCGTCCTTCTTCAGTTCCTTACGGCTAATGCTGTGCTGTGGCAATTCCCCGCTCCTTCGTGTTTGTGAGCCTCAATCCTACCATAAGCGTGCCTCTCCCCCGTCCTTGCCCCAGCCATTGGCTACGCCAATGGCTGGGGATTTCGCAATGACACTTTCCACGCGGGAGATGGAACCGGCGTCATTCGGCCAGTTCGTGTTTGTTCACGACCGGCGGAGGAAGAAGAATCCCCACCTCTTCCGCCACTGCGGCAAGGATAAGCCATCCGTCCGCTGGAATCGTGAGAAATTCCCCTGGCGATTGAATCATGACCCGGTGTGGTTGTGCGAATCTGGGGATGCGTGAACGGTCAGATCCCGCCGCCAGTCGGACGGGCCAACTGTCCGTACTTGGTGAGGAGAAAACCCAAGTAGCTCCTTATCAAATTGCAGAAAAGCCGTGCATCGGTCAGATCAATCGCTACTGCAGCCTTCAGGTCAACCCCGTGTCGAACACCCCCTCCTGTTGGTGAAGAAAGATAGCCGTGCAAGGAAGTTGTCCACTCCAAAACCCTGTCGAGTGTTGTGCCAGAATGCGATCTTCGAAGGTCTTTCACGATTTGATTGAAGTATTTTCCTTGAACAGTTTCCATGCCGACCTCAAGACCTTTGAAGGCGTTCACGACCGATTCCAGCAACCAGAGCATTTCCTGCACAGCTTCCCGTCCAACCCCATCGCGCAATAATTCTTCTGCTCGCTGTAAAGATCGTTGATAGATTTCGATGGCGCTCTCTTCTAAGGACGGCGGTTTGATGGGCATCTCTACAATTGTCTCAAGCGACCGGGGAATTAGGTTCGGCGGCTGGATCACGTAACCGATGCTATTGCTGTCGCAGATTTCATTCAACATCGCCACATCTGGGGCGTAGATTGAATCCCTATTTCGTAATGACTCACAAGCATCATAAAATGCTTCCAAGAAAAGTGGCGCATTTCTTGCGGCACCATCCATCAAGGCCTCGCCCGCAACGCCTGCTGGAGGGACGCCCCCAACGAATCCCTCGGCTGGAGGGACCGCCTCCGGCGGTCCGGCCAAGGGTGCGGAACCGGGCACCACCAGTCCCGCTGATCCCTGTTCAACCTCAAAACCCTTCGCCTCAGTCCGATCGCACTCGCAGACCCGCTCCGCCGCCATCACCTTCACGAATCCGTCCTTCAGCGGGCCGTGTCCCTCGCCGGGGTCCGCGCGCGCCTGGCGAAGCGCGCGACCTGCCACACCTTGAGGCACTCGTTCGCTACCTACCTCCTCGAAGACGGCTACGACATCCGAACCGTCCAGGAGCTGCTCGGGCACTCCAACCAGCACCACCATGAAGATGTACAGCCACGCGGACTTGACCACGGACGCCTTAAACTCCTCGTGACGAATCTTGTTCCTTTGAGCGACACGGTGTCTCAGGCGGCGTGGAACGCGGCACTGGGCGCGGTCTTCACCGAAGGCAAGAAGCGCTCGATCACCATCTACACCGGCAACGAAGGCGAGGAGAAAGCCCTCGACACCTACAACTTGAACTTCGACGGCAACCAGATCAAGTCGTCCACCCACTTTAACTATGACCTGGACACGCTTAAATCCTCCGTGACCTACCGCAACAGCCACGCGGACTTGACCACGGACGCCTTGAAACTCCTCGTGACGAATTTGTTCCTTTGAGCGACACGGTGTCTCAGGCGGCGTGGAAGCGGCACTGGGCGCGGTCTCACCAAAGGCAAGAAGCGCTCCATCACCATCTACACCGGCAACGAAGGCGAGGAGAAAGCCCTCGACACCTATAACTTGAACTTCGACGGCAACCAGATCAAGTCGTCCACCCACTTTAACTATGACCTGCTGACACGCTAAAATCCTCCGTGACCTACCGCAACAGCACGCGGACTTGACCACGGACGCCTTGAAACTCCTCGTGACGAATCTTGTTCCTTTGAGCGACACGGTGTCCAGGCGGCGTGGGACGCGGACTGGGCGGGGTCTTCACCAAAGGCAAGAAGCGCTCGATCACCATCTACACCGGCAACGAAGGCGAGGAGAAAGCCCTCGACACCTACAACTTGAACTTCGACGGCAACCAGATCAAGCCGTCCACCCACTTTAACTATGACCTGGACACGCTTAAATCTCGGTGACCTACCGCAACAGCCACGCGGACTTGACCACGGACGCCTTGAAACCTCGTGACGAATTTGTTCCTTTGAGCGACACGTGTCTCAGGCGGGGTGGGACGCGGACCGGGCGCGGTCTTCACCAACGGCAACAAGCGCTCCATCACCATCTACACCGGCAACGAAGGCGAGGAGAAAGCCCTCGACACCTACAACTTGAACTTCGACGGCAACCAGATAAGTCGTCCACCCACTTTAACTATGACCTGGACACGCTTAAATCTCGGTGACCTACCGCAACAGCCACGCGGACTTGACCACGGACGCCTTGAAACCCTCGTGACGAATTTGTTCCTTTCAGCGACACGTGTCTCAGGCGGCGTGGACGCGGCACCGGGCGGGGTCTTCACCAACGGCAACAAGCGCTCCATCACCATCTACACCGGCAACGAAGGCGAGGAGAAAGCCCTCGACACCTACAACTTGAACTTCGACGGCAACCAGATAAGTCGTCCACCCACTTTAACTATGACCTGGACACGCTTAAATCTCGGTGACCTACCAAGCCACGCGGACTTGACCACGGACGCCTTGAAATCCTCGTGACGATCTTGTTCCTTTGAGCGACACGTGTCTCAGGCGGCTGGGACGCGGACTGGGCGGGGTCTTCACCAACGGCAACAAGCGCTCCATCACCATCTACACCGGCAACGAAGGCGAGGAGAAAGCCCTCGACACCTACAACTTGAACTTCGACGGCAACCAGATTAATCGTCCACCCACTTTAACTATGACCTGGACACGCTTAAATCCTCGGTGACCTACCGCAACAGCCACGCGGACTTGACCACGGACGCCTTGAAACCCTCGTGACGAATTTGTTCCTTTGAGCGACACGGTGTCTCAGGCGGCGTGGACACGCGGCACTGGGCGGGGTCTTCACCAACGGCAACAAGCGCTCCATCACCATCTACACCGGCAACGAAGGCGAGGAGAAAGCCCTCGACACCTACAACTTGAACTTCGACGGCAACCAGATAAGTCGTCCACCCACTTTAACTATGACCTGGATACGCTTAAATCCTCGGTGACCTACCGCAACAGCCACGCGGACTTGACCACGGACGCCTTGAAACTCCTCGTGACGAATCTTGTTCCTTTGAGCGACACGGTGTCTCAGGCGGCTGGACGCGGACTGGCGGGGTCTTCACCGAAGGCAAGAAGCGCTCGATCACCATCTACACCGGCAACGAAGGCGAGGAGAAAGCCCTCGACACCTATAACTTGAACTTCGACGGCAACCAGATCAAGTCGTCCACCCACTTTAACTATGACCTGGACACGCTTAAATCCTCCGTGACCGACCGCAACAGCCACGCGGACTTGACCACGGACGCCTTGAAACTCCTCGTGACGAATTTGTTCCTTTGAGCGACACGGTGTCTCAGGCGGCGTGGAACGCGGACTTGGCGGGGTCTTCACCAAAGGCAAGAAGCGCTCGATCACCATCTACACCGGCAACGAAGGCGAGGAGAAAGCCCTCGACACCTACAACTTGAACTTCGACGGCAACCAGATCAAGTCGTCCACCCACTTTAACTATGACCTGGACACGCTTAAATCTTCGGTGACCTACCGCAACAGCCACGCGGACTTGACCACGGACGCCTTGAAACTCCTCGTGACGAATCTTGTTCCTTTGAGCGACACGGTGTCTCAGGCGGCGGGACGCGGACTGGGCGCGGTCTTCACCAAAGGCAAAAGCGCTCGATCACCATCTACACCGGCAACGAAGGCGAGGAGAAAGCCCTCGACACCTATAACTTGAACTTCGACGGCAACCAGATCAAGGCGTCCACCCACTTTAACTATGACCTGGACACGCTTAAATCCTC
>CAVTZX010000034.1:0-5343 GCA_963739275.1 uncultured Acidobacteriota bacterium
CGTCTTGGTGGTGCGCGTTCACGAATTGGCGCCGAAAGGCGTCTGGTCGAAGCGCTACGACGAAATCAACGCTTTCGAGCAATACCTCACAGACTGCGGCATCATCGTCCTCAAGTTCTTCCTTCACATCAGCAAGGACGAGCAACGCAAACGCATTCTCGAACGCATCGACGACCCCACGAAAAACTGGAAACTTTCGCCAGCGGACTTCGAGGAGCGGAAATACTGGGACGACTACGTGAAAGCGTACGAAACAGCGCTCTCGCGCTGCAACAACAAGGCTGCTCCGTGGTTCCTCATCCCAGCAAACAAGAAGTGGTACCGCAACCTGGCCGTCTCGCGGATCCTGGTCGAGACGCTCGGCGCGCTGGACATGAAGTTTCCGAAACCGTCCTTCGACCTCTCCCGCATGCGGCTGAAGTGACGCGCGTTCACCAGCCGGCTTCGATTTCCACGGGCTCGTCGTAGTCCACGCCTTCCACGTCGAAGCCGAAGAGCTGGCGGAAGTCGCGCCGGAAACCCTCGAAATCGGTCAGCGTGAGCAAGTTTTCCGTCGTCACCTGCGGCCATTTCTCGCGCACAACGGCCTGCACCTCGGGGCGCAGCTCGCGGTCGTCGAGGCGGATGCGACCGCCGTCATCCAGCGCGGCGGTCTTCCCTTCGGCGAGATGCTCGAAGAACAGGCGTCGCATCTGCTGGATCGGATACTCCTCGAGTCCCAGGCGCCGCATCACCGGCGGCAGAAGGCTCAGATAGAGCGGAACGACGGGGATCGCAGCCGAAGCTTGCGTCACGACGGCTTTGTTGACCGAGATCCAGGCGTGGCCGCCGAGTTTGTTCGCGAGCGTGGCGTCCAGTTCGCGCGCGGCAGCGTCCAGGTCCTGCTTTGCGCGGCCAATGGTGCCGTCGCGGTAAATGGGCCAGGTCACGCCCGGTCCGATGTAGGAGTAGGCCAGCGTGCGCGCGCCGGGAGCGAGTAGTTTTTCCTCGAGCAGCGCGCCCATCCACATTTTCCAGTCGTCCCCGCCCATGACGGCCACGGTATCGGCGATTTCTTTCTCATCGGCCGGAGGAATCGTGATGGGGACGACGCGCTGTCTGTCCAGCTCGATAGTCTTGTTCGTGTAGGGCGCGCCGATGGGCTTGAGGACGGAGTTGTAAACGACTCGGGTGCGCGGGTGAATTCGTTTGGGCGAGGCCAGGCTGTAAATCACCAGATCAATCGGGGCCATGTCGCGGCGAATGATGTCGATGGCGTTGCGCTTGACCTCGTCAGAGAAGGCGTCGCCATTGATGCTGGCGGCGAAAAGGCCGTCTTTCTTTGCGTAGTGATGAAAGCTCGAAGTGTTGTAGTAACCGGCGGTGGCGGTGCGCGGCGGGTCGGGCAGGCGCTCGAAGAAAACTCCGAGCGTGCGTGCCTGGAATCCCCACGCTGCGGCGATGCGCGAGGCCAAGCCGTAGCCGGTCGAAGCGCCGACGACGAGCACGTTGCGCGGGCCAGCGAGGCTGGCGGGCCGGTTGGCGGTGATGTCGCGGATTTGCCGCTCGATATTGAGCCGGCAGCCTTCCGGATGCGCGCTGACGCAGATGAAACCGCGGGAGCGCATTTTGACGGCATGAGCAGCCATCGCTGTCTTTTCCTTTCCGGAGCCGCAATTCTAGCAGGCTTTGTGGAGATGCGCTGCGTGCCGGGGCTTGGCCGCGAGAAATCGTCGCACGAGCAACTGGACAGGCGCTAGAATTCGTCGTAGGAATGAGGGGCAAGTTGGAAGGCAGAATTCAGAAAGCTGAAGCCTGCAACGGGGAAGAAAGCAGAGCCCCTTTAGTTCCGCAGTAGAGTGAAGGGAGAGGTATAACTTCGTGAAGGAGACAGGGAGCCGGTGATGCGCGCACGAGCATTGAGTGGAGGAGGTAAAGGAAGTATAGGAAGCAGAGGAGGTAAGGAAGGTCTCGCGTGGCTGCTTGTGCTTGTTCTGTTGACCGCCTGTGTTGGACTATTCGCCGCGCAGAGAGATCCGCTAGGAGGGAATAAGCGGACGATGGGAGAAGAGTTAGCGCGGAATCCGAAAATTGCGGCGAAGCTGAAACCGTTGTTGCCGGAGGGCGCGGATATTGACGCCGCGGCCAAAGGATTCAAGAAACTCGAAGATTTTGCCACCGCACTGCACGTCGCGCAGAATCTGAAAATCGCCTTCAGCCTGGTGAAAGCGAAAATGATTGCCGGCGAGAAGACCGAGCGAGTGATTCGCGACCTAGATCCGACGGTTAATGCGAAGGCGGAGGCACGGAAAGCGGAGAATCAGGCGAAAGAGGACATGAAGGGGTGACTGGAGGTTGGAAGTTGGAGTCTTGAGGTTGGACGGAAAAGTCGTGAGGAGAAGAGACTCACGCCCCGAAGGGTCGGGGTAAACGCCGGCGCGAAAAACGCGAAGGGCGCAGAGGAACTGGAAGGCAGAGATTTGAAGTTGGAGGTCAGAAGTCAGAAATCGGATGACGGAAGGCAGGAAGCAGAAGGCGGAACGGAAAAAGGACCTTAACACGGAGGGCACAGAGACCCAGAGCGCACGGAGAGGGAAAAAAGGCGGAAGGCAGAACAAAGACGACGCAGAGATCGCTAAGGGGCGCGGAGAAGAGCAAGACAGAGAAGTGCAGATCCCTCGGCCGCTGGGGCGGCCTCGCGATGACAGGCACTGACGCGGCGGACTCGGGATGAGGGAGAAGAGAGGTGGAGCGATGTTTGTGAAGAGAAATCGCGGGGCGCGGCTGGGGGTGCTGAGCCTGGTGGTGGTGTGCGCGATGTTGCTGGCGGTAAACGGCCTGGTGACGACGCTCGCCGGGGCACCGGGTTTGCGCGTACGCGAGGCGAGCTCGGATGTTAAAGGCGCACAGACAGGAGTGTCTGTGCCACTGGCCGCGGCGCAGGAGGATCCGCGGCTGGCGGGGTCATATCGCTTCGAGCAGGGTGGCTGGATCTACGTTCACCTGGAGGGCGAGCCTTCGCGCATTGGGTTTGCGCACGGGTATTTGCTGGCGCCGGAGATCGCTGACGCGCTCGCCTCGGTGAAGCTAACAGCGACGCATGAAACCAAGCGCGACTGGGAATTTTTCCGCACAGCGGCGCGCGAAATGCTTTGGCCGAAGATTGACGCCGAGTATCAAGAAGAGCTGCGCGGCATTGTGGAAGGCGTGAAGGCGCGCAAAGTGGCGATGGACATTGACGATGTGGTGGCACTGAACGCGTTCGAGGAGCTGCCCGGGTATTACGTGCCCTGGTACAACGAAAAGCACAAAGTGGCCGACGCGCCGCACCTGACCAGTCCAGGTAATTGCAGCGCCTTGGTGGCGACCGGAAGCTGGACGCGCGACCACGGGATCGTGATCGCGCACAACAACTGGACGAGCTATCTGCACGGCGAGCGCTGGCGCGTCATCTTCGACATCGTCCCCCAGAAGGGCAACCGCATCCTGATGGACGGCTTCCCCGGCGTCATTATCAGCGACGACGATTTCGGCGTGAACTCCGCGGGGATCGCCGTCACCGAGACCACCATCACGCAATTCAAGGGGTGGGACCCCAACGGCAACCCGGAGTTTGCTCGCGCGCGCAAGGCCATGCAGTACGCCAACTCCATCGACGATTTCGTGCGGATCATGGAGCACGGAAACAACGGCGGCTATGCAAATGACTGGCTGGTGGCCGACCGGAAGACCGGCGAAGTCGCGCGGCTTGAATTGGGCCTGAAGCACTCTCGCGTCTGGCGCACGAAGGATGGATATTTCGTAGGCTCGAATTTTGCGCTCGATCCACAGGTGCTCAAAGACGAGACCACTTTTGATACGAACAACCCCGCGAGTTCGCCCAACGCGCGCCGCGCGCGCTGGGAGCAACTGGTACAGGAGTCGAAAGGCAAGATCGATGTGACGCTCGCCCAGCAATTCCTTTCCGACCACCTGGATTCCTTCGAGAAGAAGCAAGGCGCGAACGAACGCACGCTCTGCGGCCACGCCGATTCGAACGCGCGTAGCATTCCCGAATGGGAGTGGGGCGCTTACTATCCTGGAGGAGCGGTTCAGGGGAAGGCGACCGACGGCAAAATGGCGGAAGGGATGAGCATCGTCGCGCGCATCGGCCACCCGTGCGGCGCCGACTTTCTTGCCCAGCCGTTTTTGGCGGCGCACCCGGAATACGCGTGGCAGGCGCCGCTGTTGCGCGACATGAAGGCTGGCCCGTGGAGCACGTTCCGCAGCGGGCAGCGCGGCCCGCAATAGAAACCGCGCCCATGCGCGCCACCGAGTTCGAATTCCGCCACCGCTTCTGGATCATTACCATCACGTTTTGGGCCGGCTTTCTGCTGTACTTCATTGACCCCGTGAACTCTTCGGTGGCACTCGCTCACTCGATCCACCGGACACTTCCCAACCTTTCTTCCGACAAACTCCCCGCACTCGTTCGCGCTCTTTTCGCCGCCGGAGCTACTCTTGTGGCTCTCGGGGCATTGCTTCGCTCCTGGGCGGAAGCTTATCTGCACGGCGACGTCGTTCATGACTCCGAGGTGCACTCGGAGGCCCTCGTCGCAGACGGGCCCTACCGCCACGTCCGCAATCCGCTCTATCTCGGGATTCTCTTGATGGCCGCGGGCATGGGTCTAGCCGCAAGCCGCGCGGGATGGGTTGTGCTCGTCGGTGTGCTGACGTTATTCAGCTATCGGTTGATTCTGCGCGAAGAGAACGGTTTGCTGCAAACACAAGGCCAGGCGTATCGGACGTATTGCGCAGCGGTTCCGCGGCTCTGGCCGTCCTTGCGTCCGTGCGTTCCGTCGGGCAGTTTGCGCCCGCGCTGGGCGCCGGCTTTCGCGGGTGAGACGTTCATGTGGATCTTCGCTCTGGCGATGGCCGCATTCGCGGTCACGCTGAGAATGGCCGTGATTCCATGGGTTGTCGGTGCGGGCTTGGCGGTCTACGTTTTGCAGAACTTTGTATTTAGCGCAAGACAACGTCCCCGTAGCGGCAAACCTCCCGCAACGCCGCTGAGTCCAAGCTAGCGCGGCAGCGAATCAAGCAGTTCAAACAGATATTTCCTCCACACCGCAGCCCAAGTGTGCGTGCTGTGGCCGTGCGTCTCGTCGCTCGTGGGAATCAGGACGAACTTGCCGTTTTTGACGCGCTTGATTTCCCGTTCGGCGATATGCAGCGACGGCGGGTTGATCACGTCGTCGGCGGAGTTGACGTACATCACGTGTGCCTTGATTTTTTCGAGGTCCGGCGAGGGATCGTAGTTCCGCGAAGAATCCACGGCGTAGAGCAAGTCGTTTGCATCCGTGGTCCCCTGCCGAAGCTTCACAT
>CAVTZX010000035.1:0-9122 GCA_963739275.1 uncultured Acidobacteriota bacterium
ACGCCGCTTCGGGTAAAAGAACCTTCCAGCCCCGGGCTTTTTCAGGCCGGGGACGGCATTCGCGATCTTTCTCAGAATCTTCCCCACCGAATTTCCCGAAACGCGTCGACGGGCCTGCGTCGAGGCCAGCTCTTCCGGCGGCAGTCCCCAGAGCTTGCGGGCATAGGGAAAATAAAACTCGCGACAAATCGTACGCCCCAAGCTCCGTTCCAGCACCGAGGCGAAGGTCTCCGGCCCAGTGCTACCCCGCACGAAGCGTTTGCGGATCATGTCCGCGCCCACACCGAACGCAAAGCTCTTCGGCAAGCGGAGAAGTAGATCAACCGGCTTGAGCGGAAAATGAATCCAGCGCTTCTCCAAGAGAATGCGTCCATGGCGAGGGCGATCCAGAAGATCGGCGTCGAGCAGCGCGCGGAGTTCGCTCAGGATCCCGGGATCGCAGGCAGGATGCAGCCGATGACTGCCGTAATCCACCCAAATGCCGTCGAGCAGGAAGCTGCCGGCGTTTCCGCCCACAGTATTTCGCTGCTCGAGCACCGTGACGCGTGTGCGTCCGCGCTTTGCAAGCTCGTAAGCCGCGCCCACGCCGGCCGGGCCAGCGCCCAGTATGACCACGTGCGGCAAAGAGTTCATTGCGTCGGAGGGAGGGTGAATTCCTCGCTGGAGGCACCGAGTCGATCAGCAGGGAGACTGGACAAAGAGGTGAGCGAGCCGCCGGCCAGGAACGACACCAGCCCGGCGATGAGACCTCCGCCGATGATAATGGACTCCCACGCCAGGCCCGCCGCCACCGCCAGCGCGGCGGGAGCGCCGAAGGGAGCCAGCAGTGCCGCGAGTCCGGCCTCGCGCACTCCCAAGCCGCCGAGGGTGAGAGGGAGCAACGCGAGGAGCTTGGCCATCGGCCAGACGAGCAGCCAGACGTGGAATGGGATGTACAACCCGCAAGCGGAAGCGATAGTCGCCGAGAGAGCAACGAGACAAGTTTGAATGAGGACGCCGAGCAGCAGCGATACGCCCACGTACCGCCGGCGCTCCGCCATCGATCGCCCCGCGCGACGCAGCTTCACAAGCAGCCTGCGAATCTTCATCGGGAAGCGCCGCCACGGCATCATCGCGAGAGCCACAAACCCTACGGCGGCTCCGGCAGTGAGCCCAATCATCACACTGAGGAAGACATGGCGGCTGCGGGGATCGAGTGCCCCAGGTAACAGCAGTACGCCAATTCCTGCAACCACGGCGAGCGCCAGGATGTCAAGCAGCCGGTCCACCAGGCTGCCCAACACGATGCCGGCGCGATTTCTGTGCAGGCGCAGGGCCAGCCCCATCCGCACCACGTCACCACCGACGATCGACGGCAGGAACACCGTGCCGAATATCCCCGCGAGGTAGCAGCGCATCGCCTCGACCAGTGTCAGCTCCGCAGAGCAGAGGTACAGCGTCAAGCGCCACTTCATCACGCCGATCAGGTGCGTCCCGAGATAGCCGATGACGAGCAAGAGCCACAAACTCGGGGGAATCTTGCGCATCGCGGCGCCGAGCTTGTGGAGCGGCACGAAATACAGCAACAGCGAGAGAATCACGAGGCTTCCGCCGATGCGCAGCATGGGGTGACGCAGGTATCTCTTCATGGAGGCCGTCTTCACTTCGTTCTCCCGCTCAGCGCCATGCGCGCAATCTGGTCGGACAACAACCCCAAGGCCCACAGGATCAGCGCGCCGAGGATCAGGATCACCGAACTGGACGAGAGCGACCAGCGGTAGATGTCGTACGCCAGCCGGCCAATTCCACAGATGAGAAAAAAAGCACCGAGAGGAACGAAGAACCGCAATGGGTTGAAGTAGATCACCGTCCGCAGAATGACCAGGAGGAAGTCATACACGTGCGTCGGCCGGACCTTCGAAAGCCCCACGCGCTTGTTGTAGTCGATCGGGAGATACGAAACCCGGTAATCGTTGAACAACATGGCCATGGTGATCGTCGTCGTGAACGAAAAGCCCGACGGCAACAAATGCTCGAACTTCTCCGCCAGCGTCTTCCGGAAGACCCGCATCCCCGAGTTCAAGTCGGGGATCGGCTGCCGGGCCAGATAATTCGCCAGCCGCCCCAGAATCCACTTCATCGGGCGGCGCACAAACGGGATGTGAACATTCTGCCCGATTCGCGCGGCGACAACCATGTCGTATTCCGGAATGCGTTCCAAAAGCTGCGGGATAGCCTCCGCCGGGTACGTTCCGTCCGCATCGATGATGAGGATCCAGTCGTGTTTGGCCGCCGCGATGCCGGACTTGAGCGCGGCGCCGTACCCGCCGTTGTATTGCTTGCGGATCAGGCGCGCGTGGTGCTGCAATACCGCGTCTCCCGTTCCGTCCGTCGAGCCGTCGTCCACCACGATCAATTCCCACGGGCAAGCGGCACGTTCCATCACCTCCCGGATCTTCTCGATCTGCCGACCCACCATCTTCGCCTCGTTGTACGCCGGCATGACGATCGAAATCCCCACCGGGCCTTCCGCCGGAACGCTTCCTTCCCGTTCGATCTCTGTCACGGCCGATCGTCCAAAATCGTGCATGGTAGGCTCTTCCCTTGCCCTTCAACGCGCCGATGCGTTCGCGCCGGAGCGGTTCTTCGACTTGCAGACATAGATCTCGCCGCCGGAGAGCGTTCCGCCAAAGACGCGCACCATCATGAAGTCGTTTTGGATCTCAGCCCAAAGATCCGGATACGTCGCGCGGACGTAGATCGGCATCGCATAGATCAACCAGGTGGCTTGGTCTCCCTTTCGAGCGGCGTCCAGATCCGCCGGCGACTCCACATTGGGCCATGACCGCCCATAGTATCGCTGAAAGGGCATGGTGACGACGGCAATGGTGACCACCGGTTCGCCCGGCTTGCGTTGTTCTTCGACAAATTTCATCGCGCCCTGAAAATCCTGCTTGGGATACAAATACGCGGCGCGGAGCAGGGGAAGACTCGCCAGCACCGCCAGCAGACTCAAGGCCGTGCCTAGCTGCAATTCGCGCCTCTCCGTCCCGCGGAAAAGTCGCACGCCGATCTCCCCCCAAACCATCAGCCCGCGCACCAGGAGAAGAAATCCGAAGCCAATCTCAAAAAAGAAAAACCGTGGCCAGAGGTTGTGGCTCGTTGCAAGTATCGCCGCTGTCGTCAAGATGCCCGGCAGGACGATGAGCCCGATGACGAACCGATCCCTGCGCCAGCAGCTCAGCAGCCCGCTGAAGAAAACGACCCCGCCGAGGGCCACGGCGAGCAAACCTCCCGCGGCGCCCGCGCCGAGTCCCCGTACCATTTCCCAGAACGCCCAGATCGGATTTGCCCAGTCGGATCGAGCCGTCGTCCCAGCAACGCCGATCGTGCGCGCGAAGATCCGCGTCAGAATCGGCGCGTACAGCAGGGCTGGAATCAGCCCGGCCAGCACAAAGCCATAGAGGGGGAGGAACGGCCGCTCAGGAAGATGCCCGAGGGTTTCCCTCCGTGAAACGAGCAGCCAGATGTAAACCACCGCATGTCCGCCGATGATGAACGCCATCGTAAGGTGCGTATAGATTCCCAGTGCGCCGAAGATTCCGTAGAGGATCCAGTCCCGCGTCTTCCCGCCGTGCGCGCCGCGGATGAAGTAGATGCTCGTCAACAAAGTCCAGAAAGCAATCGCGGTGTAGCCTCGGGCGTTTTGCGAAAACCAGACGTGGTGATAGGACACCGTCATCAGCGCCGCAGCCAGCAGTGACTCGCGCTCCGTCGTCACCGGGCGCGCGAAGAAGTACAACGCCGGAATCGTCGCCACTCCGAACAACACCGCCGGCAGGCGCAGCGCCCACGGCTGGTCGCCGAGGAACCGAATCGAAAAGTGCGAGAGGATCGAGTACAACATGTGCTGGTTCTGCCAGTCGTACGTCGTCACGATTTGCCAAAAGGACTGCCGGGCAGACGTGACCACCAGAACAATCTCATCGAACCACAACTGTTGGTTCAGGGCGATGCCGCGCAAGATTAGTCCCAGCACTGTCAAGCCAGCCAGCCATCTCCAGGAAACAGCTCTATCCGTACCTTGAGCTGTTCTCGGCCACAAGCCCTTCGGCCACTCCGCAGGAATGTCTCTGGAGGGAGTCGGAGCTCCGGCAACACTACTGGATTCTGCACCCATGGACGGCATAGGCTACCTTTTGCACGTTTCGTGCACAATGGGCCGGTTGCCCTATTACTCCAGAAGAGGTCAAACAACTTCCAACAGTAATGATTTCAATAGATTACAGTCGTAGAAGGACTTCGCAGGCAGGCGCAGGGCTTTGCGTACCGGTACCCGTGTGCAAGTCTTTTCTCATTTCGGGCAGCCGCTCAAACTGTCTCCCGGCCCTCAATGACGGATTCCAGCCTGGGGACTTGCCCCATGAACTAGGAGAGCGAGATCGATTTTGAACGCCGGGGCCTTGAGCCTAACTGTCCCCGGCGCAAGATCCTGCAGCGCGAGCGTCTTCCCGGATGCAGCATCGATCCATTCGCCCGTCAGGCGAGTCGGCGCCGCGCGGGGGATATCGAGAGCTATTTCCACCTTTTCCGCATCCGTAGTGTGGTTCTCGGCGTGTTGCAAATAAACCGCGAATGTACCATTCCCAGCCAGCCCGTAGCCGCGTACTGGAGAAGGTGATGAAACCTTTACCTCGGAAATCCGCATTCCCGCCTCGAGTCGCGACGCAAAATCATGCAAGGCTCGCACGTACTGGCGCTCCTCCGGCCCGAGGTAGATATTTGCCGCGGTGCCCAGCGTGTAGCGGCCCTGATTCACGCCCGCCTTGGAGTAGCTCGTGTTCCAGAAAACCAGGCTGATCTCTTCGAAGAGCGCGGTCCAGAGCCGGATGCGCATGCGCGTTGCCGATCGCGGCGACCAATTCATGCCGTCGTTCCCTTGTTCGCCGACGATGACGGGTTTCCCCGCTCTCTTCCACTTTGCCGCCTGTTCCTGTACACGCAAGTCCGACTTCAACTCATCCTCCGCTTCATACCAGTGCGGCGCATTGATATCAATTGCTGGCAGGTCTGGCTTTTCCCAGCTTGTACTCACCGGCTTCCGGTCCGGATCGGCAGTATGCACGTATTCCGCCATCATTACGGTCCATTGGTCCGAGGCCTTGCGCTCATTTAGAAGTTCCCAGAAATCGGCATAAACTCCCCAACGTGCAATACAGTAGTCGATGAAGTGCTTTTCCTTCGAGACGGTTTTCTGGTCATCCGGATCCATCACCGCCTCCTGACTTATGCCGATGGCCGGATACAACGTGCGTTTCAAAACGCGCATGAGCCGATTGCCGCTTGCATTTTCTCCGTGATACCCGAAGAAACCAAACATCACTCGAAATCCATGTTTGCGGGCCAGGGAGAGCAATTCATCTGTGGCCATGCTCTCCGTGACCAGGTATTCATCCAGATCATTCATGAGCGAGTAGGAGCAGTTCCTGTGTGAGAACCGGAAGAGATTAAAACCTGCCCCTCCATAGATCGCAAAGTATTCGTCCCAGGAAACCTTTCTCGGCGGATCGCCTCGGCCTTCACCATCGATCCCTTGGCTGGTGAGTTTTCCGTCTCGTAGCGTCACGCAGTCCTGCAGCCCCGCCGGAAAATACGGACGCCCGCTGGCATAGACCCAGCGAAATGGATTCTGCGGATCGCGGCGCACCGCTCCATCTTCTTGGCTTGGAAAACATTCAAAAGTGCCGCCGCCCTGCTTGCTGAACCCTCCTTTCCCAGTCATCGTGTAGGTGTACCGCCAACTGCCCACCTGATCCGGCCGGAAGCGGACCTTCCACTGATCGCCTCCGTAGTAGAACCCCCGGATGGCATGTTGCGAGCCATCAGGAGATGCGAAGACGGCCGTCAGGCCCACATCAAAAAAACTGTTTTCGTACACCCCGTTGTGCTGGAAGGTGAGTTCCAGGATTTCATAGCGCGGGAGGCGCTCGGCGCTGCGCGACTCCACCAAGGACCAGTTCGCGACCGGTGGACGCGCACCGCGGCAGCCGAAAAAAGCCGCTCCAGTGGAGAAGAACAGAAGAAGCAGCGTGAAGCGCGCATACGCCGACACATTGGCGGTGGTTTCTTTCATCGTCGGTGCTCAGGATCTGCGCTTCGCAGCCACGCTCCGATACCAGCCAACGAACTTTGTCAGACCGTCTTCCAGGCGCGTTGCCGGCTGATAACCAAGCAGGCGCTCTGCCGCGGTGATGTCAGCCCAGGTGAGTGATACGTCTCCCGGCTGCACAGGCCTGGGGTCGCGGATGGCTCTGCGCCCCGTGACGCGCTCGAGCAGTTCCACCAATTCGGCCAGCTTCACGGGGTGAGAATTTCCCAGATTGAAGATCTCGAACGCCGTACCCCTGCTTGAGGCGGGCGTACGATCTAGCGCCGCCAGCACTCCCACCACGATGTCGTCCACGTACGTATAGTCGCGGCCCGTCGAACCGTCGCCGAAGATCGGCAGCGGCTTCCCTGCCTCCAGGAGCGAAGTGAACTTATAAATGGCAAGGTCTGGACGTTGGCGCGGTCCGTACACCGAAAAAAACCGCAGGCAAATAACCGGCAAGCCGTAGATGTGCGCGTAAGTGTAACAGAACATTTCCCCGGCGAGCTTTGTAGCCGCATAGGGAGAGATCGGCCGCAATTCGACTTCGTTCTCGCTAAATGGCGCTCTGCTCGTCTCGCCATAGACCGAGCTTGAAGATCCGAAAAGGAACTTGACGCCGCCGGCTTTGCGGCACAACTCCAGCAGATGCAGCGTCCCTTGAACGTTGACCCGCTCGTACAGCAACGGCTGCTCGATGGACGGTCGCACGCCCGCCCGCGCAGCGAGGTGGATGACCGCATGCGGCTTCACGCGCGAGAAAACCTCCCGCAAGGCCTCTTGATTGCAAATGTCTGCCTCGCAGAACTCAAAGGATCCCGCGCGCCGGACCTCTTCGAGGTTGTTCCGCTTCCATGCCGGCTCGTAGAACGAATCGAGATTGTCGACGATCGTAACCTGCGCGCCGCGGCGCAGCAGCGCCTCCGCGACGTGCGAGCCAATGAAGCCCGCGCCGCCCGTCAGCAGCACACGTTGTGACTCGATGGGCACGCAATATGTATAAACTGTTTGGACGCTTTCGCCAACGGGGAGAGGAGAGTTCGCGTGCTCTTAACAACCACACCGCCACCGGAGAATCCAGGCCCTCGACTCCCGCAGTGAAGGCCTGTTTCTACTGACCTCGCTGAACGATTGTGATGATGGCCTGTGCCGGAAGATCCAGAGTCAGAGTCTGTCCCGCGGCGATCGTCTGCAAGGGGAAGCTCGTCCCCGACGTCGCGGAGGGCGTGACGCCTGTGATGTCATATGCGCCCCCCGACAACCCTACGATGCTGATCGTCTGCGTCATTGCCTGGTCGTTGATCAAGACCACGACAAGTTTGTCCGCAGCGGTTCGGAATGCGACGGGTTTCACGTTCTGCCCGCTCGACAAGTTTGTACAGCCCGTGCAGGTCACGGCAACACGCGTATGTCCTGGCCGGATGTAATGAGAGAGCTGCCGCACGGCGTAGTACGGTGCGAACTTATGATAGCCGGACAGGTCGGTGTTGAGATTGATCATGTCCCCGCCGCCGGAGATGGAGCAGTTTAGGTTCCCCGGGCCGCACGGGAACATCATGGCTTCCGGCTCCCATACCGCAGCGTTTGCCTCGGTCATGTTCCAGTAGATGTCGCGGACTACTTCCAGACCGTAGGTATAGCTTCCGTCGTTGTTCACAAAACAGCATCGTTCGGTCATCCCCGTCTGAAGGCCGTGCGCAATGCCCATATCACGCAGCGTGTTTCGCGCTGCGAGGTTGGGCGGCGCACCTGAACCATCGTAGCCAGGGTCATAACCATGGTAAGTCAGCAATCCGGTTCCACGAAGTACGCTTGAGTTTGCGAGATAGGTGGGGAGAGAGTTGTTCGTATTCGCCGCGTTTTGAAACTCCAGGAGCGCGAGCTTGGTGGGGAAGCCTTGCTGCGAAAAACGCTTTGCCGTAGCGCTCATCTGCGAAACACCTGTCGCCAAGTCCCACGAGGAGCCGTCCGGCTCGTTCGCCAGTGACCAAAACTGCGGGTAGAACCCGCAGGCAGCATGGAACCATTGCACGTAGGCTTGGGCGTAATTGGCATACCCACTTGCCGTCTGCATCGCGGAGTCGAGACTGCCATACTTCAAACCGTTTGCGATGATGACACTAAAAGACTCACCATTTGCCTCGACACGCTGTTTCATCGGAATGATGATCTTGGTACAAGTCTCCACACCATCCTGAATCGCACCGTCCACGTTCAGGTATGTTTTTGAGAAATCGAACTGCGTGCCGTTGACTGTCTGAACATACAGCGAGCCTCCCACAACAGTCTTCTGTACTTGGCGAGGGTCAGGCCCCAGGCGCAGCCGGGTTAATCCAAAATCGTTCACTAGGTCGTCAAGCACCGGAGTAAGGACATTATTCGGCACCGGCTTGGAGCATCCAGCTTTGAAGCCGCAGGTCGCCGTGAATTGCAGCCCCGTCAGACTGGCTTCCCAAGCGTCCCAGGTTTGGAATTGCTTGTGGGGGTTCACGGTCAAGGTGACACCGGCTTTGTTCGTGTTCGTGGCCGAGACAGAGACTGTCGCATCGGACACCGAGGTCGCGGTCAGTGTGACTGCCGCAGGACTTGGGACAGTACCTGGCGCCGTATAAGTCGTTGCGACACCACTCGGCGTGCCACCCGGACTTACACTGCCGCACGTCAGGGCCAAGCATCCAGACCCGGAAACGCTCCAGGTCACCCCACGCCCCGCGGGATCGTTGGAGGCAGTTACGGTGAAGCCCGTGCTGCCATACGCTCGCACGGTAGCGGAATTCAACGAGATTGAAACTGTGATGAGGGAATCTGGTCCAGGGCCTGCGGCACACACACACACCGAGATTCCAAGTAAAACTACACTTGCTGCAAAATGTATCGCAATACGCATGTAACTTCACCTTAGGGCGGGCGGATTACCTAATGTGGCGAGCGCCATTCTACAAAGTTCGCCGACTTTGGCACAGATTAAATGCCGCACCCCTGAGGACAATTCACG
>CAVTZX010000036.1:0-60908 GCA_963739275.1 uncultured Acidobacteriota bacterium
TTTGTTATGTCCTCCTCTTCGTTCGGTTGCGTATTGTCTCCAGGTTGTTCCGACATTTGAACTTCCTGCTCGCCGAACTGAGCTTGAATCTAGAGCAATTCGATCTGTTTGCTGTAGCTGCGGGTCCCGGTTCGTTCACGGGTTTGCGGATTGGGCTGACAGCCGTCAAAGGCTGGGCGGAGGTCTTCGGCAAGCCGATAGCCGCGGTCAGCGGACTCGAGGCGGTGGCAGCCCAGGCCAAGTCGCCGAGCGCGCTCCTAGCGCCGGTAATGGATGCCCGGCGGGGGCAAGTCTTTGGATCGCTTTACCAGCGACAGGGAGAAGAGCTTGTCCGGCTGAGCGACGAAGTTGTGACATCGCCGGCAGAGTTTCTCGCTTGGTTGGAGGAATCTGGCGGAGGACAACCGCTAACCTTCGCCACGCCCACACCGGGGTTGCTGACCGAGTCCCTGCGCCAATCCGGGTTCGCGGGCTGCAGACTCGAAACCGTAAGCGCCGTCCTCGCACCGATCATCGGGCGCCTGGGGTACGCCCGCGCCCAGCGAGGTGACCTTGTGGACGCGCTCACCCTGGACGCAAACTACGTCCGGCGATCGGACGCCGAGATTCTCTGGAAGGGACAACCATAGACGACATGGAAGGCCATGATGAATGCCGCGTGCGCAGTATGAAGCCGGCCGACGGCGATGCCACGTTCCAGCTTGCCGAAAACATCCCCGAAGCCGCTCAGTGGCCTCGCTCCGATTACGACTTGCCGGAGCGGCCCGAATACTCCGGCTGGGTTGCGGTTCGCCACGGGGCCCTCGTTGGATTCCTGGTCGTCCGGCTGTTGTCTGGTGAGATGGAGATTCTGAACATCGGCGTCGACCCGCGGAGCCGGCGGCAGGGCATTGCCGCACGCCTGCTCGCGGCAGCACTCGACAAAGCGAAGCAGAGCGGCCTGGCCATAGCGCTTCTTGAGGTGCGCGCATCGAACTCCACGGCAATCTCGTTCTACGAGCGAGCCAGCTTCCGCGAAACGGGCCGGCGCCACGCGTACTATAGCAATCCGACCGAAGACGCCGTGATGATGGCTCTGGAACTGCCCTAATCCGCGGCCGCAAATTTTCCTTGGCCTGCGTCCGGCTCTGTGTTAGTTTTTCGCCGCTATGTGACGCCATGCTCCATCGAGGAGGCTTGTGATGTCTATCTCGCCTCGGGAAATCCGCGAGCACCTCACGACCAGCGACGCGGAGATCCAACGGCTTGCCGAAGAGCACTCGCGGTACGAAGCACAGCTTGAGCAACTCTCCAAGGCCCCCTACCTCAGTTCCGAAGACCTCATCCAGCAAATCACTCTCAAGAAGCTGAAGCTGCGCGTGAAGGATGAGATGGAAAGGCTGATCGCGCGGCACGGGCGGGAACCCTCCCGCTGTTGAACGGAGAATCATCTCTCCCTGTTCTCCGGAGGGGGAACCATCCTCAAAAGTGTCGTAGAATAGTCGCGCCGCTACGGGCCCGGGCGGAACCCCGCCCCTCTCGACTCGCAACCGCATGGTCAAGGAAGGCTACCAATTCGCGAGTGTGCCCATCGTCTTGGGCGCGCTGGCTCTGATTCTCCGTTGGAATTGGGCGGGCGGGATTCTCTTTTTCCTGGCTGCCTTTGTCCTCTACTTTTTCCGCGATCCGGAGCGCGTGCCTCCGGCCGATCCGTGCGCTGTGGTCTCCCCGGCAGATGGCCGCGTCGTGGAAGTGGTCGAAGAGCCGCTGGGCGAACGGCCCGGCCGCCGGATCAGCATTTTCCTGGCCGTTTGGAACGTGCACATCAACCGCGCCCCCGTGAGCGGGACGCTCCGAAAGGTCGAGTACAAGCCGGGCAAGTTCTACGCGGCGATGCGCTCCCGGGCTTCGCTGGAGAACGAGCAAAACGTCTTTTATCTCGCGACACCTCGCGGCGAAATCGTCTTCAAGCAGATTGCCGGATGGATCGCGCGGCGCGTCGTTGCCTGGAAGCAGGCGGGGAGTGCCGTCGAGCTCGGGGAACGCATCGGTATGATACGCTTTGGTTCGCGAATGGACGTCTGGCTGCCGCTCGAGGCGGAAATCCTGGCGCGGCCGGGGCAGAATGTGGCCGGAGGCACCTCGATTCTGGCGCGATGGAAATGAACGACCTCGGACAACACCAGATGAAGTTTTCCGGGAGCCCGCAGGCCCAACAACACCGGCGCAGGGGAATCTATCTCCTCCCCAGCCTGCTGACGGTTGCCAACATGCTCTGCGGGTTCTATGCGGTGCTTTCCATCCTGATGGACGGCGAGCGCGGTCTGGATTTTGCGGCGCGGGCCATCGGCTTGGCGATTCTGTTCGATTCCTTCGACGGCTTCATCGCCCGCGCGACCGGAACGGCTTCGGACTTTGGCAAACAGTTTGATTCGCTCGCCGACGTCATCAGTTTTGGCATTGCTCCGGCGTTCTTGTCGTTTGCCTGGGGCGTGCGCGGCGTCACGCCGGCCGCCGGCGGCCTCCTTGAGCACATTCACTCCATTGGGTGGTGGGTGAGTTTCGCGTTCCTGCTTTGCTCGGCCTGGCGGCTGGCGCGATTCAACGTCCATGGCATGGCACCGGGCGGGTCGCGGTATTTCGTCGGCATGCCCACTCCCGCCGCCGCGGGGATGGTGGCGGCGACGGTGCATGCCTTCAAAGTACCGCTGGAAGATTGGAAATGGTCGGTCGCCTGGCTGTGCCTGGTGATTTCCCTCGCGGCCCTGATGACCAGCCGGATTCGCCACTTCAGTTTCAAGGACATCCCCTGGAAAAAGCGTTTGCCCTCCACTACGGTCGTCTTGATGGGGCTGCTTCTTGCCGTTTCGATCGTGCTCTATTCGGAAGTCGTCCTGATGCTGATCGCGGCGAGCTACGCGCTTTCCGGAATCACGTTGCAGGTGGTCCGGACGATACGCCACCGTTTCGCCTCTCACCCCGCCCCGTCCCCCTGAGCCATGTCCCTGGGGAGCCAACCCGTTCGCGTCGTCATCGTCGGCGCGTCTTCACTTCGCGGCAAAGAACTAAAGGAAGTCATCGAGGAAGGCAGTCTTCCCGCAACGGAGATCTCCCTCCTGGATGAGGAGAGCGTCGCCGGCACGCTCGCGGAAGCCGGCGGCGAGCCGGTTGTCATCCAGACCGTCACCGAAGAGAGTTTCGAGCACGCGCGTTTGGCATTCTTCGCCGGCGAAGCGGCTTTCGCGGCGGCCCACTGGCAGGAAGCACAGCGAGCTGGCGCAAGCGTCATTGACCTGAGCGGCGGCTTGGCCGAGTTTCCGTCCGCCGTGGATTGGATTCCTGCGCTCGATAGCTTGCTGCCGCGAAGGGAGAATCGCGCACAGGGCGCCGTGTATATCTCTCCGGCGTCCCCGGTCATCGTGGCCTGTTCGGCGGTGGCGGCGCTAGGTCCCTTTGGCATCGAGCGAATGGCCATCGTGTTTCTTCAGCCGGTATCCGAACGCGGGCAGGCCGGGATCGGAGAACTCGAAAGCCAAACCGTCAAGCTGCTTTCCTTTCAACCCATCGCTCAGGAAGTCTTCGGTGCGCAGGTGGCCTTCAACCTCCTCGATCGGTTCGGAGAAGGCAGCGGCGCGTCGCTCGCCCAGGCGCGGGAGGCCATCGCCCGCGGCGTTCACCGCTACCTTGCCGGCCGCGCTCCTGTCCCCGCCCTACAACTCATCCAAGCGCCCGTTTTCCACTCGACAGCATTCAGCATCTATGCAGAATTGAGGGCCGCACCGAACCCCGAGATGCTGGCGCGCTCGGCCGCCGCCGCCGGGATTCAGGTCACAAACGCGGAGGAAGCGGCGCCGTCCAATGTGAGCGTAGCGGGCGCGGCGGGGCCGGTGATCGGTCGACTGGAGCGCGATCCCAACGTCGAGCGCGGCTGGTGGCTGTGGGGCGCGGCGGATAATCTGCGTCTCGCTGCTACCAACGCCGTGCAAATCGCGGAGCGATTAATTGTTTCTTGAGCGGAGAAAGCATCGGCCTCTTGCCGGGGCGCAACTAATTGCGCTCCTGCGCGCTCCTCGATTTGCTCTATCTGTTTGCGTCTCGGTGGCCACTCTCTTCTCGGGGTGTGGGTATCACGTTGCCGGGCGCGGGAGCAAACTGCCCGAGACGCTCCAAACCATTGCCATCCCCGCGCTTGAAAACAGGACTTCGCGCTACCGCATCGAGCAGCGCCTGACCCAGGCCCTTGTCCGCGAGTTCCTTGCACGCACGAAGTACCACATCGTCCCCGACCCGGCGAACGCCGACGCGGTGTTGCGCGGGGAGGTGGCCAGCATCGAATCCACGGCCGTTCTTTTCGACCCCACAACGGGACGCGCCACGGCCCTCGTCGTCGCTGTCAAACTGAAGGTGCGGCTCGAAGAACGCGAGAGCAAGGTCGTTCTCTACCGCAACGACAATTTCCTGTTTCGCGAGCAATACGAGATTTCCACCGATGTGGCCAGCTTCTTCGATGAGCAGGACCCCGCACTCGACCGCCTCGCCCGAGACTTCGCCTCGCGGCTCGTCGCCGCCATTCTGGAGAATTTCTGATGCCAGCGCTGAGCCTGGAGCGCCTGCTGGAGCGCATCGCCAAGGGTAAGGTCGTGCCCGCGGTGCTGCTCCTCGGCAACGAATCGTATTTGCGCGATCTGTGTCGCGCGAAGCTGGTCGAGTCTTACGTTCCCGCCGAGGCGCGCGATTGGGGCGTCTCGCATTTCTCCGTTGCGCACGATCCCATCGAACGCGCCCTGGGCCAGGCGCAGACGCTGCCCATGTTGGTCGCGCAACAGGTTGTTTTCGTTGAAGAAGTCGAAGCGCTGGAAAGCCTCGGCGACGATGCGCGCGAGAAAGCCGTGGACCGCCTGGCCGAATATCTTGCCGACCCCGCGCCCTTTACCGTGGTCGTTTTCGAGGCGGCGCAACTCGACCAGCGCATGAAACTTGCCAAAACGCTCAGGGACAGGGCGCTCGTGGTTTCGCTCACGCTCGGGGAGCGTGGCTCCGGCAGCGACGCCGTTGCCGCAGCGATGGCACAGCAGATGGCGCGCGACCTCCAGGTGGAACTGGAGGCCGATGCCGCAGAAGAGCTCGTGGACCTGGTGAACGGAGAACTCACCCGGCTGTACACCGAAATCGGCAAGCTCGCCACCTACGCCGGCGGCCGGAAGAAGGTCACGCGCGCCGACGTCGAGAGGCTGGTCGTCTCGATGAAGAAGTACACCGTGTGGGAGTTTGCGGAGATGATCGCCAGCCGCCAGACGGAACGCGCCCTCAGGTTCCTCGACAGTTTGTTGCGGGAAGGGGAGCAGCCCGCGCAGATCGTTGGCGCCATGGCCTGGATGCTCCGGTCTCTAATCGCGGCTCAGGAGATGCCCAAGCACACGGATGCCGGACAGGCAGCCGGCAAACTCCGGATGCGGCGGGAGACAGCAGAGATGGCGCTACGTGAATGCCGGAAAATCCCCCGCGGGCAGCTCCTGGATGGCTTGGCGGCGCTCTACGAGGCTGACTCGAGGCTCAAGTCCGGCGTGCGGGATCACCGCGCAGTCATGGAGTTCCTCGTCGCCCGGCTTACAGGCAAGCAAGAGGCCAGGCCCGCGCTCGCCCAGTGAATGCCTATCGATGTTTGATTCTGTCCCGTAGAGACGTATGGCAATATGCCCTTACGGATTCATCACGGGTAGCCCGGATGGCGGGAGGCGCCCGGACCGCTAGGTCTGCTTCGCTTCGCGGAGATGGTTGAAGGCCGCCGTCAGGCGTGACTTGTAGCGGTTGGCCGTATTCTCGTGCAGGACGCCCTTGGTGATGGCCTGATCGATCGCGGAAAGGGTCGGGCGAAGCAAATTGCCTGCGGCGGTGGCGTCTCCCGCAGTGAGCGCGGTGCGCATGCGCTTCATCATCGTACGCACGCGTGTCTGGTTCGCGCGGTTGACGCCCGCGCGCTCCTTCGACTGAGCCGCCCTCTTCAGAACTGACTTCTTGCGTTTCTTGATCTTCGTCGGCGTGCCTTGAGCCATTCAGCGCTCCTTCCTGATGTAAATCGAATCGAGAAGGTTATCCGATGCGCTGTGCCTTGTCAATTTGGACTCCTGCGGCCTAAGATGAGTTCCGCGCGTCAACGTCGTGACGCCGCGCACCACTTTTCGATGACCCACTCCCGACTAAACACCATCCTGCGGGTTTCTTTGGCCTGCCTTGTTCTGTGCCTCGCTTGCGTCTCACGGGCGCAGGCAGAGAAGTACGATGCCTTGAAGCCGCAGGGTTACGTCAACGATTTTGGGGGCGTGATCGATGCCGTTTCTCGCCAGCAGATCACTGCACTTTGTCAGGAACTCGAGCAAAAGGCCCACGCACAAATTGCGGTTGTCACGGTCCGCTCACTCGAGGGAGTGCCCATCGAGGACTTCTCCGTGCGACTGGCGCAGAAATGGGGTGTCGGTTACAAAAAAGAAAGCCGCGGAGTGCTGATCCTTCTTGCCGTCGAGGACCGCAAATACCGCGTCGAAGTCGGCTACGACGTCGAGCCGATCTTGCCGGATGGAAAAGTCGGCGGCTTTGGCCGGGAGATGGTGCCGCTCCTGCGGCAGGGGAATTACGGGGCGGCGCTCCTGCAACTCACCTCGCAAATGGCTCAGGTCATCGCGCTGGATCGCGGCGTCGATTTGACCAACACGCCCACGCCCGCATCAAGGGGAGACACAGGTCGGCACATCCCCGGGTCGCTCCTTGTGGTGCTGGCATTCTGGCTCATTGCTTGGTTCCTTGGAGTGATGCGCCGTTTGATGTTCGGCACGCCCCGACGCGGCCGCCGCGGCTACATCGGCGGGCCGTGGTGGTGGGGCGGTTTGGGGGGCGGAACCTGGGGCAGTGGCGGCTCGAGTGGAGGTTGGGGCGGCGGATCCGGTGGCGGGGGATTTGGAGGCTTCGGCGGAGGGTCATTTGGAGGCGGGGGAGCGAGCGGAAGCTGGTAAGCTCACGGAGCGAATATGGAGAAGGACCTCAGCCAGTTGGTGGAGAAGTTGAAGGGAGCAGCAGGCGCAAATCTGAAGAGCGTCGTGCTCTATGGCTCAGCGGCGCGGGGCGAATTTCATCCCAAACATTCCGACCTGAACGTGCTCTGCGTGTTGAATCAGTTGGACGCCGCCGAGTTGGAGAAACTCCGTCTGGCCGCCGCATGGTGGGAGCAAAAGGGCCATCCCGCTCCGCTCGTTTTCACCCTGGACGAACTGCGCAATTCGGCGGACGTCTTCGCCATCGAGCTGTTAGACATCCAGGCCAGCCGCCGCGTTCTGTTTGGCGACGACATCTTCGCGGGGATCGACGTGCCCGGGCGCCTTCACGCTCTGCAGGTCGAGCGGGAGCTGCGCACCAGCCTCGTGCGCCTGCGCCAGGCCTATCTCCGCGCACCGCGCAATAATTCCGCGCTGCTCGACCTGATGGACGCCTCTTTGGGCAGCATCAAGACCCTCTTTCGCCACGCTCTGATCGCGCTGGGCGCTGAGTCCGCGAAGTCAGGCGCGGAAGCCATCGACCGCCTGGCAGCGCTGCTGGGCTTCGATGCCTCGCCCTTCCACCACCTGCGCGAATGGAGAGAAGGAGGCCGTTCCCGGAGCGACCTGGACGCTGCGGCAACGTTTCGCGGTTATCTTGCGGCCCTGACGCGCGCCACCGAGGAGGTGGACCGCCACCTGGGACCCGGCAGCTCGGCGCGATAAGAATACTGTTACGATCGGTCTAGTTGACTTGATGCTGGAGGGTGCAGATGAAAAAGCTGTTGATCGTGGTGGTTGTGCTTGCGCTCGTGGCGGCGCTGCTGGGTGGGATGTACGTCGGCCGGCGCAACGAAATGGTGCGCAAGAACGAAGCGGTGAAATCCATCTGGTCGCAGGTGGACGTCGTGCTTCAGCGGCGCGCCGACCTGATTCCGAACCTCGTTGAAACAGTGAAGGGCATTGCCGCCCAGGAGCAGACCGTCTTTGGCAACATCGCCAAGGCCCGCGCGGCCCTGCTTTCGGCGGGCTCCCCGGCGGAAAAGATCGCCGCCAACGCGCAACTCGACGGCGCGATCGGCCGGCTGCTGGTCATTGTCGAGAATTATCCTCAGCTCAAGTCCAATGAGAATTTCTTGCGCCTGCAGGATGAGCTGGCAGGCACGGAGAACCGCATCGCGGTCGAACGGCGGCGGTACAACGAGACTCTGCAGGATTACAACGCCTACCTCGGACTTTTCCCCAACAACATCTTCGCCAAGTGGGCCGGTTTTCAGCGCAATGAGGCGTATTTTAAGGCCGAAGAGGGCAGCCGGCAGGCTCCCAAGGTGCAATTCCCACCGCCGAAGAGCTGAGGGTGCTTAGTCTGTGCCTGCACCCAACAGATTGATACCTAAACCGTTAGCGAACGATGTCGAGTCTTGGTCATGAGGCCTCAGGGAGGCAAGTTGAGCCGTAAGGCCACTGTCGCGGCCTAGACGGGAGACCGCGCTCTCCAGATGCCCGGTGTCACGCGCGACACCGGGCCTGGGAGCGATGATCGTTTCCGGCTGGTGGGGAGGGGGGTGCGGGCGCACACGCGCGGCCGCGTGGAGCCTCCCAGGGCCAAATGCAGAGTGGCGTGATAAAATAGTGTCCAGGCCACGGGAACATAAAACATAGGGGTTAGCAGAGATGCCCCCGCCGTTGGGGGGCCGCCAGTCGATGAAACGCACGGTTGAGATCGCGGGGGCCATCGAGCCTCTCTTCGGGACCCTGGACGAAAACCTCAAGCTTTTCGAATCCTCCCTGCAGGTCAGCACGCAACTCGAAGACAACCGCCTGGCCATCGAAGGCGATGCGGCACAGGTGAATCGCGCCGTGCGCATTCTCGACCAGTACAACCAGCTTGTGCGCGAGGGCCGCGTCCTCAGCAGCGGGGACCTTAAGGGGCTGATCCGCGTGGCCGCCGAAGAACCCGAGGTCACCCTCAAAGAAATCATCGAGCCGCACCGCCCGCGGGCATTCGGCAAGAAGAGCATCACGCCGAAAAGCGCGAACCAGCGGCGCTATATGGAACTGATCGAACGGGACGACATGGTCTTTGCCATCGGCCCCGGCGGCACGGGAAAGACGTATCTTGCTGTGGCCATGGCCGTCTCCTCGCTGCTCACCAAGCAGGTGAACCGCATCATTCTGGCGCGGCCCGCCGTGGAAGCGGGCGAGCGCCTGGGATTTCTGCCCGGCACGTTGCAGCAGAAGATCGATCCGTATATGCGCCCGCTTTACGACGCGCTCTATGACATGTTCGACGCGGACAAGCTCGAACGTTACCTGGAGAAGGGAATCATCGAGGTGGCGCCGCTCGCTTTTATGCGCGGCCGCACACTGAACGATTCCTTTGTCATCCTCGACGAGGCGCAGAACACGACGAGTGAGCAGATGAAAATGTTCCTGACGCGCCTGGGGTTCAATTCCAAAGCCGTGATCACCGGCGACATCACGCAAATCGACTTGCCCAGCGGCCGACGTTCCGGGCTGGTCGAGGCCATCGACGTCGTGGGCAGGATCGAGGGGATCTCGTTCGTGTACTTCAACGAGCGCGACGTCGTGCGGCACAACCTCGTGCAGCAGATCATCAAGGCGTACGATGAGTTCGACGCGGCCCAGCCCGGCCGCCCGGGCGGCACTTCCGCGGGTGAGAAGCGCAACTCCAGGTCGGCAAAATAGGCCGCCCGCGTTCTGCCTCCATGATGCTCAACCGCCAACGCCGTGTGCGCCTCGCCCTTTCGCCGCTGAAGGAATTCCTCGAACGTGTCCGTGAGGAACTGCGCCTGAACGGCCGGGAGGTATCCGTCTGCTTCGTCAGCGATCGTGTCATCGCACGCATGAATTCCCACTTTCGCGGCAAGCAGGGGACGACGGATGTCCTCTCCTTCTCGTCGGACTGCTCTGACATTCTGGGCGATATCGCCATCTCTCCCGAAACCGCCCGGCGAAATGCGCGGCGCTTCGGGCGCGCTCTCCCGGAGGAGCTTCGCGTGCTGATTCTCCATGGCGTCCTGCACCTCATGGGTTATGACCACGAAACCGACCGCGGCCAGATGGACCGCATCGAACGCCGTCTTCGCCGTCGGCTGGGCTTGAGCTGAGCATGACAGAACTTTCCTACACTCTCGCCACCATTGCGTTGTGCGTGGCCTTGACGGTTCTGGCTACCCTCGATCGCATCTACCGTGAACTCGGCCGCGTCACCACCGGCCGCCTGCACGCGACGCTGGACATCTTCGAGGCGGAAATCGAACCGCGCATCGGGATGGGTCGCCGGCGCGCGGCGCTGACGTTCAGCCTGCTGGCCCGGCTGGGTCTTGTGATTGTCGCTGCGGTGACGTTCGCCGGGATAGCGCTCTCCGTGGCGGAAACCTGGAAAGTGATTCTGCTCGTCACGGTGTACCTGACCCTGGAAGTTCTCTTGGCCATGCACTTCGTGCCCGACCTGCTGCTCGCGCGCACGAACTGCCGCTGGCTGAAGCCGCTGCTTCCCGTCGTGCGCGTGCTGAAGTTTGTGACCTGGCCTTTGCGTGCGCTGCTGGAATTGGCCGTCTCGCTCGCGCACATTTCCGAGGAGGTCGAGCCGGGGGCCGCTCCGGCCAACGACCAGGAAGGCATCGAGGCCCTGGTGGAAGCCGCACAGGAAGAGGGGATCCTCGAACAAGACGAGGCGCAACTCATCGAGCAGGTCGTCGAATTCAGCGACAAGCGCGTCCGTGAAGTGATGACGCCGCGGCCGGACATCGTGGCCATCCGCGCCAGCGCCACGATCGAAGAGCTGCGCCGGCTTCTGGTGGAAGCGAAGTTCTCGCGCGTGCCCGTTTATGAGGAATCCCTGGACGATATCGACGGCGTGGCCATTGCCCGCGATCTGCTCCCCATCCCGGAAAGCGAAGCCGCTCACCGCACCGTGCGCGAGGTGATGCGCCCGGTGCTGTTCGTGCCGGAAACGAAGCTCGGCTCGCTGCTGATGAAAGAAATGCAGCAGCGCAACCACCACATGGCCGTCGTAGTGGATGAGTACGGCTCGGTCGCTGGACTAGTGACGCTGGAAGATCTGGTCGAGGAAATTGTCGGTGAGATCGGCGAAGAAGACCGGCATCCGCTCCCGGACGTAGTGCGCGAACGGGACGGCAGCCTGGTGATGCGCGGGAGCGTGGCAATGGACAAGTTGCGGGAGCTACTGGGTGTCGAGTTTGATGCCGCCATGGCCGAAGCGGCCACCACGGTGGCGGGGCTCTTGAACTCGCTCGCCGGGCACGTGCCCGTCGCTGGCGAGAAGGTGGACTACGACGGCATCCGTTTTGAGGTACTCGAAGCCAACCAACGCAAGGTTCTCCGGCTGCGCGCCCGGCGCCATGCCTCCGCCGCACCATTGGTCGCCGGGTGAGGCCTGGAGATGGCCTTTCGCACCGGACTGGTTACGTTTCTTGGGCGGCCCAACTCGGGCAAGTCCACGCTCGTAAACCGTCTGGTGGGGCAGAAGGTCGCCATCGTCTCCTCGAAACCACAGACCACGCGCAATCGCATTCAGGGAATTGTGAACCGCGAGGACGCGCAGCTCGTGCTGATCGATACGCCGGGCCTGCACCGGCCGTCTTCCGCGCTGGGCCGGCAGATGCTCGACGAAATCGCGCAAGCGCTCGAGGGGATCGACATTCTGGCGCTGCTGGTGGACGCGAGCGAGCCGTTTGGCAGTGGCGATCGTTTCGCGCTCGACCGTGTGCAGGGCTTCTCCGGAAAACGCTTTCTGGTTCTGAATAAAATCGACCTCATCGCCAAGCCGCGCTTGCTTCCCCTGATCGAGAAATATCGAACTGCCTGCGCATTTACCGAGATTGTCCCCATTTCCGCGCTCAAAGGCAGTGGTGTCGATTTGCTGGCGAAACTGTTGATTGAGAATCTGCCTGAAGGCGCGCCGTTGTTTCCCGCGGATCAGTTTACCGATCAGCCGGAGCGATTCCTGGCCGCCGAGATCATTCGTGAAAAACTTCTCGCTTCCACCCGCGAAGAAGTTCCGCACAGCTTGGCCGTGATCGTCGAGCGGTTCGAGGAACACACCGAGCTGGTCCGGATTCATGCCGAGGTTTACGTCGAGCGCGAAGGGCAGAAGGGCATCGTCATCGGGCGCGGCGGGGAGATGCTCAAGAAAATCGGCACGGCCGCGCGCAAAGAGCTGGAAGAGATTCTCGGAACGAAGGTGTTCCTGGCGCTGAACGTGAGCGTCTATTCCAATTGGCGCGATGACCCAACGCTCGTCCGCCAGCTCGATTGGCACCGCCAGCTCGAAGAGCTGGGCAGGGAGTGATCGAAATCCCGTAGCGCCCGCGGATCCGAATCTGGGGGATCAGGCGCGGGGCTGGACGCGGTCAGGCTTCCTTCGGCGAAATCCCCAGCGACTTCATCTTGCGGTAGAGGTGGCTGCGTTCGAGGCCGAGCGCGCTGGCCGTGCGCGTCATATTCCACTGGTGCTCTTCGAGCTTGCGCAGGATCACCTCGCGCTCATAGGCGGAACGCGCTTCGTGCAGCGTGGCATACGGCGCCTGCGGGCTGCGCGCCGCCCCGCGGAACACTTCCGGCGGCAAGTGGTGGGGCTCGATGCGCTGCTGCGGGCAGATGATCACCAGCCGCTCGATCAGGTTCTTGAGTTCCCGCACGTTGCCGGGCCACGGGTAGCGCTTCAGGACGTCCAGCGCACCTTCGCTGAGCTCCTTCGTGCGGCGGCCGTAGGCGGAGCTGAATTCGGCGAGGAAGTGGCGCGCGAGGATGGGCAGGTCCTCGATGCGCTCGCGCAGCGGCGGCACGTAGAAGGGCACGACGTTCAAACGGTAGAAGAGGTCTTCGCGAAATCTGCCGCGTGAAATCTCCTCTTCCAGTTTCTTGTTGGTGGCGGCAAGCACGCGCACGTCCACGGTGGATGCCTGGTTCGAGCCTACCGGCTCAAACCGCTGCTCCTCGAGCACGCGCAACACCTTGGATTGCGTTTTCAGGCTCATATCGCCGACTTCATCGAGGAAGAGCGTGCCGCCATCCGCCTTCTGGAATTTTCCGACCTTGTCTTCGCTGGCGCCGGTAAAACTGCCCTTCACGTGTCCGAACAGCTCCGATTCAATCAGTTCCTCGGGGATGGCCGCGCAATTGACCTCGACGAACGGCTGATCGCTGCGCAGACTCGCCGCGTGCAACGCGCGCGCGACGAGCTCCTTGCCTGTGCCGCTCTCGCCATAGATGAGAACCCGGCCATTCGTCGGCGCAGTGAGTGCGATCTGCTGCCGCAGGGCCTTCATCGGCACGCTTTCGCCAATGACTTGATAATGCTCGCCGAGCTCCGCGCGCAGCCGGCGGTTTTCCTCCTCGAGGCGCAGGACTTCCAGCGCGTTCTTGACCACCAGAATGATCTTCTCGAGCGAAAGCGGTTTTTCCACGAAGTCGAACGCGCCCAATTTCGTGGAACGCACGGCGGTCTCGATGTTGGCGTGCCCGGAGATCATCACCACCATCGGCGGGGCGGCGGATTCCTGAAGTTTCTCGAGTGTGGCCAAACCGTCCATGCCAGGGAGCCACACGTCGAGCAGCACGAGATCCACGGGCTTTTCTTCCACCGTGGCCAGGCACTCTTCTCCGGAGGGTACGCTGCGGACCTGGTAGCCCTCTTCCTCCAGGATCGAGGAGAGAGACTCCCGGATGCCGCTTTCGTCGTCCACGATGAGAATGGAGTGGGCCATAGTTCGCGGGCTCAGGGTTCGGCAGAGAACGGCGCGGCGGCGGCCTCCGCCAAGGGCAACTCGATGATGAACCTCGCGCCGATGGGCTCGTTGTCCTCGACGCGAAGCGTGCCGTGGTGCTCGGCCACGATGCGGCTGGTGATCGCGAGGCCGAGCCCGGTGCCGCGGTCCTTGGTGGAGAAGCGCGGCAGGAAGAGCTTGTCCTTGTCCTCGGGAGAGATGCCATGCCCGCTATCGGCGACGCCGATCTCCACCGTCTCGGAGTCGGGCTGGCAGCGCGTGGTGACTTCCAGTTCGCGCAGTGAAGAGCCTTCCATGGCTTCCGCGGCGTTGTCGATGAGGTTGACCAGCACGCGCCGCAGGAGCTCCGCATCGGCCTTGACCAGCGGGAGGGAAGAGGCCAGATGCGTCCGCAGGGTAATGCCTTCCAACCGGTCGCGGAAAACCTCGAGGGCGCTTTCGACCACGGCATTTGCATCCGTCGCTTGCAGGCGCGCAGTGGGAAACCGCGCGAATTGCGAGAACTCGTCCACCAGCGTTTTCAGCGCGGCCACCTCGCGTTCAATGAGGCCGGAACATTCGCCCACGAGGCGTGTCAACTCGGTTCCTGCCTCGACGCCAGCCGCGCGCTGGCGATCGAGGTAGCGCGCCATGCGCTGTGCCGAAAGTTGGATCGGCGTAAGCGGGTTCCGGATTTCATGGGCGATTCGCTGCGCCACTTCCTGCCACGCCGCTGCTTTCTGTGCGCGCAAGAGTTCGGTCAGGTCATCCACCACAACCACGAAGCCTGGATTGGAGCGGCGCGGCCCCAGCGAGCTTACGGTAACCGCGGCGTGGACCAGCTTTCCGGGAAGGCGGATTTCGAGTTCCTTGGAGGCCACGCCCATGCGCAGCGAACGGCGCATCAGGTGCTGCATGCCGCGGGCGGCCTCTTCTCCCACCAGCCCGGTGAGCGTGCGGGCCGTGCGCGCGGCAGGCCCGAAAATCTTCGTCGCCGCGGGATTCATGCGCAGGATCTCGCCGGAGTCCTCGAGCGAGAGCACGGCGGTGGGGATGCTCTCGAGAATGGTTTCCATGAGTTTGCGGCGCCGCTCGAGTTCTTGGACGGCCTGCTGCAGGCTCCGCGTGAACTCGTCGATCTGGCGGCGGCTTTCGGCAAGTTGGGACGTCATCTGGTTGAACGAGCGCACCAGGATGCCGAGTTCATCCTGCGCCTGGACTGTGACGCGATGATCGAAGTTGCCGGCCGAAATCTCGCGGGTTCCCTCCGCCAGGGCCTGAATGGGAACGGTGACCTGCTTGGAAAGAAAGAGAGCGAACCACGTGGCGGCGAATAGCAGAAGAACAGTGAACAAACTCAGTGCCAGGAGGATTTGTGCCTTGTAGGCGCGGTACTGCTGGCGCTGGAGGCCGTAGGCCTGCATCTGCGACTCGACGGTGGTGAAACGCTGGAGGAGGTCTGCGGGAACGCGCCGGGCAACGACGATCGCTCCAGGGGCCAGAGTGGCGCGGCCGGCAACATAGCCTTCATCGCCGACCTGCCAGAGTTCGGCCCCGCTCGTGAGCACGCCGATGCGTCGCGGCGGCGATTTGGGCTCGGCGAGACGGTAAACCTCCGGGCTCGTCGAAGAAGTTCGGATGCTCACCTGGACGTCGGTCGGGCGACCGGCACCGTCCAGCGTCCACGCGGCATCGGCGCCATAAAGCAGAGCCGAACGCAGCATCTCGCTGGAAGTGTGTTGGCTCGTTGAGCTCCGGATCTGTTCCGCAAGCTGTGTGAGCCGCTCGAGCTGTCCGCGGCCGAAATCAGCGAGGAGTTGCCGGCTCTCTTCGACAGCGTTCTCCAGAGGAAGAGGGAACCAGAGGACCAGCGAGCGGTTCAGCAGGCCAAAGCTGATGAAAAACATGAACACCACGGGAAGCAGAGAGATGGCCATCGCCGCGACAACCATCTTGGTCTTGAACCGCGTGCCCAACTGTTCCGAGCGGCGCTCGGCCCACAGTCGCAAAAGGCTTCGCGTTAGCACCAGGCCGAAGACTAGCAGCGCTGAAACGATGAATGTGGTGACAGCAAAAAAAATGAGCACTTCGCTCCAGCGCTGGGGCTTGAAGGGAAGATCGAGCGAGCCGAAGGTGAAGACAGCGGCGAGCAGCAGCGCGATCAAGAGTCCGCCAAACCCAAGCCAAAGCTGCCGGCGGCGTCTGTGGGGACTCACGAGCGAGCCTCCGACTGGGCGGTTGCGTCACGTTGGAGTGCGGCGCGGCTTTCGCCGGTGAGGAAGCGGCCGAGCGGGCATTGTTCGCAACGAGGCTTCCGCGTGCGGCACCAGTTCTTGCCGACGTTTACGATAAGGGCGTGGTACTCGTTCCAGAGTTTCGCATCCCGCGGAAGGTGGGATTCAAAGAGCTGCCGGATCTCTTCGTAGCCGGTCTTTTCTTGGACATGTCCGTGGCGCTCGAGGATGCGGCGCGTGTAGGCGTCCACAACGAAAACCGGATGGCTCCCCGCGTATAGCAGGATCGAGTCGGCTGTTTCCGGGCCGATGCCGTGCACGGTCAGAAGCTCCTCGCGCAACTCGGCGGTGGGGCGGCGAAACATCCGCGCCAGAGAGCCCCCATAGTGATTGCGCAGGTGGCGGACGAAGGCCTTCAGTTTAAGCGCTTTCTGCCGGAAGTAGCCGGAAGGCCGGATCAAGCGCGCAAGCTTTGGGAGAGGCACTCCTTCCAGGGCCGCAGGGGTGAGCAGGCGAGCTTGCTGTAAATTGTCAATCGCGCGCTTGACGTTTGCCCAAGCCGTGTTCTGCGTGAGGATCGCCCCCACGACCACTTCGAACGGCGTGCGTGCCGGCCACCAGCTCATGGGGCCGAGAGCCGTGGACATAGCTGCGTAATAGTCTGAAAGCACTTGCGCTAGGGCCTCCGAGCGATGGTCTCGGTCCGTAGCGCTGCGCGATGTCCCGGCGCGAACTGGGCGCGTCGCAGCGCGGGGCATCGCCGTCAGAGTTGCCATTCTTTTCTCACCTCAAGTGACATTAATGGTCACTCCAAAGCGTGTCAAGGATTCGCTGTTGCCTCGCGGCCACGCCCTGTACTTCCGTACAGGGGTTGTTGATTTCACCACGACTGGACAATTTGCGTCAGGAACGCGTCTTCCCTCTCTGTTACTTTCCAACTCAGGCGCGGTATGCCGGGAGCCAGTGGATGTCTGCCCGTCTTGGCGAAATCCTGATCAAGGAAAAGCTGATTACTTCCGCGCAGCTCGAGCAGGCGCTGGAGTATCAGAAGAGGCATGGCGGGCGGCTGGGAAACTGTCTGATGAAACTGGGAATCGTCAGCGACGATGAAATCACGGGCGTGCTCTCTCGCCAGTACGGCGTTCCATCCATCAACCTCAAGTATTACGAAGTGGATTCCGCCGTCATCAAGCTGATTCCGCAAGATACGGCCGTCCGCTATCAGGTGGTGCCGCTCTCGCGTGTCGGCACCACACTCACCATCGCGATGACCGATCCAACGAACGTCTTTGCGATGGACGACATCAAGTTCATGACCGGCTTCAACGTCGAGCCGGTGGTGGCGTCCGAGATCGGCGATCTCAGAAGCCATTCACAAGTTTTACGGTGAAGCGGATAGCGTCGAAGAACTTTCCAAAGTGATGAAGGACCTTACCGGGGAGGATAGCCCGGACTTGGAGCTGGCCGCCGAAGAGCAAGAGATGGACCTGGCCTCGCTGGAGACGCGCGGCCGAGGAAGCGCCGATCATCAAGCTCGTCAACCTGATGCTCACTGACGCGGTGAAGCGCGGCGCGAGCGACATCCACGTCGAGCCCTACGAGAAAGAGTTGCGCGTGCGGTTCCGCATCGACGGCATGCTGCAAGGCGTGATGGCCCGCCGCTGAGGCTGAAGCGACGCCATGACCAGCCGCATCAAGATCATGGCCAAGCTGGACATCAGCGAGAAGCGGCTGCCGCAGGACGGCCGCATCATGATCAAGTACCGCAGGGACGACAAGATCAAAGAGCTCGACTTCCGCGTCTCGACCGTCCCGACGCTCTACGGCGAGAAAGATCGTCCTGCGGCTGCTGGACAAGGAAAACCTGCGGCTGGACATGACGAAACTCGGGTTTCGAGCCCGAGTCGCTGGCCAAGTTCGAGAAGGCAATCCTGCGGCCCTACGGCATGGTGCTGGTCACCGGGCCGACCGGCTCGGGCAAGACCAATACGCTCTATTCCTCGGTCGCGCGGCTGAACACGCCGGAAACCAACATCATGACCGCGGAGGACCCGGTCGAGTTTCAGCTGCCGGGCATCAACCAGGTGCAGATGAAGGAGCAGATCGGGCTGAACTTCGCCGCCGCGCTGCGCGCTTTCCTGCGGCAGGACCCCAACATCATCCTCGTCGGCGAAATCCGCGACTTCGAGACGGCGGAAATCGCCGTCAAAGCCGCGCTCACCGGCCACCTCGTGCTCTCCACGCTGCACACAAACGACGCGCCCTCGACCATCAGCCGCCTGATGAACATGGGCATCGAGCCGTTCCTGGTGGCCACCTCGGTCAACCTGATCTGCGCCCAGCGTCTGGTGCGGCGCATCTGCTCGGCCTGCAGAGAGCCCCTGGAAGTCCCGGAGCAGGCCTTACTCGATGCCGGGTTTACGCCGGAGGAGGTCAAGACGACCACGATTTATCACGGCAAGGGCTGCGCCACCTGCAGCAAGACCGGCTACAAGGGCCGCGTAGGCCTTTACGAAGTGATGGAAATCAATGACGAGCTGCGCGAATTGATTTTGGTGGGTGCTTCGGCATTGGAACTCAAGAAGAAAGCGATGGAGCAGGGCATGGTTACCCTGCGCAGCAGCGGTCTAACGAAGGTTGCGGCGGGGCTGACCACGCTCGAAGAGGTCTTGCGCGAAACGGTCCTATAAGGAGACGCACCGATGGCTGGCTTAACATTGAGCGAACTACTGAAGAAGATGATTGAGATGGGGGGCAGCGACCTCCACATCACCACTAACAGCGCGCCGCGCGTGCGCGTGCATGGCAAGCTGCGCCCGCTGGACATGCCGCCGCTGACCGCTGCGGATACGAAGTCGCTGGCCTATAGCGTGCTGACGGACGCGCAGAAGCACCGCTTCGAGGAGAACCTGGAACTGGACTTCTCGTTCGGATTAAAGAACCTGGCGCGCTTCCGCGGCAACCTCTTCAACCAGCGGGGTGCCGTCGGCGCGGTCTTCCGCACGATTCCGTGGGAGATCAAGGGCTTCGATGCCCTGGGACTGCCGCCGATCGTGAAGAGCTTGTGCGACAAGCCGCGCGGGCTGGTGCTGGTCACCGGCCCCACCGGGTCCGGCAAGTCCACCACGCTCGCCGCCATGCTCGACAAGATCAACGCCGAGCGCGAAGAGCACATGATCACAATCGAAGACCCCATCGAGTTCTTGCACAACCACAAACGGTGTTTGGTGAACCAGCGCGAGGTGCATTCGGACACTCACTCGTTCGCCAACTCGCTGCGCGCTGCGCTCCGTGAGGACCCGGACGTGGTGCTCATCGGCGAAATGCGAGACCTCGAGACGATCGAATCGGCGTTGCGCATCGCCGAGACCGGCCACCTCACCTTCGCCACGCTGCACACGAACTCCGCCGCCTCGACGATCAACCGCATCGTGGACGTTTTCCCCGCTCACCAACAGCCCCAGATTCGCGCACAGCTCTCCATGGTGCTGGAAGGCATTCTTTGTCAGGCGCTGCTGCCGCGCGCGGACGGCCGCGGGCGCGTGATGGTGATGGAGATTCTGGTCCCCAACGCAGCCATCCGGAATTTGATCCGCGAAGACAAAATCCACCAGATCTATTCGGCGATGCAGACCGGGACGGGCCATTCGGGGATGCAGACGTTCAATCAGGCGCTGGCCAACGCTTACTTCCAAAAGCTGATCACTCTGGACGTCACCTTGTCGCGCTCGTCGAACACGGACGAATTGCAGGACATGATCAACCGCGGCGTGGCTACCACGCCGCAGCGTCACGCTCCGGCCGGCAAGCGTTAGCCACAGGAACGGGAACTAAGATGGACACGATTTCAGACCACGGATCTCAGGCATAGGAGGAGAGGACAATGCCCGTTTACACATACAAGGGAACCAATCGAGCCGGCAGCACGATCACCGGCGAGCAGGTCGCAGGAAGCAAGGCTGAACTGTCCTCGCTCTTGCGGCGCCAGCAGATCAACGTCACAAAGCTGTCGGAGAAAGGCAAGGAGTTCGCCCTCCCGACCTTCGGGACCGGGGTCACCGCCAAGGACCTCGCCATCTTCACGCGGCAGTTCTCGGTGATGATTGATGCGGGCTTGCCGCTGGTGCAATGCCTCGAAATCCTGGCCGGCCAACAGGAGAACAAGACGTTTCAAAAGGTGCTGACGGCCACGCGGGCCTCCGTGGAAGGCGGCGCCACGCTTTCCGCGGCAATGAAGCAGCACGAGAAGGTGTTCGACGCGCTCTACGTCAACATGGTCGAAGCGGGCGAGACCGGCGGTATTCTCGATACGATTCTGCAGCGCCTCTCCCTGTACATCGAAAAAAACGTCAAGTTGAAGCGCGCGGTGAAATCCGCGCTGGTCTATCCCGTCGCGGTAATGCTTGTCGCCGCGGCCGTCATCACCCTGCTGCTCTGGAAAGTCGTGCCGATTTTCGCGACCTTGTTCGCCGGCCTTGGCGTCGAGTTGCCGTTGCCCACTCGGATTGTGATCGCGCTCAGCCACTTCGTGGGGAGCATCTACGGGTTCCTGGTTTTGGTTTGCTTCGTGGGGATGTGCATCGGAGTGAAGGTATGGCACGGCACTCCCGCGGGACGCATGATCATTGACCGGGGGTTGTTGCGCATCCCACTGATCGGCCTCCTGCTTCGCAAGATCGCGGTGGCGCGCTTCACCCGCACCCTCGGGACGCTCATTACGAGCGGCGTGCCCATTCTGGAAGGCCTTGACATCACGGCCCGCACCGCGGGCAATGCCGTCATCGAGAGGGCGCTGCTGCAAGTGCGCAAGGCTCTCGAAGCGGGACGCACGCTCGCGGACCCGCTGCGGGAAACCGAGGTGTTCCCCGGCATGGTCACGCAGATGATCGGTGTCGGCGAGCAGACCGGCGCGATGGATGCCATGCTGCAGAAGATCGCCGACTTCTACGAAGATGAAGTGGACGCAGCAGTGAAGGACCTTCTCGCCGCCATGGAACCGATCATGATCGTGATCCTCGGCGTGGTTGTCGGCGGCATCGTGATTTCGATGTATCTGCCCCTCTTTTCGCTCATCGGCAAGCTGAGTGGCGCGCACTAAGAGCGAGGTGGTGCACAGTGTAAGGGGGCGACGGCCCCGAGAGATCGGACCGTCGGCGGATGGATGGAAACGACGATACAGCAGGAACCCCTGAAGTGGAAAGCCGGTGTCTGGGCGCAGGGCGCCCGGGGGGCCGCGCTCAGCCCTAACGTCGCAGAGTGGCTGGGCTGGCTCTCGCGCGTCCGTTTTCTTCTGATCACCTTCCTCGTTGTTCTCGTTCTCGCCTTGCACCAGTACGCGCAGCTCTTTCTGCCTACAAAGTATTTCGTGCCCCTGGTCTTACTCTGGCTGACCCTGTCGACCTTCTATGTGATCCTGCTTCGCTGGATTCCGGAGGCGCGGTGGCACGCTGGATTGGAGATCGTTTGCGACGTGGTGATGATGACCGGGCTGGTGTACGTCACCGGCGGCCACGAGAGCTATTTCATTTCGCTCTATCTCTTGGCGATCATCGTGGCCAGCATCTTGCTCACCCGCGAAGGGACCTTTCTTGTCGCCGGCTTCAGTTTCGTCATGCTGGGCGCGCTCGTGGAACTGACCTACTACGGAAAGATCCCACAGACGGCTTTGCTGATGCCGAACGCGAAAACGCTGCAGACATGGATCCTGAGCAACCTCTTCGCGTTCTTGACCGTGGCGTACTTATCGAGTCTCCTGGCGCAGACGCTGCGGCGGAAGGGAGTCGAGCTGGAAGAGAAGCGCGGCGAGCTCCAGGACTTGCAGGTGTTCAACCAACACATTATTCATTCCATGCGCGGCGGCTTGCTGACGACGGATTTGGAGGGCCGCATCCTTCTCTTGAATCGCGCGGGCGAGGAGATCACCGGGCACCGGTTCGAACACGTGCGATCCCGCCTGCTCCCCGAACTGTTTCCGGAGTTTTGGCTGCCGGGTGAAACAACGGACGTGGGCACGCTGACCCCACGCAAGGAAATCGACGTCCGCACGGCAACGGGGCAACAACGCTATCTGGGTATTTCCGTCTCGCCCCTGCTTACCGGGGAAGGGCATTCGAGCGGTTACGTCTTCAATTTTCAGGATCTCACCGACTTCAAGCGACTCGAGCAGGAAGTCGCCACGAAGGAGCGAATGGCAGCCCTGGGCCGGCTTTCCTCGGCCATTGCCCACGAGATCCGGCAACCTTTGACGGCGGTGGCCGGAGCGGTCAGGGAACTCGCGCGGCTCGTGCCCCTCGAAGAGGACGAGCGGCACCTCGTGGAGATCGTTAGCCGGGAATCCGAGCGCTTGAACAAAATCGTGCGTGACTTTCTCAACTATTCGCATGAGAAGACCTACGAATTTGCAGAGCAGGACATCGCCCCTCTGCTTGATGAAACCCTCACGCTTTTGCAGAAGAAGCCGGAACTCGACGGCAAGTACACGTTCGAGAAACTGTTTCAGGCCCAGCCGGTGATTGCCAGGGTCGACAGCAACCGCGTCAAGCAAGTGTTCTGGAACCTCTGTGAGAACGCGCTGCGGGCCATGCCGGACGGCGGAACCCTCACCGTCCGGTTGGAGACGGCGGCGCGCTGGATCCGTATTCATTTCCGCGATACCGGCGTGGGACTCGACCCGCGGCAGCGAGCCAAGCTGTTTGAGCCCTACCAGTCGAGCTTTACCGGAGGGACAGGGCTTGGCCTGGCCATCGTTTATCAGATCGTGCAGGCGCACAGCGGGCGCATCAGCGTAACCTCGGAAAAAGATCGCGGCGCGGAGTTCACGGTCGAGCTGCCGCGCGTGGCCTAAGAGGGAGAAAGGCGAAAGGCAACGAACATGGCGCACATTCTGGTCGTGGACGACGAAAAATCGATTTGTGAGCTGATGGAGATCACCTTTCGCAAGGAAGGCCACCGCGTGGAAGTGGCCACGAGCGGCGAAGCGGCCAAGCGGCGCCTCGGCGCGCAGATCTTCGACATTGTGATCTCCGACATCCGCATGCCCGACTGTAGCGGGGTAGACCTGCTGCGCTATGCACGGGAGATCTCCCCTTCGTCGGTTTTCCTGCTGATCACTGGCGTGCCCACACTGGACACAGCCATCGCCGCGCTGAATGCGGGAGCGGATCGTTATGTCATCAAGGATCATGACTTGATTGATCAGCTTCGGCGCGCCGTGAACCAGGCCGCTGAGAGCTTGAAATGGAAGAAGGAAGCGGGCTACTTGCGCCGCGAACTGCGCCGGCTGACCGGGTTGGACAACATCATCGGGCACAGCCCCAAGATGCGCGAGCTGTTTGACCTGATTCAGACCGTGGCGCCGCAAGCCAGCCGCGTGCTGATCACCGGAGAGAGCGGCACGGGAAAGGAATTGGTCGCCCGCGCCATCCACGAAAACAGCCCGCGCGCGCAGGCGCCCTTCATCACCATCAACTGCGGAGCATTCCCCGAAACGCTGCTGGAGTCCGAATTATTCGGCTACCTCAAGGGTTCGTTCACCGGTGCGAACGAAAATCGCCTGGGGCTTTTCCAGGCCGCAAACGGCGGCACCCTTTTCATGGATGAGATGAGCAACATGGCGCAGAGCATGCAGGTCAAGCTCTACCGCGTACTGCAGGAAGGAAAAGTTCGGCCCATCGGCAGCACGGAAGAAACCGACGTGGACGTGCGGGTAATCGCGGCAACGAACAAGGACTTGGAGAAGGAGATTGCGGAAGAACGTTTCCGCGAAGACCTCTATTACCGCTTGAACGTGATTCCCATCCATCTGCCGCCCCTGCGTGAGCGGCGCGAGGATATTTCGTTGCTGGCCCGGTCGTTTCTGGAGCGATTTGCCAAATCGATGAACAAGCCGACCGAGGGCATCGAGCCGGAAGCCATGCGCCGTCTGGAAGCGTATGACTGGCCGGGAAACGTCCGCGAACTCGAGAACACCATTGAACGCGCCGTAGCCTTGGAAAGCGGACGGTTTATCAGCGTGGGGGTTCTTCCCGAGAAGGTCACCCGCTTTGCCCAGGCCCAGCTTTCGGGAGACGGCTCGACCAATGGGCACAAGGCGATCCCTGAAGGCGGGATTGATCTCGAAAAGGAAGTGCAGGCCATGGAGCGGGCCTACCTCCTGGCGGCGCTGGAGATGTCCGGAGGGGTGGGCACGCGCGCTGCCAACCTTTTGAAGATGACCTACCGCTCCTTCCGTCACTACTCCAAGAAGTACGCAGTCTGCTCTCCGGGCCGCTAGGCGGAGCGGCCGAAAACAGAGAATCGCAAGGCAGCGATCGGCAGGCCGGATCTGCGGCGTCAGTTCCAGGGAAGATTCTTCCCACTCAAGTTTCAATCTCATCTATTACGGCACGTTTAGAGTGCATGCGGGATGCCCGTCGTGCTGGGTCCGCCGGCAGGATCGGCTGCCGTTGCCTGCTGCCGGCGAGTCACCAGGGCAGCCAGGCGCACGATGGCGAATGTCGCGAGCACGGCCATAATCGGGTCAATCGGGTGCCGGTAGCGCAGCGAGGTGTGCGAGATGTAGTAGGTCAGCGGGAAAACCAGCAAGACCCAGGCAAGGGGCGCTCCCGCGGGCAGGCGCCCCCGACTTGCAAAGAACAAGCCTAAGAAGGATAGAATTGAAAAAAGACAGTTGTGCAACACCAGGGCGCGTAAGTTCCAGGCCGGAACTGCAAGGGCATCCGTCGGGGGGCCCCACGTCCCGGTCCAATTGTTCATGAAGCGATGAAAAACGAATCGAGCAAAGTCTGCCGGGTGCGTGCGGATGAACTGCACAGCGAGTCGCTCTTTTTCCGCCATGTAGGCCAGTTCGCCCAGGCGAACGTACTTCGCGCGTTCGGCGGCGTTGTCGTTGGGGTGAAGATCGGCGGACCAGGAATCCGGAACCTGATCGTTATTTCCGAGCCAGAGTTCGAGACCGAAGTTCGACCGAAAAAAAATGATCCGGTTGAAAACGAGGTAGTTGCGCACGAACCAGGGGAGTACGGCGAGAAAAAACGCGAGACCTGCAACTCCGGCTAGTTGGAGCCAGTGGCGAACTCGGGGTTTAGTCTTGAGGCCTGCCCAGCCCCCCACGAAAGGCAGGAGCGATAGCAGCGCTGGATTTGTCAGGCCGCCAAGCGCCCATAACAGTCCATAACCGACCCAGTCTCGCGCGCGAGGTGAGCCAGCGACGTGTAAGCTGGCCAATACAATCAACGCGAGCAGAAGAGCCGACAGGCTCGTGTCCCAGACCCATTCGATCGCAAAACCCGCCGAGGTGGGTAGGAATACCCAGACCCAGGCGGCGCCGATTCCCACGCCCCGGCTGAATGCGCGCTGTCCGATCAGATAGATCGGCCAGCAGGTGAATGCGGAAAAAATGCAATTCAGGACGACGGCTACCAGCGCAGAGGCGTACGTGTAAACGCCGAAGATCTTGAAAATGGCCCCGAGGAGGAGCGGATAGACCGGGGCGAACCACACTGTGGGTCCGGTTTCCACGGCCAGCGGAGAGCTGAAACCCTTCCCGAGGGCAAGAGAGCGCGCCACGCGCCCGACCTCATAGCCAATAGGAACCGTAGCGGTCCGGGGCAGCGCGGAGCGAGCTTCGAAATACAGAACCAAGCCCATGCGGAATAAGAATGCTGCAATCACAATGAAAGCAGGGGAAACTAGAAGCGCGCCGGTCTTCTTCCACATCGCAGCAAGCCTCCAGGCTCCGAAGGAGGCAACCTCCAGAGCCGCCCCCGCAAGTTTAGGTAGCGCTCGGAGTGGTTTCAATCGGTTTCAGCCCGCGACAAGCACGTTTTGTCCTGTGAGTAACATGAGAGGAATTCTGTCGAGTCCTCTTTTCGTCTACCGGGGATCCACAGATTGAGCCAACGGAACAGGCTCGAGCGGGCCAGAGCTTGGGATCTGCACCAGACTTCGTAGCATCCGCACGGGGGCATCCCGGCGCGAGAATTCTAAAGAGGAGCGCCACGATTTGACTTCCAGTCCTGACAATTCTTGTCACAATTTGGGGCTTGCTGCCATGTGCTGGAGCACTGATCACGCGGCCTCACGGAAGGCCGTCTCTAAGCACCGCATTTTCAATGAACTGCACACGCTGGCGGATTGGGCATCCTCCAGTCCACCTTGGTATACAGCTTGCACCTTATAACGGCGTTGCCCCGCTAGGGACTACACAGTTCTCGGAGGAAATTGAATGCGCAAGCAAAAAGGTTTCTCGCTCATCGAACTTCTGATCGTCGTGGCGATTATTCTGATTATCGCAGCGATCGCCATCCCGAACTTGCTGCGGTCCCGCATCGCAGCCAACGAAGCATCGGCGGTCAGCTCGCTTCGCACGCTGAACACCGCATGCATTACCTACAACTCGACCTACGGCATATTCCCGTCCGCCATGACAGACCTGCAGGCGCCGGCTTCCGGTAACCCGAGCAGCACCGCTGCCGACCTGATTGACAGCTTGCTGGCCCAGGCCTCAGCGGCCCCGGGCAAGAGCGGCTACACCTTCACCTTCGCTGGCGGCGGTAACACCGGGACCTACACCATCGATGCCGCACCGATCAGCCTGAACCAGACCGGATTGCGCTATTTCCATACCGATCCGTCCGGTGTGATCCGCTTCAGCGTTGGTGCTGCGGCGGACGCATCGAGTTCACCTCTTCAGTAGTCGTTCTCACCTCACCCCACACCTCGGCTCAAAGGGGAGGGAACTCAAAGCTCCCTCCCCTTTGTGTTTTTGGCAGGGACTCGCGACCCAGCTTTCCATCGCTGAATTATCTTCTTTGGGGCGAAACCAGCTCTTACTTTTGCGGTGGGGGTAGCAGTCGGTCCGTATTGGCCTCCTCGCCCGGCTTCCGAACGTACAGCGAGACGTTCACCCCCGGAAAATGCTGCTGCTGGACAACCTCAAATCTCTTCTGCACAAGAACCGAGAACTTCATTGAGGGCTCGTATTCCAAAACCCAGAGCCGCTCGTGCGTCCGAGCGGCCGCGGCGACGGTGGCCGCCATTTGTTGCCAACTGGAATCGAAGTCAGGGAAGACGTCACTCAGGCTGGCACCACCAGGAAGCCGCCGGGCATAACGGTCGAAGGTCAGTCGCGCGTCCCCAGTATTGAAGAGTATGGCATCGCCGGGCTTGGAATGCTCAACCACGTAGGCCGCAGTGCTGCGCCAATCTTCGTAGGGGATGGAGCGTCGCCGATAGTAGGCGAGGACGCCGTACAAGGAAAGCAGCACGAGCGCTGCGGTGGCGCCCCACCGCCATTTCCGTCCGTTCGACGTCAGCCCCGCCGAAGCCAGCAGAACCAGCGCAGGGAGCAGAGGTGTGAGGTAACGCCCCATGAACACACTCTTCAAGGTCCAGGAGACTCCCAGCAGGACCGCGAGCGGCACGGACAGCCAGAGGCTGACGAGCGCCAGAGGAAATGTGCCGTAGCGAGTGGGGGCCCCTTCGGGCCGGAACGGGGAAGGAACAAAGTTTGCCAAACACGCGATCAAGTACGCTGCGAGGAGAGCAACACCGCCGCTGCCGGTGAAGCGCAGGGCGGAATTCCAGAGAACCTGCGCGTCCGGTGGGCGAAGCCAATCCAACTGGCCAGTGCTCCTGTTGAGGAGGACGTAGAACGCGGCGGGCCACACCAGTGCCACGTACAGTGCGCCCGCCCAAAGAAGCCGCTTCCGGGGAAGGCGCTCGCGTGGAAGGAAAGCCAGCGAGGAGAGGTGCGCGAGCACGAGGAGCGGGGCGAAGAAGTGCACATACACGGCGAGCGCGCTGACCGACGCGTACGCCATCCAACCTTTCCCGGTGGGTGACTCGATGGCTCGGACAAAGAGTTCCGTCGAGACCACAGCGAGCAAAATAAGAAGGGAGTAGCTCCGTGCTTCCTGAGAGTATTCGATGTGATCGGCATGTACGGCGAGCAGCGCCGCGGCGATCAGTCCGGCTGCTGGACTGAAAAGGCGCTTCCCGAGCGTGTAGATGCAGGGAATCGTCAGCACCCCCGGGAGTACGGAAAGCCCTCGAATCCACGCGTCAGAGCTCCCCCATTGGGCCCACGCGCGCAAAAGAACGTAGTAAAAGCTCATGTTGCCTTCCCACACCCACAGCCGAGCCATGAAGGTTCGCCAAGAAACTGCCGCAAGATCGGCCGAGACCCCCTCATCAACCCAGAAGCACTTCAGGCCTAGCAGATGGAGGCGGAGAGCGAGTCCAAGAATGCAGATCAGGCCGATCGTCAGCGCGGTAACGCCCCGAGATGTGTTCTTTGGACGTCCCCCGCCGCGAGCAACCGGTTCAGTCGATCGGGAACTCATACGCTGTGGAACATGCGGATTCTACTTGCCGCCGGATTCGAGCCTGCGCAGAGCGACCTGCGCGTCTGCGTTGTTGGGATCGGTTTCCAAGCCGGCCTTGTATTGCCGTATGGCTTCCGCGGTGCGGGCAGATTCCGCGAGGATTTGCCCCAGCCGGAAGTGCGCGTGGTGGTCGTACGAATAGTCGAGGAGCGCATTCCGGTAGGCCTGTTCCGCCCGGGCGCGATCGCCGCGCTCGAAGTAAATGTCCGCCAAGCCGTCATAGCCCTCGTAGTTGGGGATGCTGTTCACCGACGCGGCGTATTGCTCTTCCGCCTCGGCGATGCGCCCCTGTTTTAGGAGCAACGCCCCGAGGTGATTTCTGCTCTCGATGTTCAGCGGATAGAACTCGACCGCTTTGCGCAGCTCCGCCTCGGCCAGTGCTGTCTCGCCGATTTCGGCGTAGACGTCCCCCAGGGCCATGTGTGCCGCGGCGTAACGCGGTTTCAATTCGACGGCGCGCTTCAGCAGATCGATGGCCTCGGTGTAGCGTTTCTGTTCTTGCATCGCCAGCGCAAGGTCGCCCATGGCCACGACGTTCTCCGGCGAGATGCGCAGCGCTTCGCGCCACTGGCGTTCCGCGCCGACGTGGTCTCCGCTGTTCCATTTCGCGGCTCCCAGGTTCGCGCTGATCAGGTCGGCATGGGGAAAAACGCGCAACGTGCTCGAGTAGAGCGTTAGGTCGTCCTTCCAGTCGCGATTCCGAACTACCGTCCGCACGGTTCCGAGGAGCAGCACAATGCAGAAGCCCGACGCGAGGGCAGTTCGGTAGTTCGCTGCGCGGCTCCGCGAGCGTTCCCATAGCCGTGTCGCCCCCCAGCCCAGAATCCAGCAGAACCCGACGGACGGCACGTAGAGGTAGCGCTCCGCGAAGACGTTGGCCGCCATCCAGCGAGAATTCAGCACCGGTGCCATAAAGACGAAGAACCAGATCAAGCCAAAGGAACCGAGACGAGCGCGCTTCCATAGAATGATGAAAAGCGCTGCGCACGCCACCAGTAGGGCCAAGCCCGTCAACACGCGTGCATCAGTGAGACTTGAACTTTCACGGAACGGGTAGAACAGCGACATGCGCAGCGGCCAGAACAGCTTCCCAATGTACTGGCCGATCAGTGCAATGGCCGTGAGGAAGACTTGGTACCAGGTGAGCCGCGGGCGCTGGAAGACGGGAACCACCGCTCCCAGAAAGTGCGTTCGGAACAGGAGATAGGCGCCCAGCAGGAGCCAAAAGACGGCGTAACGCGAAATCTTGGTGACCAAGGTTGTTCTGCGGCGGTCGTCACGATACGCATGCTCAAAAACCGTGGCGACCACCGGCAACACTGCCCCAGGCTCTTTGGAAAGCAACCCGAGCAGGAACCCCGCTCCCATGCCGGCTTGCATCGCCCACCAGCGCCCGCCGCTTGATTCGGACAGGCGGAGAAAACACCAGAACGCCAGCAGGATTGCCAGCGCAAGCTGCAAGTCCGAGATCGCCGCGACCCAGGCGACCGCTTCCGTGTGGATGGGGTGAACCGCAAAGAGCGCGGCAGAAACAAAACCGACAAGGGGGTTGGCGAAGAGCCGCGACGTCACCCAGAATATCGCGCACACTACCAGCACGTTCATGATCACATTGGTCAAATGAAAGGGATAGGCCAAGGGCCCGAAGAGTTGGTAGAGAATCAGGTAGAAAAACGTCATCAGCGGCCGGTAGTAATTCGTCAGCCCCTGCGTTCCCTGAAACGACCAAGCCAGCGTGCCGAAAATCTGTTTCAGATAGCGAAAGCTATGCAGGTAGGAGTTCTTAAGGACCTGAAATCCGTCGTCGTAGACGAAGCCGTTGACCAGTGTGTTGACGTAGGGCACCGCGCCGAGCAGGATTAGCAACGAATAGGTCGTGGCAACCGACCAAGGAAGCGGCGTGGTCCTTGCGCGCTCCTCAGTCTGCGATTCTCCTGTTTGGTTCGAGACGGTTGAAGACACTCTCTGGCTCCGAATTCTCGCTGTCCCAACCCGGCTCGTCCATTTTACTTGATGCACGAGTCACTCTCGGCGGAATCCACTGCGCTTGTCGAAACTGAAAACAAACCGCACAGGGCAAAGCCAACGCCCCGCGATGTCTATCCACCGCCGTTCTTGCTAGACTCAGAGTCACATGAGAGAGCCAAACTCCAAGCTGTGTGGCTTTGTCACGGTGGCTTGCGGCTTCGCTGCCTGCGCTTTCCTCGTGGGAGCAGCTCGGGGCCAGGGAAGTGGCGCAGTCGTTACTCCGCCACGAAAGGACGCCAAGGCCGTCGTCCGCCTCCTCGAGTCGCGTTACCACAGCGCCGCGACGTGGAAGGCAGTCTTCCTCGAACGCTATAGCGAAGGGGCCCGGGATCTCCGGGTGGAGTCCGGCACCGCCTACTTTCGCCGCCCGGGCCGCATGCGTTGGGAATATGAAGTTCCGGAGAAGAAGCTCTTTGTGGCCGATGGCAAGACCGTCTGGTTTTATGTTCCCGCGGACAAGACCGTGACGCGCGCGGCGATGAAGGAGAGCGCCGACTGGCGCACTCCGCTCGCTCTGCTGACCGGCAAGGCCAAGCTTGAGCGCCTTTGTGGACGCACCGAGCTGGTGGAAAGCCCCGAGGGTGCTAGTGACAGGATCCGCGAGGCGGACATGGCCACCTTGCGGTGCTTACCGCGCGGGAAGAGCAGTAGGGTCGACCGCAGCCAGGCCGCGGACAGGGATCCAAGCGCTCTCGATTCAGACACACCCTTCGACGAAATCATCCTGCGCGTGAGCCTGGTGACCGGCGACCTCAGCGACGTAATGATCCGGCAGGCCGGTGGTATCGAGATGGAGTTCCGTTTCGGAAACTGGCAGCGCGACGTCATTGTCTCTGATGCGATGTTCCGCTTCCAGCCCCCGCCGGGAGTTGCCATCGTGGAGGAGTCGCCGGGTGAGGGCTCCGGCCTGTAAAACGGGAGATTCCGGCGTCGGCGTCCCGCAGGATCCCCCTTAGCAGAGAGCGCAAACCCTGCGTCGGCCTTCCTTTCTAGTGGCTAGGGCTTGATGTACACTGTCCGCAATGGGCGAATTTGTCTGCAAAGTCGCTGATTCGGCGGGCCGGGTTTTTTCGCAGCTCGAGGCCGCCCAGTCGATCACTGAGGTTCGGCAGAAGCTAACCGAGCGGGGGTACTATGTCTATTCGGTGCGCCCGCGACGGGATGTGGCCGGCCGGCTCCTGCGGCGTCGCCGGAACCGGGCCATCGCGGGGATGGATTTCCTGATCTTCAACCAGCAGTTCAACACTTTGATCAAGGCGGGGCTGCCCATCCTGAAAGGGCTCGACCTCCTCGCCGAGCGCGCCGCCTCGCCTCGCTTGCGGCCTACGCTGACCGATGTGCGCGACCGCGTTCGCAGCGGCGCACTCCTCTCCGAAGCCTTTGAACAGCAGGGCGTCTTTCCCAAGGTGTACACCACGTCCGTCCTGGCCGGCGAGAAAAGCGGCAATCTTTCCGGCGTGCTGGACCAATACATCGCCTACCAGCAAGTGACCACGGGCGTGCGCAAGCAACTTCTGGCCACGTTGATTTATCCCGCAATTCTGGTGACCGTGGCCACCGGAATCCTGGCGTACATTTTTACCTACGTGATTCCCCAGTTTGAGAAGCTTTACAAGGAACTGAACATCCTGTTGCCTTACCCCACGCAGGTGCTGATCGGGATCGCTCACCAGCTCCGCATCTATGCCCTGGGTGTATTCGTGCTCCTGGTTGGAGGCGGCATCGCCGCCTACCTTTGGTCGCGCAGCGAGAAGGGTGGCGCGGCGGTGGATCGCTTGAAGCTGCGGGTTCCCATCCTCGGCGGCACCTGGCTCAAGTTCCAGTTGGCGCAGTTCGCGCGCACGCTCTCCACCTTGCAGATCGGCGGCACGCCGCTCGTCGCCGCGCTGGATACAGCGGCCGACGCAGTGCGCAGCAGGCTGGTGCGGGTCGCCATTCGAGAAGCCGGCCAGCGCGTGCGGGAAGGTCAATCGCTCCATGCGGCGCTGAAGCAGATCCCGGAGATGCCGGAACTCGCTCTGGACATGGTGGAGGTGGGTGAAGCCAGCGGGGCTCTTTCGCAGATGCTTAGCAGCGTCGCGGAGCTCTACGAACAGGAAGTAAATCTTCAGCTCTCCATGTTGGTCTCGGTGATCGAGCCGGCCATCCTGATTTTTATGGCCATTTTTGTCCTGGGGATACTGGTCTCTCTTTACTTGCCCATCTTTTCGGTCTCCATCGGGAGCGCAGCAGGCAGATAAGGCGTCATGGCGAATCCGGCGAATCAAAACGTCAACAATCTCCCCATGCTCGAGGACCGGGAGGAGCGCGACCGCGCGCGGAAGCTCGCCGAGCGTTACCGCTGTCCCTTCATTGATCTTCGGGAACAGCGGATCGATCCGGAACTCTTCCGGAGCATTCCCGCCGAGCTGATGTTCCGCTACAACTTCGTGCCGCTGGAGACCCACAACAACTCGCTGGTCGTCGCCGTGGCGGATCCCAGCCTGGTCCTGTTGAGCGATGAGCTGCCCCTGCTCCTCGGTAAGAAGCTCGTTTTCAAGGTGGCCACACCCACTCAGATTGGCGACCTTCTCAAGCGCACCGAACAATCGCAGCGCGTCCTGGAGCAGGCCACTGAGGCCTTCACTCTGCAGGTCGTCACCGAGGAAGAAGAGACCGACGAAACCATCTCCGCCGACCGCTTGACGCGCGACACCGCCGTCAGTCCCGTGGTGCGGCTGGTGGATACGGTGATCTTCACCGCCCTCGAGCGCCGCGCCAGCGACATTCACATCGAGGCGCGCGACGTCGAGGTCGTGGTGAAGTACCGCATTGACGGCGTGCTGCAATACGCCATGACGCCTATCGCCAAGGATTGGCACTCCACGATCCTCTCGCGCATCAAGGTGATGAGCGAGCTGGACATCGCCGAGCGCCGCGTTCCGCAGGATGGCCGCTTCCGCGTGCGCTACAAGGGGCGCTTCATCGACTTCCGCGTTTCCATCATGCCTTCGATCCACGGCGAGGACGCCGTCTTGCGCGTTCTGGACAAGGAAACACTCTCCGAGAAATTTCATAACTTGTCGCTGGATGTCGTGGGCTTCGCGGACGAAGATGTCCGCAAGTTCCGGCGCTACATCCGCGAGCCGTACGGGATGGTTCTGGTCACCGGCCCCACCGGCTCGGGCAAGACGACGACGCTCTATGCCGCCATCAACGAGATCAAAACCGACGAGGACAAAATCGTCACCATCGAAGACCCGGTGGAGTACCAGATCCGCGGAATCACGCAGATCCCCGTGAACGAGAAGAAAGGGCTTACCTTCGCCCGCGGCTTGCGCTCCATTTTGCGGCACGACCCCGACAAGATCATGGTCGGCGAAATCCGTGACGAAGAGACGGCGCAGATCGCCATCCAATCCGCACTCACCGGCCACCTCGTTTTCACCACCGTGCATGCCAACAACGTCACCGATGTGATCGGCCGCTTCATCAACATGGGCGTCGAACCCTACAATTTTGTTTCCGCACTGAACTGCATTCTCGCGCAGCGGTTGGTCCGCGTAATCTGCCCTCACTGCAAACGCTTTGTGAAGTATCCTGCGGACGATTTGAAGGAAGCGGGCCTCAACCGCGAACGCTGGGGAGATTTCGGCTTCGCCGAAGGCGCCGGGTGCCTGGAGTGCGCGGGTACGGGTTTCCACGGGCGCGTGGCCATTTCGGAGTTGCTGGACCTTTCCGACCGCATCCGAGAGATGATCATCAGCCGGCGGCCGACCTCGGAGATTAAGCGCGTCGCGCGGGAAGAGGGCATGACCTTTCTCCGTGAGGCCGGACTCGAGAAAGTGCGCCAGGGCGTGACCACTCTCCGCGAAATCAACAAGGTGACCTTTATTGAGTAGCCGCGGCGGAGTTCGCATGGGGATTTACCGCAGCGGTCTGGTGCGGCGGATCACCCATTGGCTCGACGCCATCCCGCATCCCCTTCTCGCCTGCGAAATCGCCCCGCACTACGTTGCCGCGGCTCGCTGGAAACACGCCGGCAAGGATCTCGAAGGCTTCGCCATTGAACCGTTACCGGCCGGCACGATTCAGCCCTCTGCGGTGGAGACGAACCTCACCAATGCGAACGTGGTTCGCGAGGCCGTGGGCAAAGTCGTGGGCCGCTTGGGCGCGGGCGCTGAGGAAGTCGCGCTATTTGTGCCCGACCCCGTCATTCGCGTGTTTATCCTGCACTTTGATTCCTTTCCTCGCTCGACCGAAGAAGCCATTCCCCTGCTGCGCTGGAAGCTGAAGAAAAGCGTCCCATTCGAGGCGGAGGAGACTCTGGTCTCCCACATGCGCCAGGCGGCGAGGGATGATGGGGTGGACATCGTGACGTCACTGGCGCGCTTGCGCATCATCCGCGAGTATGAGTTGCTCGCGGAAGGCGCCGGCCTGGCGCCCGCCGTGGTCCTGAGCTCCACGCTCGCTGCGCTGCCGCTCGTGGACGACAGCCAGCCCACTCTGCTCGCCCGCGTGGTGGGCTCCGCGCTCACTACGGCCATCGTGCGCGACGGCTCCCTGTGCGGCTATCGCTGCACGGAATTGCCTTACGAACTCGACCGCTTGACGCCGCAGGTTTTGCTCGACGAAATTTTCCCACTGACGGCGTATTACCAGGACACTTGGGAGGAGGAAATCCGCGATGTCCGGCTCGCGGGCCTCGGCGATCGTGCGGGGGAGTTCCGCCAGCTTCTCGAGGCCGAACTGCATTGTCCAGCCGGCCCTCTGCTGAAGCCGGCTATGGATGCGGGTAAGATCCCAGCCGATGCGTCGCCACTTTGCCAGCGTCAGCTCGAAGCGCTGGTGGGATGGATGTTGAACCGCCGATGAGGAGACCTCCCATCGAGAGGAAACGCATGCGATGAAGATCCGGCTGAATGTCGCCACCGCCCCGGCGCTGACGCAGCGCCGCTTTGTTGTGGGCACCGGCCTGCTCGGAACGCTGGCTGTCGCGGCGCTCATTTTTCTCTCCTGGCATACCTATAGCGCGTGGCAACGCGAGCGCACTCACCGCGAGAGGATGTCTCAAATCAGTGCGGAGATGACCAAGCTGCTCGGGCAGCGCCAGGACCTTCAGGCGTTCTTCAATCGTCCCGAGATGATTCAGACGCGCGACCGCGCGGATTTCGTCAACGGCCTGATTCAGCAACGCAGCTTCCCCTGGACAAAGATTTTCATGGACCTGGAAAAGGTTTTGCCCGAGGGAGTCCACGTGACCGCCATTTCCTACCGCATGATTGCTGGGCGCGTGGAGGTCAAGATCATTGTGGGAGCTTCGTCGGACGACGCAAAACTGAAATTCCTGCGCGCGCTGGAGGATGCCAAGGAGTTTTCGCGCATCCAGCTTCTCTCGGAAATCCATCCGACCGGCCAGGGGGAAGTGGACCGCGTGCGGCTGGAAATCGTCGCGTGGTATGTAACCGCATAGATGGCCACTCTCTCCAAACGCCGGAAGATCGTGACCCGCTGGATCGTTGCGGCAATCCTCGCCGCCGACCTGGGGCTTCTCGGCTACGACGTTTACCGACAGGCTCCCACCGACGCTGCACAGACGCAGGAGGAGAACCGCGTTCGAGCCGGACTCAACCGTTTGCGGGAGGATGTCAAGCAGGCAGACAGTATTCGCGAATATCTCCCGGAAATTCGCAAGCAGTACGACGGGTTCTTCACCAACGAGTTGCGGCCTGCCGCCACCGGCTATTCCAGCATCGTGGCCGATCTGAATAGCATCGGTAAAGAGGCGGGACTTCGGCTCAACGGGCTGAGTTTCACGCAACGTGACGTCGGGGACCGGGGCGTGACCGAGATTCAAATCACCGGCGCCGTCGAGGGCGCTTACCCCAACCTCGTCAGCTTTATCAATGGCCTGGAACGGTCCAACAGTTTCTACGTTCTGGAAGGCCTGGAATTGGCGTCCAGCACCGGCGGGGAACTGCGCATGAACCTTAAGTTGAAAACGTATTTCCGGTCGTGATGGGATCTGGTCGATGAGCCGCAATCTCCAAATCGTCTTCCTGATTGCCCTGCTGGCTACGTTGCTGGTCGTTCTCTATCTCGACCTCAACCGCACCACGCCCACGCCCACCACACTTTTGGCGGACGAGAGCTATGCGCCACTGGGAGTCTCGAATCCTGCGTTGCGGCTCGACCTGCTGCAAAAGATTCGCTCGTTCGAGTACTCCGGACGGCACCGCAACATCTTCAGCCCGAACCTGCCTCCTCCCGTCACGCCCATCGGCGGCGTCCAGCCGGGAAAAGTGCCGGTCGTGCCCCCGGTGCCACCCGGCCCTCCACCGCTCGAGTTGCCGGTGAAGTTTTTCGGCTACTCCACTGACGCCGCGACGGGAAGGCGCCGCGCGTTCTTCACTGACGGAGACGACGTGTTCATCGCCGCGGAGGGCGAGATGCTCCTGAGCCGGTTCCGGGTCCTGCGCATCGGCAACTCTTCTGTGGAAGTGGAGGAGATTGCCTCAAAGCGCCGCGTGACCGCCATTCTTGAGGAGCTTCCGCAGGGATGAGGCGCGGGCGCCAATCCGGCTACGCGCTACTGACCGTGATCTTTCTGGCCGCGGTCATGGCCATTGCCGCAGGCGTGGCCGTCCCCCGCGTGTTGACCGAGGGACGCCGGGAAAAAGAAATGGAGACCATTTGGCGCGGCAAACAGTATGCCCGCGCGGTGAAACTGTTCTATCGCAAGTTCGGCCGCTTCCCTCACTCCCTCGACGAGTTGACCAAGCCAGTCAACAACGTGCGCTTCATGCGCCAGGATTACAAGGACCCTTTCAATCACGAAGACGGAAGCTGGCGCGTGATCTACGTCGGGCCGCTCGGCCAATTAATCGGCAGCGTGAAGGCCCCCGCGCAGGGGCAGAACGCTCCTGCGATTCAATTGCCGGGCGCTGCTGCGGGTGGGGCTGCGGCGGCTCCGGGCGCGGCCGCGGGGGGAGCCCAACAGCCCGCCCAGCAAGGTCTGCAAGGCAATCAGCCGCTCTTCACTTCACCGGCGGGCGGCGCTGCTGCAGGAGCAGCGGGCGGCGCTGCGGCCCAGGGCGCAGGCGGCCAGGTGATCGGCGGTAACATCATCGGCGTCGGAAGCAAGGTCGATAAACCTTCGATTATCGTGTATGACGGCGGCGCAACCTATCGCGAGTGGGAATTCATCTGGAACCCGGCCAAAGACCCTCTCGTCGTGGGCGGCGCGGCTCCTGGATCGCCTCAGCCTGGAACTCCAGCGGGGCAGCCCTCGCCCGGCAGCAATCCTCCTTCGACACCTCCGCGGCAACCGTAGAACTAACCGGCACCGCTTTTCTCTCCCGCTAACGTGAATGCGTTCGGGGTTGAGCCAGCCTCATTGGTGCTGCCGCAGCCGGCTGCTTTCTTTGCCTGAGGTTCCCGGTGACCCGTTTGACATAGGAGCGCGTCTCCGGGAAGGGAGGCACGCCGCCGTATTGCACGATGCGGTCTGGCCCGGCGTTGTAAGCCGCCAGCGCGAGAGCGAGGTCTTGGTTGTAGAGAGCGAGGAGTTCCTTGAGGTATCGCGTTCCCGCGTCGATGTTCTGTGCGGGATCGAGGATATCGGTGACGCCGAAGCGCGCGGCAGTTTCGGGCAAGATCTGCATCAGGCCGCGGGCGAACTTCGGCGAAACGGCGCGTGGATCGAAGCTCGACTCGACTGCAATTACGCTAACGATCAGGTCTTCGTCTACACCGTACTTCAGTGCGGCGCCGCGGATCTGCTCGGCATAAGGGACACGCAAAGCCGGTGCTGGCGCCGCCGGGAAAACCTCCTCCGGCTCAACCTTCACCAATTCATCCGCGGCAAGTAGGATGCTGCCGCCGGGCAGTTGCAGCCGTACATTCGCCCCGAGTTGTTCGTAACCGCTGATGTGCAGCCGCTGGCCGTTGCGCAGCACGGCGTAGTCCGCGCGCGCCGCAGGCGCCATCCCGGCAAGAAGCGCGCAACCGAGAATCAACCTGCGGCTCATGAAGACCCCAGGGCGTAGGCCTCAATGGCGGCGGCCACCCCGCCTTCGTCATTGGAAAGGGTCTCACGCCATCCGAGCTGCTTGAGCTCCGGCACGCTGTTGCCCATGATGACCGGCAAGCCTGCAAATTCCAGCATCTCGCGGTCATTCAAATTGTCGCCGATGGCCATCACCTCGGCGGCGGAATATCCGCGCACCCGGCACCATTCCGCGAGCGCCGCGCCTTTCGAGCACGCCGCATGAATCACGTCAATCATCCCGAAATCACGGCTCTCGTATTCCGTGATCGCGAGCGCAAATGCGCGCCCCGCTTCCGGCATGCCGCGAAGGATCCTCCCCGTCTCGCGCATCCTGGCCACCGGGCCGCAGTACATCACCTGTATGGGGTCCTCGGTCACACACGCTTCGAGCGGTGCTGCGAGGGTGATGTATTGCTGGTTCCGCTCGTAGTAGCCCCGCTGTCGCGGGTCCTCCCAATCGATGCGCTCGAAAATCACCTGGTTTTCCGCAGGCCGGTCGAAGACCACGGCAGTGCCGTTTCTCTGGTCACGCGTGGCCGCAAGGACGCGCAGGGCGACCTCGCGCGGAAGCAGGTGCCGCAGGTGCGTGGCTCCGTCTTTCGACTTGATCAGCGCGCCATTGTTCACAATCAGTGTGAGCGGACCGCTAAGCTGCTCGGCGATCGGTTTGGCGAAATCGAACCGGCGCCCCGTGACCAGCGCAACCTCGATCCCGCGCGCGATCGCTTCCCCCACCGCGCGGCAATTCGCCTCGGGCACCCGCCAAGAGCTGTCCAGCAGCGTGCCGTCAATGTCGATTGCAATCAGCCGGAAAGACATCTTCACATTCTACCTTGCGAAGAAGCAAAGGCCCCGTAGGATGAAGATCGAAGTGCCCAAAGGTCGAATTGTCGAGGCGTCGCGATGGCCGAAAATGCTAAGTACTGAGATTTCATAGAATTGTGAACTCTGGGTAGAGACCCCCCTCCCCCCAGGAGTCCGTAAGAGTGGCAGGGAAAGGACTTAGCATGCAGGGGTCGTGTAAGAGTGACAGCTAAAGGACTTAGAGCAGACAAGGATGAGTTGGGATTCGTCCCGGAGCCGACGAGCGTGTTCGTTGGATTGCGTAAGTATCGCGGGCGTTCGGAGGGAGTCGCCGGGGCGGGGTGACGCGAACTCATATTGGATAATAGCAGAAACTCGTCAGAAATTCAATGGGCGAGAGCAGGGAGTACCGGGCGAATTTCCGGTAAGCGCGTTAACCAGGCGCTGAGTCTATTCAGTTGTTGACGGCCTCGAGGGCGACCCGGTCAGGGCCGTTTCTTGCTTTCGTTCTGCGCGACTCGCGCCTTCACCAGTTTCCTCACAAGTGCAGCCGGCAGTGGCTTGTCCGTGGGGAAGTGGATGGTCCCTTTGGATGTGGAGAAGCCCTTAAGTTCGTTCTTAAACGCTTCGATCACCGCGGCAGTGGGGAACAAACTGCAGTGGTTCGAAAACGCGGCGAACCACACCAGCATTCCTTTGTACTTGAACGCAGGAATCCGATAGCTGATGGTCTCGGTAGCCTCGGGCGGCGCAGCGGACCGAATGGCCGCGCGAATCTTGTTCAAGGTGCTGCGGGCGGGTTCCGGGACACCCGCGAGATATTCGTCAATGTTTTTCGGAACGCCGCTAGGTTTCGCGGGGTTTTTCGGAGCGCGGTTGGCTTTGGCCGCAGAACTGCGATTGCCAGAATTCACTTTTTTCATGCAGGCAATGCTACAAGTAGTTCGACTTCAAGTCCACGCCCCAGACCAGCGCGAAGCCGGGCGCTAGGTGAGAAAAAAGACGGCGGCAAATGCTGCGAGGGCAGCTACGGCTTGCAGGGCGAGTACAAGCAGCGTCTGTCTCGGAGCCCGTGGCAGCCACTTGATTGCGAAGAACGCCACGATCGGCAGCTGTGCAACCATGAGGATCTGAAAAAGGTGGGCAGAGGTCCCTTCATCAGCCTCATGGATAATGCCGTATCGTGCCGCGTGAATGAGTACCAGTGCCAGCCCGACAAGCGACATGGCGACGGGAAGATACGCGCTCGGCTGCCTCATCGATGGGATGTTCACCAGAACCTCCGCGGCCCTTGGCCCGGATGGGCCGTGTTAGAAAGTACTTTACATAGTAAAGTACAGGCCGCTTCTTGTCAACGGAGAGGGGGCCTGAGCAGGTCCACGCTTGAGACGGAACCGGACGAAGGCGGTCGGAGAGCGGGCTAACGATTGGCGTTCAGCGGCACGCGCGTACGCGTCCTCTGCAACTCCGGGTTAGGCACCGTCACCTCATGGACTGTTTCAGTTGTCATTTGCTAGCTGCTACGACCAACCTGCCAGACGCCATCTTCGCACACGCCGGCGACGCCGCGTCACTCGTAGCCCCTGTGTTAAACTGGCCCGCTTATGACCTCCACCCTGACGCATCTGGAATGTTCGAGCTGCAATAAAACGCATTCCGCCAAGCAACTGCAGAATCTGTGCACAGATTGCGGCAAGCCTCTGCTGGCTCGTTACGACCTCGCGCGCGCGGGAAGGACGCTAACACTGGATTCTCTCAAGCAACGAGCGGCCACGATGTGGCGCTATGCGGAACTCCTCCCCGGCGGCGAACGCATCACTCTCGGCGAAGGCATGACCCCCGTTCTGCACGCGCGGCGCGTGGGTGAACGCATTGGCCTGCGGAAGCTGTTCATCAAGGACGAGGGCCTGAATCCGACGGGTTCGTTTAAGGCGCGCGGCATGGCTGCGGCCGTAACCATGGCGAAGTCGCTTGGCGCCAAGACGCTGGCGACTCCAACGGCGGGCAATGCCGGTGGCGCACTGGCGGCCTACGCGGCGCAAGCCGGACTGCGTTCCGTCATCGTCATGCCCGCAGATACACCCGCAGCGAACGTGATGGAGTGCCGCGCTTTCGGCGCGGACGTGCGCAAAATTGACGGCCTGATTTCCGACTGCGGGAAATACGTGGCCGAGCACAAAGACAAAGAAGGCTGGTTCGAGGTTTCCACGCTCAAGGAGCCCTATCGCATCGAGGGCAAGAAAACGATGGGCTTCGAGCTGTGGGAGCAGTTCGGCGGCCGCCTGCCTGACGTGATCATCTATCCCACCGGCGGCGGAGTGGGCCTGATCGGCATGTGCAAAGCCTTCGACGAAATGGAAGCCCTCGGCTGGATTGGCCGCGAGCGCCCTCGCATGGTGGTCGTGCAAGCTTCGGGCTGCGCGCCGATTGTTGAAGCGTACGAGAAGGGAAGCGCGGCGTCCGAATTCTGGAAGAACGCCGCGACCGTTGCCTCAGGGCTCCGCGTCCCGAAAGCGCTCGGCGATTTCATCGTCCTCGCGGACCTCAAGAAGACTTCGGGGATCGCCGTCGTTGCTGCCGACGAAGAGATGCTCGACGCGGGCAGGGAACTCGCTTCGCTGGAAGGCGTCTTCGCCGCTCCGGAGGGCGCGGCCACGCTCGTCGCTGCGCGCAAACTGGCCGCGAGCAAATGGATTCAGCCGGACGAGAGCGTCGTCCTCTTCAACACCGGTACCGGCTACAAGTACGTCGAAGCCTGGGAGCAGGCGCTCCAGTAGCACGGGCTTCAGCCCGCGCTCTTCTCCAGGCATAAGCGCGAGATGACAGAACGCCTCTACTACCACGACGCCTTCCTCCGGGAATTCGACGCCCGCGTCATCTCCTCAGAACCAGCAGACAAGCTCTGCCACACGCGGCTGGATCGCACAGCCTTCTACCCGGCATCGGGCGGCCAGCCTCACGACATCGGGCGCCTCGGCGACGCTGCCGTCCTGGAGGTTCTAGACACGGAGGACGGCTCCGTCATTCACGTGACGGACAGGCAGCTCGACGTCGGCGCCATCCACGGCGTCATCGACTGGCCGCGCCGCTTCGACCACATGCAGCAGCACACGGGCCAGCACTTGCTCTCGGCCGCGTTCGTTGAGTTGTTCGGTTTCCAGACCGTGTCGTTTCATCTTGGGCGAGAAGTCTCCACCATCGATCTTGCCGCACCAGGCATCGAAGCCGCGCAACTCGAAGCCGCCGAGCGCCGCACCAACGAAATCATCTTCGACGACCGGCCCGTCATCGTGCGTTTCGGCACGGCCGAAGAGCTCGCCGCCGCGGGGATTCGCAAGGCGGTCGACCGCGAAGGCGTCCTGCGCGCCATCGAGGTCGAGGGTTTCGACCGCCAGCCTTGCGGCGGCACCCACGTGGCCCGAACGGGGCAGGTGGGTGCGATCCTGCTCCGGCGCTGCGAAAAAATGAAGCAGAACTGGCGCGTCGAATTCCTTTGCGGGGGCCGCTCCATCCGCGCCGCCCGTGCCGACCTCGCCACTCTTGTCGAAACCTCGCGCCTGCTGAGTTGCGCTCCCGCGGAGCTTCCCGCCATGGTGGCGCGCGCCATTGAAGAGCGCCAGGCGGGATACCGCGCCCGCCAGCAGCTCCAGGAACAACTCGCCGAAGTGGAAGCGCTCATGTTGCTCGCCACGGAGGCGCGTCATGGCAAGCCCGGCGAGCCGCGAATTGTTCTCCACATCTTCGACAATGCGGACGCCGATTATCTTCGCCTGATCGCGTCCAAACTCGTCGCGGAATCGGCCGTGCAAGCCCTTCTTGCCACGCGCGAGGGTGGCCACGTCGTTTTCGCGCAGGCCCCGGGCCTTGCTTCTGACATGAATCTGCTCTTCCGCGCGGCCATCAAAGAGGCTGGCGGCAAGGGCGGAGGCACGCGCGATTTTGCACAGGGCAAGATCTCCGATCCAGCCACGCTCGAAAGCGTCCTCCGTGGCGCGCTCGCTGCGCTTCGGTCCTAGTCCGCTTCGGGAGCCCGCTCCTCCAGCCGCGCGAGCAGAACCAGGCCTCACTCTGGTGGCTGAGTTGCACAAATCCACTAGAGGTTGAATGGCCGAGCGCGTGTTGCGTTCTTCCACAGCACTGGGAGCGCGGGCTACAGAGCGTCTCGCGCTTTCCCGTACCGGCTTGGCTCCGTGGGACTTAGCTCCTGCTCAATCTCTGCCGATCCCAGGACTGGAGCGGGTTTCACGAGCGCCTGGCGCGTCCGTTGCGAGCTGTGCTCGCGCCATTCTCCCCATGGAGTGGGGGTTTTCCCAGCGTTCGGGGCTGTCGAACTTTTGTTCCTCTTGAGAGGAGTGTTGAGCCATGGATTCCATGCGTGAGCGCCGCGGGCCGTGTTTGAGTTTGGAAGAGCTGCGTGCAGCAGCGGCGGAGATGCGTGCCGTCAACCTCATCAACATTTTCGCCGCGGGATCGGGGCATCCGGGCGGCACGCTCTCCATAATGGACATTGCCGCGGCGCTCTATCTGCGCGTGCTGAACCATGATCCCAAGGACCCCAATTGGCCGGAGCGGGATCGCGTCTTCTGGTCCGCCGGCCACAAAGCGCCCGCGCTTTATGTCGCGCTGGGCCGCGCGGGCTATTTCCCGCTGGAAGACACGGTGCTTCTCCGCCAACTGGGCGCGCGTTTCGAGGGCCATCCCAACCGGCTGAAAGTACCTGGCGTTGAGGTCTCCAGCGGCTCACTGGGCCAGGGACTGGGCATCGCCGTGGGCAGCGCGCTGGCCGCAAAGCTGGCCGGCCGGTCCAACCGCGTCTTTTGCATCATGGGTGACGGTGAACAGCAGGAAGGCAACATCTGGGAAGCGGCCATGGCCGCGGGCCACTACAAACTCGACAACCTCTGCGCCATCGTGGACAAAAACCAGCTTCAGATTGACGGCTGGGTCAAAGAGGTCATGAACGTGGACCCCCTCGCCGCGAAGTACTCCGCCTTCGGCTGGAACGTCCTGGAAATTGACGGCCACGATTTCCCGCAGATTCTCGAGCGCTTTCCACACCGCCGAAACCTCGCCCGGGATACCCACGGTCATTCTGGCCGCCACGGTAAAGGGCAAGGGCGTTTCGTTCATGGAAAACGAGGCGGGCTGGCACGGCGTCGCACCCAACAAGGAGCAGTTCGAGAAGGCCATGGTGGACCTGCAAACGCCCGCCGTACCGCAAGAACGCCAAGCCGCCCTGCTGAAACGCGCGCACGGAGAATGCCGCGAGCGTATCCAAGGACACGCGCGGAGCCGTCCCGAAGCTTCAGCCGCGACTTCTGGTGGAACGTCCGGCGAAGACATGAAGGTGGACATGGACCCCACGCGCATGGGATTCGGCCGCGGCCTGGAAAGCGCCGGCGAGGACCCGCGCGTGGTCACCATCCACGCGGACATTTCCGGCTCGATCCGCATCACGGACTTCGAGGCCAAGCATCCCGAGCGGAAGAACCGCGTCTTCAGCGTGGGCATCGCCGAGCAGAACATGATGGGAGTGGCCGCGGGGCTGGCGCGGGAAGGGCTAGATCCCCGTCACCGGCACCTACGGCGTTTTCGCTTCCGGGCCGCGCCTGGGACCAGATCCGTACCACCATCTGCTACTCGAATCTGAACGTGAAGATCGCCGGCGCGCACGGCGGGATCTCCGTCGGGCCCGACGGCGCGACCCATCAATCACTCGAAGAGATCTCGCTGATGAGCATTCTGCCGAATATGCACGTGCTCGTGCCCTGCGATTCTGTGGAGACGGAGAAAGCCACGCTGCATGCCCTGCTGGAGATCGACGGGCCGTGCTACTTGCGGTTTGCGCGCGAAGCTACGCCCATCGTTTCATCCACCGCGACGCCCTTCCGCTTTGGCGTGGCGAACGTGATCCGTTTCCGCAGGCGGGCGGCCCGGTTTGCGGATGCGTTCGAAACGATGCTCTCCTCGGAGTACGCGGCGAGAAGGGGAGCAGGCCACGATCGTCGCCTGCGGCCCGATGGTGCCGGAGGCGATGCGCGCGGCCTGGCTCCTCAAGGAAGAATTCGGCCTGGAGACGCGCGTTCTCAACGTTCACACGGTCAAGCCGCTGGACGTGGCCGCGCTGGTGCAGGCCGCCGAGGAGACGCAGCTCGTCGTCACCGCTGAGGAGCACCAAGTGGGCGGCTTCGGGAACATCATCGCTGGGGCCCTACTTCAGAACCGGCGCGCCTTTCACGAACCGCTCCTCTTCGACATGCTCGGCGTGCAAGACCGCTTCGGGGTGTCCGGCAAACCTTGGGAGCTCGTCCAGTTCTTCGGCTTGACGGCGGAGCACATCGCGCAACGCGTCCTGGCGCTCCGCAAGAAGCAGGAGGCCCATGTACTCCATGCGCAAGTGCAGGGCACCGTGCTCGCGGCCATCGAGTGCAGCCGCTGTCATACTCTTGTCCCCTTCGGCGAATTCCTGAGCCCTTCGGCCATTCCCGGCGATGAGCTCTGCGCGGATTGCGAACGCCGCTCGGAAGCGAACTGCACCGAGTGCCGCTCCGAATGGATCGTTTCCAACGCGAACTTCCGCTACCTCTGCCGCGATTGCCGCGACATCAGCGTCCCGTGCTGACTATAGCCTCAGCGCTCGGCGCGATTCAATGAGGCTGGTCACCGGCTAACGTGACTTTACGCACTGACGAAATGGTTTTGAGCGACTATCTTTCACTTGTCTTGAAAACGGGGATTTCTGTTCAGTTTTGACATTCTGAGAAGCACATCCGTACGAGGAGACATGCCGTGACGAAGACGAGACTCGTGGTTGTGGCTTTGATATCGCTTGCTCTTGCTCTGCCGACGTTCGGTGCCGGCAGCAAGACTTACAAGACTACCTATCCCGTTCCTTGCAGCGAGGTGTGGGCCGCGGTCAAAGTCGCCCTTGGCAATCCGGACAACTACAAAGACGTGCAGAGTGACGAGGACAAAATGACTGCTGACTACAATGTGAAACACTCCATTCATTGGTCCGTTATCGGAGCGGTCAACCAGGGCAAAAACCACGTCACCTTGTTGCCGATTGGTACCACGTGCGAGATGAGTGTTGTGTCGATGTATAGCGGACTTTCGCACAACGACCAGGGTGACTTCAAGAAGCGCGTGGATGAAGCGCTGGCCAAGCTGAAAGCCGCGAAACCTTCCCAGCCCGCTAAACCGGCGGCTCCAGCTAAGTAATTTCGGCAGGACCCCGCGCGTGACCCCCACGGTAGCGTGCCATCGTGGGGTTCCAATGGCTGACAGGGCTGGATGCTGCAAACCATGTCGTGACCTGGTTGCCCGCATCTCACCGTGGGTGCGCGAGCGCCAGGAACAGGCCGAAGCGGACGTGCGCCGTACCTGGGCGCGCGCCCCGGTCCTGCTGCTGGAATCGATTCCGGGCCCGTCTGACGAGACGACAGGGACGCAGAAAAGTGGCGTGTACGCTCGCGAGGTGATGTAATTGAAAAATGGAGGCTTGGATTGGTGGACGGCAGGGGATTCGAACCCCCGGCCTCCTCGTTGCGAACGAGGCGCTCTCCCAGCTGAGCTAGCCGCCCACTTGGCGCACGCTATTTTAGCAGAGCTTCGTGAAGTTTGAAGCGAGGATTCCCCTTGGTGCAACTGTTTCGGTTTGCCTAGCGAACGGTCCCGCCGGCGCCGTTCCGCTGCGCGACGATCTTCCGGGCATTCTCGTACAGCGCGCGCGCCTGCGGGATGGACTCGATCGCTTTCAGAAGCTGTGGGTCTTCTTCCAACTCGACCTTATAACCTTCCGGGATGCCGAAGACCGAGGTAAAGACCTCGCGCTTGATGCGGCGTTTGATCCAAGCCAGGTTGTCCTGGATGTCCGACTCGGTGAAGCGGATCTTGCTCTTCTCAAGATAATTGCGGAATTCATTCAGAACGCGGTCGTCCGCGGTGAAGCTGTGGGTGATCTCAGGCTTCGTTCCCAGGAAGGCCAGGGTGAAGCCTCCCACGCCGGCATCAAACGGCCAGAAAACGTCGCGCTGCAGGAGCACCTCCTGGAAGCGGTCGTACTTGGGCTCGGCGATGGCCACGTCCGGCGTGATGCCGCCGCCGCCGGTCACCTGGCGTCCGCTGTCGGTCAGCTTGATTTCCGTCGGCTTCGGGGTCTTGCGGTTGTAGTGGTAGTCGTAAAGCGAAGTGGACTTGTAATCGCGCTGGATCAAGCGCCCACTGGGCGTGTAGTAGCGCGCGATGGTCAGCGCCAGGCCGGTGTTTTCGCTCAGTTGCGAGACGCCCTGCACGAGTCCCTTGCCAAAACTGACGTCGCCCACCACCAGACCGCGATCGTGGTCCTGGATCGCGCCGCTGACAATCTCCGCCGCAGAGGCCGTGCCGCTATTCACCAGCACCACCAGCGGCACGTCCACTCCCTGATTGCCTTTCACCGCATAGTAGCGCCGCTCCGGAGAGGAGCGCCCGCGCTGCGTAACGATCAATTGGTTCTTCTGCAGAAACATGTCCGCGACCTGTACACTTTCGTTCAACAGCCCGCCGGGATTCCCGCGCAGGTCCAGTACCAGGCCGCTGAGCTGGGAGACCCCCAGATCCCTGAGCGCGTCGCCCATCTCTTTGTCGGTAACTTCATTGAAGCCCGAAAGTTTGACGTAGCCGATGGCCGGGCGCAGCAGAAAGGCGATGTCCACCGTATGCCGCGGGATTTCATCGCGCACAACGGTAAATGTGAGTGGCTCGGAATACCCTTCACGGCTCACGGTGATGCGTACCACCGTGCCCTTCGGGCCCTTGAGCATGTCTGCTACTTCGGTCGTGCTCAGGCCGTCCACGGACTTATCGTCCACCTTGACGATGATGTCCCCTGGGCGGATGCCGACCTTGTAGGCCGGAGAGTTCACGAACGGGGCGGTCACCACCGTGCGGCCATTCTGCGGGCCAACCTGCATGCCCACGCCGTAGTACCGCCCGCGCTGGTCTTCGCGCATGATGGCGAAGGTACGCTGATCGAAGAAGGTGGAGTGCGGGTCCAGCACGCGGAGCATGCCGGGAACGGCGCCCTGGTAAACGGCGCGGTCCACATCCACGGGGTCGGCGTAATTGCTCTGCACGATGGCCAGGACGCGCGTGAAGGACTTGACGGAGTCCTGCAGGTCGTTCACGCCGGCAGCCGTGGCTCTCACGGACGGGCCATAAACCCCTCCCACGACGGCAGATGCCAGCAATACACCGAGGATGAGTATGGCGCCGCGCCTCTGCGACTGCATCAGGCCCTCACTTTCTCCACTCGTCCCGCCAGTATAACATTACCAGGCCGAAGTTTGACACCCCTGGAACCCTCTTCTATGATGCTCGTGAGGAAACGCGCGGCATGGGGACCCTGGGATTTCCCGAAATCATACTCATTTTGGTCATTGCCCTCGTCGTTTTCGGCCCGAAGAAGCTTCCGGAGTTGAGCCGCACGATAGGCAAGGCTCTCGGCGAATTCCGCAAGGCCTCCGGCGAACTTCGCTCGGCCATGGAAGAGGAGATGCGCGAGCTCGAACGGCATACCAAAGAGCTGGAGCAGAAAGCCGAGCAGGCCCTGCCTTCTGAGACGCAGCCTGCGAGCGTTTACGACCCGGACATGGACACGCGGAGCATTGGCTTTGCCCCGGGAGCCGATCCCGCTCACGCCGCCGGAGAAGCCGGCCCCGACGCCTCCGAAACGGAAGTGAAGCCGCCTGATGGCGACGCCAAACCAGCCTGACCCGCGCGAGGCCTCCGCCGATTCGGAAGAGCATCACTCGAAGATGTCCTTCTTCGAGCACCTGACCGAGCTGCGCAAGCGCCTCATCCACTCCCTCGTTGCCATCGGCCTCGGCCTCTGTGTTGGGCTCTACTTCTCCGATCGCGCATACGAAATCATCATCCGCCCGATGCACAAAGCGCTCCAGGCAGCCAAGATGCAGGACCAGCTCGTGTATCTCAGCCCCATGACTCCGATTCATCTCTACATTACCGTGGGGCTCTACATCGGGCTGCTCCTTGCGCTGCCGTATGTCTTTTATCAGCTCTGGCTCTTCGTCGCCCCGGGCCTGTACCGGCACGAGCGCCGCGCCGCAGTCACCTTCCTGTTCTCCTCTGTCCTTCTGTTTCTCGCGGGAACAGCGTTCGCCTATTTTGTGATGCTCCCGATGTCGCTTAGCTTCCTGCTGAGCATCACGCCCAGGACCGGCTATTCACCCATGCTCACCATGGACGGCTCGCTCGATCTCATCCTGGTCATCCTGGTGGGCCTCGGGCTCGTTTTCCAGTTGCCCATTCTGATCTTTTTCCTCTCGCTCTTCGGCATCGTGACGCCGAAGTTTCTCTGGCGCAACTTCCGCTATGCCGTGCTGCTCATCGCCATCGTGGCCGCTGTCGTGACGCCCACGACCGATGCTTTGACCATGACCATTTTCATGGCGCCGATGATGGTTTTATACCTCCTTGGGATTGGGGTTTCGGCCATGGTTGCGCGCAAACGCCGCGCCCGCCAGATGGCGCGCGAAGGAGCCCGCTGAGATGCGTTCGCTGCGCCGCTCGATGAAGGTCTTAAGTATCGTTACGCTCTTTGCTGCCGGCGCGCTGTTCCTGCCGGGCTGTGGCGGCTCGCAGCACGGAGGCCGGCAGACAGCAGCGTCCTCCGCAAGCGCCGCTTCGCCACCCGCTGCCGCGTCGGCGCAGAAAAGCGATGCCCCTCCGGCGAGCGAGACCGGCGGCTTTGACGGCCAGCGCGCGTACGAGCACGTCGCCAAGCTGGTGGCCATCGGGCCGCGCCCCGCCGGCTCTGACGGTATCCACAGGGCACAAGACTACATCCACGAACAGCTCAAGAGCTTCGGTTGCGCCTACGAGGATGATGATTTTCACGCCGCGACGCCGCTTGGTTCCGTGGCCATGAAGAACATCGTCGCGAAGATTCCCGGAAAGAGTTCGGACATCATTCTATTGACGACGCATTACGATACGGGAGCCGAAGGCCGCGTGCCGCGCGACAAATTCCTGGGCGCCGATGACGGCGGATCATCCACTGGCCTGATGCTCGAGTTGGCGCGGAATCTGTGCAAGCGGCAGAATGCCATGACCATCTGGATCGCTTTTTTCGACGGCGAGGAGTCCTATGAGCACTGGAGCGATACGGACAGCACGTTTGGCAGCCGCCAGATGGCCGCGAAGCTGGCTCTCTCCGGCGAACTCAAACGCGTCAAAGCTTTCCTGCTTGCCGACCTGATTGGCGGACCCGACTTGCGCATCAAACGTGAAAGCAACTCCACGCGCTGGCTTACGGATCTTGTCTGGGGCGTGGCCGCGCGCCTCGGCTACGGAAACGTCTTCGTCAAGGACGAGACCCCGATTGAAGACGACCACCTGCCATTCCTGAAACGCGGCGTGGCCTGCGTGGACGTCATTGACCTCGAACATCCGTACTGGCACACCCTTGAAGACTCGCTCGATAAGATCCGGGGACGCAGCCTGGCCATCGTCGGCCACGTTTTCCTCGAAAGCATCCCCGCAATCGAACAACGTTTCGCGAAGTAGCGTGCGCCCGCCTGTGCTATTGTTTCCAGTTCGTTGCCAAGAGCGAAGACATGTCCATCGACGGCATTCGGGTCCGCGCTCGCACCGGCTCCTATGACGTGCTGTCCGGCGCCGGCGTTCTCAATCGGGCACCACGCGAGATTGCGTGGCTCGGCAAACATACGGGCGTTTGCCTGCTTTCCTCCCCGAGCGTCTGGAAGCATTGGGGTAAGAGGTGTGAATCCATCTTCCGCCGCGCCGGCGCCAAGCACACAATTCTTTTCGACGACCGCGAGGTCGCCAAGAATCTCGCGACCGTGGGAACGGTTTGCCGCAAGCTCGTCCGCGCCGGAGCCGATCGCCGCGCTTTGATCATCGCCATCGGGGGCGGCGCGGTCGGCGATGTCGCAGGCTTCGTGGCCGCCAGTTACTTGCGCGGCGTCTCGCTCGTCCATGTGCCCACCACGCTCGTCGCTCAGGTAGATAGCTCGATCGGCGGCAAGACCGGCGTGAATCTTCCGGAAGGGAAGAACCTCGTGGGCGCGTTCTATCCTCCCCGCCTCGTCCTAAGCGATCCTTGCTTCATGCAAACCCTGCCCGACCGCGAATTCCGCTCCGGCCTCTACGAAGTCATCAAGTACGGCGTCATCGGCGATCGCCCGCTCTTCGTCCGCCTTGAAAGAGACATGCCGAAACTATTGCGACGCGATTCGCACATTCTCTCCTGGGTCATCTCGCAATGCGTCCGGGCCAAGGCCCGCATCGTTAGCCGCGACGAGCGCGAATCGGGCCTCCGCGAAATCCTGAACTTTGGCCATACGTTCGGCCACGCAATCGAGTCGGTCACGAAGTATCGCCGATTCCTACACGGCGAAGCCGTCGCCTGGGGAATTTTGGCAGCTGTGGCCCTCAGCGAGGAGGCCGGCTTATTGCGCCCTGCAGAAGTTGCGCGGGTCGTGCGGCTGATCCTGCGAGTGGGGCCCCTCCCGCCGCTTCCGCGCCTTTCCGCGGCCAGGCTCATCTCCGTCATGCGTGCCGATAAGAAGTCCCGTGCAGGCAGACTCAGGTTCGCGCTCGCTCGCCGGATCGGCCAGGTCCGCGCGGGGAACGAGCTCCCCGATGCACTGGTCGCGCGAGCGTGGTCGCGCTTGGCGGGAGACCCTCTATTGAGCTGGGCCAGTCAGCGGACACCTCCGGCCGGGCAGCGCGCATGAATGCTTCGCGGAGCGCGCTGCCGGGCACGCGGCCTGGAGACGCGGAGAATGAGGCCGAGGCCGCGCAGAAGATCCGCGAGATGTTCAGCGGCATCGCACCGCGATACGATCTCCTCAATCACCTTCTCTCCTTCCATCTCGACCGACTGTGGCGACGGCGCGTGGGGCGCCGGTTCCGGCGCATCCTCGAGCGGCCCGAGGGGCGAGTGCTCGATCTGTGTTGCGGCACGGGTGATCTCGCGCTCGCGCTGTCGGCGGGCGGCAAAGCGCAGGTGATTGGCAGCGACTTCGCGCATCCCATGCTCGTCCGCGCGGGCCAGAAATCACTGGCGGCGAAGCGGGGAATCACCATCCTCGAAGCGGATGCTCTCTCGCTTCCATTCCCGGATGGCTCATTCGACCTCGTGACCGTGGCCTTCGGCTTTCGCAACCTCGCTAACTACGAGCGCGGGCTGCGGGAGATGGCGCGAGTGCTGAAGCCGGGCGGGGAAGTGGGCATCCTCGAGTTCTGCGAACCGCGCGGGGCAGTCTTCGGTCCGCTTTATCGCTTCTACTTTCGGCGCATCCTGCCGCGACTGGGCCGAGCGATCTCCGGCAACCGCTTTGCGTATTCGTATCTGCCGGCGTCGGTGGAAGAATTCCCGAAGTCCGAAGACCTCGCTGCGCTGATGACCGCCGCCGGCTTCGGCGAAGTACGTTACGAAATTTGGACGTGTGGGACGGTTGCGCTGCACACCGGGCGGCGTGCCTAGGAGCAGACGAGAGATCTACGATTCGAGGCCGAGGGCGCGGATGCGGTTGAGCAGGGTCTTGTAGGAGACGCCGAGCTTTTCCGCGGCGCGCGTCTTATTCCACTTGCACTCGCGCAGCGCCTCTTCAATCTTGAAGCGCTGCACGTGTTCCACGGCGCGGTGCGAGACTTCCTCGAGCGTGCCTTCCCAGGAAAATTTCTGTTCCAGCATCTGCGCGGGGACGTCGCCGTCTTCGGGCCGCGCGGCGGGGAGCTGGAGGCTGGCGGCGGTGATCGTCGCGCCATCGGAAAGAATGACGGCGCGCTCGACGGCGTTCTGCAATTCGCGCACATTGCCCGGCCAGCGGTAGCCCCGCAGCCGGGACCTCGCTTCCTCGTTAAAGGCTAGCCCCGGCTTGCGCAATTCCTGCCGGAAGCGTTCGAGGAAATGCTCGGCGAGCCGGAGGACGTCCTCGCCGCGATCGCGCAGCGGCGGAATGGTCAGTGGCACGGCGGAGATGCGGAAGTAGAGATCTTCGCGGAATTTCTTAGCGGCGACATTGGCGTGCAAATCCTGGTTCGTGGCGGTGATGATGCGCACATCCACTTCGATGGGTTGGGTGCCGCCGACGCGCTCGAAGGTGCGTTCTTCAAGCACGCGCAGCAGCTTGGACTGGATGAGCAGCGGCAGCTCGCCGATCTCGTCCAGAAAAATCGTGCCGCGGTGGGCCAATTCCATTTTGCCCATCTTGCGCGCGCCCGCGCCGGTATAGGCTCCGCGCTCGTGGCCGAAGAGTTCGTTTTCGACGAGGCCCTCGGGGATGGCGGCGCAGTTCAAGGCCACAAACGGCTGGTTGCGCCGCGTGGAAAGGTGATGGATGGCGCGGGCGAAGAGTTCCTTGCCCGTGCCGCTCTCGCCGAGGAGGAGCACGGTGGAATCCGTGGCCGCAACGCGCTGCACCTGTGAGGAGACTTCCTTCATCGAAGCGTGATCGCCCACGATGCGCGGGAAGCCGTAGCGCGCCGAATATTCCTCGCGCAGGAGAAGATTCTCGCGCAGGAGTTCCTGGCGCTCCGCGGCGCGCGCCATCAGAAGTTTCAGGTGTTCAAGGTCCACGGGCTTCTGGATGAAGTCGAACGCGCCTTCCTTCATCGCCGTCACGGCTTCTTCGATCGAGCCGTAAGCGGTAATCAGGATAACGGGCACCAGGGGGTCGGCTTGGCGCGATTCCTTGAGCACTTCGATGCCGGAGCAGCCGGGGAGTTTGAGGTCGGTCAGCACGGCGAGGTAGCGCCGCGCGCGGATTTTGTTGACCGCCGCGGTGCCGTCTGGGGCGTCGTCCACGGCGTAGCCGGCGTGCTCGAGGGCCTTGCGCAGCATGGCGCGCAGCTCGGCCTTGTCCTCGACGAGAAGCAGCGGCTCCATAGTTATCGTTTCTACCACGTTCGCGGCGGGGGCGCGCATGCCGCGTGCGGAGAGTGTGTAGTGTTGGGACACAGGCCAGGGAACAGTGGCTAGTGGCTGGTGGTTAGTGGCTAGCAAGAGAAGGCTCCTCCGTGTGTTTCGGCTTGTCCGGCGAACGGAGCTGATGAGCGAACGTCAAAGGGTCGAAGTGTCGAAGGGTTGAAGAGGCCGAAAAAGTTAAGCGGTGAAGATTCAGCGAATTGTGAGCTCTTGCGGTATATCCCCCCACCCCCCATGAGTTCGTAAGAGTGGCAGGGTAAGGACTTAGCATGAACCGGCGTGCAAAAGAGTTCAGAACCTACGGGTGGAATTAGAGTTAGCGGGTCGTACAGCGTAAATTTTGACGTCATGGCGGACGGACGGGAGGTTGGAAGTTGGAGGTTTGAGCTTGGAAAGAACAAGGCTAGAGGCCGCGTTGGGGAGCATGCGGCGCTCAGGGTGAGTATTGGGGTCATGGCGCAATCCGGGCTTCTACTTTTACCTTAGCATGTGCGTCAAGAGGTCGGCGGAGCGCGAAAATGTCTCTAAGTGATTGTCACGGAAGGAGAAAGCGGCGACTTGCGTCGCTCACGCACCAACGTGGATTCGCATGAAAATAGTTGGGACCACGGATTCACATGGATGGACACGGATTCGGGAAGGGTCTGCGTTCTGGAAGCCGGGAAAAGCCCCACAGGCAAAGTCGGCCAGTGGGGCACCCGGCTGGTGCTACCCACCGTTTGGCAGAGTCGTATGAGGGGTTCAAAACTCATATTCGTAGGATACCCGTCCGAGCCGAGCTGTCATCCATGGAGAGGAGAGTCAGCGCACCTCCCGATCTTGTGCCAGCGTGCCAACTCCCGATTAACGCGCAAACCGGAAACTAGCCTCAATGTCCGGTTAACCGACTAACCAGGAGTTAGCGCCTGGCGTGGTATAAACGTCTGAATTCTAGGTGACGGCAGAAACCATTTCTAACAACCGAATTGTTTTGCATGGAAAGGGCGCGTAAGCCATGTCGAAATACCGTGATCATCTACCGCAGCTCGATGGTGGAATTTTTTTGACGGATGGTGGACTTGAGACGACGCTGATCTTCCACGACAAGCTCGAACTGCTCTATTTCGCAGCCTTTCACCTGATGAAGGATGGGGCCGGAACAGAAGCTCTGCGCAAATATTACTGCCGCTACGCCTCAATCGCGTGCGCGAACGGACTTGGATTTGTTCTCGAAAGTCCGACTTGGCGCGCCAATCCTGATTGGGGTGAGAAGCTTGGCTATTCTAACGCGGATCTTGCCGACGCCAACCGTTTGGCTGTCGCGCTTATGCGAGAGCTGCGTGAGCAATTCGAGATGCCGCACTTACCAATGGTCATCAGCGGCTGTGTGGGTCCACGCGGAGACGGATATGATCCCGGCCAAGTCATGAGCGAAACCGCGGCGGAGGCATATGACAGACACCAAATTGGCTTTTTTCGTGAGACCGACGCAGACCTCGTCACGGCTATCACGATCACGAACACACCGGAGGCCATCGGGATCGTTCGTGCAGCTCGTACCACGGGGCTGCCCGTCGTTATCTCATTCACGGTGGAGACCGATGGTTGTCTGCCAACAGGGCAGAGCCTACAAGAGGCAATCGATGCTGTCGACGCCGCGACTGACAAGGCGACTGCCTATTACATGATCAATTGTGCGCATCCCACGCATTTCGATGCTGCGATCGAAACGAACCAGCCGTGGGTCAAGCGCCTACGGGGCGTCCGCGCCAATGCTTCCAGGCTGAGCCATGCGGAGCTCAATGAGGCACCCGACCTCGACGATGGCAATCCTCTTGAATTTGGAATGCAGTATGGCGATCTACTGCGACGGCACTCTCACATCAATGTGTTGGGAGGTTGTTGCGGCACAGACCACCGCCACATTGAGGAAATAGCACGCGCCTGTAAGGCCGCTTCGTAGGCACAATCGACCACTCCGTTCATGGCCACTGCCTGATTAACGCTGTCGGCTCAGATGGTCGACGCAACACTTGCTTGAAGTCTACTCGCAGGCGTCTCAAAGCCTAGGGTTTTTCTCGGGCGTTGATTCAAGCGCAGCGCGACCTGGTCGAGCTGCGCTTGCGAATAGGCAGACAGGCGGGTGCCTCGGGGGAAGTATTGTCGCAGCAGCAGATTGGTGTTTTCGTTCGTGCCGCGCTGCCAGGGACTTTGCGGATCGCAGAAGTAGACCTTGACGTCCGTGGCTACTGTGAAGGCCTTGTGCTTGGCCATCTCCAGTCCACGATCCCACGTCAGCGAGCGGCGCAGGGTAGCGGGGAGTTTGCGAACATGCTGACTCAATGCGGCAACGACAACTTCCGTGTCTTTGCTCGGCACCCTGATCAGCATGGCAAAGCGCGAATGGCGTTCTACCAGGGTGGCAATGTAACTGTTCTTGGCGCCGCTCAGCAGATCGCCTTCCCAATGGCCAGGAATCGCTCGGTCGTCCACTTCCGGGGGCCTTTCGCGGATCGAGATGGCATCGACGATCTGACCCCGTGACTGTCCGCTGACCGTTGCATGTCGCGAGCGGCGTATGCGCCGCTTCGACCGCAGGTGGTCCATCAGCTCTTTTTTCAATACTCCCCGCGCTTGAATGAACAGGCTACGGTAAATGGTTTCGTGGGACACTCGCATGCTCTCGTCATCGGGATGCTGGGTCTTCAGCCATCCGGAAATCTGTTCGGGCGACCAGTCCAGAATCAGTTTACTCGCAACGATGTTCCGCAACTTGCGGTTGACGGCAAGAAGACACCTTTTCGGTCGCAACGCTGATTCCCAAGCTTGGTCATCCGCCTCATGGGCGCGATAGGCAGGACGGCCACCATGGCGCGTGACCTCCCGGCTCACCGTCGAGGCCGCTCGATCGAGGTGTCTGGCTATCTCACGAATCAACGAACCGGAAGCGATCCCTCGCGAGATGTCCTCGCGCTCAGCCCGTGAGAGGACTAGCCGGGAGCGCCGGCGGAGTGCTGGAGCAATCCCTCCGCGAGGCAACAACAGACAGCGAATGCAGCTATGTGGCTTGTCAAAGGCGCGCCCGATCTCATGCAACGACTGCCCCGCTTTCCAACGGCGCCAGATCTCGGATCTCTCGGTGAGAGAAAGTCTCGATTGTTTCCCTTCGCTCATAAACACCATCCTTAAACAGCAACGTCTATCAGATGGTGTTGCATCGACCTATAGAATCCACCAGGCAAACCGGACAATTGGCATCCAGTGTCGGAACTGCATCCGTTCTGCATCGTTCAGCCGGGTTCTGAACGCATTTCCATTACAGTTTTATTACACTCGCCCATTTCGCGGTGACCCGAGAGCGCGCAACTCATTGAAAAATATGGTGGGCCTGGGGAGAGTCGAACTCCCGACACGCGGGCAGAGTTCTCAGAGCCTCTTTGCTCGGGCCAAGAATCTAGACAGACGCTGCAGGTTTACAGGCCCGTTCGCAAACTGGTGTCACGGGACTGACACCACGTGCACGCAGGCGCTCAGAAGCACTCCCACGGGCGCTGAAGACGGACACCCACACCGCATAAAATAACCCCAGATTCAGCTTGACATGTCAAGGTCCTTAACCTAGAATGGTTAACGGCCTGAGGGGGCCGTCAGCGCTAATAAACCACAATTGGTTATCTGAATCCTCTTGGCCATGAAAACCAAGGAGAGTGCCATCATGTTTGCACGCAAAGTTTCCATGCATTTGAAGCCGAACAGCGTTGCGGAATTTACCCAGAGAATCGAAAAGGACATTCTTCCCCTGCTCCGTAAACAGAAGGGGTTCCAAGACGAGATGACGTGCGTCACCACGGGGGAAAAGGAAGCGTTCGGAATCAGTTTGTGGGAAAACAAAGAGTACGCCGAAGCTTACAACCGCGGAACGTATCCAGAAGTGACGAAGATCCTTGCGAGAGTCGTTGAGGGAACTCCTCAAGTCGAAACCTATGAGGTTGCCAACTCGACCTTCCACAAGATCGCCGCTGCCGTAGCCGTCTAGGACTGGCAGGTCTTTTCGTTCGGTGGGGGCGGGCCAAGTCCGCCCCCTCACTTCTCCGGCGAAGGGAAAACTACGAAACACACGAGACTTCCAATACTTACTTGAGCAAGACAACCGAGGAGGTTGGCATGTTTGGACGCAGAGAACCATCAGGAGACGAGATCGCTCGCCGAGCTCATGAGTTGTATCTTCAACGCGGCGGCGAACACGGAAAAGATGTCGAGGACTGGGTTAGAGCCGAAAAAGAGCTGAGCGACAAACCTGTCGCGGGACGAACGAAAACGAGGGCCGCCCAAGCCGCTCGTAACACGTCTAATTGACGGCCCGGTTTTCCCTGGCAACCGAGAACAGACAGTTCTTTCGTTCGGTGGGGCGGGCCAAAGTCCGCCCCCTCACTTCTCCGGCGAAGAGGGACGGAAGGCGGTTGCCAATGGTCAAGAAAGCGGCCTCCGCTGACCCCATTCGGACGATTGAAGAACTCGTCCTGTCGGTCGTGTATAATATTCATCGCTGCCCGCCGCACCGGTTCTCTCCACATGATCCCGAGTAGGGGTAGTTGTTCGTGCAGACCTGAAGCGGGCAGGAGAAGCAATCGAAGGAATTAGCGGGACACTTAAGAATATGCTTGATGTTGTTCTGGCTCGCCAAAAGGAAAGTCAATTTCCGCAGTCTCCCTAGGCGCGAGCTTGATATCCTGCGTGGCCGAAATTACACCACCCACTTCTGCGGTCAGCGCGCATTCCCCAGGGAAGACAATAAGAAAATAGGGCTTCGCGCCTCTGCCGCAAGTAACGGTACTTTAGGTTACGCGGTCGCCGCATTTCACGGTAATGGTGGCATTTGGCAGCTGCGCCCGGTCCTGGAGGCCGCCCACCCTTACAAAGCCGGTAATGTAAGAGACATCTGTCTGGAAAAGGCTCATTTCAGTCGCGAGCTCGACTTGCGACTCAATCGAATCTTAAGCTGGGCAGGGATAATTGGGGATAGGAGGATGCGGGCGGGGCGCAATTCGAAAAGGCTTTCGACGAGACCAGGCGCCCTACAGGCCAAAGAGGGATTCCTCACCCCGGCAAGGCCGGGATTCGGAATGACACCGTCGGAATGAGGCCGGCGTGGGCAGGACAGTCGGGCCAAAGAGGGATTCCTCACCCCGACACAAACCGTCGGGATTCGGAATGACAATCGAGCCCCAAGGAGTAGGAGGGATTCCTCATCCGGCAAGGCCGGGATTCGGAATGACAGCTTTCCGGGGCTTGTGCCAGAATCCGGGCGCGCTATGAAGTCTTACAAGGCTTACGCATTTTGGCACTGCGTCGATATATGCATCCTTCTATAAGCTCGCTGAGGGCTAGGTCGGCGGATTGGAGGTGGAGACAAGTTCGGGGCGCGAGAGGGCGCCGAGAGTACGGCCCTGACACGTGCAGATCCCTCGTCCCGAAGATTCGGGGCTCGGGATGACAACGTTTGAGGAGCGAGGAGGGGCGCAGCCCTTCGAGGCTCAGGATAAACAAGCAGCGCCCCTACGAGGAGAAAAAGGGCACCGAGAAGAGTGTGCTCCTGCGGCGGACAGGTCTGCGCTCGCTAGTCGCGGTGGGAGCTGCGCCAGCGGAAGTAGATGACCTGGCGGCCGCGGGGGAGCAGCTCGAACTCGATGAAATTCTCGCGGCGTTCGGCGAGCCAGCGGCGATAGGCGCGGTCTTCGCGTTCGTCCCAGACGATCCAAGCGCGGCGATTCGAGTCATAGACGCGGCGTGGGCCTTCCCAGTTGGCGTGCTCGTGACGCCAGCGCCAGTAGTCGGACTGGCGGCGACGGTCGAGCTCCTGGTAACGGAGATAGCGTTGGTTGCGTTCGGCGAGCCAGTTGCGGTAAGCGCGCTCTTCGCGGTCGTCCCAGTCATGGTAATCGCGGTGGTCGCGGTCGTAAACGCGGCCGCGATTGCGGTCGCGATCCCGATCTGCTGGGCGGGGGTCGCGGGCGGCGCGGGGTTCGGGAAGAGCGGGCCCGAATGGTTACGGGGGCCAGAAGAGCGCCGGCGAGAAGTACAGGGCCCAAGTAACGCAGTGATCGATGCATGAGGAGATCCTCCTTCGAGCAGTCATGCGGATGGAGGGGCTGGCAGCCTCAGATTATCCGGAATCCCCGGCTTGAGGCTCTCCTTCTCCCGAAAGACTAATCCTCCTGCCGCGTCGCGTCAACCGGGAGTCGCCCTGGCCTCTTGGGGGGGTAGTGCGGCTCGTTTTGGCCGTTCTGCGGAACCGCTGTGCGGGTTCGTAATGACACCGTCGGAGTGGGGCCGGGCGTGGGCAGGACAATCAGTCCAAAGAGAGATTCTCATCGGCAAGGCCGGGATTCGGAATGACAACCGGGCGCGAAGGAGTGAGCCGGAAGCGCGCCTACGGGCGGGCCCAGCCGGGGTCGCCGCCGGCGCGCTTCATTTCGAGTTCGAGGTCGGCGACGGCCTGCTTGAGCTGGGCGACTTCCTTGTTCTTGGCGTCGAGCTTTTGCTGCTTGTCGTTGAGTTCGGTCCGGCGGACTGCTCGTCCATGGCCTTTTGCGGATCGCTGTAGAACTGTACCTGGAGCAGGTTCAGTTCGCGCTGCATGATGTCCGCTTCCTTCTCGGCCAGCTCGAGGTTGTGCCGCGCTTCCGCAAAGCGTTTACGCCAGTAGGCTTCGCCCTTTTCTTCTTTCGCCGGC
>CAVTZX010000037.1:0-25569 GCA_963739275.1 uncultured Acidobacteriota bacterium
CGGCTCAGACGGTCGACGCAACACTTGCCTGAAGTTTACTCGCAGGAGTCTCGAATCCTAAGGTCTTTCTGGGTCGTTGATTCAAGCGCAGCGCGACCTGGTCGAGCTGCGCTTGCGAATAGCCAGACAGGTCGGTGCCTCGGGGGAAGTATTGTCGCAACAGCAGATTGGTGTTTTCGTTCGTGCCGCGCTGCCAGGGACTCTGCGGATCGCAGAAGTAGACCTTGACGTCCGTGGCTACCGTAAAGTCCTTGTGCTTGGCCATCTCCAGTCCGCGGTCCCACGTCAGCGAGCGGCTCAGGGTAGCGGGGAGTTTGCGAACATGCTGACTCAAGGCAGCAACCACCGCTTCCGTTTCTTTGCTCGGCACCTTGATCAGCATGGCAAAGCGTGAATGGCGTTCTACCAGTGTCGCAATGTAGCTGTTCTTGGCGCCGCTCAGCAGATCGCCTTCCCAATGACCAGGAATCGCTCGGTCTTCCACTTCCGCGGGCCTTTCGCGGATCGAGATGGCATCGACGATCTGACCCCGTGACTGTCCGCTGACGGTTGCATGGCGCGAGCGGCGCATGCGCCGCTTCGACCGCAGGTGGTCCATCAGCTCTTTTTTCAATACTCCCCGCGCTTGAATGAACAGGCTACGGTAAATGGTTTCGTGGGACACGCGCATGCTCTCGTCATCGGGATACTGGGTCTTCAGCCATCCGGAAATCTGTTCGGGCGACCAGTCCAGGATCAGTTTACTCGCAACGATGTCCCGTAACTTGCGGTTGACGGCAAGGAGGCACTTCTTCGGTCGCAAGGCCGAGTCCCAGGCATGGTCATCTGCCACATGGGCTCGATAGGCCGGACGGCCGCCATGGCGAGAAATCTCCCGGCTCACCGTCGAGGCCGCTCGATCCAGTTGTCGAGCAATCTCACGAAGCGGCGAACCGGAAGCGATCCCTCGAGAGATGTCCTCTCGCTCAGCCAGGGTGAGGGCTAGACGAGAGCGCCGGCGGGCTGCTGGAGGAATCCCTCCGCGAGGCAACAACAAACACCGAATGGAGCTATGCGGCTTGTCAAAGGCGCGCCCAATCTCATGCAGCGACTGTCCCGCCTTCCATCGGCACCAGATCTCGTCTCTCGATCGCAGAAAGCCCAAACCGTTTCCCTTCGCTCATAAACACCACCTTTAAAGAGCAGATTTATATCAGATGGTGTTGCATCGACCCATTGAGACCACCAGGCAAACCGGACAATTGGCATCCAGTGTCGGAACTGCATCCGTTCTGCATCGTTCAGCCGGGTTCTGAACGCATTTCCATTACAGTTTTATTACACTCGCCCATTTCGCGGTGACCCGAGAGCGCGCAACTCATTGAAAAATATGGTGGGCCTGGGGAGAGTCGAACTCCCGACACGCGGGCAGAGTTCTCAGAGCCTCTTTGCTCGGGCCAAGAATCTAGACAGACGCTGCAGGTTTACAGGCCCGTTCGCAAACTGGTGTCACGGGACTGACACCACGTGCACGCAGGCGCTCAGAAGCACTCCCACGGGCGCTGAAGACGGACACCCACACCGCATAAAATAACCCCAGATTCAGCTTGACATGTCAAGGTCCTTAACCTAGAATGGTTAACGGCCTGAGGGGGCCGTCAGCGCTAATAAACCACAATTGGTTATCTGAATCCTCTTGGCCATGAAAACCAAGGAGAGTGCCATCATGTTTGCACGCAAAGTTTCCATGCATTTGAAGCCGAACAGCGTTGCGGAATTTACCCAGAGAATCGAAAAGGACATTCTTCCCCTGCTCCGTAAACAGAAGGGGTTCCAAGACGAGATGACGTGCGTCACCACGGGGGAAAAGGAAGCGTTCGGAATCAGTTTGTGGGAAAACAAAGAGTACGCCGAAGCTTACAACCGCGGAACGTATCCAGAAGTGACGAAGATCCTTGCGAGAGTCGTTGAGGGAACTCCTCAAGTCGAAACCTATGAGGTTGCCAACTCGACCTTCCACAAGATCGCCGCTGCCGTAGCCGTCTAGGACTGGCAGGTCTTTTCGTTCGGTGGGGGCGGGCCAAGTCCGCCCCTCACTTCTCCGGCGAAGGGAAAACTTCAAAACACGAGACTTCCAATACTTACTTGAGCAAGACAACCGAGGAGGTTGGCATGTTTGGACGCAGAGAACCATCAGGAGACGAGATCGCTCGCCGAGCTCATGAGTTGTATCTTCAACGCGGCGGCGAACACGGAAAAGATGTCGAGGACTGGGTTCGAGCCGAAAAAGAGCTGAGCGACAAACCTGTCGCGGGACGAACGAAAACGAGGGCCGCCCAAGCCGCTCGTAACCGTCTAATTGACGGCCCGGTTTTCCCTGGCAACCGAGAACAGACAGTTCTTTCGTTCGGTGGGGCGGGCCAAAGTCCGCCCCCCTCGCTTTCTCCGGCGAAGAGGGACGGAAGGCGGTTGCCAATGGTCAAGAAAGCGGCCTCCGCTGACCCCATTCGGACGATTGAAGAACTCGTCCTGTCGGTCGTGTATAATATTCATCGCTGCCCGCCGCACCGGTTCTCTCCACATGATCCCGAGTAGGGGTGGTTGTTCGTGCAGACCTGAAGCGGGCGGAGAAGCAATCGAAGGAATTAGCGGGACACTTAAGAATATGCTTGATGTTGTTCTGGCTCGCCAAAAGGAAAGTCAATTTCCGCAGTCTCCCTAGGCGCGAGCTTGATATCCTGCGTGGCCGAAATTACACCACCCACTTCTGCGGTCAGCGCGCATTCCCCAGGGAAGACAATAAGAAAATAGGGCTTCGCGCCTCTGCCGCAAGTAACGGTACTTTAGGTTACGCGGTCGCCGCATTTCACGGTAATGGTGGCATTTGGCAGCTGCGCCCGGTCCTGGAGGCCGCCCACCCTTACAAAGCCGGTAATGTAAGAGACATCTGTCTGGAAAAGGCTCATTTCAGTCGCGAGCTCGACTTGCGACTCAATCGAATCTAAGCTGGGCAGGGATAATTGGGGATAGGAGGATGCGGGCGGGGCGCAATTCGAAAAGGCTTTCGACGAGACCAGGCGCCCTACAGGCCAAAGAGGGATTCCTCACCCGGCAAGGCCGGGATTCGGAATGACACCGTCGGAATGAGGCCGGCGTGGGCAGGACAGTCGGGCCAAAGAAGATCCTCACCCCGACACAAACCGTCGGGATTCGGAATGACAATCGAGCCCCAAGGAGTAGGAGGGATTCCTCATCCCGGCAAGGCCGGGATTCGGAATGACAGCTTTCCGGGGCTTGTGCCAGAATCCGGGCGCGCTATGAAGTCTTACAAGGCTTACGCATTTTGGCACTGCGTCGATATATGCATCCTTCTATAAGCTCGCTGAGGGCTAGGTCGGCGGATTGGAGGTGGAGACAAGTTCGGGGCGCGAGAGGGCGCCGAGAGTACGGCCCTGACACGTGCAGATCCCTCGTCCCGAAGATTCGGGGCTCGGGATGACAACGTTTGAGGAGCGAGGAGGGGCGCAGCCCTTCGAGGCTCAGGATAAACAAGCAGCGCCCCTACGAGGAGAAAAAGGGCACCGAGAAGAGTGTGCTCCTGCGGCGGACAGGTCTGCGCTCGCTAGTCGCGGTGGGAGCTGCGCCAGCGGAAGTAGATGACCTGGCGGCCGCGGGGGAGCAGCTCGAACTCGATGAAATTCTCGCGGCGTTCGGCGAGCCAGCGGCGATAGGCGCGGTCTTCGCGTTCGTCCCAGACGATCCAAGCGCGGCGATTCGAGTCATAGACGCGGCGTGGGCCTTCCCAGTTGGCGTGCTCGTGACGCCAGCGCCAGTAGTCGGACTGGCGGCGACGGTCGAGCTCCTGGTAACGGAGATAGCGTTGGTTGCGTTCGGCGAGCCAGTTGCGGTAAGCGCGCTCTTCGCGGTCGTCCCAGTCATGGTAATCGCGGTGGTCGCGGTCGTAAACGCGGCCGCGATTGCGGTCGCGATCCCGATCTTGCTGGGCGGGGGTCGCGGGCGGCGCGGGGTTCGGGAGAGAGCGGGCCCGAATGGTTACGGGGGCCAGAAGAGCGCCGGCGAGAAGTACAGGGCCCAAGTAACGCAGTGATCGATGCATGAGGAGATCCTCCTTCGAGCAGTCATGCGGATGGGAGGGGCTGGCAGCCTCAGATTATCCGGAATCCCCGGCTTGAGGCTCTCCTTCTCCCGAAAGACTAATCCTCCTGCCGCGTCGCGTCAACCGGGAGTCGCCCTGGCCTCTTGGGGGTGGTAGTGCGGCTCGTTTTGGCCGTTCTGCGGAACCGCTGTGCGGGTTCGTAATGACACCGTCGGAGTGGGGCCGGCGTGGGCAGGACAGTCAGTCCAAAGAGAGATTCCTCATCCCGGCAAGGCCGGGATTCGGAATGACAACCGGGCGCGAAGGAGTGAGCCGGAAGCGTGCCTACGGGCGGGCCCAGCCGGGGTCGCCGCCGGCGCGCTTCATTTCGAGTTCGAGGTCGGCGACGGCCTGCTTGAGCTGGGCGACTTCCTTGTTCTTGGCGTCGAGCTTTTGCTGCTTGTCGTTGAGTTCGGTCCGGCGGAGCTGCTCGTCCATGGCCTTTTGCGGATCGCTGTAGAACTGTACCTGGAGCAGGTTCAGTTCGCGCTGCATGATGTCCGCTTCCTTCTCGGCCAGCTCGAGGTTGTGCCGCGCTTCCGCAAAGCGTTTACGCCAGTAGGCTTCGCCCTTTTCTTCTTTCGCCGGCGCGGATTTCTCGGCGGCGGCTCCTTCGGGTTTCGGCGTCTGCGCGCCCGCTGGTGGCGTCGCGGGGGCGGGTTCCTGACCCACGACGTTGACGACGCCACGCACGGCGTCGATGTTGTCGTTCGTATAGGTTTTCCCGGGCTTGGCGGGAGTTTTCTTGGCCTCGCGAGCCTTTCGCGCCGCTTCGGCGACGCTGGGCGGATTCTGTGGCGGAGGAGGAGGAGCCTGCTGCTGGGCCGCGGCGCAGAAGGGCAGCGCCAGGGCTAGCAGAGCCGCAACGGTCAGATTTGTCTTGCGCATGGCACCCGCCTTTCGCAGGAACGAAGGGCGCAGCAAGCAGCGCCCCTACACGGAGCAAACAGTATTCAAGCTAGTCTAGGCCCGCGCCGAAGCCGATTCAACTGTACCGATGGCCGGGGTCCTGGCGGGTAGCCAAACGATAAACTCCGCGCCGCCATCGGGGGCATTGCGCGCTTCGACGCGCCCGCCATGCTGCACGATGATTTTTTGCACGATGGCGAGGCCGAGTCCCGTGCCGCCGGACTTCGTGGTGTAGAAGGGCATAAAAACTTTGGGAAGCTCCTCGGCAGGGATGCCGGGGCCGTTGTCGCGCACGGTCAGGCGCTGGAACTCGCCGTGGGCCTGGCGTTCGATGGCTCCGCGGAGGGTCACGCGCCCCGCCACGGCGGGTAGGCCCGCTTCGGCCTTGCTGGCGGCGGCTTCGGCGGCGTTGCGCGTCAGATTGAGGAGCGCCTGGCGCAGCAGGCCCTCATCGCCAGTCACTTCCGCGAAATCGCCCTCGCAAACGAGGGTGACGCCGGGCAGGCCGTGGTGCACCTCTTCGATCACGCTTTCCGCGACCTCGCGCAGGCGGACGTCTTCGTCGGCCAGCTCGAGGGGCCGGGCAAATTTCAGGAATTCGGTGACCACGTGGGCCAGGGCGCGGGTCTGGTCCACGATTTTCGCGGCATTCTCGGCGGCTTCACCGTCGCGGGCCTCGCTGCGGATCATCTGGGCGTAACCGGAAATCGTGGCCAGGGAATTCTTGAATTCGTGAGCGATGCCGGCGGAGAGGACACCGAGCGTCGCCAGGCTCTCTCGGAGCTGCATCTGCTTCTGGAGGAGTTTGAGTTCGGTGAGGTCACTCAGGAGGCAGAGCGCGCCGCTGGCCGTGTCCGGGGCGGAGAGAATCGGGGAGATGGTGACACCGAGCTGGCGGACGTCTCCGGAGGGCGTGACGTATTCGAGTTCCTCGCGCTGGTGGGTCTCCAAGTGTTCCAAGCACCGAGTGAGCAGCCGGGACAGCATGGAGTCCGCGCCAAAAAGTTCGGTGTAACGCCGGAACGCGAGAGCCCGGACTCCTAGCGCGGTTTCCGCCGCGGGATTGGCGCTGGTGACGATGCCAGACCTGTTGACGATGAGCAGGCCCGCGGGCATGTTGCGCGTGACGGCTTCGCTAACGCGTTCGGTCTGCTCCGCGCGCTCCTTTTCGCGGCGGTGCAACACCTCGAGTTCTTTTTCCTGTTCGCGCAGCTTCTGGATGACCCCCTGCATCGAGGCGGTCATGAACGCGGCGGGATCGTTTGTGTGCCGGGCAGGGTCGGGAGGCGCGGGGGATGCGCGCAAGCCTCGGCGGAAATGGCGCCGCATGGCCACAAGCAGAACCAGAACGAAGGCCACGAGGACAACAGCCAGGGTGAACGTCCAAATCCACAACGTCCCCGATGCCGGCTTCTGCAGGAGTGTTGCGAGGATCACTGCCATTGCTCTTCCCATCCCAAACGCCTCACCGCGCGCCGAGCAGCGACTGGTACCAATTCAGCGCCGGGGTGCCGAAGAAAACCACCAGGGCCGCCGCGATTCCCAGGAACGTGCCGAAGGGGAGTTCGTAATCCCGCCCCTTGCGCAGCAGCAGGATCAGCAGCAGACCGATGACGCTGCCAAGAAGCGAGCCGGCGAGCACCGTGAGCAGCGTGCGTTTCATCCCCAGAAATGCGCCGACCATGAGCATCATCTTGACGTCGCCCAGGCCCATGCCTTCGCGGCCGCGCAGGCGGAAATAGCCCTCGGAGACGACCCAGAGCAGGCCGCTTCCGACCGCCGCGCCGACCAGGGCGTCGACAAAGGCAAGCACGGGATTCGGCGGAGGAAATTCGAAGAGCTTGCCGGAGAGCCATAGCGCGGCGCCGTCCGTCGGCTTCGAGAAAAAGCTGAACACGATGCCCAGGCCGAAGCCGGCGAAATTCACTGCGTCTGGCAGGATGCGCTCAAGCACGTCGGTGACCGTGAGCACGACAAGCAGGGCACAGAAGATCGCCCACTTCGCCGCGTCCAGCGTCAGACCGAAAGCGAAATAGGACGCCAGGAAGAGCAGGGCGGTGAGCAACTCGACCGCGGGATAGAGCGGCGAGATTTTCGCTTTGCACGCGCGGCACTTCCCGGCGAGCAGCATCCAACTCAAGACAGGAATGTTGTCATAGGGCTTGATCGGCGTGTGGCACGCGGGACACCTCGACGCCGGGAGGATGATGGATTCCTCGCGCGGAATCCTCAGGATGCAGACGTTCAGGAAGCTACCAATCAGCAAACCGAATAGAAAAACGGCGGCCGGGATCACCCTTCGACTGTGCCACAAGCGCACAGCGCCCTCAAGGCGCGCGCAGCCGCGCGTGCCCGATGGCTAACACTCTAGACGAGAGGTTTGGACATGAGGATGAAGTGGCAGGGGAGTTTGGGGGGCTCGTCGGAGTGGAACGGCTCAGTGGCCGTTTCGACATAGCCGAGGAGGCGGTAGAAGGCGGGCAATTCAGCGCGCAGGTTGACAATGCGCAGGTCGCTCGAGCGGCAGCCGGCATGGCGAAAATAATTTTCGGCTTCGGCGACCAGCGCCCGGCCAAGGCCGGAGTTCTGACATGGCGGATCGACCGCGAGCAAGCCGAAGTAACCACGCTCGCCGCGCAGCTCCACGTAGACGCAACCGGCGAGGCCGGCGTCATCTTCGGCCAGCAGGAATTTGCCGGTTCTCATGTACCGGCGGATGGAATCGGGATCGGTGCGGTCGCGCTCGATGAAAAACCGCTCGACGCGGAATGCCGCGTTGATCAGCGCAACGATTCGGTGAGTATCGGGCGACTCCGCAAACCTGAAGCGCATCGCAGTCATTGTTGCGACATTCGGACATTGAACGCCGCCGGGGTCAAGAGCCAATCCGCGGGCCAGGGCACCGTTTGCAAGCGACTTTGTGCGGGTTGCTGGGGCCCATTTGACTCTGCACGGCGGCGTCTCTATATTCGATGGCTTGAAATAAACCATGTGGCTCGAGCAAAAAATCCGCCGCTACGAACATCGTCGCTGGACCACGGACGATAACCGGCGGGTGTTGCCGTTCGCGTGGGGCATCGAGCACCTCGGCGGGCGCGCCGACGAGCCCGATCCACGCGAGTTCCTCGACCGCTGGGTCGAGCATACGCTGGACAATAGCGACACGTGGTTTGCCGCCACTCCCGCCGACGACTACAAACTCAGCGACGGCGTGCTCACGTTCACGAGCCAGGTGCGTTCGCCCTGGGCGGAGAACAACCTGGTCCATGCGCGCTACTTCCAAGGGAAAAAGAGCGGCCCCGCAGTGGTGGTCCTGCCGAACTGGAACTGCAAGTGGGATGGCCAAGTGGACCTGTGCCGGTGGCTCAAGCGTTGGGGAATTACCGTCCTCAAGTTGAGCATGCCGTATCACGACCGGAGGTGCATCCCGGGCCACGAGCGCGCCGACTATCTGGTCGGCCCGAACGTGGGACTCACACTGCAGGCCAATCGCCAGGCGGTTGTGGACACGCGGCGGTGCCTGCGCTGGCTTGAAAGCCAGGGCTACACGCGCCTGGGATTGCTGGGGACGAGCATCGGCTCTTCGATCGGGTATATCACGCTGGCGCACGAGCCCGCGCTGCGCGCCGGCGCGTTCCTGCACGTGTCGACGTATTTCGCGGACGTGGTGGCCACGGGCATGAGCACGATGCACGTCTGGGAGAGCTTGCGCGCGAAGGTCGCTCTGGACGAGCTGCGGCGCTACTGGAGCCCGATCAGTCCCTACCCCTATGTGCAGCGCGGCTTGGGAGCTGGCAAAGCGAGCCTCATGGTGAGCGCGAAGTACGACCCCACGTTTTGGCCGGAGTTCTCCGCGCAGATGCTGACCACACTTCACGACAACGGCGTGGCGCACGAAACGCTGATCCTGCCCTGTGGCCACTATTCCCTTGAACTGCCACCGTTCAGTTGGAAGGCGGGGATGCGCGTGGCGTCGTTCCTCTTTCAAACCCTGGCCTGAGTCCGCGGCCGGGCCGCAGGCTCTGTCGTCGGGGGACCGACGCTCTCCTCTAACCCCTGTCTTTTCAATAGGCTCTGGCACGCAAGCGGCTACTTCAGGCAGCACAAGCCTAAAATCCTGGGCCTGACAACTCCTGGATGGTGTCAGGGGCTCTCTAAAACCCCGGTGTCTCCGGTGACACCGGGGCCAGGAGCGCCTGAATCTCCGGGCACGTGGGAGGAACAGCAGGAGCGTCTCGTTCGGCCCTCTAAACGCCCGCCAGGACCTTGCCAGCCGGCGCAAACGAAGGGGGGCAAAGACGCTAACTGACTGATTTTGCGTGAGAGTCGAGCAACGCGTCTGAAAACACGACTAGCGGAGCATCGCTTGGAATGTCCCGGCGGCGATGAGGTCGGAGACGCGCGCGATGTCTGGAGCGAGCGAGCGGTCGGCGTCGAGATGGGGCGCGACCGAGCGCACAAGCTCATGCGCTTTCTGCGCTTCGGTGCCTGTGAGCAGCGGGGCGAGCAGGTCGATTCCCTGACAGGCGGCGAGGAGCTCGATGGCCACGATGTTACGCAGGTTTGCCAGCATGGGCACCAGCCGCCGCGCTGCGCTCATGCCCATCGAGACGTAATCCTCCTGATTTCCGGACGTGGGGATCGAATCCACCGAGTGAGGCGCGGCCTGCGTCTTCATTTCGCTGGCCAGGGCCGCCGCGGTCACCTGCGCCAGCATGAAGCCGGAGTTAAGCCCCGGCTGCGCGGTGAGGAATGCCGGCAGCAAGCTCGTGCGAGGATTCGTCATGTGCTCGACGCGGCGCTCGGAAATGCCCGCAAGCGTGGCCAGCGCCACGGCCATCTGGTCCGCGGCCATGGCCAGGGGCTGGCCGTGGAAGTTGCCTCCGCTAATGACTTCGCCCGGGGCTTGCTTTTCGCCGGCGAAGACGAGGGGATTGTCGGTCGCGCTGTTGAGCTCGATGAGGAGCGTCGCGCGTACCTGCGCCAGCGCATCGCGCACCGCGCCGTGAACCTGTGGCGTGCAACGCAAACTGTAAGCGTCCTGCACACGCGGATCGCGCTCGGCGGAGCGATGGGCTTCACGAATCTCACTGCCAGAATTGAGCCGCACGAGGTTCCGAGCAGTCACGTCTGCTCCCGGATAAGGCCGCGCCTGCGCGATACGTGGATCAAACGCCGCGGGGCTGCCGCGAAGAGCATCGAGGGAGAGCGCTGCGGCCACGTCGGTCGAATCCACCAGGATTTCGGCTTCGCGAAGAGCGAGGGCCAGGAGCGCGAGCATGCCCTGCGTGCCGTTGAGCAAAGATAGGCCTTCCTTGGCCTCCAACACTGCAGGTGCAATTCCCGCGCGGTGCAGGGCCTCTCCGCCGGAGAGTTTCTCTCCACGGAAGATGGCTTCGCCTTCGCCGATCACCACCAGCGCGAGGTGAGCAAGCGGCGCAAGGTCTCCCGAGGCGCCCACCGATCCCTGCGAGGGAATTATGGGATGGACGCCGCGATTCAGCATGCCGGCGAGCAACTCCACGATCAGCGGGCGAATGCCGCTGAGTCCTTTGGCCAGCGCGTTGGCGCGCAGCAGGATCATGGCGCGCGTTTCGGCTTCTGAGAGCGGAGCGCCCACGCCGCAGGCGTGGCTGCGGACGAGATTGACCTGTAGTTCACGCACCTGGTCGGCAGAGATGCGGACTTCCGCGAGTTCGCCGAAGCCCGTATTCACGCCATACGCTGTGGCGCCGGAAACGAGCAGGCGCTCGATGATCGCGCGGGAAGCCTCCATGTGCTTGCGCGCATCGGCGGCGAGCTGCACTTCGGCGCCGGAGAACGTGACGGCGTAGAGCTCCTCGAGCGTGAGGGCGTTGCCGGAGACGGAGACGAAGTGCTTCTGGCTCATCGTGGTTTGTGTGCTGCGGAGTGTAAGGGTTCGGGCACGCCGAAAGGCTTGCGGTATTTCATTGGAAGCGTGCGCGGGCGGCCGTTGTGGTCGCAAATGACGTGAAAGGTTTCGCCGGTGGCAAGCAAGTCGTCGTCCGGGTCGCGGCGGACTTCGTACGCGAAGCGCACAATGCGGCTGCCGGCTTCGCTGACGCGCGTGCGAACACGAATCAGGTCGTCGTAACGCGCGGGCTTCAGATAGCGGCAGCGCGCCTCGGCGACGACGATAAAAGAGTCGTCCTCGCTTTCCATCTTCTTGTACTCGAAGCCCATGTGCCGCAAGAGCTCGACGCGGCCCACTTCAAACCACACGAAGAAGTTGCCGTGGTAGACCACGCCCATCTGGTCGGTTTCCGAGTAGCGCACGCGGACGGAGGTCTCGTAGAAGTTATCCATCGGTCGAAGTCGCGGCAACGCAGGGAGGAGAGTGTATCACCAAAAAACCGAAGAAAAAGATGGCGCGGAGGGGCGCAAAGAAAAGGGCCGCCTCTAAAGAAGCAGGCTACAACGTTTCCCAGCGAGCTTTGCGCTTTTCGAGGAATGAAGCCAGGCCTTCCCGGAAATCGGGCGTGGCGCGAATGCGGGCGTTTTCGTCGATCGCGCGCGCCAAGTCGCGGTCCAACTCTTCCTCCGCGGCCTTGCACAAGAGGCGTTTCGTATACGTCAGGCTGGTGGGGCTGGATTCGAGCAGCGCCGCCGCGAGAACCCGCGCGGCCCGCATCAAACGGTCGGCGAAGACGACTTCGGTGATCAGGCCCATCTCCTGTGCTTCCTTCGCATCCAGGATGCGGCCGGTGAGCAGGAGATCGCGCGCGCGCTTTTCGCCGATTTGACGCACGAGAAAAACGGAGACGATCGCGGGGATGAAACCGATGCGGACCTCGGTGTAACCGAACTTCGCTTCGGGCACAGCGAGCGTGAAGTCACAGAGCGTGGCGATGCCGCAGCCGCCGGCGATGGCCGGGCCGTTGACGGCGGCGATGATGGGCTTGCGGAAACTCCATATGCGGCGAAACATTTTGGCCATACGGCGGGAGTCTTCGAGGTTCTGTTCGGGCGATTGCCCGGCGATGGCTTGCAAAGCCTCGAGGTCCATGCCGGAGCAGAAGGCTTTGCCCGCGCCGGTGAGGATCACCACGCGCGAGTCGTCGCGCTCGAGTTCGTCGAGTACGGCGACGATCTCCTCCATCATGGGCGTCGAGATGGCGTTGCGCTTTTCGGGACGGTTCAGCGTGACGATGGCCAGGGGGCCGTCGTGTTCGAGCGTGAGAGTCGTGCGGGGCACGGCGAGAATATAGAGGCAGAGGAGCAGGGAAGCAAGGAATCGCTTGCGATCCGTCAGCGGGAGGCAATCAGCGCGTTGAGATCCTTCGGCGCGAGAGCGACGCCTCAGGATGACACGCTACTGCTGTGTGTGCTGCATTATTTGTGGGCGTACTGGGCGCGGATTTGATTGGCGAGTTCGATGACGGGGCCTAGGGCGGAGGGATCGATGCCGGTGTCGGCGCCTTTCTTGGCGAGCGTTGCGAGGACGGTTTCTGTGGCGATGTTGCCGACGAGGTCGTCGCCAGCAAACGGGCAGCCGCCGAGGCCCGTAAGCGCGCTGTCGAACCGGCGGCAGCCGGCTTCGTAAGCGGCAAGGACTTTTTCGGCGGCGCCTTCGGGGCGGCTATGGAGATGCACGCCGAGCTCGACGCCCGCCACGCAGCCCTTCACCGCGTTGTAGAGTTTGCCGACGGCTTCGGGCGTCGCGGTGCCAACGGTGTCAGCGAGCGAGACGCAGCGCACGCCGGTGTCCTTGAGCCAGACGAGCGTGTCTTCGACCAGTTCGGGCCCCCACGGTTCTTCGTACGGATTGCCGAAAGCCATGGAGATGTAAACGACCAGGCCCCGCTTCGCAGCTCTTGTGGCCTTCTTGAGTTTTTCGACGAGCAGGCGGGACTCGGCGCGGGACATGTTGGCATTGGCGCGGCGGAAATAGGCGGAGATGGAGTAGGGATAGCCGAGGGTCGTCACCCCCGGCGTGGCAAGCGCGCGGTCCATCCCCTTTTCATTCACGATGATTCCGATGATTTCGGGAGGCACGGAAGCAGGGGGCAGGGAAGCGAGGAGTTGCTTCATGACCTCTTCGTTGTCGGCCATCTGCGCCACATGTTTCGGCGATACAAAGCTGACCGCGTCGATGTGGCGAAACCCGGCAGCGATCAGTCGGCGATGGTATTCAACCTTGGTTTCTGTAGGGATGAACTGTGGCAATCCCTGCCAAGCGTCGCGCGGGCATTCGATAAGTTTGGCAGTCTCAGCCATTCAGCACTCGCGGGGTTCTCCGCCGGCGAGCCCCGACGATTAAGCAACTTATCCCGGCAAGAATGCAGATCACGCCAGCGCCGGCCGCAGCCTCTGTCCAAGGAGACACATTATGGTCACTGACGAGGTCCCATTGTGTGTCCGATCTCGACTTACCAACCTTGGGTCGGTGTAGATAGTCAACGACCATGGGTCCGAAGAGAAGAGCCAGTCCAAAAAGGAGGAATACGACACCCCTGGCAATCACGTTTGCAACACTCCTGTCTTGAATTCGCGGATGTCGGGATTGAGCGTGGCGGCTTCGAGGGCCCACATGAGCGCGTCGCGAGTCTGCGCGGGATCGATGATTGCATCGACCCAGAGGAGCGCGACGGGCTTCAGGCCTCTTCAGCCATCATAAAGTATACGTCGGTTGGCTTGGAATGCGCGAGCCACCCAATTGCAGGAGGGACAAAACGCTTAGGGTGCCTTCTCGTCCGCGGAAGGGCCGTAGATGGGAGGAACTTTTCCGCCCTGGCGTCGAATGTAAAGGCTGAGCTGACCGCGATGATGGATGGCATCGAACATCACGGCCCAAAGCATTTCGCCAAGTGGCATCTCGTACTCGGTGCGATTTTTGACGACGATTAGCTTTACGTTCTTCTCCCAAGCTTGGTCGTTCAGCGCTTTAAGTCGCGGCGCGACTTCCCGATGAGCTTTTTCGTAGGCTGCGATCACTTCCTCGAGGGTCCCGGGTGGCGGAGTCTCGGTCCAGTCCGCGTTTTCGCCGGCAGCCCACTTTACGCAAGCTTGTTCCTCAAGTGCAAGGAGCCACACAAGCTCGACCGCGGAGCGGGAGCGCGGATGCGGCCGGTAATCCGGCTTGTCCTTCGAAAGCGCGCGAAACACCTTGAGGAATGTGGGGTATTCCTCTACCCAGCGGCGGATAAAAAAGTCTCGCGTTGACATCACGTTCCCCCCGGGCCAGCTGGGAGGCAGGGCGTTCACTCTCAGGCTTTGTCCGCGGGCACGAAATACACGTCGGTTGGCTTGAATTGAGCGAGCCGGCGGAACTTCGCCCGCACCGGCATTCCCACGCGAATGTCCTTCTCGGTGGCTCCGATCAAGCGGGCCAGAAAAAGAGTCCGCACGCCGTCGAACTCGACCAAGGCCAGGTTAAAGGGCGTCTCCTTGAGGAACGCTTCGGAGCCGAAGTGGCACGTGGTCCAGGTGTGCACGCGGCCGTGGAGCGGCAACTCAAACCAGCGGGTCGCGGCGCCACACTCCATGCAGTAAGCGCGCGGAGTTGCGAAACGATAGCCGCAGCCCGTGCATTCGCTGCCCATCAGCTTGCCCTCGGCGAGCCCGCGGAAAAACGGCGAGTCCTCGGCATAGCTGTGAATGTAGTCGATCTCGTAATGGTCTTTCACCGTCAGCGGATCGGTGCAGAAGACGATGGCGCCCTGGTCGCTTTCGGGCAAGCGCACCTTGTCATAAACCGGCTTGGGGGCGGACGGCCGCAGGTCGGGCTTGGCGAGTTTGGGAGTCGGCGCCGGGGCCGTCTTCTGCGGAGCGCGGGAAACCACCTTCGCGACTTTGCTCTTAGCAGTGGATTTGCGGGCCATGGGAAGCTCCTTGAATCGAAGTGAACGGCGCGCTTAGCGCGTGCTCTCCAGAATGCTGACGGTGACATAGGTGCCCGTGCCGGCGTGGCTGTGGATGGCGCCGCGCATCGGCCGGCGACTTTGCTTTTTTGCTTGACCTGGAACTGGCGTCGCCGTTGTTGTGCTTGCCGATCGGCCTTGAAGCTGCCAGAAGGCGAAGACGGCCTGCATCAGGCCGGTCGCGCCCACGGGATGCCCGCAGGCAATCAGGCCGCCCGAAGGATTCACCGGGATCCATCGCCGGTCAATTCCGGGTGACCCTGGTTCAATGAACTTGCCGCCTTCGCCGTACTTGCACAGGCCCATATCCTCGTAGGTCTGGATTTCGCAGGAGGTGTAGGCGTCGTGCAACTCGACGAAATCGATGTCTTCGCGCGGGTCGTCAATCCCGGCCTTTTCGTAAGCCATCTTGCTGGCCATGCGCCCGGCGCGGAAGACTGTGCACGCCGGGATATTTCAGGTTCTTGTACCAGCTCGGGTCTTCGTGCTTGAGCAGGATACATCGCCGTGCGGGCGGTCCGCCATGCGCATGGCATCCGTGCCCATGCCGACTCCGAGCACGCTGAACGGGGTTGTCGCAGAGCTTTTCGGGCCAACCTTCCTCGCTAGCGAGGATGGCTACGGCCGCGCCGTCGGACATGGTGCAGATATCGAGCATGGTGAGCGGATAGGCAACCATAGGCGAACGGCGCACATCTTCGACGGTCAAGTTGTAGTGGTGCTGCGCCCATTTATTGTTCAGGGCATTGCTTGTGATTTTTGACGCTGACCTTGGCCATCTGCTCGACGGTGGTGCCGAACTCGTGCATGTGGCGGACGACCATCATGGCGTAGTAGCCGGAATAGAATCCGCCCACCGGGTAATCGAAATTCGTATCGCTGGCCAGGGCGATGAACTCGTTGCCTTTCCAAGTATTGACGTGGGACATCGTCTCGAAGCCCATGGCCACGGCGCAGTCCAGCCAGCCCGAGGCCACATGACGCCAAGCCTCCTGGAAGCACAGGCCCCCGGTGGAGCCGCCGCCTTCGACGCGAATGGTGGGTTTGGGTACCAAGCCGCACATGTCCACGGCCATGATGCCGGCCATGAGTTGCCGGGTGAAGTGATCGCTGAAGTAGCTCAGCACGGTGCCGTCGATCCGATCGCGGGTGAGTCGCGGACAGTCCTTCATTGCGTAGTCAAAAGCATCCCGGACCATGACGCGGAAAGACTTTCGCGGCTCAGCCTTGGTGAATTTAGTGATACCGCCGGAAATCATGTAGACGGGTCGCATGAGGGCTCCAGGTGGGCGCAGCGCGCAGGCCGGGCAAAGCATACTCCTTCCGGACAGGCCGTGGAAAGACGAATTGTTTCGAGCGGGAGAGGTCGAGCAGAGCGGGCGACCCACCGTTGAACTCAAGGCGCGGGGAAGAGAACAGTCTGGCTTTCTCACGAGTTCATGACTCCAGCGAAAATGCCGGATGGCCGGGCGGCGCCAGGTTTAGAGAATTTCTGGCGGGAAGGGAAACACGGAGCTGAGCCGAATCGTATCCTCTGGGAGAGCGCGGCTGGACAGCGGCGCGCGAACACGGGATGATACACGGTCGCGTTTATTTCAGCAGGACGGGAGAGAGAGAATGAGGCGTTACCTGGTGATTTGCGCTGAGGTCGTGTGCGCGGTGCTCAGCTTGGCCTTGGTGGGCCAAGCGCAGGCCCCCAAACCGAGTCCAGGTTCCGGCCAGAGGCCAGCGACGGCTGCGAAGATGGCCGGTCTCGAAGTGCCGAAGCTGGAGTTCGAGAAGTACAAGCTGCCCAACGGGCTGGAGATCATTTTGTCCGAAGACCACCGGCTGCCGATGGTGGCCGTCAACCTGTGGTACCACGTGGGCCCGGCGAATGAGGAAACGGGCCGCACGGGCTTCGCGCACTTGTTCGAGCACATGATGTTCCAAGGCTCGAAGCACATTCAGGCCAACGAGCACATCCAGCGCGTGGAGGCCGCGGGCGCCAGTGACTTCAACGGCACGACGGATTTCGACCGCACGAATTATTTCGAGACCCTGCCCGCGAACCAGCTCGAGCTGGCCCTGTGGCTCGAGTCCGACCGCATGGGCTACCTCCTGGACCGGCTCGACCAGACGAATCTGACCACCCAGCAAGCCGTGGTGCGAAACGAGCGGCGCGAGTCGGTGGAGAACCAGCCTTACGGAATCGTCGAGGAAGGGATGTTCCACATGCTCTTCCCCAAGACGCACCCGTACTACGCGGACGTGATCGGCTCGCACGCGGATATCCAGGCGGCCAAGCTCGAGGACGTGAAGAAGTTTTTCAAGCTGTACTATGCGCCGAACAACGCCAGCCTCGCCATCGTGGGCGATTTCGACAAGGCCACGGCCAAGAAGTGGGTGGAAAAATACTTCGGGCCGCTCAAGCAGGGCGCGGCCGTTCCCAAGGTCACTGCCGCCACTCCGCCGCTCACGGAAGAGAGGCGCGCCGTGATCCAGGATCGCATCGAGCTTCCGCGCGTGTACATGGCGTGGATTACTTCGCCTATCTTCAAGCCGGGTGATGCCGACGCGGATATGGCCGCCATCATTCTCGGAGGCGGGCGTTCCAGCCGCCTGTACAAGAAACTGGTTTATGAGAAGCAGATCGCGCAAAACGTACTGTCGCAGCAGCAATCCCTCATCTTGGGCTCGGTGTTCACCGTTCAAGTGACAGCGCGGCCGGGGCACACGCCGGAAGAACTGGAGAAGGCCATCAACGAAGAGCTGGACAAATTCCGCGCCGAGGGGCCGAGCGCGGAGGAAGTGGAACGCGCGAGAAATACGATCCAGACCCGGATCATCACCGGGCTGGAAACGCTGGGGGGGTTCGGCGGAGTGGCCGACCGTTTGAATGAGTACAACCACTATCTCGGATCGCCGGACTTTCTGGCACAGGACATCGCGCGCTACGCGAGCGTCACGCCGGCGAGCGTAAGAGCGTTTGCGGAACGCGAACTGAAGCCGACGGCCCGCGCGGTCGTCCACGCCATCGCGGGAGAGCAGAAGCTCGCGCCGGAGGTGCCCACGCCGGAAACCCAGAAGACACCTTCGGGCGCGGGTGCGGAGTCCATCAACGCGGACGAGCCGTGGCGCGCCAAGGCGCCGGGCGCCGGGCCGGAGCGAGCCATGCATTTGCCGGTGCCGAAGTCATTCCAGCTCGCTAACGGACTCACCGTGATCTACAACGAGCGGCCGGGGCTGCCCGTCGTCTCCGCGAACCTCGTGGTGCGCTCCGGGAGCGACTCCAATCCTCTCGACCGGCCCGGCCTTGCCAACTTCAGCGTCGGCATGCTGACGCAGGGAACGGCGAAGCGCAACGCCCTCCAGATCGCTGACGAAGCGGCGCGGCTCGGCGCTGACTTGGGGACGAACTCGACGATGGACGCCTCGTTCGTCTCCACCCGCGCACTCAAGAACAATTTTCCCGCGGCGCTGGGCCTGCTCGCAGAGGTGGCGCTGCAACCGAGCTTCCCCGAGGCCGAAATCAACCGGCAGCGCGCCAGCCGGCTGGCCGCGCTCGCCGAACGGCGGGAGGACCCCTCCGTTGCCGTGGGGCAAGTGATGGTGGCGGCTCTTTACGGGCCACAACACCCCTATGGGCATCCCGAAATCGGGACCGGCGAAGGCATCAATCTCACGACGCGCGACGACATAACGGGATTCTGGAAGAAGGACTTCGTCCCGAACAACGCCGCGCTCATTGTGGCCGGGAACATCAGTGAAGCGGAACTGCGTTCTCTGGCCGAGAAGGAATTCGGCGCGTGGCAAGCCGGCAGCCCGGCGAAGCCAACGCTGGGGACCCCGCAGACCACGAGCGCGCGAATCGTGCTGGTGGACGCGCCGGGCAGCCCGCAAACGCAGATCCGCGTGGCGACGATCGCGGCGGCGCGCTCCACGCCGGACTTTGCCGCGCTCGAGGTGATGAACGCGTCGCTCGGGGGACTCTTCTCGAGCCGCATCAACTTGAACCTGCGCGAAGCACACGGCTACACGTACGGCGCGGGATCCGTGTTCATTTACCGCCGCGGGCCGGGGCCGTTCATGGTGGGCTCGGGCATCCGCACGGAGGTTACCGCAGCGGCGGTGGGCGAGATCTTCAAGGAGATCCGGCGGATGGCGGAGAGTTCCGTGACGCCGGAAGAGCTGGCCATGGCCAAGGACTCGCAAGTGCGGTCGCTCCCCGGCCTCTTTGAGACCAGCGCGAACGCGTCGAGCACCTTCGGGAATCTCTATGTCTACGACCTCGGGCTGGATTACTACGCGAAACTGCCGGGCGATCTTTCGAGCGTGACCGCGCAGGGCGTAGGGGCTGTGGCCAAGAAATACCTCGTGGCGGACAAGCTGATCGTCGTGGCCGTCGGCGATCGCGCGAAGATTGAAGCGGACCTCCTGAAGCTCAATCTCGGCAAGGAAGAACTCCGCGACGCGGACGGGAACCTCATCAAGCAATAGTCGCGGGCACAGATCGGGTCAGCCGCGGGGCGGGGGAGGCGAGTCTTCGCCCCGTTGCGTTTTTGTCAACGATTCCTCCCGGATTACCCCCGCGAGAGCAGGGAGCGAGCCACCGCGAGGGCGGTCGAAACGGTTTCCGCGGGGGGAGAAAGCCTCTGCACCACACCGCAGCGGAACGCTTCGTGGGCGTTGATGCTCCCTCCAGAGAGAAGAGCTTCGAGCGCGCGGCCGCGACCCGCCGGGGTAGCCAGGCGCGGCAGGCGCTGTGTGCCGCCCCAGCCGGTTAGGAGGCCGAGGCTCGCGCCGGGATGGCGGAAGACGGCGTCGCTGGCCGCGATGCGCAGGTGACACGCGACGGCCAGATCGAAGCCACCGCCGAGGCAGTGCCCGCGAATCGCAGCGATGACTGGCTTCGCGGACTGCTCGACAGTGCGCATGAGGCGCTGGCCGAGGGTGGAGAAGCGCAATGCTTCGACTGGAGTGAGCGCGGACACTTCGGCAAGGTCGGCGCCGGCAGCAAAACATTTTGGAGTTCCGGTGAGAACGATCGCGGCCACGTGCGAGTCCGACTGTGTGCTAGACACTCGTTCGGAGAGCTGCCGGAGGAGCGCGCAGGTGAGGCGCGGGAAGCCGCCGGGGCCGTCGAGCGTCAGGAGAAGTACGGAGTTGTGCGGCTCTGCGTGTACGGCGGAGTGCCTCACAGCAGCGTCAGGCTTTCTGCGCGAGACGCTGGCGGATGAAGTCCACGATCTGATGCGTGGGCGTGCCAGGCAGAAAGACGGCGGCGATGCCGGCCTGCTTGAGCGCGGGAATGTCGGCCTCAGGGATGATGCCGCCGATCACCACGGTGACGTCGTCCATGCCTTTCTGCTTGAGCAGGCCCATCAGGTGGGGGCAAATGGTGTTGTGCGCGCCGGAAAGGATGGAGAGGCCGATGACGTCGACGTCTTCCTGCTCGGCAGCGGAGGCAATCATCTCCGGCGTCTGGCGCAGGCCGGTATAAATCACCTCCATGCCGGCGTCGCGTAGCGCGCGGGCGATGATCTTGGCGCCGCGGTCGTGGCCGTCCAGGCCGGGCTTGGCAATCAATACTCGAATCTTTTTCTCAGGCATAGGCAGCGTAAGAATACAGCAGGATGCGGCAGGACGGTAGTGTCGCAGCATGCTGCGCCCGTCCTGCTTATTTTAGGTTGCGCAAGAATTCACCGAGCAGGGCATTGAAGCGGTCGGCGTCGTCGACGAACAGTGCGTGGCCGGCATCGTCGAAGACTTCCAGTCGCGAACCAGGGATCTGCGGCTGGATCGCTCGAATGAGATCGAGAAAGCCGCTCTTCGCCGCAACGATCAGCGTGGGCTTGTCAATTTTCTTGAGTGCGGGGCGTAAATCGGTGCCGAACTTGCCGACGAGCAGCGCCACCGCCGTATTCGTCGGCGTTTTCAGCGACGCCTCAACCACGCGCTTCAGGTATTCCTCCGGCTGCGGCTTCTTGAAGAACGAGCGGACGAACTTGTCGCCGTTTCCGCGGCGCTCCTGCACAAATCCGGCGATGAATTCCATCAAGTCCTTGTAAACGGCTGGCGCCACGTCTGCACCGGGAACATCGTCCACAAAGACGATACCGGCGATGTCCTTCGTCCCAAACTGATCCACGTACGACGCGATTTCCCCCACGGCCATCGACCAGCCGACGAGCACAACGGGAGCGAGGTGAAGTCGATCGACAACGGCTTTGATATCGCGCGCCCGGACGGCCGGCGACAGCCCCTCATCGGTCTGCGAAGATTCCCCCTGGCAGCGCGGGTCCATCGCCACGACGCGATGCGTACTTGAGAAATGCTCGATCTGCCTGCCCCAGATCCATCCGGGCATAGTCCATCCGGGGACGAGCAGTATCGAAGCCTGACGGTAAGGCTTGGAAGGTGAAATGCTCAGCGCGGAGGGGTCACTGGCGAGCGATCCAGGAAGAGGCTTGCCACCGCCCCGCACAATTCCGGACGAGGAAGACTGGCCGGATTCGAGGTAGTGAATATTCAGGCCGTCGGTGGTGCGAACGAATCCCGTCTTCGTCGCATGTGGTTGCGCCAGACCTGCGGTTGCAAACGCAAGGAAGCTGAGGGTCAACGACAACCCAAGGCACATGGGCTTCATGATTTCAGCGTATACCTACGCGCCATTGTAGAGTCAATTGAGCTAAGTAATTGCGACTTCTTCGTAGGTGCCGAAGACTGTCGCGCAAGGCGTCGCAGATCTCGCCGAGTGTGGCGTAGGCTTTGACCGCTTCGTAAATGGAGGGCATCATGTTTTCGCTGCCTTCGGCGGCTCTGCGCAGGGCAGCGAGGCGGCGTTTCACTTCATCGCCCGAGCGGTCGGCGCGGAATTTCTTCAGGCGCGCAGCTTGATCGTGCGCCACGCTCTCGTCAATTTGAGGATCTCGAGCGGCTGTTCTTCGGCCACGTAGTCGTTCACGCCGACGATGATCTTTTCCTTGTTGATCCACGGCCATCTGGTAACGGTAGGAAGCTTCCGCGATCTCGCGCTGCGGATAGCCACGTTCGATGGCGCTGACCATGCCGCCCAGCGCGTCGATCTTCTCGATATAGTCCCACGCGCCGCGTTCGACTTCGTTGGTGAGCGTCTCGACGAAGTAGGAGCCGCCGAGCGGATCCACCGTATTCGCGACGCCGCTTTCATGCGCGATGATCTGCTGCGTGCGCAGGGCGAGAGTGGCGGCGAACTCGGTCGGCAGCGCCCAGGCTTCATCGAGCGAATTGGTGTGCAGCGACTGCGTGCCGCCGAGAACGGCCGCGAGGGCCTGGAGCGCGGTGCGCACGACGTTGTTATAGGGCTGCTGCGCCGTCAGCGAGCATCCGGCCGTCTGCGAGTGGAAGCGCAGCGCCCAGGCAGCGTGGGTTCTTTGAGCCGAAGCGGTCGCGCATGGTCTTGTACCAGATGCGGCGCGCGGCGCGATACTTGGCGATCTCCTCGAAGAAATCGTTGTGCGCGTTGAAGAAGAAGGAGAGCCGCGGCACGAACTCGTCCACGGCGAGTCCGCGGCGGATGCCCCAGTCCACGTACTCGATGCCATCGCGCAGGGTGAAGGCCAGCTCCTGTATGGCCGTCGAGCCGGCTTCGCGGATGTGGTAGCCGCTGATGGAAATGGTGTTGAACTTCGGGGTATGCCGCGTGCCGAATTCGAAGGTATCAATCACCAGCCGCATGGAAGGCTCGGGCGGGTAGATGTATTCCTTTTGCGCGATGTATTCCTTGAGGATGTCGTTCTGAATCGTACCGGAGATTTTCTTCCAGTCGGCGCCCTGTTTTTCGGCCACGGCGAGGTACATGGCCCAGATCGCTGCCGCGGGCGAATTGATGGTCATCGAAGTGGTGACGTCAGCCAGGGGAATCTGGTCGAAGAGAACTTCCATGTCCGCCAGCGAACTGATGGCCACGCCGCACTTGCCGACTTCGCCTTCGGAGAGCGCATGGTCGGAGTCGTAGCCCATCAGGGTAGGGAGGTCGAAGGCGACGGAGAGGCCGGTTTGACCCTGGCTCAGCAGATAGCGAAAGCGCTTGTTGGTGTCTGCCGCCGAGCCGAAGCCCGCGAATTGGCGCATGGTCCAGAGGCGGCCGCGGTGCATCGTGGCGTGGATCCCGCGTGTGTAGGGCGGCTCGCCCGGCTGGCTGAGGTCGCGCTCGGCGTCCCAGTCGGCGAGGTCGGCAGGCGTGTACAGGCGGCGAATAGGATGGCCGGAAACCGTAGTGAATTGAGCGGCGCGTTCCGGGGAGCGCTCGAGCGTGGGCTGAAGAGTATTCTGCTCCCACTCGCGTTCCCGCGCCGAGGGCTTGCGTGACGCCTTCGCCTCGCCGGCGGGGGATTGCGTCAGCGCGCCTTTCTCGCGCGGCTCTTTGCTCATGGAACCAGGATTCTCCCTCGCCAAAACTCAGCCATCTGTAAATTCTTGCGCACCCAAGCTGCGGCGGCAAGAGTCATCTTAAGCCAAGCGCAGGCGCGCGACAACATACGCACCGGCCGCGTTTTCGTCCGCCACTCCAGCCCCATTGGCCAACGGGAAAGAGAAGCGCCCGTTCCGGGGAGAGGATGCGGAACGGGCGCCGGATGTTTCCGCCAGACATCGGCAGTTGCGCTTAGTACTTCCGAGGTGGACCAACCAGATTCACGTTTGCGATCGAGCCGGGGATAAGCGTATCCCGGGTGACTTGGCCGCTCTTAGCGTCGGCGAGAGAGACGTTGTTGGTTTCCAGTGTGCGGGCCATGACGCGATCGAAGGTGATCTTGGCCTCGATCATGTCCACCAGAGCGCGCAATTCGGTGCTGCGGGAAGTGGACAGGTCCCGCTGCGTCTGAATGACCTGGAACACCGTGGATGCACCGAGTTGATATTTCTTTTGCTCCGCATCGAGTGTCTGCTCCTCGAGGATGCGAGCCTTGATGGCCGCCTCCACGCGCGCCTTGCCGTTCTCAAGGGCGATCTGTGCGTTGCGGATGTCCACCACCACCGTGTTCTGCACCTGGCGGAGCCGCGTTTCGTCCTGGCGCTCCTGGAGCAGCGCACGGGCGTTGGCGGCCTGCGCCGGGCGGTTGCGGATGGGGATGGTCAGGGCGAAGCCCACGTTGTAGTCCGGGAAACTGTTCAGATAGACCTGAGTCAGCGCGTCTCCCCAGCCGCCCGGATTGATCCCCAGGAGCGGCGTGGAACTGGCCCGTACGAACAGATTCGGAACCACGTTGCCGTTCGCGTCCACGATGGGAGTGCCAGGAATCACCGTCGGAGTGCCCAGAACCTTGTTGTTGCCACCCAGGCCGGCCATGCTGTATTGGCCGGTCATGTTGAGCGAAGGCAGAAGCGCCCTGCGGCTGGTGCGCACCGTGAGGTCATCGGAGAGCAGCGTGGTCTTCGACTGCAGGACGTCTGGCCGCTTACCCAGAGCTTCCTGCACGGCATCCTGCACCGGGATGATGTCGAACTGGGGCTGTATGGGTTTGTCCATGGGCACGATCTCGACATTTTGCAGCAGCGGGTCCAGCGGATTCTTCGTGATGAGGTTCTTCAGCAGAATCTGTTGCTGAAGCTGAAGCGCCTGAGAAACGATCAGGTCTGCCTTCGCAGTTTCGAGCTGGGCTTCCGCGCGGGTGACTTCGATCTGCGCCAGAGTTCCGATGGCCACCTGCCGCTGGTTGTCTTCGTAGAGCTTCTTGGCCAGGTCCACCGATTCCTGTTTGACGATCACGTCATTGCGCGCGAAAACGAGCTCCCAGTAGTTGGTCGAGACCTGTGCGATCGAGGTGATCAACTGCTGTTTGAAGGTCAGGTCGGCGACAACTTTGTTGTTCTTGGCGATGATCAGGTTCGCACGGTTTTGCAGGAAGCCGAATCCGTTCAACAACGGTTGAGAAAACGACAAAGCCAGCGAGGATTGCACCGACGGGTTGAAGAGGTTCGCAGGGTTGCTGGAAGAGCTGCGCGTGTTGTTGAACGTGATGGCGTAGTTGGTGCCAGTGGTGAACCCCTGCGCGTACTGGAAGTTGTACTGTGCGGTGTTGGTGTTGATCGAACTCAAAACGACGCCCGTGCCCGAAATGAACGGGTTGTTGATTGGCGAAGAGCGGCGGTCGATCAAGATGTTCGACGTCACTACCGGATCAAGAGCCAGAGCGGCGACAAAGCCCTGCGCTTTGGCCGCGAGAATGTTCGTTTCCGCGATCCAGGGCGTATAGCGCTGGATGGAGATGTCCAGGTTATTCTCAAGGGCGAGCGCGATGACGTCCTGCAGGGACAGCTCGAGCTTGCCCTCGCGGATCATCTGTTCAATGCGCGGCGAATTGGTAAGCTGGGGTGCGCCCACAATCCAGGGCGTATAGGGCGCAATCATGTTCGGAAACTGCCGCTTGCCGTTTGTAAAGTCGGGGCCGCTCGGCACCACGCGGCGCTCGGGCTGAGCTGCCGGGGGTTGCTGCGGATTCGATTGCTGCCCGCTGGATTGCTGGGCATAGGCGGGCGCCACAGGACCGATAACGACGGCCGCGATGAGCAACAAGACCACACTCGACCGGTACAACCTTCCACTCATGGTGTTTTCCTCTCCACAGGCGATGTTTGAAACGGCGGAACCCCTTGATGTTTCAATCTGTTGTAACGTCCCAG